>CAZGFL010000018.1:0-6304 GCA_964524985.1 uncultured Acidobacteriaceae bacterium
CCCGCTTCCCGGTTTATTGTCTCGAGCAGCCTCCGCACCATCTCCTCGGTTACGCCGACCCGCGTCCCGTCAGGGGCGTCAAACCGCAACCGAAACTGGTTGGCTGCCGCGGAAGGAAAAATCTCGCGCGAGAGGCGCGGCCCAACGAGCGCCAGTACCAGAACCGCAACGGCGAAATAGGCGGTGAGCAGCAGCGCCGGAACGGCCATCAGCCGGTCCAGAAGGCCGTAGAAGTTCACCCGGAAGCGGTCGAACCCTTTTTCTTCAGTGTGCTCGGAAGGCGATCCTGTCCTCAACAGCCAGTTCGAAACCACCGGCACCAAAGAGCTCGACAACAAATAGGACGCGCCCATCGAAAATCCGACCGCCAGCGAGAGGGGCACAAAAAGCGAGCGAGCCGGACCGACCATGAAAAACGACGGCAGGAAGACGGCAAGCACGCTGAGCATCGCCAGGAAGCGCGGGGTTGCGACCTCGCGGCTCGCTTCGAGAATTGCCTTCGCTTTAGGCTGGCCGCTGGCGAGGTGCACATGAATGTTTTCCAGGAGCACGGTCCCTTCATCCACCAGGACCCCGACGGAAAGCGCCAGCCCCCCGAGGGTCATGATGTTGATGGTCTGGCCCGCGACCGAAAGAGCGACCACGGCAATCAGCAAGGCGAATGGAATCGTTGTGACGACGACCAAGGAACTGCGCCATTCGCGCAAAAAGAAGAGCAACGTCAGGCCGGTGAGGATTGCCCCCAACACGCCTTCGCGGAGCACCGAGAGCAACGCGGCACGCACGTATTGCGACTGATCAAGCTCGTAAGTGATCTTGATGTCGTCGGGAACGAGCGACTGAAACCGGGGCAAGCTCGCGCGAACTTCGTTCACAACGGTAATCGTTGACGCGTCCGGGCGCTTAGTGACCGGAATGTAGACGGTACGCTTGTCGTTCAGCAGGGCGTAGCCCGCGGGAATGTCCGAAGAATCCGAGACGGTTCCCACATCGCGGAGGTACACGGCCGGCCCCGGACCGGTACGCAGCGGGATTTGCAGCAAGTCCGTGATTTGCCCGACGGTCGAATCCGTCGTGACCATAGTCTGGAAATTTCCAATGTTGGCGTTCCCCGCCGGCTCGATCGTGTTCCCCGATACGAGAGCCTGAACGACGGCTTGAGGGGAAAGCCCGTACGCGTGCAGCTTTCCTGGATCGACGCTGATCACAATCGTGCGCTGATTTCCTCCAAAGGGAGGCGGCGAAGAAACTCCGGGCAGCGTCGCGAAAATGGGCCGGACCCGGTTGAGGGCGAGGTCCTGGATTTCTCCGAGCGTGCGCGACTCGCTCGAAAAAACGAGATAGCCGACAGGCAGGGTGCCCGCGTCGAACCGGAACACAAACGGCGACACCGTGCCGGGCGGCATGAACGCGCGAGCGCGGTTGACGTAGGAAATCGTCTGGGCCAGCGCCTCGCTCATATCGGTCCCGGAGTGAAAGGTGAGGCGGAGCAAGGCAATCCCTTGAATCGACTTCGCCTCGACGCTCTCGATTCCGTTGATGTAAAGGAAGTGATACTCGTAGTAGTAGGAGAGAAAGCCTTCCATCTGCTGAGGGCTCATGCCGCCATACGGCTGCGCCACATAGATCACCGGCAGGTTCAGGTCCGGGAAAATATCGATTCGCGTGCGCAGCAGCGCGAGGATGGAAGAGAGAGCCAGCGCAGCGACGATGACAATCACCGTAACGGGCCGCCGCAACGCTGCACGAATCAGCCACATGGCTAGGGCGCTCCGGTGGGGGAGGCGTGCAGGACCTGGAGAAAATCTTGCAGGTCTCCCTGCGCATTCGCCAGCGTGAAAAGGGCGTGCCAGACATTCAATCGGGCAACCGCATCATCCACTTCGGCCTGAGCGAGGATGTTCTCGGCGTCGGCGACTTCCACCAGGGTTGCCAGGCTCGCATCATAACGGGCGCGCGATTGCGTTTCGGACTGTTGAGCAGCGGCGAGTTCGGTGGGAGTCTCGCCAGCGATGAGGATCGCCAGTCTCAGCTGGTCCCGCGCCGCTTGAATCTGCCCCGTTACGTCCTGGATCACCTGGTCGTAGTGCGCTCTTTCAGACTGCTCCTCGGCTTTTGAAATCTGTTTTTGGGCGCTCAGGGCCTTGAGACCAAAGACGTCCGGGAACAGGATCGATATCCCTGTGATCCAGTTGCCGCGAGCGGGTGCAAGCCCGTTCCAACTGCCCGCGATAGAACCGTTGTTGGGAACTTCACTGCCGCGTCCAAAGACCTCTGCTTGTAAAAACAAGCGAGGATAATCGGTGCGGTCTAGAACCTTTTCATCCGCTTGGATCTGCCGCACCGCAGCCATTTGGTCGCGCGCCAAGGGATGGTCCGATGGGCTGACTTCGGGAATCGAACCGCTTGGCGGTTGCGCGAGGAGGCGTGCCGAGTCAGTTTGAACGCTCCTGCCCGCAGCTCCCATCAGTGCCGCCAGCGTGTCCTGCGCTGCGCGCTCCGCTTGCTGCGACTGATAGAGCCGAACGGTGGCGCGCGCCAGTTCGGCGTCAGCGCGTGACGCGTCCGCCCCAGGGCGCAGCTGGTTATCAACCAGGGTACGAGTCGATTGAGCCAAAACCCGCCAGCGCTCGACATTGGCCTCCGCCGCAGCGGTGGCCTGCTCGCTGGCGACAGTCAGCAGGAAGTAATTGCCCACCGCCGTCGCAACTTGAAGTCGCGTCAGGGCCAGGTCGGCTTTCGACTTGTCCTCGGCCGACCGAGCTCGGTTTACACGCGCGGAGCGCAAGCCGGAATCCACCGGTTCCCAGGAAAACAGCGCGGCCGCCTGGCTGGCCCAGAAACTCTCGCCGCTGGAGGGTTGAACCGGCCCCTCGACGGCTGGGTTCAAGGATGTCGGGAGCCAGATGCCGTCGACTTGATTTTGAGTGGCACGGCTGTCTTGGTAAATGCCGCTCAGTTGCGGCAGGTAGGCGGTTCGCGCCAGCCCGATCTGGGCGCTTGTCGCGGAAAGCGCCTCCAGAGACGCGCGAACGGCCGGGTAGTTCTGAAGCGCGTAGCCGATCGCCTGGTCGATTGTGACGGTGCGCGGGGCCGCCGGTTGCCCCTGAGCCTTGGCCTCCGGAATCAACGCCAGCGGTGCAATCACACCGGCACAGACGGCCAGCCATTTCCGATGCTTGAAGGGGATGGACATCGTTATCGGATATCGTTAACAGTTGCCGATACTATCGCAGGGGTGGTTGTGATGTCCACAGGGGAAGGGCCGCCCTGGCCACCCCCAAACTGGAAACTCGCCGCCCTGCGCGAACGGCGGTTTATGCGGGTTCAAACAACTTAGCTTTCGACGGTATGGCCTTCTGAAGTTCGCGGTCGACGGTTTGTGCCAGCTTCAGTGCATCCGAGGTCGTTTCCCCGGGCGCGAGTTTCATCCTTGTCGCGATGTTCCCAATGATGTTTCCCGATTGCTCGCGCAAGGGAAGCAGTACTCGAAACTCCTGCGGGGCGTCTTTGATCTCTTCAACAAGGGGCTTGCCATGTTCGGCGTCGATGTCGGCTTGGTCGGATTTGCCGCCTCGGCTCGGAGGGCTTGAGGCCACCTTGAAACTTTCCGTGCGGCCCGGTGGAACCGTCCGCAAGTTGAGATAAATCAACTCCGGGTGTTTTGCCTTCACTTCTTCGACCAGCTTTTGTGCATAGAAACGACGCGGCGCTGCATAGACGTCATCGCCCGCCGCTGTCTGTGCGGCAAGCGGCGCGCCGGCAAATAGAAGCAGCGCGACAAAGAGCGTGGCTCCTGTCACGAATATCGCCGGAATCCGAATTCGATCGCATTGGGCATCGGTTCCGAATTCCCTATCCATTGGTTTCTCCAGGTAGGTTTGTTTGGGCGCGGCTCCCAACCAGCCAGTCCAAGTGAAAGCTGCCCGCATGCTTCGTGTCTATTTCTCACGGTTCGCTGGCCGCCTGCTTACGCTCCACATGTCGATCGCGCTTCCGGCGGTCGTGACCACGGTCTTGTCGTCTGGGCTAAACCTCACAGAGAAGGCAATCGCCGGCCGGCTCATTGCCAGGACTTCTCGTCCATCACTCATATTCCAAAACCGGACCATACCTTCTCGATTGCCGGCACCGATCAGTTTGCCGTCGAAACTGAAGCACACGCCTTCAATCCGTCCTGATCCGGTGAGTACGCGCACGACGTCCCCAGTCGCGAGATTCCAAATCGTCACGGTCGAATCGTAGCTTCCTCCCGCCAGCAACTTCCCATCGGGGCTAAATGCGATGCCATGCGCGCTGTCCTTGGGCCCGGTGAGGGTTTTTGCTGTCTGCCAGGATCGGACATCCCAGATTCTGACTGTTTTGTCATTACTGGCCGACGCGAGCCAACGCCCATCCGGGCTGAACGCCACCCCGAAGACGGGTTCTGTGTGCCCCGTCAGTGTGCGAATTTCCTCGCCCTTGTGTGGATCCCATATGCGAACCGTCTTGTCGTACGACACGGACGCGAGCAGCTTTCCATCCGGGCTAAAGGCCGTACCTTGCACGAAACCGGTATGGCCGGTCAGGTTGTACAGCTCGCGCCCCGATTTGACATCCCACACCTTCACCGCTTTGTCGTCACTGCCGGACGCAAGCAGCTTATTGTCGGGGCTGATGGCCACCGTATTCACGTCGCCCGTATGCCCAGTGAAGGTCTTGAGCTCGCGCCCGGTCTTGAAATCCCAAAGCTTAACGGTCTGGTCGCTGCTTGCGGTGGCTAGAACCATGCCATCGCGGCTGATCGGAGCCGAGTGAACATTCTTCGTGTGAGCCTTGAGAGACCGTAGCGTGGATAGTTGCAGCGATTGCGCATTAGCCATGAGGCCGGGAAAGGCAGTCACCGCTAGTGCAAATACAAATTCTCGAACATGCCGGCGCTTAACTTTCAAGGCTCCTCCGACAAGATTTGTCATTATCGGAAGGCGATACTAGGAAATACAGGAACGAGTGTCAATAGCCGGGCTGATTCTCGCCGCTGCAAGCGCACGGAATGATGAGGCGGAAATAGAGAATCCCTCGGGCGAGGAAAGCCTAACCTCTGATTTTAGAAGCACGTTGCCTTCGGTAAGCGAGGGACTGCATGGTAACGAGGCGAGGACGCGGGCGCGCATCTTTGAGTTTCGGTTCGGAGAACAATTCCCCAAACAGTTCGCGAACTTTCTCCTTGGCGGCCCCCAGCGCTTTCTGTCCTTCCGTAGTAATTCGGTAAACTCGACGAATCTTGCCACCGACGCAAATTTCCGCGGAACGAAGCAGACCGTCTTTTTCGAGGCCATGAAGGATTGGGTATAGCGTGCCAGGGCTCAGCCTATAGCCGTGCCGAGCCAATTCCTCGATCATTCCGAGACCAAAAACTTCTCCCTCTCCAGAGTGGTGGAGAAGATGGAGTCGGATCAATCCGGAATATAGCTGCCGGTTGTCGGCGCGCTGCTCTTTGTGTCCGATCATTATCGCATCCCGTTATCGGAGTTCCCGATGAAGCTACGCTGAGTTGCGCCGGAAAATTGTAAGGACTTTGTAAAAAGAAGCTCGATCGAGGCCAAGTTCTTTAGTTTCTTGCCGGAACTGCACCCCCGACCGGAACTGGGACCCTCTAACTCCTCAGACGTCCGCTTCTGGGTGACCGTATCGTTTCCCGTGGGTTCGCGTGGTAGCTCTGGTATGCTTCGGCCGGTCGCAACCGCGCTACGCGCTTGCGATCGGGAATGCTGCACACACCAACGCAACGGAGGTTCTCATGTCATTTCGATTTGCTGCCGCAGCCGCCTTTGCCCTGCTCCTCCTGTTTCCTTCCGCGGGAAGCAGCCAGGCGCTGACGGAGCGCGACGTTTCCGTTCATATGGCTTTGACCATCGCTGAAACCGCCCTGGCACAATGCGGCGACAGAGTATCGGTTGCAGTCGTCGATCGTGCGGGCCGGCTCCGTGTTTTCCTGCAGGGTGATGGAGCGTCGCCGCACAATCTCGAACTGGCCCGCCGCAAGGCTTATACGGCTTTGACTTTCCGGACGACATCTGGTGAGTGGATGACGCGGACCGAAACAACGCCGGCACTTGCCGGGCAGCGAATGCTTGCCGAGGTCATTCCGCTCCAAGGCGGCGTTCCGATCAAAATCGGCGAGGAGACCATCGGCGGCGTCGGCCTGAGCGGAGCCCCGATGGGAGGGATGCAGGAGGAGGGCTGTGCCAAGGCCGGCATTGCCAAGGTAGCGGACCAGTTGAAATAAGGCGGACGCCAATGTGCCTGGCCGCCCGGGATTTTG
>CAZGFL010000019.1:0-116014 GCA_964524985.1 uncultured Acidobacteriaceae bacterium
CGTCTCCGTGCAAAACATTGACAACACCTTGAACGACGCCTTCGGTCAGCGCCAGGTCTCCAACATTTATAAGGGCCTGAATCAATACCACGTGGTGTTGGAAGTCATGCCTAGCGCCCAGCAAAGTCCCGAGGCTCTCAAATCGATTTACGTGCCGGCCTCTGACCGCAAATTGGTTCCCCTCAGCGCTTTTGCCCACTACGAGCCTTCCAGCACTTCGCTTTCCGTGAATCACCAGGGGATTTTCCCGGCCATCACGCTCTCCTTCAATCTCGCGCCGGGCGCCTCGCTCGGTCCAGCCGTTCAGCATATTCTCGACGCCACGCGGCAAAGCGGCATGCCGCCTACCGTACATGCCACCTTCCAAGGCACGGCGCAGGCCTACCAGGAATCTCGCGCTTCGCAGACCTTTCTCATCCTCACCGCGCTCGTAGCCGTGTATATCGTTCTCGGCATTCTGTACGAGAGTTTCATCCATCCCATCACGATTCTCTCCACCATACCTTCTGCGGGCATTGGAGCTATCTTGGCGATTAAGGTCGCTAACACCGACTTAAACATGATTGCGTTGATTGGCATCATCCTGCTGATTGGAATCGTGAAGAAAAACGCCATCCTCATGATTGATTTTGCCGTGCAGTTGGAGCGGGAAGAGAGCCTTTCGCCCCTGGAGGCCATCTACAAGGCGTGCTTGCTGCGCTTCCGGCCGATTCTGATGACCACCATGGCCGCGCTCTTCGGCGCGCTGCCCCTGGCGCTCGGCGCCGGCGTCGGCTCCGAACTGCGCCGCCCGCTGGGCATCACGATTATCGGCGGCCTGATCGTCAGCCAGATGCTGACGCTCTTCACCACGCCGATTGTGTACATCTACATGGACCGCCTGCAGACCTGGCTGCGCGGCGCGCGCGCCCACCGCACGTTGCCGCACTCAGCTCCCGCGCCAGCCCATTCCGACTAAGCGCGTTTCTTTCGCCCAGTGCGGCCACTTTGTCATCCTGAGCGCGCCCGCCGCGGGCAACCGGAGCGGAGGATCCTGCACGATCTCCACTTCACCCAGCTCGATGAGACCGTCACCGGGTCGCTTAGCCCATTTCCAGTGCACCAACTCACGAGCTGCCGATCAGCCAGCCGGTAGCAAAGACGAGCACGCCTCCCACAATCACCTGAAACGCCGCCTGCAGGAATGGCGTGTCCATATAGCGGTGGCGAACGTAGCTGATGATGCCCAGTTCGACAGCAACTACGATCACGGCCACCAGCATCGCGACGCGAAAACTGTGAATCAGAAAGGGCAACGTGTGCCCGATTCCGCCCGCAGTGGTCATTGCGCCAGTGACAATGCCGCGCAGCCACGGCGACCCGCGGCCGGTCAGCGAGCCGTCATCGGAGAGCCCTTCGCTGAAGGCCATGGAGATGCCCGCGCCGATGGACGCGGCAAGCCCGACGAGAAACGCGTCCCAGCTTTTTTGTGTGGCAAACGCCGCGGCAAAGATGGGCGCGAGTGTGGAAACCGACCCATCCATCAATCCGGCAAGGCCCGGCTGTATTACCTGCAGGAGAAACAGCTTGCGGTGTGATTCTTCTTCCTGCGCTTTGGCGCTGGCCGTGAGGTGCTTTGCCTCTAGATCGCTGGCGGCCTGCGTGTGCTTGCGCTCTTCGTCGGCGAGCTTGTTTAACAGTTCGCGGGTGGAGACGTCGCTCGTGCGGCTGGCGGCTTTGTGATAGAAGCGCTCGGCTTCGAGTTCCATTATTTCCGCTTGCTTGCGGGCCACCTTTACGCCCAGCGGGCGGATTAACCAGACGGGCCTTCTCTGGAGAAAGCCTTTCACGTTTTCGCGGCGAATCAGCGGGATGTGTTCCCCGAAGCGCTGCCTGAACATTTCGGTGAGCCGGTCGCGGTGCACTGCTTCCTCGGCGCGCATATCCTCAAACATCTGCGCGGTGGAAGGATAGTCTTCGCGGAGCGCATCGGCAAACTCGCCGTAGATGCGGCCGTCTTCCTCTTCTGCGCCGATGGCAATCGCCAGAATCTCTTTTTCGGACAGGTCCTTGAATTTCTTGAGCATCGTTTTTTCCGTGTGGCGGTGGTGAGAAAGAATCGCACAAACGGAGCAGGGAAGCCAGCGCAAGGGAAGTGGCGAATGTCGAGTGGCGGGTTGTCCCCCACCTCGAGCTGATTGTTGTAACTCGCTGAAACGAAATGGACAGGTATCGAGGAAAGATCCTTCGAGTACACCTTCGATTTGCTGGAACAACCTTGCGAGCTGAGAAACGCAATTAGATCATGAAGCCCTGGGCGCGGCAGACCTGCACCATGCTAAGGCGGTCTTTGGCGCCGATTTTTTGCTTCATGCGGTAGAGATGGTTTTTCACTGTCTGTTCGGAGAGGCAGAAGCGGTTGGCGATTTCCTTGTTGGTGAGGCCTTCGGCGATGAGCGGGATGAGCTGCTGCTCGCGGCCGGTCAGGCCGAGGCGCTGCTGGACGCTCGCGGAAGGGAACGAGGAGGCTTCACGCTCCAGGTAGCGGAACAGAGCGGCCCAAAGCGTGCCCGGGCAGACGGCTTGGCCTTCGTGTATCGCTTTGACGGCTTCGACCACGTCTTCCGCGGAGGCATCGCGGGGAAGATAACCTCGCACGCCTGCGCGAATGCACTGGAGAAATTCCGCCTCCTCCCCGGCCACGCCGACGAGCAGAATCAAAACGTGAGGGGCGGCTGCACGCACTCTGCGGATGGCGGCAACGTCTTCCTCGCGGTTGCCGCGCGAGGAGAGGAGAAGGATCTCGGCTCGTTCGCGAAGCAGCTCCTCAGTGCGCAGAGGCTCAGCCGTTTGCGTGCCAATGACTTCGATCTCGCCGCTTTTCATAAGCATGCGGGAGAGCGCCTCGCGCAGGAGGCGATTCTCCGCAGCCACGAAGACGCGGGCGCGCGCCTCTTTTTGAACCGATCGCTTGTCGCCAGCCGCCTCGCCAAGCGACGCGAGGTTGCTCTGGCGGTCGCCATGGCCGTTCGTTCGCTTGGAGGCTGGCTCCGGGAGTTGCAGACTCCTTCTCGCAGCTGTGGCCATGACGATCCACCTCACTTTCTTGCTTTCCAAATGCAGTTTTTAGAACGTGCTTTGAGTCTCTTGCAGGATGCCGAAACTGTTCTTGGACAAGCAATTTCGGAGCCTCTGTCCTGCGGGGGACGGGGCTCGCAGACTCCTCTTAGATTCCACAAAAATCAACAGTTAGGCGGGGAGGCGTACCTTCTGCCTAAAACCATTGGTCCCGCTTCGGTACTGACCCGCCTCTGGTACTCCATTTTGGGAGCTGCCTTCCATTTCTCCAGCAATTTCAACAGCTTTACTGCCCTTTGGTCCTTTCTCTCTGCTTCCTTTTCTAGTACTTCCGTACTAAGATTCTCTGGAAAACGTCCCACTTTCTTCCGGGTACGCTTTCACTATAGGTTTTGGTTTTGCTCTCGGCATACACTCGACTCGGATAGTCAGCGGTCTTCGTCCGGAAAGATGGTAAGCCATGGCAACCCAGCCAGAAATGATGAGCAAGAAATCCACAACAGGAGTCACCCCGAAGCCTACGTACTCGAGTGCGGAGCGCCGCGGAACGCGCCGCTGCAAAATTACGCAGCTTATGCGCATCCGCCCCTCCGATCCCAATAAAGATCACTTTGAAGACATGCGCGGTTCGATGAGCGTCTCTCGTTCCGGCGTCTATTTCCAATCGAGCGAAGCCGGCTATGAAGTGGGAATGCGGCTTTTCGTCACCATGCCTTACTCGACCGATCCTGCCTCCATGAACCGCGAATACTTGGCGGAAGTCGTGCGCCGGGATGTGCTCCCCACGGGCATGTATGGAATCGGAATCAAGATCCTGATGGAAATGGGAATCCAGCATACCTACAACTTTGGCGGTGGAACGGCTATTTAGCGAAGCGATTCAGCCTTTTCGCAGAAGGCATCGGATAAAAACAAGAGCGGGCGCCCCAGATATCGGGACGCCCGCTCTTGCGTTTGGGGGTGGAGAGAACTCTTCAGGCCTTCTGGCCCAGGATCCTCATTGTGCGATGGCGCAGCAAGCCAAGCTGGCGGTTTAGAGGGTGCTTGCGCGCCAGAAAAGTGAGTACGGGCGGGCGGCGGCGCGTCAGCTTGTTCATCGCGATGGTGAGCCGGACATCGCGCCGTGCATATTTCAGTCCGGATTCCAGGGCGTCCACGGCGTCATCACGGCGGCCGGCACTCGCATAGACTTCTGCCAAGTTCAAATACAGTTGCGCCTGATTGCGCTTCATGCGAACGGCGGAGTCGCAGAGGCGTTCGGCTTCGCCCCATTTGCCCTCGGAACGGGCCAGGACCACGCCGAGATAGGACATGTAATAGGGATTGTTCTTGTCGAGCTCCACGGCGCGGCGCATATGCGGCAGAGCCTTCTGCGCGTAATTGTCGCGTAGAAATGTCAGGCCTGTTTTAAACTCACGGAAGGCTTCCGTATCCATCATCGGCTCACCTCGTCCCCCCGCGTGCCAGCCTTGCCCCCGGCCGAGCCGCGGTTGCGGAAGAATAAGAATTCCTGGTCATTGGGAAACCCCCGCGCGGCGCGGAAGGATTCGCGCCACCCTCAGTTGCGGAGCATTTCTTAGAACTGTCCCACCGAGCCAGGCGGCCAGTGAAACGGCGAGCAAGACGAGCGCGAGGACGGTTCCCATCCCAGTCACTTTTAAACGCTACCCTGAGTTTTGTGCGGAATCTACTGACCCGGAGGACAGTCTTGGTGCAGCGGAACTGTAGTAGGGACACAAAAAAAGAGGACAGGTATTCGGATTCGGAGGGAAGCGAGTTCGGGAGCAACCTGCGAAAACGCTGATTTTCAGCGGCTATTTGCGGACTTTTTCCAGCCGCTCCTCCAGTCTTCCCAGTCTTTAAGCGTCACCTTGAACATGGCCTTGGCGGCTTTGTGGAGCCAGCGGCCGCGGCGCGCAGCGATGTCCTTCTTAACTTTGGCGATGGCGGCGGGAGAGCCAAAGTGCATGTTGGCGGTTTCCCAGCCCATGTCATAGAGGAGACGGGCCTCGTCGCGCTCTTTGGGAAGGGAAGCGAGTTCGATGCGCGAGCAGTCAGGAGCGAGCCGCCGGACCAGCCAATGACCGTGGAAGCGCACGCAGGGATCTTTCACGCGTGTGGCACGGTCGGCCAGCTTTGCGCCGTAAATCTCGTCGGCCGAACTGTTGCGATACCAGCCCCAGGCGGACGTGCGGATACCTTTGGCCTCGCGAGCAATGAATGCGCCTTGCCATGCGGAAATAGCCAGAATGCGCGGATGCCCGAGGCTACCGAGTCCGGCGATGCGGCGTTTCAGTTGGTAGGTTTTGCAAGGATCGGGAAGCATCTCCTCGATGAGCTTGCGCGCTTCGGCGGGAGGCTTCGCGGTGTACGGTGGACACTGTTGCATCTTTTCCCAGAAACGGACCGGGTCGCGGAGCTTGCTAAGTGCCAGGAGCCGGAGCCATTGATGGTGCTCGGCGAGGACGAAGGCTTTGCCGCCCGCAGAGAGCGCATCGCGATAGCCCTCCTCGATCGCTTCCGACGCTTCGCGCCGCGGAACGCACAAATGTTCGCCCCCGATGGCCAGATAGGCGCTGGCGGTGAGCCGGACCAAATCAATGGCGTAGGAGCAGGCCCACGCTTCGTCCAGGTCATTCACGCCCCAGATAAGGCGGCCTTCTTCGTCGCGCCAGGTGCCGAAGTTTTCGACGTGCAGATCGCCAACGGCGAGAACGCTCGGCGCTTTCGCAAGGTCGGGGCAGACTTCCGGCCAGTGCTGCAGCCAGCGGTAAAAAGTGGCGCGAAAAAACGGAAACGCTGCCTCCGCCATGTGCTGGTGCTTCAACGCAATATCTTGGCGGACGATGGGAAGGCGCCTGGCCAGCCACTGCTCGAAGTCGGCGGTCGCTTTAAAGATGTTCATGGCGCGATGGGAACTGGCTCGCCCCTTTATGCGCGGGCGGATTCCAATTGTGCTTTGCTGCTACGCATGCGAGCTTCATAGATAGGAAAGCGCCCGGCAAGCTCCGCGACCTGTTTGCGGACGCGCTGCTCAACTTCCGCGTTGCCGAGATTGGTGAGTACGTCGGCGATCCAGCCGCCAATCTGCTCCATTTCCGGTTCGCGCATCCCACGCGTGGTGATCGAGGGCGCGCCCAAGCGAATGCCACCGCCTTTCATGGGCGGCAGGGGATCAAACGGGATCGAATTCTTGTTGACGGTGATGCCTGCGCGGTCGAGCGCCTTCTCGGCATCCGTTCCCGTGATGCCGCGGGAATGCACTTCGATCAGGAACAGGTGATTGTCCGTGCCGCCCGCAACGATTCGGAAGCCGCGCTTAGCCACAGCGGCCGCCATCGCCTTGGTGTTGGCGACCACCTGGTTTTGGTAGTCCTTGAAGGAAGGCTCCATCGCTTCCTTCAGGCACACGGCTTTCGCGGCGATCGTGTGCACCAGTGGCCCGCCCTGCGTGCCGGGGAAGGTCAGCTTGTCAAGTTCCTTGGCGAACGCGGCTTTGCAGAGGACCATACCGCCGCGCGGCCCGCGCAACGTCTTGTGCGTGGTGGTGGAGACAATGTCGGCATGCGGCACCGGGCTCGGATGCACACTTGCCGCGACCAGTCCCGCAATGTGCGCCATGTCCACAAAAAACAGCGCGCCGGCGGCCTTCGCCGCTTTGCCGATGCGCTCGAAATCGATAATCCGCGAATACGCGCTGCCGCCCGCAACGATCATTTTCGGCTTGTGTTCCAGCGCCAGCTTGTCGATGGCGTCGTAATCGATGCGCTCATCTTCCTGGCGTACGCCGTAAGCCACAAACTTGTACATACGGCCAGAGAAGTTGAGCGGATGGCCGTGTGTAAGATGGCCACCGTGGGAGAGATTCATGCCCAGCACCGTGTCGCCGGGCCGCAGAAGGGACATATACACGGCGACGTTGGCAGAGGTGCCGGAATGTGCTTGCACGTTTGCGTGTTCCGCGCCAAACAGTTCCTTCGCGCGGTCAATCGCCAGTTGCTCGACTTTGTCCGCGAATTCGCAGCCGCCATAATATCGTTTGCCGGGATAGCCCTCCGCGTATTTATTCGTGAAAATCGAGCCCATGGCTTCGAGCACGGCTTCGGAAACGAGATTCTCCGAGGGAATCAGTTCTAGACCTGTGGCCTGGCGGCGCGCTTCCTCGCGCAGCAAATCCGCGATTTGCGGATCGACGGAGTCCAAGGGGCGATTCATGCGGTCATTGGCGGACGTGCTTTGTGTCATTTGGTGTCCTCGATTCGGCGCGCTGCGGCAACGAACAATTTTATCGGAGGAAGTTGCCGAAAGCCAATTCGGACTAGCGACCGTGTTTTGCGGCTACGCTTTGCTCTTCTTTTTCTATGGCCGCGATTTTGTCGATGCGGCGCTGGTGGCGGCCGCCCAGATATGGCGTGCTGAGAAAAGTCTGGACCATGGCGATGGCGGTTTCACCGCTCACGACGCGGCCGCCGAGCGCCAGCACGTTGGCGTCATTGTGCTCACGCGCCAGGCGCGCGGTATTCACGTCATGCGACAGCGCGGCCCGGATGCCCGGCACCTTGTTGGCGGCAATGGAAATTCCGATGCCGCTGCCGCAGACGGCGATTCCTAGGTCCGCTTGTTTTGAGATCACTTGTTCGCCAACCGCTTTGCCGTAATCCGGATAGTCGACCGACTCTTCCGAGGAAGTCCCCAGGTCGCGCACTGTGTAACCCGCGCTTTCCAGATATTTGCGAATCATTTCCTTGGCGACAAATCCCGCGTGGTCGGAGCCAATCGCGATACGCGGTTTGGTGGAAGTGTCGCTCACGGGTGGCAACGCGCGGATTCTAGCGGAAGCGTGTCGTCACCGCAATCCTGCCTCGCGGTTAAAACCTGCATTCATGGGCAGCGGCAATTCTTTTGCTTTCTCCCCAAACTGGCTATAGTTCCTGAGCGAATATCTTGGCCCGGGAGTCTTTCGGATGAATCCGCGCCGCTATGTTTTTGCCACTGCTTTGACTGTTCTCGCGAGTGCTTTGGCCATTGCCAGAGTGGGAAACGCGGATGACGCGCTTCAACGCAAAGTCGACCAACTGTTCGCCGCGTACGATAAGCCTGACTCGCCAGGTTGCGCTCTGGGCGTCATTCGCGATGGTAAGTTCGTGTACAAGAAGGGGTACGGCGCAGGCAGCCTCGAACTTGGTGTACCTCTCACCGCGCAATCCGTCTTCTACATGGGCAGCGTCTCGAAGCAGTTCACTGCCGCCAGCGTTGTGCTGGCGGCTGAGCAGGGCTATCTCTCGCTCGACGACGACGTTCGCAAATACGTCCCGGAACTCCCGTCCTACGGCAGAACCATCACGCTCCGCGAAATGCTCCATCACACCAGCGGGTTGCGCGACGTCCTCAGTTTGCTCTTTCTGGCGGGGCGCAATTTCGAGGACATCCATCCCCCAAATGAGCTCCTCGACCTGCTCTCGCGCCAAAAGAGTCTCAACTTTGCCCCGGGCGACGAGTATCTCTACAGCAACACTAATTATTTCTTGATGAGCGTGATTATCAGCCGGACCAGCGGCAAGTCGCTCTCCCAATTCGCAGAAGAAAACATCTTCGAGCCGTTAGCCATGACCCACACCCGCTTTTACGACGATCGCACGGTCGTTGTCCCTGGGCGTGTTCCAGCATACGAACCTCGGCACGGCGGCGGATTCCGCGTGGACTGGTCCACCAACTACGACATGGTCGGGGGCGGAGGGCTGATGAGCAGCGTCGAGGACCTGCTCCTCTGGGACCGCAATTTCTACGAAAACAGATTAGGCAAAGGTACGCTGCTCAAAGAATTGCAAACACCGGGCGTTCTGAACAATGGCAAGCCAATCGAGTACGCGCTTGGATTGGTGATGAGCGAATATCGCGGCCTGCCGATCGTCGCGCACGACGGCGCAAACTTTGGTTATCGCACGGCGCTGCTGCGTTTCCCGCAACAGAAGTTTTCCGTCGTCTGTTTGTGCAACCTGGGAACGAGTCAACCGGGTGATCTCGCATTTCAGGTCGCGGACCTTTATTTGGAAAAACAGCTTTCTCCCGAGCCCGCTGCGCCCGTTGCTAAAGCCGACCTCCGACCCTACGCGGGCTGGTATCGGGAGCTGAATTCGCATTCCATTCTTCAAGTGCAGGCTGCCGAAAGCGAGTTGCAAGCATTCGGCTCACACTTCAAGCCGCGCGATGCAGAGCATTTCGCCGGTGCGTTTGGATCGGAGATGGCGTTTGACCGCAAGCCAAGCGGCATCATGCGCCTTACGCTGACTCTCAGGGACACGGCGCCACAGATCTTCGAAACGTACAGCGCGATCAAGCCAACCTCCGACGAGTTGGCGCAATACGTGGGGGAGTACGCGAGTTCAGAACTTCAGGCCGCTTACCATCTTGTGGTGAAGGACGGGAAGCTCGCTCTCGCCTCGAACTGGCACGCACCTTCCGTCCTTGAGCCGACGGTGCGTGACGAGTTCCAGGGACCTGCGGGCACGGCCCTCGTTTTCCGCCGCGACACGGAAGGGCGCATCACCGGGTACGATCTCTTCGCTGGGCGCGTGCGCAACATCGCCTTCTCCAAAATCACCCAATGATCGTATCAAGCCGGCTGCCGATCTTACGCTGGCCGATTCTCTCTAACTCGCCTCTGAAAAGTTGCTTTGGCGTTCATGCCGCTGCTCCTGCCTTGATGATATAGTGGCCGCGTTTCCAGTTTTCTTCACAGGAGGTGCCGTGCCGATGCCTGCCTTGTACCGTTTGCCGGGGAAGCCACACCATTTTGCCGCTGTGGCGAAGGGCTTTCGCTCTTCCCTTTGTGGCTGCTCACTGGTTGTCGTGGCCGCACTCCTATTTCATCTCGGACTGGCTGTGACTTCTGCGCAGGAAAAGAATCCGTACACAGGCGATCCAAAGGTTGCAAAGCTTGGCGAGTATCAGTTTCGCTTGAACTGCGCTTTCTGTCATGGACTGGGCGCGCGCGGTGGCGGGCGCGGTCCGGACCTGACGCGGCCGAAGCGCCACGGCAACTCCGACTCAGAGATCTTTCACAACATTCACGACGGAATTACCGGCACCGCTATGCCCGCTGCCACCAATGGCGGGATTGGCGTGGGCATGAGCGACGAAGAGATCTGGCAAGTGGTGACCTACATTCGCACCGTGGAAGTCAAAGCGTCGGTGCAACCGGCCGGTAATGCCGCGCATGGCAAGGAGCTTTTCTATGGCGCGGCCAGCTGCTCGATGTGCCACATGATTCAGGGGAAAGGCGGACGATTCGGTCCCGATCTCAGCACGGTTGGCGCATCGCGCTCGACCGAGTACCTCGCGGAATCGTTACGTAATCCCAGCAAGCGGCTGGCGCAAGGCATCTTCGAGGCGATGAAAGAATTCCCTCAGGAATATGAATCGGTTTCCGTAGTAACGTCCGACGGAACCAAGTATGCCGGCGTGGTCTTGAACGAGGATCAGTTCACGCTACAAATGCTGGATACGCGCGAGCAGCTCCATCTCTTCGAGAAAGACAAACTCCGCTCGTACGAAAAGAAGCGCGAATCAGCTATGCCCGCCTACGACCAGAAGATGCTGAGTGACAAGGACCTGCAGGACCTCACCGCTTACTTACAAACGGCAGGTGCGCAATGAACGGCCGACGGTCGCACTTTCTGAGTCTTTCATTTCGAGGGAAGCGAAGAATCTGCTTTTCGCTCCCGGTTCGGCTATCCGTTTTGTTTGCCTGTGCATGCTGCATGGCGCTGGGCTCTTACGCGCAAGTCACGCCCCAGCGGCTACTCAATTCCGACAAGGAACCGCAGAATTGGCTGATGTATTCGGGTGACTACACCGGCCGTCGGTACAGCTCGCTCGACCAGATCAACACATCCAACGCAACTTCGCTTGTGCCGAAGTGGGTGTATCAGACCATGGGCACGGGGAAGTATGAGTCCACTTCACTGGTGGTCGATGGAGTGTTGTACGGTACCGGCTCGGACGACCGCGCGTTCGCGTTGGATGCGCGAACGGGTCGCCCCATCTGGCAGTATCAGCGCGCTCTGCCTTCCGATATTCGTCCGTGTTGTGGGCGAGTCAACCGCGGGCTGGCTATTGTTGGCGATAAGGTGTTTCTTGGCACGCTCGATGCGCATGTCATCGCCCTCGACACCAGGACCGGCAACGTCGTATGGGACGTCAACACGGTCGGCGCGTCGGATTACAACAAAGGTTACAGCATCACGCTCGCCCCGCTGATCATCAAAAACCTCGTGCTCATCGGTGTTTCCGGCGGCGAGTATGGGATTCGCGGCTTCATTGACGCCTACGACGCGGCCACCGGTGCGCGCAAGTGGCGCTTCTACACTGTTCCCGCGCCCGGCGAACCCGGCCACGAGACCTGGGAAGGCGACTCCTGGAAAATCGGCGGCGCGCCTGCGTGGATTACCGGCACTTACGATCCGGCGGCGAACACGACGTTTTGGACCACTGGCAATCCGTCGCCTTCCAATCGTGGCGAAGGCCGCGCGGGCGACAATCTCTATACCAATTGTTTGTTGGCGCTCGATCCAGACGCCGGCAAGCTGAAATGGTATTTCCAGTTCACCAAACACGACGAACACGACTACGACGCCACACAAGTTCCGGTGCTCGTCGACGACGGCAATAGACACCTGCTCATGCAGGCGAATCGCAACGGCTTCTTTTACGTTGTCGATCGCAGCAATGGAAAACTGATTTCTGCGACGCCATTTGGCCGTGTGACGTGGAGCGACTCGAAAGACGCAAACGGCGTACCCCTCGAGCGCAAGGAGGCTTCACCCACGCTGACCGGGGTGCCAGTCTGTCCTGGCGCACTTGGGGCAACAAACTGGTTCTCGCCCACGTACGACCCGCAAACCAAACTCTTCTACGTCACCGCACGCGAGCAATGCGACATCTTCAGCACCGCGCCGCAACCGTATGACCCGGGCCATGCCTTCTACGGCAGCGCGTACTTTCCCAACGACGATTCGCAGCCGTTCTGGGGCGCTGTACGGGCCATGGACCCCGCCACCAGCAAGATCAAGTGGGAGCTGAAGCATCTCTCGCCTTCCTGGTCCGGCGTGTTGTCCACGGCAGGTGGATTGGTCTTCACCGGCGACGCGGATGGGAACTTCATGGCGCTGGACGCCGCCAGCGGCAAAATTCTGTGGCACTTCCAGTGCGGCGCCTCGATCTACGCCGGTCCCATGACTTACGCCATCGACGGCAAGCAATATGTGGCCATCGCCGCCGGCACCGCGCTCTTCGCCTTCGGCTTGCCTTAACCACTGCGCACAATTCGAATTGTTTCGCTGCGTCGCTAAGCCACTTGCGATGAAATAATGATCCTGCGCGTGTCTGCGAAAAGAATCGATTCACGCTATACTTGGAAGGTTATGCTCTCGGTCAATAACGTCACTATGCGCTTCGGACCGCGCGTTCTCTTCGAGAACGTGACCTGCACCTTTATGGCGGGCCGCCGCTACTCCGTCACCGGGCCCAATGGCGCCGGTAAGTCCACGTTTATGAAGATCTTGACCGGCGAACTGGACTCCACGCACGGCTCGGTCACGCGCCCGAAAAAAATGGGGGTCCTGCGCCAGGACCAGTTCGCCTTCGACGAATATCGGGTCATCGATACGGTCATCATGGGCAATCCCATCCTTTGGAACGCGCTTGTGGAACGCGACGCTCTTTATGCCAAGCCCCACGACGAGCTCACCGACGCCGATGGCATGCGCCTCGGTGAACTCGAAGGCATCGTCGGCGAAGAAGGCGGGTACACCGCCGAATCCGATGCCGGCGTGCTACTCGACGGCCTTGGCGTGGAATCCTTTCTTCACGAACGCAAAATGGGCGAGTTGCAGGGCGGACAAAAAGTCCGTGTGCTCCTTGCGCAAGCGCTTTTCGGTAATCCCTCCGCGCTTCTCCTGGACGAGCCCACCAACAACCTCGACCTCGATTCCGTGCACTGGCTCCAGCGCTATCTTTGCGATTACGAAGGCGTGCTTATTGTCATTTCCCACGATCGCCATTTCCTGAATAGCGTTTGCACACATACCGCCGACATCGACTACGAAACGATCATTATGTACAACGGCGGCTACGACGATATGGTGGTCGCCAAGACCCACGTTCGTGCGCGCATCGAAGCGGAAAACGCTAACCGCGAAAAGAAAATCGCCCAGCTGCAGGAGTTCATCGCGCGGTTTTCCGCGGGCACGCGTTCCGCACAGGCCACTTCGCGCAAGAAAGAAGTCGAGCGTTTGCAGACCACCGAACTGGCGAAAAGTAACATTCAGCGCCCGTATATTCGTTTCGACATGAAGCGCAATTCCGGAAAGCATCCGCTGGAGATTCGCAGCGTCGAAAAATCATACGATGACCTGAAAGTGATTCCGCGCTTCTCCGCTTCCGTCGTGCGTGGCGAAAAAATCGCGCTCATGGGCCGCAACGGCGCCGGCAAAACCACCATGCTGAAGTCTTTGGTTCGCAATGCGCCCGGCTACATTGAAAAGCCTGACCAGCAGTTCCCCATCAATGGCGGGGAAGTTCGTTGGGGGCATGAAGTCGCGGTCGGCTACTTTGCGCAGGATCACGGCGAATCCATCACCAAAGGCATGACCGCTCTCGACTGGCTCTGGCAATTCGATTCAGCCGCTTCGCAGCAGGAGCTACGCGGCCTGATGGGCCAGATGCTGTTCAGCGGCGAGGACGCGTTAAAGCCCACTGCAGCGCTTTCCGGCGGCGAGTCGGCACGCTTGATTTTCTGCCGCCTCATGCTGCAGAAGCCGAATTTTCTGGTGCTCGACGAGCCGACCAACCATCTTGATCTCGAATCCATCAACGCGCTCAACATTGCGCTGCAGCGCTACGACGGAACAGTGCTGCTGGTCACGCACGACCACGACGTCATCGACGAAGTGGCGACGCGCATCTGGCATTTCCACAACGGGAAGATCGACGACTTCAAGGGCACGTACGAAGAATTCACCGTTTACGCCGAAGCCAAAGCCTCGTAGTTTCGAGTTACCCATCCATTTGTGCGGAATCAGTTCTCCAGTTTGGCGATGGCTATCCGTATGACGGAGGTGATGTCTTTGACGTTTTTTACCTCGATTCGCACCGCCGTGCCTTCCGCGTAGCGCTTCGCTTCGTTGATAATCTTGATCACTCGCGGCGAGAGGCCGCTCTGCTTGGCTACCTCCACCGCCTTCTCGCTCAGAGCAAACGACGCGGTGAAGCAGCCACGGTGCGGCGATAGATAAACAATGACGCGATCCTTACGTTTCAGCCGCAGCGACCATCCCGCCTTCTTCGAGTAGGAGTTCCATTCTTGCGTGTCGATGCCATGTTCTTCTGCCAAGTCCGTGACTAATCGGTTCCACAGCTCTCTTGCCGCGCCAAGTTCAGTGGATACTTCTTTGTCCGCAGGTTTTTGTGTTTTACCGATGAATGCGTTGGCAAGCATAATTGAGCCCTCTGCACCTTACTCCTCAGCGCCAAACAGGGCAACGGAGCCGGACCCAGGTTGCTTGATCATCGCTCCGCCTCTGCGGCCGGTTCGGTCGCACCAGCCGATTTCCCCAGAAGACTCCCGACGGCAACGGCCACAAGCAGTAGCACGACTGGATCGATCGGGTGGCGGTAACGCAGATTCGTGTGCGTGATGTAGTACAAACAGGGAAACACGATGGGATACGCGGTCAACGGAAACGAGTACGGGCTGCGCCTCCAAAGCAAGGCAACGATTCCCAACAATGCTCCGATTCCCGCGATCGTATTGCCGATCAACAGCACCCGCACGAGCAGGGAATCGGTTGACCAGAAGGCCTCCCAGGGATTCGCGAGACCCGTCCAAAACGCGATGAAGCGCTGCCCGGTCAGCCAAACTACCATGCCCGGATGTGCCCGGATGAATTGCAACGCTTTGTGTTTCTCTTCGTCCATGAACGGCATCTCACCAATGCGCAAGTAACGCAGCAGCTCTCTCTCTTTCGTCACTTTCGGCGGGTATACAAACTGTCGCGTGGCGTAGTTTTCGTTGTTGCCGATGTAGAGCTCAAGCGGAAAATTCGAACGCAGCGGCACGAGCCGGTGAAAGACGATGTAGTTGCGCGCAGTCCACGGCACGCAGCACAAAATCGCAATGCCCGCGGCCACCAGGGCTGGCTTAACGGTGTAAAGGATCGCCTTGTGTTTTGCGCGATATGCGGCCCATCCCAGGAAAAACGGCAGCAGCGACCCCAACGAGGGATTCGTCATCAGCGTGAAGCCCCACAGCAGCCCATACGCGCACCAGTCGCGCCACTTCGCGGACTCCGACAATTCCAGCGTCGCCCATAAAATCACAGCGGCAAGCAAAGCAGAGAGCGACGTGTCCCACACCCACTCAAACGACACCATCACGGCGTTGGGAAAGATCGCCCAAAGCCATGCCGCGGCGCTGCCGACTCCTGCTCCCGCCACCCGTTTACCCACATAGAAAATCACGATGCAAACTGCGGAGGAAAAGAGCGCGTTGAGGAAAACCACAGCAAAAAACGACGCGCGCGTGAAAGTCCCAAAGACCTTGAAAATGCCAGCAACCAAGAGCGGATACACCGGTGTCAGCCAGGCGGTTGGCCCGGTCTCCTTCTTGAACGGCGAACTGAATCCTTTGCCGGTTGCCAGCGCGTATGCGATGCTTCCTGTTTCCTGAGCGAACGACGCCGGTGCCAGCACGTCGCGGGGAATCTTACGCGCCTGGCTCCATGCAAAGCCCAGCCGCGCCCCCAGAGCCACCAGGGAAATCAGCCATACCGACGTAACAACTCGGATGAGGGTTCGTTTCATGTCGCCCGTCGAGAGTTAGTTCCGTTCTGTGCGGTCGCGGGTTCCAATTCTATAAGTCGACGATGGTAAGGCAAAGCGAAACGGATCGAGGCCTGCATGCTTTCCTGCGGTGGTGCAGATGGACAGGCGCGAATTTCTGATCTACGCCGCGGCCGCGACGATTGCGGCGGAGTCTGTCTTCTCAGACCCTCAAGGAGCGAACCCCATGTACGGACTCATCGTCAAAATGACCATGGTTCCCGGCAAACGCGACGAGATGATCCGGGTGCTCCAGGAGAGCGCCTCCGGCATGCCGGGCTGTTTCAGCTATGTCGTGGCAAAAGATGCCGCCGACGAAAACATCCTCTGGGTGACCGAGGTGTGGGACAGCCAGGCCAGCCACGACGCGTCGTTTTCACTCCCAGCCGTGAAGAACGCCATCCCGCAAGGCCGAGCGCTCGTTTCCAATTTCGAGAGAATTGCCGCAACCACTCCCGTCTGGGGCGTAGGCCTTCCACGCCAGTAATTTCAAGGCGCGCTATGACCCGCACACTTCAGCACGCCGAGGTAGGCGCTCCACGGACCGACAGCCTCGTGATATTGATGGGCAAGGACCCGCGAGAGTTGGTGCAGATGCGTCAGATCATGAGCGGCCCAGGTTGCCAGCAACTGTGAAAGAGTGACGACTCCCAGTGCGGGATGCATTCCGCGGAGCGCGAGGTCTTCCGGCTTGAGGCGCATGCCGCGCAGTTCGTCCAGGTTCTCGGCTCGCGTCCGCGCGAATTCATCCAATAACTTCGGCAGCTTCTTGCCCTGGCTTTCGCGCTCCTGGGCTCGGCGATCAAAAGGCTCAAACGCTTTGCTCTCGCCAAATTCCAGGATCCATTTCGCGCGCGGCATCCAGTCCGTGCGTTCGCCGTGGATCAGGTGGCCGACAATGTCGAACGCGCTCCAGGTGTTTTCGCCTTCGTTGCGAAGCGTCCATATCTCCGGCAGGTCGCGCAGAAGGGCATTGAGCGCCACAGGCGTACGCTCGAGAAGCGCCATTGTGTCTTGCAAGTTGTGTTGCATTCCGCCCTGCAAAGCTGTTCGGCTCTTACCTTACTTGCTCAGGAGCGCCTTCCACCTGACCCAGGCGTCGGTGCGGGCCTTCTTGTTCGCGTCGGAGGCGTCGGGAGCTTCGCCGGCGCGCATGAAGCCGTGGCCCGCGCCATCGTAAGTCACTGCTTCGTAGGTCTTGCCCGTGGCTTTCATGTTGGTGATGGTGTCCGGAACGGTGGCGCCGATGCGCGCGTCGTTGCCGGCGTAGAAGCCGTACACGGGAGCCTTGATCCGTGCCATGGCGTCCTTTTCCGGTGGACCGCCGTAGAACACGAACGCCGCAGCCAGGTCCCCGCGATTGGTGGCAAAGCGGAACGTCTGGCTGCCACCCCAGCAGAAGCCGCCTACAAACAGCTTGCCGCTCGAAGCCGGCAGCTTCAGTCCGTAGTCCGCCACGGCGTTCAGGTCCGCTGTAATCTGGTCGGGGTTCAGGTGGCCGATCGCTTCCATCACTTTGTCGGAAGCGAAATCGGTGGTGCGCCCGCCGTTTGGGCCCATCCCGGAAAGCAGGTCGGGCGCTACGGCGATGTAACCCGCCGCTGCAACTTGGTCGGCCAGATCCTCGACCCAGTCGCTCATGCCAAAGATTTCGTGGATGATCAGCACCACGGGAGTTTTGCTTTTCGATTCAGGATAGACCACAAACGTTTCGACCGCTCGGTTGTCATGCTTCACGGTCACCCATTCGCGGTGCCGTGGTGATTTTTCGAGGGTGGCTTTGGCCCAATCTTGCGCCGCGGCCGGAAGGGCGCAGGCAATCCAGGTGGCGCAGAGAATTAGCAAGGTCGGGAATGCATGACGTTTCATGGAGTTTCTCCCTCAGAGAATCACGGGCTGGAACAACGCTCCAAGGAGCTTCCTCGGAGCGCCTGCGATAGTAATGCGGTGACCGGAATGCCGCAAGGGGTGGCCGCAGAAGTCCGGCGCGTGTGGAGCCAGTACACCCATGCTAGGATTCGTCTCCCAGGGAGGTAAAGCCATATGGCACGCAGCATTACGTATTGGGTAGCCACGGGCCTGGTTGCCTTGATATCGCTCTTCGCAGGCTTTTCTTATGTATCGGGTAATCCGCAGGCCGTACAGGGGTTTGCTCACGTGGGATATCCGCAGCAACTGCGCGTGCTTCTGGGGATCGCCAAACTCCTCGGCGCCATCACCCTTATTGTTCCTGGCTTGCCCAAACTCAAGGAATGGGCGTACGCAGGATTCACGTTCGCCTGGATTGCGGCGGTTGTTGCGCACTATCTGGCAAAAGATGGACCGACAGCTTTCGCGCCGTTGATTTTGCTGGTACTTCTCGCCATTTCCTACGTGACCCGTCCCGCCAGCCGCCAATGGCAGGCCAAAGCCATACCAAGCTAGTCTGGCAACGACGCCTCAGAAGTGGACGACCACGCCCGCTGACACCCGCGGCTGATTTTGCGTGGCTCCATGCAATTGCGTCCGCAGGTAGTCGAATTGGAACAGCCGCAGCTTTACGAACCGGACCAGCTTGATGTCGATGCCCGCACCTAACGCCGTTGCGAAAGAACGATCCGATCCCAAGCTGAGAAAGCCGCTGCACGCAGGCAGCAAAACAGGACAAGGGGGAGGAGCAATAGGGTCCTGCGACTCTTTTGCTACGCCGAAGAGGGCGTGCGCAAAAGGAGAGACTCTCGCGGGCAGAGATACCTGCGGGCCAAACAGAAACGTATGTTCCCGCGTGCTGGCGTTGTTCAGCGTGCCGTAAGTGCCGTTGAAATCAGCAACTGCTCCGAGAAAAGGCAGGAGCTTGTACTGGCCGGAAAATTCCCAGCCATTGAGATTCGCGTTTTGTGAAATAGGCGCCACGGCAATCGGGCCTGCAAATTGCCCTTCTCTGATGGATGCGCGGAAGTAAGAATAGCCACCGTAGAGCTCAACTTTGTCCTGCGCTTTGCAGAACGCGGTGAACCACAATGCTGCGAAGGTGAAGAGAAATATTCGAATATGAAGGAACAACCGCGACGAACTTAAAGTCATCTGACACCCCACATGTAACAGGAAACTGCACCCGTGGAATGGGATGCCAATCCGCCGCGGTCAAGTTGCCAAAATCTGAGAAGTTGCTATGTGACGATGCGCACGTTCGTTGACACTCGCAGGTCTGTCCGATACGCTTTTAAGTTTACGTTGCTTGCAGAATCGCTACTGAGAGGACCTGATCAACCGCCGCATGGCCGACGAAAAGCTCCCGACTCGCGCGCAAGATTATTCCGAGTGGTACAACCAGCTGGTCTTAAAGGCGCAGCTGGCCGACTATGCGCCCGTGCGTGGCTGCATGATTGTGCGTCCCTATGGCTGGGCGCTTTGGGAGAACATTCAGGCCGGTTTGGATCGGCGCTTCAAGGCCACCGGGCATCAGAATGTCGCGTTCCCCCTGCTGATTCCACGCAGCTTCATCGACAAGGAGAAGCATCACGTCGAGGGGTTTTCTCCTGAGTTGGCGGTCGTTACGATTGGCGGCGGTGAAGAGCTGGCCGAGCCGCTGGTGATTCGCCCGACGTCGGAAACCATCATCGGCCACATGTGGTCGAAGTGGACTCAGTCCTACCGTGATTTGCCGGTGCTGATGAACCAGTGGAATAGCGTGGTGCGCTGGGAATTGCGCACCAAACTTTTTCTGCGCACGCTTGAATTTTACTGGCAGGAAGGCCACACCGCCCACGCCACGCGCGAGGAGGCGGAAGCCGAAACCATTCAGATGCTCAATGTGTACGCGGACTTCGCCATCAACGACGCGGCCATTCCCGTCATCCCCGGTAAGAAATCCGACGCCGAAAAATTCGCCGGTGCCGACGTCACCTATTCCATCGAAGCCATGATGGGGGATGGCAAAGCGCTGCAATCTGGAACGTCACATTTCCTGGGGCAGAATTTTGCCCAGGCTTTTGAGGTCAGGTATCTCGACCAGAACGGCCAGCTACAGCATTGCTGGACCACTTCGTGGGGGCTTTCGACGCGCATGGTCGGTGCCGTCATCATGGTGCATGGCGACGATCAGGGGCTCGTGCTGCCGCCCAAAATCGCGCCCTATCAGGTCGTGATTGTCCCCATCTTCAAGAACGACGATGAAAAGAAATCCGTTCTCGACACCGCTCACAATCTCAGAGCCCAGCTCACAAAAGCGGAGGTTCGCGTCACCCTCGACGAGCGCGAGGGCCAGAGTCCCGGCTGGAAATTCAATGACTGGGAGATGCGCGGCGTTCCCTTGCGCGTCGAACTCGGCCCCAAGGATGTCGTCAAGCAGTCCGCGGTGCTCGCCCGCCGCGACCGCCCTGGAAAAGAAGGAAAAATCAGCGCTTCCCTGGCCGACCTGCCGGCCACCATTCAAAAACTCCTGTTGGAAATCCAGCAATCGCTCCACGACAAGGCCCTGGCCTTCCGCAAGAGCAACACGCACGACGCGAAAACCTACGACGAGCTGAAAAAAGCCGTCGAAGGCGGTTTCGCTTTTTCTTTCTGGTGCGGCAGCGCGGACTGCGAAGCCAAAATCAAAGAAGACACCCGCGCCACCATGCGCTGCATTCCCCTGGAACAGGAACCCGCCAGTGGCAAGTGCGTCTACTGCGGCCAGCCCGCTTCCACCCGCGCTATCTTTGCCCGCGCCTACTAGGGCTCTTGGCGCGCGAAATCGCGGGAATAGGGAATACCTAACCCGTTCCTCTTCTGGAACATGACATCCGCCAATTGCTCGACACCCTCCGGCCGCGGTGCTAGCGTAAGTGTATAGACGGAAGACTTGCGATTTGCCGCCATTTGGAGCGGCGCGCGAAATCTGCAGCAGACGTTGGCCTGGGGGAGACAACTTAGGTGGGAACGAGACGTATCGGGGAGCGCCACATGCAGGCGGGCCGGCGCTCGGAACACGGCGAAGGCCGTCTGAAATCCATCATTGTCCTGGTGCTGGTCGTCCTCGCGATTTACTCCGCTATCAAAATCGTGCCCCCTTACGTCAACGACTACCAGCTTTCGGACAAAATGCAGGAGCAGGCGCGCTTCGCCGTTGTCAATCGTTACAGCGAAGAGCAAATTCGCGAAAATGTCTTCAAAGAGGTGACGGACCTGGGAATTCCAGCGAAAAAGGAAGACATTAAGGTCGTGGCCACGAACTCCGTCGTCCGAATTTCCCTGGAGTACACCGTCCCCGTGGACCTGATGCTGTACCACCTGGAACTGCATTTCACGCCCAACAGCGAAAACAAGGCGCTGTTCTAATTTTCGTGTGCCGCCGTCCGTTTCCTGAAATGTTTCTGGCAACCTCCGGGCGCGCAACTCCGTCTTTCCTAGTAGTCAGTCTTGCGAGACAATTATCTTTCAGCCCAGGGGAGTAAGCTTTGCGCATTCGCATCGCAAAAGGTTTCTTCACTTCCAAGCTCGGCTTGACGATTCTGGGCATCGTCTTCGCCTTGATCCTCACCGCCGGCGGAATCTTCACCTACTACTACATGAAGTATTCGCGCATGATCGATGCGCGCCTTTCCGGCAACATCCTGCAAAACACGACGCAGATTTTCACCGCGCCGCAGCACATCTCCGCCGCGCAGGCCTGGGGTCCCGACGATCTCACCGACTACCTGACGCGCGTCGGCTACCGGCCTCAGTCTGACCCCAACGCCCTCGGCGTGTTCACGGTGCAGGGGAATACCGTCGATGTCCGGCCCTCAAAGCTCTCCTACTTTGCGGGCGGGAACGCGCTCGCCGTCACCTTCCGCGGCAAGAGCATTCGCAGCATCAGGCCGCTCTCAGGTGGTCCAGAGCTGGACAATGCCGAGATCGAGCCGGAACTTATCACCAACCTCTTTGACAGCGCCCGCGAAAAGCGCCGTCCGGTCCGTTATGAAGACCTTCCCGTCGAACTGGTTGACGCTATTCTCTCTGCCGAAGACAAGCGCTTCTTCGAGCACGGCGGTTTCGACTTCATCCGCATCGTCGGCGCGGCCTGGGCGGACATCCGCCACACCAGCCAACACTATCAGGGCGCCAGCACCATCACTATGCAGGTGGCGCGCACCTTTTTCCTCTCCACCGAGCGCAACTGGCGCCGCAAACTCGCGGAAGCCATGATTTCGCTCGAGCTCGAGCAGCGCTTCAACAAGCAGCAAATCTTCGAGCTCTATGCAAACGAAGTCTATCTCGGCAACCGCGGCAGCTTCGGCATACGTGGCTTCTCGGAAGCCAGCGTCGCGTACTTTGGCAAAGACATGCGCCAGCTGTCGATCGCCGAGTGCGCCTATCTCGCCGGGATCATCCGTGCGCCCAACTATTACTCCTCCGCTGACCGTCATCCCGAGCGCGGCGTTCAAGCGCGCGACCGCGTGCTCACGCAGATGCTCGAGAATAAGTACATCACCGCCGACGACGTCCAGGAAGCCAAGAAGGCCCCTCTGAAAATTGTGCGCACTTCGATTTCCGGCGGCAGCGCGCCTTACTTCGTCGACATGGTAAAGGACCACCTGCTCGACAAATACTCCGAAAACGAACTCCTCAGCGAAAACTTCCGCGTCTACACCACGCTTGACCCCGCGCTGCAGAGCGCCGCAACCATCGCCGTGGATGCCGGCATGAAAAACGTCGATGCGCTGCTCGCTAAGAAATACGAAAAGTGGCAAAAAGACCAGGCCAAGAAGGGCAACAAGGAGCCGATTCCTCAAGCCCAAGTCGCTCTTGTCGCTCTCGATCCGCGCACCGGCGAAATCAAGGCCGTCATCGGCGGCCGCGATTACGGCCAGAGCCAGCTCAATCACGCGCTCGCGCATCGCCAGCCCGGTTCTGTTTTCAAGCCCTTCGTCTACGCCGCCGCATTCGACAACGCCGTCGACGGCGTCCAGCCCGTCATCACTCCCGCCACCACCGTTGACGACGAACCCACGACGTTCGAGTTTGACGGCAAGGAATACACTCCCAACAACTTCGGCGAGAGATTCATGGGCCATGTCACTGTCCGCGATGCCCTCACGAATTCGCTGAACGTCGCTACCGTGAAAGTCGCCGAGCTCATCGGCTACGGCCGCGTCGTCCAAGTCGCGCGCCAGATGGGTCTCGGCACCAACATCCAACCCACTCCCGCCGTCGCTCTGGGCGCTTACGAAATGACTCCCATCGATGTTGCTGCGGGCTACACCACCTTCGCGACAATGGGCACGCGCGCCGAGCCCCAGTTTCTGCACAGCGTCGTCAATTCCAGCGGCGAGATCCTCGAAAAATTCACGCCCCAGACCCGCCCCGCTCTCGATACGCGCGTCGCCTTCCTGGTGGACAGTCTGCTCAAAGACGTGCTCAACAAGGGCACTGGCGCCGGCGTCCGTTCGCGCGGCTTCACGCTTCCTGCCGCGGGCAAAACGGGAACCTCGCGTGACGGCTGGTTCGCTGGCTTCACCTCGAATCTCCTTTGTGTCGTGTGGATCGGCTTTGACGACAATCGCGACATCGGCTTCACCGGCGGCGTCATCGCCGCGCCCATCTGGGCCGACTTCATGATTCGCGCCACTTCCGTCTCTCCCTACGGCGACGTCAGGGACTTCACCATGCCGGAAGGCGTGCAGTCCGTCGTCATCGATCCCGAATCCCTGCAATTGGCCACGCCAAACTGCCCGACGACTCGCGAAGAAGTCTACGTCGCCGGCTCCGCACCCACCGACTTCTGTGAACTCCACGGTGGCCATGGCCTCTCCTCGACCTCCACCGGCTCCGTCCTCTCCGGAGTTTTTGGCGGTCAGGCCAAGGCTCCACAAACGGATACCAACGGCCAGGTGGTGATGAAAGCCGACCCCAACCGGCCGCCCGATGCTACCGGTCAGCCCGGCCAACCCGGCGATCCTGCCGCTCAGCCCGCCGCCGACAAGAAAAAGAACCCTTTACAGAAAATATTTGGTATCTTTGGAGACAAGAAGAAGGACTCCGACAAGGCTAAACCCAAGCCGGAGAAGGGAGACCCGCCATGATTCGTATCCGTTTGGCGTTTCCAGCTAGTTTTCTCTTCCTCGCTCTCGCCATGCCATCCGCAGCACAGTCTCTTGTGGAAGATCCGGCCCCGTCGGTAGCTCCGCACGTGCCGCAGGCACAACCACCTTCGCCGGGGCAATCCTCCGTGATTGTCGTGCGCCCGGACATCTCCGATGAGCAGCTCGCCGATCTCTATATGGCGCGTAAGGAGTACCGCGAGGCCTCTATCGTCTACAAACGCCTCGCCGACCACCAGCCGCAGAATCCGGTCTACTTGAACAAGCTGGGCATTGCTCTACACCAACAGTTGGCTCTAGGACAAGCCCTGAAGTACTACGAGCGCGCAGCGAAAGCCGACCCCACCTATGCCGACGCCCAGAACAACATTGGCACCATCTGGTATCAGCGCAAGAAATACGGCAAAGCCATCAAGGCCTATCAGAAGGCCATTACCATCCGCAATGATATGCCTGTCTTGTACAGCAATCTTGCGTACGCCTATTTCAGTGACAAGAAATATGAGGATGCCATCGCCTCGTTCCGCCGCGCCCTGGCCATCGATCCGCAGTATTTCGAGCGCAACAGCTCCCGCAACGGCTCCATCCTGCAGGACCGCACCGTCGAAGACCGCGGCAAATTCTACTTCCTGCTGGCCAAGTCCTATGCGGAGGCCGGTAATCTCGAGCGTTGCGTGATTTATCTTCGCAAGGCAAAAGACGAAGGGTACAAGAATATTTCGGCCGTAAAAACCGATCCTTCGTTCGCGGCCCTCTTGAAGGAGCCCGCGCTTCAGGAAGTGCTCGCTCCCAAGCCTGACACCTCACAGCCGTGAGGGCATTCTCGCCGCGCGAGTGGGCAGAAACCCATTCTTCCCACTCCTCTGATGTCCGCCGGGTTGCGTGTGCGCCTTGATCGACAACCCAGCACCGGTTCACGCAACCGATGACCTGCTTACTGTCTGCGCCATCAGCCTCGTGGCGGCGATCCTTTCCGACGTCCTACATGAAGGCATAGGCCACGCCGCCACTGCGCTGCTCACCGGCGCACAATCGGGTGTCTTGACGACCGTGGCCTGGTCCAGCGCGTCCGATTCGCGGCTGGTCGCCGCCGGAGGAACCCTCGCGAATCTCGCCGCTGCCCTCATTTTCTGGCTGGCACTGCGCGGCGCGAGCCGCGCCTCAGTGCAATGGCGCTTTTTCCTCCTGATCAGCCTGGCGTTCAATCTTCTTTCTGGCACTGGCTATTTCTTCTTTTCCGGGGTCACCGATTTTGGTGACTGGGCAGCGGTGATCGCCGGCTTGCCCGCGCACGCCTTGTGGCGCACGCTGCTCGTCGTCTTGGGAATTGCCTTCTACTTCGCGTCCGCGCTGCTTCTGGGCACATGCCTGGTGCGGTACGTCGGAGTTCCCAGGAGCGAGCTTCGTCGGATGCGCAAGCTCACTCTTATTCCATACTTCGCGTCGATACTCCTTCTAAGCGCCGGCGGGCTCGTGAATCCTCTGGGTATGCAGCTCGTGTGGCAATCCGCTCTGCCCGCGGCGGCGGGCGGGCATTCTGGCCTTCTCTGGTTGATCTATTACATTCCGAAGTCCACTGTTCCGGAGCACGCGTCCGATCCAATAAACAGGAGCTACTTCTGGATCGCTGTTGCTGTTGCCTTGGCCCTCGTTTTCATCCTCGTCTTAGGACGCGGGATCACCCTGCACCGCTGATTGTCTGCTCTTGCGACTTCTTCGCTTCGGTAATTGAGACAGGCCCTCCTTGGCCTGCGCCACACTACAGCCAACCCGTGCCCGCCTCTGTTACAATGCAAGCGAGATGGTAAAGCCATTTCTCAGGCTGCGTTTTTCAGCGGTTCTTTTCGGTTTCTTCTTGATTTGCAATGGGGCTCGCGGCCAGTCCACACCTGGAGCCTCGCCCGCCCCGCAAGCCGCAAATCCCCAGCGGATTTTCGTTGTCCTGCCCTTTGAAAACGCCAGTGGCTCCGCCAAACTGGATTGGCTTGGCGAGGGCCTCGAGGAACTCACCATTCAGCGCCTCTCTGCCGCCGGCGAACAAGTCTTCTCCCACGCGGGAAGGGTGGCGGAACTGGAGCGCTACGGCCTGCCCGCCACTTCGAAATACTCCCGCGCCACCATGGTTCGCCTCGCCGAGGATCTCGACGCCGACTTTGTGTTGTTTGGGCGTTTCTCCGCCAATGGAAATTCCCTGACGGTCGAGATGCAGGCGTTGAACCTGAATCCCATGTCTCTGCGTCCGAGCTTGCGCGAAACCGGGCCTCTCGATTCCCTCATGGAACTCCAGGAGCGCCTGCTGTGGCGCGCCCTCTCGGCTAATGTCAAAAACTATCCGCTGAAGCTCGACGAATTCACCAGGCGCCAGCGCCCTTTGCGCCTCGACGCGTTCGAACAATACGCACGTGGCTTGCTCGCAAGCGACGATGATGCCAAGCTGCGCCAGCTGCATGAAGCCGCCAAACTTGAGCCGGACTGGCCGGATCCGCAATTTGCGCTCGGCGAAGCGTATTACTCCCGCAAGGACTACAGCTCTGCTCTCGCCTGGTTCTTCAAGGTTCCCAAAACGCATCTCCGTTACGTCGAAGCCCTTTTCTTCAGCGGCGTTTGCCGGCTGCAATTGAATCAGGCGGATCGCGCCGAGGAAGTCTTCAACTCTCTTTTTGAAATTCTGAGAAACAGTCCCGCGGCCGGCGCCGATCTGCCGGAGATTCTCAATAATCTGGCCGTCGCGCGGTGGCGCCAGGGAAAAGTGGCCGAGGCGCAAGCCGATCTTCGCCACGCCGCCGAGCTCGAGTTGGGCGAAGACGACTATCTGTTCAATCTCGGCCTCGTCGATCTGCAAAACAAGGACGCCGCCGGTGCGGTCGATGCTTTCCGCGACGCTTCCGAACGTGAGCCGGATAGCGGCGAAGATCGCGCCATGCTCATCCTCGCGCTCGAAAAAGCGGGGCGAAAGCCGGAAGAGGACCAGGAGCGCGAAGCCGCCAAAGAAGCCTTCGGACCCAACGGGTTACCGCCCGTCACCTGGGATGCCAAAAATGAAACTGCGCTTAAACTGGCGCGTATTAAAACAGAGCTGGACGTGACTTCCGTTCGTGGCGAGGTGCAGTCCTTTGAAACGGCGGGAAGCACGACGGATTCCGGAATGGCCGGTGACACACCGGCTGCCCGCCTCCGGCGCGGGCGGCAGGAGCTTGCCGCTGGGCACGTCGATTTGGCAGAACGGGAATTTCGCGCCGTCCTGGACGCCGATCCCGCGAATGCCGCTGCGCACCGCGGCCTCGGCGAAATTGACCGTCGCCAGGGCCGCTTGGACGACGCCGCGAAGGAGTTTCAAGCCTCCTTGGAAACGCGCGATTCCGCGGAGGTACGCACGATGTTGGCAAAGATTTATCTCGAACAGAAGAAGCCGGACCTGGCGCGCTCGGAAGCGGAGAAGGCTCTACAGGTCGCCCCGAACTACACCGAAGCCAAGCAGTTGTTGGACCACTTGCAGAATTCCAAGCCGCCGGAGAAGAAACCGGGAGGAGGTGCCCCATGAAAAAGTCACTGCGGGAGAGAATGCCCGTCTCCTCATTCAGGCCACCGAAGCTGTTTGCTTTCGTCACCGTTCTTGGTCTGTTCTGCGCGGGCGGGGTTCTGATGCTTGCGCCTTCGTCCACGGCGGAGGAACATTCCACCGGGCCAACCGTACTCGAAATGAAAATCGATGGGGAAGTCGAGCCTATCCTTGCCACCTACATCGATGAAGGCTTGGCCGACGCCGCAAAGGGCCACGTAACGCTGGTACTCATCACCATGGACACGCCGGGCGGCTTGAGCAGCTCCATGCAGGACATCATCCAGCATATCCTCGTGTCACCCGTGCCGGTGGCCGTTTTGGTTTCCCCCACCGGGGCGCGCGGCGCCTCCGCTGGGTTCTATATTTTGCTTTCCGCGGACATCGCGGCTATGACCAATGGCACCCACGCGGGAGCGGCTTCGCCCATCCTGGCCATCGGGGGGTACGTGCCGCAAATCGATGAAGTGCTTCGCAAAAAGATCAACCAGGACGCCATGGCCTTCCTCCGCAGCTTCGCGGATAAACGCCAGCGCAATCCTGAGCTGGCGGAAAAAGCAATTACGGAATCGCGTGCATTCACAGAGAAAGAGATGCTGGACGGCAAGATGATCGATCTCGTCGTCAATTCCCCCGAAGATCTGCTTCAGAAATTGGACGGGCGGGTTATCACGCGGTTTGACGGCACGAAACTGACCCTGGCGCTGAAGAATCCCGTCCGCACACCGTTCGAACTCTCCAGCCGGCAAAAATTTCTGTCGCGCATCGTCCAGCCGGACATCGTTTTTGTTCTGCTGATTCTGGGAGTTCTCGGTCTCTACACGGAATTTACGCATCCCGGCGTAGTCGCTCCCGGCGTGATTGGCGGCATCTGCCTGATTCTCGCCTTGTACGCGCTGAACTTTCTGCCCGTGAATCTGGCCGGCCTGTTTCTGATCCTCTTGGCGCTGGCTTTCTTCATCCTCGAAGCGAAGATGCCCAGCCACGGCGTGCTGGCTTTGGGCGGAGTGGTCGCCATGTTCCTGGGCGCTATTTTTCTCATTCGCTCGCCGCTTACCCCTGGTGGCGTGAGCATTGGCGTCGCACTATCGGGGACGATTCCATTCGCCATTATTACCGTGGTGCTGATGCGCTTGGTGTTGCGCTCGCGGAAGTGGAAAACCGCAACGGGAAGGGAAGAATTGATTGGGTCAAGCGGCGTGGTTACTTCCGCGCTGAAGTCAGGCGCGGAAGGAATGGTTCGCGTGCACGGCGAGCTTTGGCGGGCAGAGTCTGCGGAACCCGTGACCGAAGGCAAGACCGTCAAGGTCTTGCGGATCGAAGGGTTGAAGCTCTACGTCGAGCCTGCCGATGTTGCTGTCTCGGCGTTGAAATAAAGGTTCTCAGTTCAGGAGGAAAACATGGAGATCGGGTTTATCGGGATACCGTTGCTCGTGGCCATCGGCGTTGCGTTGATCTGGTTTTGGAACTCGATTTACATCATCAAAGAATGGGAGCGCGGGGTGGTGCTCCGACTGGGGCGCTTGTTGCCCGTAGCCAAAGGGGCGGGCATCCGATTGGTGTTTTGGCCGATTGAAACACTTTATCGTATCAACCTTCGCCTCGAGACTCTGGACGTTCCGCCGCAGGACATCATCACGCGCGACAACGTCTCGGTCAAAGTAAACGCGGTTTGTTATTTTCGAGTGGTTGACGCGAACCTGGCGATGTCCCAGGTGCAAAACTATCAATACGCAACCTCGCAGCTCGCCCAGACCACGCTCCGCAGCATCGTGGGACAGTTTGAGCTCGATGAAATTCTTTCCCAGCGTGACAAGGTTAACGCCAAGCTCCAGGTCATTCTCGACACCGACACCGAGCCCTGGGGCATCAAGGTGTCAAAAGTAGAAGTGAAGCAGGTGGACATTCCCGAACAGATGCAGCGCGCGATTGCCAAGCAGGCGGAAGCCGAGCGCGAGCGCCGCGCGAAAATCATTCATGCGGAGGGCGAATTTGAGGCTTCGGCAAAACTGGCGGACGCCGCGAAAGTTCTGGAGACCCAGAGATCAGCGATCCAGCTCCGCTACCTCCAGACCCTGACGGAGATAGGTGTCGAGAAGAACACAACGATTGTTTTCCCCCTGCCCATCGATATTATAAATAGCTGGGTAGAGTCGATGGGGGGATCGAAAAAGTAAGAATGGCATCGGGCGGAAATCGTGGGAGCGCCGGAGAGCGTGTGCTCGAAAGCCGGCACGTCATAGGCCTGTTCATGGCCGTCATCGTGCTTTCCGGATTGTTCTTCACGCTGGGATACGTCATGGGACGTAACCAGACCGCGGGACAAGTCAGCGCTGACCTGCGCGAGAAACCGCAACCGCCGGTGATTTCCAAGCCCGAATTTGCCTCGAAAAAAGCCGGCAAATCCGCGCCTGCTGCAGAAAACCGACCTGATGCAAACGTTCCGGCGAACTCCGATTGGGAGTTTTATCACGCCGGCGATGCGAAAAAGCCCGAGGCGCGCTTGAAGCCCGCGCCATCCGTGAACACCGCCGCGCCCGCGCCATCGAAAAAGGCGGAGCCGCTGCTGGTGAAGACCACCGCCGCGCCGCCCAAAGCCACCGGCGGTTCCACGAAGAACAGTGGACAATTGTTTCCCGGCGGAACGTACACATTGCAGGTCGCCGCGCTGACCAGGGAAGCGGATGCGCTCGACCTCGCGAAGAAACTCATGCAGAAGAGATTTCCCGCGTTTGTGCTCTCGCCGAAGACCGACAAATATTTTCGAGTCCAGGTCGGTCCATATTCTGACCCTAAAGCCGCCGAAGTGGCGCGCAAAGGCCTCGAAGGCGCCGGGTTCAAAGCCTTCGTCAAACCAAATTGATGGCGGATAGCGGGGGGTTCCCGTCGAAGGCCGCGCGTCCAAGAACGCGAAGGCCCGACCTCCTGCGTCACCTGCTCGGTGCGGCGTCCGGGGCCGCGCTCTCTCTTTCCTTCACCGGGCTCTACCTCAGCATCTATTCGTGGATTTGCGTTGGCGTATTGATGCTCGCGGTGATCGGCACGCGGCGGCATGTGGCCTTCGAGTGCGGATTTTTGCACGCCGTGGCTTTTGTAGTGACGTCCGTGCCTTGGATCGCCGCCGTGTTGAGCGTGCATGGTGGCCTTCCTCTTTGGGGCGGGTGGGGCGTGCTTCTTCTGATTGCGATGGCGTGGGGCGTTCTGATTGGGGCGTTCACACTGGGAGTGCATCTGTTGAGCCGGCGCAGCATCGAGCTTGCTTGCATTGGCGCGCCGTTTCTCTGGGTGACGTTCGAGTTTGTGCGCGCGCACCTGCCGGAGATCAGCTTTCCCTGGAATTTGCTGGGATACCCGGCGTCGGCAAATCTGGGTTTGCTGCAAATCACGGCGGTCACAGGGATTTACGGATTGTCGTTCCTGGTTGCCGCCGTGAACGCCCTCCTGGTTTGGGTGGCGTGCTCCCGGCGATGGCAGATTGGCAGGCGGGCGGCTGTTGCCGCCGCGGTTGTGGCCGTTATCCTGGTTGTGATGATTGCGGGACCGCGGCTGGTGCCGCAGGCGGAAGCGAAGCACTATGCGCGGGCCGTACAAGTGGACTTTCCGGAAGTGCCCGAGTATCCACAGAACTGGTTCGAGCAGAACGCGGCGCAGATGGCGGAGATTGAAAAACTCAGCCTGGCACCCAGCGCGCAGAAGCCGGACTTGATTGTCTGGCCGGAAGCGCCGGCGCCGTTTTCCTTTCAGGATGGGCAATTCGCAAAAATCGCGTCGAGCCTGGCGATTCGCGCGCAGCATCCGTTTCTTGCGGGGGTGATCGAGTGGAAAATGCCTGTGGACCCGTCGGATGAAGCCGCGGTGGGGAAGTTGGTTCCCTACAACAGCGCTATCCTGATGGATCCGCAGGGGCAGCGCACATTTGTGTATGACAAAGTGCATCTTGTCCCATTTGGCGAATACGAGCCGTTTCCGCTGATTCATCAAGTCGTGTCGAGCGTGTCCGAAGAAGTGGGCGGATTTCACAAGGGCAACCAGTACGCTGTTGGCCGGTTGCCTGGTGGACAGACATTTGGGGTGTTCATTTGCTACGAAGCAATCTATGCGGGCGAAGTACGTCATTTTGCGGCCAATGGCGCGCACCTGCTGCTGAACATCTCGAACGACGGATGGTTCGGGCGGTCGGCGGCGGCCGAGCAACACCTGCACATGGTGAGGGTGCGCGCGACGGAGAACCGCCGGTGGATTGTGCGCTCGACGAACAATGGATTCACGGTGTCCATCGATCCGTACGGGCGGATTTTTGCCTCGTTGCCGCCGGATGTGCGCGCAGCGGTGGATTTGCCGTACGATTTCCGGACCGACGAGACGGTGTATACGCGATTCGGGGACTGGTTTGCCTGGATGTGCGTGATTGTTTCGGTTATTCTGATTGCTGCGAATTGGAAGCAAAGAAGCAATGAAGTAACGAAGTAAGGAAAAAACGAGAAAGAGTTCACTGACGAATGATTCTTGAAGATTTGCAGCATCGCTATGAAGGACTGAAGCAGCGCATCGAACTTGTGCGGAGCTATCTTTGACGCTTCGCAAGCCCGCGAACGACTGAAACCCCTCGAAACCCGCATCGCCGATCCCAATTTCTGGAACGACCAGGAAGCCGCGCAGGGCATTCTGCGCGAGCGGAAGCGCGCCGAAGAACAGATTGGCGCGGACGAACGGCTTACGGCGATGAGCGGCGACCTGGAAACGTACATCCACCTGGCGCAGGAAGAGACGAATGCGGCGCAAAAAGAGGACCTGCTGAAGGAACTGGACCGCGAGCTTGGCGCGGCAGACGTGTACATTTCCGATCTGGAAACGAAGACGCTGCTCTCCGGCGAGAAAGACCATCTCAACGCCATCATGACCATCAAGTCCGGCGCGGGCGGAACGGAGTCGCAGGACTGGGCGTCGATCCTGATGCGCATGTATCTGCGCTGGGCGGAGCGGAAGGCGATGAGCGCGTCGGTGCTGGACGAGATGCCGGGAGAAGAGGCGGGGATCAAATCGGCGACGATCCAGTTTTCCGGGGAAAACGCGTACGGCCTGCTGACGGGAGAAACGGGAGTGCACCGGCTGGTGCGCATTTCGCCGTTTGACCAGGCGGCTCGGCGGCACACGTCGTTCGCGTCGGTGTTCGTGATTCCGGAAATCGACGACAAGATCGAGATCAACGTGCGGCCGGAGGATTTGAAGGTCGACACGTTCCGTTCCGGCGGCAAGGGCGGGCAAAACGTGAATAAGGTGGAGACAGCGGTGCGCATCACGCATCTGCCCTCGGGGATCGTAGTGGCTTGCCAGGCGGAGCGCAGCCAGGGCAAGAACCGGGAACTGGCGATGAAGATGCTGCGGTCGCGGCTGTACGACGCAGAGGTGCAAAAGCGGCAGGCGGAAACCGACAAGCTGGACGAGACGAAGAAGGACATTTCGTTCGGGAGCCAGATCCGGTCGTACGTGATGCAGCCGTACCAGATGATCAAGGATTTGCGAACGCGTTTCGAGGTGGGCGACGTCAACCGCGTGCTGGACGGCGATTTGGATCCGTTCATTCACTCGTACCTGATTGCGAAGAAGACGAAGGGGAAGCTGGACGTCCAGCCGGAGGACGACGGGGAATCGGCGTAGGTTTGGCTCCCCGGGGGGTGTCGCAAGTGTGGCAAGCAAAGAACTTACGGCGCAGGTTTTTGGATCTGTGGCAAATGAAGGGGTTACGCGCGAAATCGTGTAAGTGTGGCAAGGAAACGACTTAGCAAAGTTCGATTCCCAACGATCTTAGCTAAATTCAGCGGGACTGTCCTCAAGCAAAAAAAAGAGGGGGCCAACCTCGCCCCCTCTTCCTAGGGGAACAACCGCAATCAGGCCTTTGCCGCAAAGGCGGCTTGGTGAAACGTAGAGTATTGCGGTTCAAAGTGCTTCACGACCGGGATGCCTTCCGCGTACTTATTCACGATCTTTTCGATCTGTGGATAGACTTCCCGATGGTAGGTCTCCGCATGCTGCTTCGTTTCCCACAGGCTGATTGCCACCACGTCCCTCTTTTCCGGTGTCATGAGCAAGAGCTCATCGACAAATCCCTTCTGCTTACGAAGCAGAGGCAGGATTTCCTTCTCGAAGGTTACCGGAAACTCGTAGGCCAGGGTGGGCTTCAGTTGCAGTGACACGTGACGTGCAAACATATTGGACTTCCTCTCTCATCGGGGAGGGCGATGCCGCTGGTTCACCCGCACTTCCCCTGGAGAGCCGCGGGATCCGGAGTTCATTCCGTCCCCCCCTTAACCCTCTCACTTGGCTCTCAATCCTCTCCACATTGCAGTACGCTGCGTCACCGCTCACTGTGTTTTGGGGCACCCGCGGATAGGAATAAGGGGCTAGCAAAAGGCAGCCCCACCCTTGCACAAGGGAAAAACCGCAAGGATGTGCCACCCAGGAGGTCTTAGAGGATAGAGGGTCGGCCACCCGCCGCCAGAACCGAATGGGGACTCTGAACGTATCATCAGTAGGCCTCGGGTTTCAGAAGGACAATTGACGTAATTTCCGAAGTCCATAATAGAAAAGGCCAACGATGGTTTCCGAGTCAGTTGAGTGGAAGAGAGGCTTTTGGCTGATCGCCTTTCTGGGTTTGTGTGTGCTTGCCATTATTCTTGATGTTCGCCGCCAGGGACCGGCGAACGATACCTGCATCGATTTGGCCAAGTTTGGGGAAGGTTGGAACGGCCAACTGGTCTGCTTCAAGGAGGTTTCAAAGGTCTGGGCACTTCCGAGGTCTGTTAGGGTGCGCATGGGAAGGAAGATCGCGAATCCGGCAGGGCTATTTAATCCCACGGATGTCGGCGGACCGATTGACGAGATCTTTGGCGCGGCTGATCGGAGGATGGTATTTGCTGGGCTGTCTGAGGGTTATTGCGTGCTGCATTACGAATATGGCGGTATCGCGCACGGTCACATGGTAGCCATCTTCCAATTATCGGGACATGAAGCGACGCCGATTTGGGTACACGCAGGTCGTAAATACTTCGACTTGAAAGACTTTGCCAATGAGAGTGACCCGGATGAACTCTCTAACGAGGTGAGCGGCGCCTTCCTGTAAAGTATCGCCGGGTTGCAAAACCCCGCAGGAGAGAGAAAATCAAAATCCCCACGCGCAAAACCGGCGTGTGGGCCACCCGAGCGGCCGCGCAATCGAACCGCGTCCGTGAGAGGTTGGAGCCATAACCGGCAGACTATACGAGGTTGTCATCGGAGCGGAATCTTGCGTGTTCCCGTCATTGCGCAGGAATTGTAAAGCAAGATTGTGAGAGTTTCGAGCAATTTCAGAAAGGTTCAGAGAGGGAGTTATGGATGCGGGGATCAGGTTTGGCGAGCTGCTGGAATATGAAGAGCGGGAGACGAAGCGATGGAAGGAGTGGTTTGGGGCGCATCCGGAAGCGCTGGAGCGGCGCTGCGACATCGCTTCGGCGGGCACCGTGCGGGGATTGCTGGTACACGTGTTCGCCACGGAGCTGCACTTTGCGCACGTGGTGCTGGATTTGCCGGCGCCGGATTGGGGGAAGCTGCGCGGGCAGGGATTGGAGGAGCTTTTCGAGGCTGCGGAAGAGGCGAGAGGGAAGTTGCAAGAGTTCGTGGCCAAAGCGCAGCCAGGGGATTGGGAGGCGGTGAAAGAGCTGCGCTCCGGGAAGCTGAAGGCGAACAAGCGAAAGATGGTGGCGCAGGCGTTGCTGCATGGAGTGCATCATCGCGCGCAACTGGCGACGTTCCTGCGGCAGGAGGGATTCGGCGGATTGTGGATGCATGACTTGATCGCAAGCGACGTGATGGAGTGAGACTCGGGGCCGCATTCATCGGTGTCAGCCGAATTGAAATCAAGCCAGGATTCCTCGTCGCTGCGCTCCTCGGAAAGACAATTTGGTGGGGCTGGCCAGTGGATGGGTTCCGGGGAGGCGAACAGGGCAGGGAGGAAAGTGGAATTTGGGTTCCGCGAGAGAGGCATGGGGATACCTGTTTGATGCCATTCAAGGGCGAAAAATGACCGTTCGGAGCGCCAATAACGCATTTGGATTCAATACGTTGACTCTCCTAGACATGGATGCTAATTTTGGAAGGTTACGAGCATAGGACTAGGCAGGAGAAGTGTGCGGGGTGAAGGTAAAGAGGTTTGCCCGTTGACCGTTTGCCGTTAGTCGTAAGAGAAACCAAAGGTGTAGCGGTAGTTGGGAAGAGGCCGTGCACAAGGGATTAAGGAAAGATATGGCGACGTAAAGTCGCCGCTACAAAGAAGGAGATTTATTTTGAGCGAAGGAATGAAGAAGAACTTTTTGTTTACGTCGGAATCGGTGACGGAAGGCCATCCGGATAAGATTGCCGACCAGATTTCGGACGCGGTGCTGGATGAAGTGATGAAGCAGGACCCGCACGGGCGGGTGGCCTGCGAGACTTTGGTGACGACGGGACTCGCCGTGGTGGCGGGGGAGATCACCACGTCAGCGCATGTGAATTACGATGAGCTGGTGCGCGACACGGTTCGCGGCGTGGGCTACGATCGCGCGAAGTACGGGTTCGATTCGGATACGTGCGCGGTGATGTGCACGGTAAAACGGCAGTCGCCAGACATCGCCATGGGCGTGGACACGGGCGGGGCGGGCGACCAGGGACTGATGTTCGGGTTTGCGTGCGACGAGACTGAAGAACTGATGCCCATGCCGATCCAACTGGCCCACCGCTTGACGCAGCGCCTCGCCGAAGTCCGCAAAGCCCGGGTCGTGAATTTCCTCCGGCCCGACGGAAAATCCCAAGTCACTATCGAATATCGCGATGGGAAGCCGGCGCGCGTGGACTGCGTGGTGATTTCGACGCAGCACAGCGACAAGGTGTCGAATCATGAATTGCGCGCGGCAGTGATGGAGCACGTCATCAACCCGATCATTCCGGCGCACATGCTGGATGCGCGGACGAAATATCACATCAACCCGACAGGGCGATTTGTGATTGGCGGGCCGATGGGCGACGCGGGCTTGACGGGACGCAAGATCATTGTCGATACGTACGGGGGGTACAGCCGGCATGGTGGCGGAGCGTTCTCGGGGAAAGATCCATCGAAAGTGGATCGTTCGGCGTGCTACATGGCGCGGTACATCGCGAAGAACGTGGTGGCGGCGGGGCTGGCGCGCAAGGCGGAAGTGCAACTGGCTTACGCGATTGGCGTGGCCGAGCCGGTTTCCGTGATGGCCGAGACGTTTGGGACGGCGGCGATTCCGGAAGCGAAGATTACGGAATTGATTCGCGAGAGCTTCAAGCTGACGCCGAAGGGCATTATCGAGACGCTGGACCTGCGGCGGCCGATTTACAAGGCGACGGCGGCGTATGGACACTTTGGACGCAGCGGGCCCGGGTTTACCTGGGAGCGCACGGACCGCGCGGATGCGTTGCGGAAGGCCGCTGGGCTGGGAACGGCGGTGGCTGCGGAAGTAGCGGGGCGGCGGTAGCGGGAGTTCAAGAGTTCAAGGTCAAAAAAGAAAAGAATTCGAGTTTAAACGTCACCGAGTTTAACCTCACGCGCACTTCTGCAAGTATTTGGATCATTCGCAGGCAAATTCTGAAACGAGGAGCAAGAACTTGGCAATCGCAGAAATGAAAAAAGGGGATGTGAAGGATATCGCACTGGCCGACGCCGGGAAGCGCAAGATCGAATGGGCGGCGCAGCAGATGCCGGTGCTGGAGTCGATTCGCAAGCGTTTTGCGAAGGAGCAGCCGCTGAAGGGGCTGCGCGTGTCGGCGTGCCTGCACGTGACCAGCGAGACGGCGAACTTGATGATTACGCTGCGCGACGGCGGCGCGGACGCGGTGCTGTGCGCGTCAAATCCGCTTTCGACGCAGGATGAGGTGGCGGCGTCGCTGAACCGCGATTATGGGATTCCGACGTACGCGATTAAGGGCGAGGACAACGAGACGTACTATTCGCATTTGCGCGCGGCGCTGGAGCACAAGCCGCAGTTCACGATGGACGACGGAGCGGACCTGGTGACGATGCTGCTGACGAAGCGCACGGACCTGGTGCCCAACGTGATTGCGGGAACGGAAGAGACGACCACGGGCGTGATTCGTCTGCGAGCGATGGCCAAGGACGGGACGCTGAAGTATCCGATCATCGCGGTGAACGATGCGATGACGAAGCACTTCTTCGACAATCGCTACGGGACGGGGCAGTCGACGATTGACGGCGTGATTCGCGCGACGAACGTGCTGCTGGCGGGACAGAAAGTGGTAATCGCGGGCTACGGCTGGTGCGGACGCGGCGTGGCGATGCGCGCGAAGGGCCTGGGTGCGGACGTGATCGTAACGGAAATCGATCCGGTGAAGGGCATCGAGGCGGTGATGGACGGGTTCCGCGTGATGCCGATGGCCGAAGCGGTGAAGGAAGGCGACGTGTATATCACCGTGACCGGGAACAAGAGCGTGATTCGCGCGGAGCACTTCGAGAAGATGAAGAGCGGAGCGATTGTTTGCAACTCGGGACACTTCAACGTGGAGATCGATATTCCCGCGCTGGAGAAACTGTCGAGCGGGAAGAGAGAAGTGCGGCCGCTAGTGGATGAGTACAAGTTGAAGGACGGCCGGAAAGTGTATTTGATCGGCGAAGGACGATTGGTGAATCTGGCGACGGCGGAAGGACATCCGGCCGCGGTGATGGATATGAGCTTTGCGAACCAGGCGCTGTCAGCGGAATACTTGCGCGCGAATGCGAAGACCTTGAAGCCGCAGGTGTATGTTGTACCGGAGCACCTGGACAAGGAAATTGCGCGGCTGAAGCTCGAGTTGATGGGGCATCACCTGGACAAGCTGACGCCGGAGCAGGAGCGCTACCTGGCGTCGTGGCAGGAAGGGACGTAAGCAGAAGTGACTGGTGACTCGTGAAGAGTCGCCGGTTGCAAAGGTCCGGCTTGCAAACATGATATGGTGTTAGGGGCGTCCATCTTGGACGCCCCAAGTTTTTTTGGAGAGCAGGTTTATTCCTCGCGGTGAACGCTGATGTGGGACCTGTGTACAAATGCGCTTGAGACGGCGCGATTGCGCGGAGCGACGTACGGCGACGTGCGCGTGATGCATTTGCGGCAGCGCGACCTGACGACGAAAAACGGCCAAGTAGGAACGCTGGCGCAAAGCGAGTCGATTGGCATCGGCATTCGTGTGCTGGCGAATGGAGCGTGGGGATTTGCGTCGACGGACCGTTTGGCGCGCGAAGGCGTGAGCGAGTGCGCGGTGAAGGCGGTGTCGATCGCGAAGGCGTCAGCGCTGGCAAAACGCGAAGACGTAGTGATGGCGCCGGAGAGCGCGTATGTCGATAGCTGGCAGAGCCCGTTCCGGAAAGACCCGTTTGAGATACCGCTGGAGACACAACTGGCGCTGCTGCTGGCGGCGGACGCGGAGATGCGCAGAGTGAAGGGCGTGACGCTGACGGAAACGGGGATGCAGTTCCGGAAGATCGACTCGTGGTTTGCGTCGAGCATTGGGTCGCGGATTCACCAGCGCAAAGTGATTTCGGGATGCGGGATTGGCGCGACGTCGTTTCAAGGCGGAGAGATTCAGAAGCGATCGTATCCGAACAGTTTTGGCGGACAGCACGCGCTGGAGGGATACGAATTGGTTGAGGGGCTCGATTTGGTGCGACATGCGCCCAGAGTGGCGGCGGAAGCGGCGGCGTTGCATGCGGCGGCGCAATGCCCGGAGAAGCGCGGAACGCTGATCCTGGCCGGAAACCAGTTGGGGTTGCAGATTCACGAATCGATTGGGCACCCGATTGAGTTGGACCGCGTGCTGGGGCAGGAAGCGAACTTCGCAGGAACGAGTTTCCTGACGCTGGATCAGTTGAACAAACTGAAATACGCGGCGCCGATAGTGAACGTAGTGGCGAATGCGCGGCTGGAGCATGGACAAGGGCTCGGGACGTTTGCGTACGACGATGAAGGCGTGCCGGCGCAGTGCACGGACATCATCAAGGACGGGCAGTTCCGCGGGTATTTGTCGAACCGTGAGACCGCGCACCTGGTCGGGCTGGAGCGCTCATCGGGAACGATGCGCACGGAAAGCTGGAACCGGCTGCCCATTATTCGCATGACGAACGTGAGCCTGCTGCCGGGAAAGTGGAACTACGACGACCTGATCGCGGACACGGGGGACGGGATTTTGATGGACACGAACCGGTCGTGGTCGATTGACGACCGGAGATACCAGTTTCAGTTTTCGACCGAGATCGCGTGGGAAATCAAGGGCGCGAAGAAAACGAGGATGCTGAAGAACCCCAGTTACAGCGGGATTACGACGGAGTTCTGGAATTCCTGCGACGCGATCTGCAAGCGCGAGCATTGGACGCTATGGGGCACGCCGAATTGCGGCAAGGGCCAGCCGATGCAGACGATGGGAACGGGGCACGGAGCGGCACCAGCGCGGTTTCAGAACGTGCGAATCGGGACGGCGTTTTCCAAAGAGTGATGAAGGCCAAGACACAAAAGAAAATCTCAGGAAAAAGTACGGGCGCGGCGGAGCTTCGTAACGAGCGCGATCTGCGTGGCGTGATTGAGACCGCATTGCGGCTGGCGAAAGCGGCGGGCGCGGATGAAACAGAAGTCCACGTGGATGAAGTGGCGGATGCGCTGACGCGGTTTGCGAACAATGCGATTCACCAGAATGTTGCCGAACACGGATTGACGGTTTCGGTGCGGACGGTCGCAAATGGCCGCACGGCGCGCGCGAGCACCAACCGGCTCGATGAAGATTCGTTGCGCACGGTAGTGGAAGCGTCATTGTCGCTCGCGCACAGCCAACCGAAAGATCCGCGGCTGCTGGCGATGCCGGGAAAGCAGCGATATGGAAAAGTGAACCGGTTTATTGCCGCGACGGCGACGTTCAGCGCGGAAGACAGGGCGCGGGCGGTGCGGCGTGCGTGCGATCTGGCGGTGCAAAAGGGCCAAGTGGCCGCAGGGATTTTCTCAAGCGGGCAGAGCCAGATGGCGGTAGGCAACTCGCGAGGATTGTTCGCAGCTTATCGCGAGACGCATTCGCAATTCTCCATCACGATGCAGGAAGCGCCGGCAGCGAGTTGGGCAAAGGCGAACTCCGCGGATGTGCGCGCATACGATCCGCAGAAACTGGCGGGGCGGGCGAGCGAGAAGGCGCACCTGGCCGTCGGCGCGCAGGAACTGGCGCCGGGGCGGTATACGGTGATTCTGGAGCCATCCGCGGTGCTCGACCTCGTGGGATTTCTTTTTTACGATTTTGCGGCCACAGCGCTGGAAGATAAGCGCTCGTGTTTGAATGACCGGATGGGAAAGCAGCTCTTTGGAAAGAACATCAGCATCACAGACGATGCATATCATCCGCTGCAACAGGGGGCACTGTTTGACGGTGAGGGCGTGCCAAGGCAGCGGGTGACGCTAGTAGAAGGTGGCGTCCCGAAGAACCTCGTGTACTCGCGCGCGGCAGCGAAAGCAGCGGGAAAGAAGCCGACGGGGCACGGGTTTGCCCTCCCGAACGAATTTGGGGAAGCGCCAATGAACCTGGTGTTTGGGGGCGGGGACGCGACGCTCGAGAAAATGGTGGCGTCGACGGAGCGAGGGCTGCTGGTGACCCGGCTGTGGTACATCCGCGAGGTGGACCCGTACGAGAAGGTGATGACTGGGATGACCCGGGATGGGTTGTTTGTCGTTGAAAATGGACGGGTTACGGGCGCGGCGCGGAACTTCCGGTTTAACCAGTCGCTGATCGAGATGCTGAACCACGTGGAAATGCTGGGGCCGGCCGTGCGCGCGACGGGCGAAGAAGCGTTTGAGATGGTGGTGCCGGCGATGAAGGTGCGCGATTTTCATTTCTCGGAAGTCACGAAGTTTTAACCATTGCCGCGATTTGCCTCCTCTATCAAGAAATCAATGCAGTGAATCGAAAATCTGCGTTGTACATAAGTGGCCGGCCTGCTTGATAAACGAAGTATGAGGGATTCGGACGGTCGAGGCCGATACGGTCACCAGAGTGAAGGGTCCCGGTCCGCCCGACGCCATCCGAATTGGGGCCACCCGGACCACGATGCCTGCGGGACAGGCTTTGTCGCGCGGCTTGGCGGCGCCCCCAGCTACGAAATTATCCAAATTTCCCTGACGGCGCTGGAACGGCTGACGCATCGCGGCGGCGTGGATGCGGACGGAGCAAGCGGCGACGGCGCCGGGCTACTGACGTCCCTGCCACGGGAATTCTTCCGTACCCGCGCCGAAGAACTCAAGATCGAGTTGGCGGAGCTGTTTGGCGTGGGTTTCGCGTTTTTTCCGGCTGCGGCGAACGGGGAAGCGCGTGTTGCGATTGAAAACGCCGCTGACACTGAACGACTGCGAGTAATCGGGTGGCGACGCGTCCCGGTGAACGTGGCGGCGCTCGGGCGCAAGGCGCTCGAGACCATGCCGGAGATTTGGCAGTTTTTCGTCGAGCCGTTTCATCCGGGGAGGGGAACGGCGCGGTTTGAGTGGCGGCTAGCGCTTTTGCGAAAGCGCGCAGAAACACTACTGCCAGCGCGTTGTTACATTTGCTCGCTCTCCTCGCAGACCATCGTTTACAAAGGGTTGCTGACGCCGTGGCAATTTCCGCAGTTCTACGAGGACTTGCGAGATCCGTTGTTTGCGACGACGTTTGCGGTGTTTCATCAGCGGTATTCCACCAACACGCAGCCGTCGTGGCACCTGGCACAGCCGTTCCGCTACGTAGCGCACAACGGCGAGATCAATACGATCGTATCGAACCGGCGATGGCTGCGGGCCAAAGAAGCGGAGATTCGCGCACGGCTCACCGTGGGGCCGTGGTTTTCGATCCTTGAGGACAATGTCAGCGATTCGGCGAGCTTCGACAACGGATTTGAATTGCGGCTGCTGGAAGGGCTTTCGTCCGAGGCGGCGATGCTGGCAATGGTGCCTCCGGCGTTTGAAAAGGATCCTCTGCTTTCGCGCGACGTGCGCGGGGCGTTGACAACGCTTTCCCAGCAGAGCGAACCCTGGGACGGACCGGCCGCGCTGGTCTTTGCCGACGGACAGTTTGTGGGAGCGAAGCTGGACCGGAACGGGCTGCGCCCGCTGCGCTACACGCTGACGCACGACGGATTGTTGATCGCCGGATCGGAGACGGGTCTGGTCGACCTTGACGAATCGCGCATCGCGGAACGGCAACGGCTCGGGCCAGGCGAGATGATCCTGGCGAATCCCGTCACGGGATTGTTCCTGCGTTGGCGGGACATCCTGAAGCGACTGGCGGTCCAGCAGGCACACCATTCCTTGCCGCAGCGGTTGCTTTGCGTGGGTGTGACGGCAGCGGAGGCTCCATCGGCCGAGCCGCGGCGCGTTGCGGGTGCCGCAGGATGGACCGAAGATCAATTCAAGATTCTCTTTTCCTCGCTGATTCGCGGGAAAGAAGCGGACTGGAGCATGGGAGATGACGCGCCGCCAGCTTTTCTTTCCTCGCTGCCGCGAACGCTGTGGGACTACTGCAAACAGCGTTTTGCGCAAGTGACGAATCCGCCGATCGATCCGCTGCGCGAGACGCACGTCATGTCCCTGGAAGTGCATTTGAAGGACGGCGTGGCGCTGCCAAGTCCGGTGATCACGCCGGGGCAGCTGTCGCAATTGGCCGCGATCTACGGGCCGGAGCAACGAATCGATATAACGTTTCCTGCCGCAACTGGAGTCCCGGGGGCGCGCTGCGATTTTGCTCAGCTTTCTACTACCCCTCTGAGCAGCAGCGGGCGTCCGGGGCTCCTCCTCCTTTCCGACCGCGGGATTTCCGCGGAGCGCGCGCCGCTGCCAGTGTTGTTGGCGACGGCGGCGGTGTGGAAGGCACTGGTGCGCGAGGGGCTGTGGGATGTGCCGCTCGTGGTCGAGTCGGCGCAAGTGTTTGACACGCATCACGTGGCGCTTCTAGTGGCTGCGGGGGCAAGCGCGGTATTGCCGTACCTGGCGGACGAGTTTGCAGAGAAGGCGGAGCCGGGCGGCGCGGAGAAAATGCGCGTGGCCATTCAGGCGGGGCTGCGCAAGGTGCTGGCGAGGATGGGCGTCTCGACGCTGGCGAGCTATCGCAACAGCCATCTTTTCGAGATCGTGGGGCTTTCCGAGGAGCTTTGCGCGAATTGGTTTGAAGATACTTCCGATTATCCGGGCCAAAAATCGCTCGACGATCTGCTTGCTGACTATTTGAAGCTGCACGAAGCGGCCTTTTCCGCGGAATTTGAGGAATTGCCGGACGCCGGGCTGTACCGCTTCCGGAAAGGCGCGGAGCTGCACGCGAATTCGCCGGAAGTGGTGCGGCGGCTGCACGCGCACGTGCGGGCGCCCGAAGCCAAGAAATACTCCGCATTTGAGGAACTGGCCGCGGCCCAAGGCACAGTGTTCCTGCGGGATTTGCTCGACGTTACGCCCGATACGCCGGTGTCCCTTGAGGAAGTCGAGCCTCTGGAATCGATCGTCAAGCGCTTCAGCACGCAGGCGATGTCTCTGGGTTCGTTGAGCCCCGAGGCGCATCGCACACTCGCGCTGGCGATGAACCAGCTCGGCGGCCGGAGCAATACCGGCGAAGGCGGGGAAGATCCCGACACATACCGCTACGAACCCGCAGCAGCAAACAAGATCAAACAGGTCGCTTCCGCGCGGTTTGGCGTGACTGCGGATTATCTTGTGCATGCGGAAGAGCTCGAAATCAAAATGGCGCAAGGCTCGAAGCCCGGGGAAGGCGGCCAGCTGCCGGCGAAAAAAGTGAGCGAGTACATCGCGCGCATCCGGCATGCCACGCCCGGCACGCCGCTGATTTCACCGCCGCCGCACCACGACATCTACAGCATCGAGGACCTGGCGCAGCTGATTCATGACTTGCGAGCCGTGAATCCGCGGGCGCGCATCGGCGTGAAGCTCGTCTCCGGAGCGGGCGTAGGGATCATCGCGGCGGGAGTCGCGAAGGCCGGAGCGGACGTCATCACCATCAGCGGGCACAACGGCGGGACCGGCTCTTCACCGCTGACGTCCATCAAGAACACCGGCCTGCCGTGGGAAATTGGGTTGCGCGAAACACATGACACATTGGTTCGCGCTGGCCTCCGTTCACGACTCTCTCTCCGCGTGGACGGAGGCTTAAAATTTGCAAGAGACATCGTGCTTGCAGCGATTCTGGGGGCGGACGAGTTCGGGTTCGGAACGGCATCCCTGCTGGCGATTGGGTGCGTGATGGCACGGCAGTGCCATCTCAACACTTGCCCCGTGGGCATCGCCACGCAAGACGAAACGCTGCGCGCACGGTTCCAAGGCAAGCCGGAAATGGTGATTGCGTACTTCCGGTCTCTGGCTGAGGAAGTGCGCCAGCGCCTGGCGCAGCTGGGTGTGCGCTCGCTGAGCGAACTGACGGGCTGGTACGACCGGCTGGGTGCGCGGTCGGGAATGGATCCGTTCCTGGTGGTCCCGATCACGCCATCGAATCGCGTGGCTCCGCAGCAGGAACCGGGCTTGCACGTGACGGCGCTCGAGGACTCGATTCACTTCAACGCTTCGCTGGCAATGCAAAATGAAGCGCAACTCCTGCAGAATTCGGATCGCAGTGTGGGCGCGGGCTTGAGCGGCGAGTTGATGCGGCGGCAGAAAAATGGCCGTCCGGCGGATATGCCCATTCATCAGGAGTTTCGTGGGAGCGCGGGGCAGAGCTTCGGAGCATTTCTCGCGCCGAGGGTGACGCTCAAGCTGACCGGGGAGGCCAACGATTACGTCGGCAAGGGATTGTCCGGCGGAACGATTGCCATTTCCGCGGGCCTGGCTGCATCGCGGCGCGGAGACGTTCTTGCGGGCAATACGGTGCTTTACGGGGCCACTTCGGGCCAGTTGTTTATCGCGGGCCGCGCGGGCGAACGCTTTGCGGTGCGCAACAGCGGCGCGCTGGCGGTGGTGGAAGGTGTCGGTCAGCACGGATGCGAATATATGACCGGCGGCGTGGTGCTGATCCTGGGGCCGCTAGGATTGAATTTTGGCTCAGGCATGACCGGCGGGCTAGCGTATGTTCTGCGCGCGGAAGCGGATGACGTGCTGCATCGTGACTTTGTGACGCTCGAAGAGAATGACTCCGCGGAAGAGCACTGGCTGCGGCGAGTGCTCGAGGAGCATCTCCATTTTACGAAGAGTCCGCGTGCGGGACGCTTGCTCTCGCGCCGTGGAGCTTTGCCGCTGATGCGCGTGCAGCCGGTGCACTTCCAGGGGTCGCTTGAGGCGACTTGGAAGCCGGTGCTTGCACAATTGGAGAGCCGTCCCGACGTATTGGCCGCAGCCGCAGCTGCACGGAGCGCACAAACGGCAATTCCAGCCTGAAAGGGAGGATAATCGTTACGCACCGGGCGAGCAGAATCGCTTATAATCTCGCCAAGCGACTTACTTATGGACTTCGATCAACTGACCACGTTCGTTTATGTTGCCAAGCTGAAGAGTTTCTCGCGCGCGGGGCAGAAAGTGTTCCGATCGCAGTCGGCGGTCAGCGCGCAGATTCGCCAACTGGAACAAGCGTACAAAGCAAAACTTCTGGACCGCTCGGCCAAGTCGGTTGAACTTACGCCAGCCGGCGAAGTCTTGTTTGAGTACGCGGAGAAGTTGCTGCGCCTGAGGGATGAGTCCGTGCAGGTGGTGGCGGACCGCGGCAACGTCGTTCAAGGTCCCGTCGTTTTTGGGGCAAACGAGGCCACCTGCTTATATCTGCTACCTGACATTTTCGCGGAGTTTCACCGCCGGTATCCGCTCGTGCACATCAGCATTTACCGCAACTTCAGCCACAAGATTTTGCAGCGAGTAGAAGACGGATCGGTGGATGTGGGGATCGTCACGCTTCCGGTGAAGTCACCGAACTTGAAGGTGCAGGGCATTTACAAGGACCGGCTGCGGTTCATGGTGAGCACGCGGAATCCGCTGGCGCATCGCTCGAAGATTACGCTGGAAGAAGTGGCGAGCCAGCCGCTGATTTTCCCGCGCACCGGCTATACGCGGCAGGTGCTGGACAAACTGTTCCGGCCGTACCGTTCGCGGATTCACGTGACGATGGAATTGCCAAGCGTCGGGATGATCAAGCGCTTCGTGGTTGCCGACGCGGGCGTCTCGTTTATCAGCGAAAGCTTCGCAAAGGACTATGTGAAAGCCGGCGAAGTAAAACTCCTCAATGTTGAGGGCGTCGATCTATGGCGTGAACTCGGGCTGATTTACAGGCGCGACCGCAGCCTGCCGCGGGCGGCGCAAGCGCTGATTGGGATGATCCGCGAGCTGCGCAAACCCGCTGAACCGACTGCGGTGGCGGCGGCCAGCTAAGTTTTTAGTGGACGTTGAAGTCGAGGCTGGCGATGGAGCGGGCGATTACGTTTTCCTGGATCTGAATCAGGTCGCTGTCGGCATAGGTCATGGCCAGCACGGTAAGAATGTTGTTGCCGCGCGCGACAATCACCAGTTTTCCTGACCAATCGTGATCGTCCGCTTTTCCGCGATATTGATATTCGATGGCGGGTAACCCGCCGACAGTGGACTTGTGCTGGCTCAGGCGTTGGTAGTTGGCGTAAACATCGTGCAGCCGTTTCTCGATGGCGGCCGCTGCGGCCTCCAGCGACTCCTTGGTCTTTTCCTCACCGACGACCAGCAACGTGGATTCATTCTGCGTGCCCATGGCCACGATGGCGTTGGGCAATGCGCTGCGGGCTTCCTCGATCAGGTTCCAGCTGGGCGCCTTGTACATGCGGAAGCTGTGCGTGTAATTCGTGTAGAGGTTGCCGGTAATTTCCTCGCGATTGGGCGGCAGCTCGGGTTCCTTAGGAGGCGCGGGCGACGCGGAATTCCCGGCTGGCGGAGTGGCGGCTGATGCTGTGCCATTGATCGCGGGAGCAGGAGCGTTGGATGCGGTCGTGCCCGCAGGAATCTCCGGCTTTGCAGCCGTGTTCGTAATTTTAGAAGATGCCTTGTCTGTTTTTCCAGCAGGGCCGGGACTCACTGTTTTCGAGCTAGCGTTTGTGGGCGTGGGTGTGGCATCAGATGCAGTGGCAGACTCGGCTTGCGGCTGGCCATCGGAGGACGGCTTTGATGGCTTCGCAGCATCTTTTTTGGCGGCGGCGTCGGATTCGGGCTTGCCAGCAGGAGTTGTCGGAGTAATGGTGGCGATTTTGTCTTTCTCGACGAGGACAAAGCCGTAGTCGGTCTTGATGCGGAACATGTTGTCTTCGTAGCCGACAATCACGCCGTAAAGTTTTTTGCCGTCTTTGAGCTTGATTTCATCCGCGCGAACGGAAAGGGCTGTCGCCGCGAGCGCCATGGCTATGGCTGCGGGAAAAAGGGAGCCTCGCATTCGGAGAACAGGCATAAGAAAAGTATCCCGCCCGGAACGCCGGCCTGCAACCGTCACGTGTCCGGTGGTGTCCGCCGTGCTACCTCCACCAGCAGCATACGTATGCGGTTCACCAGGCGCTCCAATTCCTCGTGAACTGCACTCAAGCGGACGCGGAGCGGCTCCGGCAATTGTGCGTGCATCTGCTGGAGGGCCAGCGCTTCGGCGATGAGGCGGATCTGTTTTCGGTTGAGCGGATTGAGGCGTTCCCACAGCCGGCGCTTGCTGCTGCGGTTGCGGCCGAGCCATTCTTCGCCGGTGCCGGCAGGGCGGCCAGCTTCGGGTTCGGCGGCAGGCGCTGGGCGTTGCGTTCTTGTGCAAATCATGAAGTTCACCGTTATTTCCTCAAGGCTTCCAGTTTTTCGCCGTTGATCTGGCCATCGTGCTCAACGCGGCCGGTGACGCGCAGGGTGCGCGTCTCGAAAACGAGGCCGCCGTAGCGGTCGTAGGCGTCGGGGAAAAGCACCACTTCGTAAATGCCGCGCTGGTCTTCGAGCGTGACGAACATCATGTTGCGGTAATTTTTCGTGCCCACGTGACGGTAGGTGACCACCCAGCCGCACAACGTGACGCGTTTGCCGCGCAGCCCGAGGAGTTCGTCGCTCCAGGCTTCGCCGTTGCGCGGCAGAAAATCGAGCGGGTGACCACTGACGCAGACTTCCAGGAGTTCGCGTTCGTAGCGCAACTTTTGTTCGAGCGTGTATTCCGGCAAGCGCATCTCGGCGAGGGTGGTGCCGATGGAATCCGGCGCGGTGGCTTCGGCAAACAGCGGGTTGGAGTTACCGGGGAGCGCGATTCCCGAGGAGCGCGAGGCGTGCGGCAAGGTATTTTTGCCTGCCACCTGGAGCAAATTCCATTGCCAGAGCATTTCGGGGCGGGTCATGCGGTGCGGATGCACTTCGTCATGAACGTCATCGAATGCGCCGCATTTGACGAGCGCTTCGATTTCGTCACGCTCAACGGGCACACGGCGCAGGAAGTCTTCGAGGGAACGGAATGATCCGGCTTCTTCGCGGGCGCGCAGAATGGCGGTGATGGTTTCGATGCGCAAGCCACGGACTTGCATCAGGCCGACGCGGAGCGCGCGTTTGCCATCTTCGGCAGGCTCAGCGGTGTACTCCATGCGCGAATGATTCACGGACGGCAGGCGCACGGCGATGCCCCAGCGTTTTGCCTCTTCGACATAAGCTGAAACGTGATAGAAACCCGCGCCGGCGCTGCTCATGGCGGCGAGGAACTCCGCCGGATGATGCGTTTTCAGGTACGCCATGCGGTAAGCGACGTCGGCATAGGTGGCGGCGTGCGCTTTGCAGAAACCGAAGCCCGCGAATTTCTCCACCATCATCCAGGATTCTTCGCGCTGCTGTTTGGTCAGACCCATCATTGCAGCGGCCTGTTCAAATTTGCCGCGCAAGCGGTCGTAGTCGGCTCGGCCGGAGTATTTGACGGAAGTCCGCCGCACCAGGTCCGCTTCCGCGAGCGACATGCTTCCGACGGCTTGCGCTATTTGCATGACCTGCTCCTGATAAACGCAAACGCCGAGCGTGTCCGCAAGGATCGGTTTAAGGGAATCGTGCGGGTAAACGAGCTTTTCTTCCCCGCGAAGCCGCTTGACGAACAGTTCCTTCGAGCCGTATTCCGCGGCGCCCGGCCGGATGATTGCCAAGGCGATGGCCATTTCCTCCAGCGTGTGCGCTTTCATCATGCGCAGCATGCCGCGCATGGCCGGTGATTCAATCTGAAATACGCCCAGCGTGCGGCCGGAGGCGATGACGGCGCACGTCGCGGGGTCGTTTTCGGGAATGGCGTCAAAGTCGATTTCGCGAGGCTTGGGGCAGGGCGTTACGCCGTCCGGGGCGACGCGTGACGCGCCGGAAGCAACGCGCGTGGCGTCAAGAGCGGGCGGGGCAAGCCCCGCCCCTACAGGTTGGAGGCTGCGCTCAATGTTGTCGAGCGCGAGGGACATGGTGGTGAAGCCGCGCTGGCCGAGCAGGTCCATCTTGATGAGTCCGAGCGCTTCGATGGCGTTCATGTCGTATTGCGTGACGACGATGCCCTTGGTGGCGCGCTCGAGGGGCGTCAGGCGCGTCAGCGGTTGCGCGGAGATCACCGTGCCGCAGGGATGAATGCCGAGATGGCGCGGCGCGTCGTCGAGGCGCAGAGCCACTTGCAGGATGGTTTTCCAGGGCTCGTCGTCGATGGGGAGGTCGCGGCACTCGGGCAGATCGCGAATAGCCTGCAGAATTTCGCGCACGGGCCGGTGCGGGAGGCGTTTCGTGAAGCGATCGACTTCTCCCGGAGGCACGCCGAAAACTTTTGCCACTTCGCGCACGGCGAGACGAGCGTGCATGGTGATGAAGCTGCCGATCATTGCCACGCGAGGCCCTTGCCGGGCCTCGGCCACTTGCTCGGCGCCCCAATGCGCGTAGACGTAATCGAGCAACTCGTCGCGGCGCGCGCCGCAGATATCGATGTCGATGTCCGGGCAATCGCCGCGCTGCTCGTTCAGGAAGCGCTCGAAGTAAAGTCCCCAACGGAGCGGACAGACGCGCGAAATGCCGAGACAATACGTGACCATGGAACTGGCGGCAGATCCGCGTGCGACCGCAGGAATGCCGCGGCGGCGCGCTTCCTCAACGATGTCCCACACGAGTAGAAAGTAGGGAGCGAGCTTCCAGTGTTCGATGACTTCGAGTTCGTGCGTGAGCCGGGAGAGCACTTCCGGGCGCAGTGGCTTGTAACGTTTGCGCGCGCCGTCGAAGCTGAGTTTCCACAAATAGGAGAAGGCGGATTCGCCGTCGGGAACAGAAAATTCCGGGAAAATCAGCTTGCCGAGTTCGAGCTTCAGGTTGCAGCGATCCACGATTTCGCTCGTGGCTTCGAGCCATTCCGGGTGGTCAGGAAAACATTTTTGCATTTCCGCGGCGGGCTTGAACCAGGCTTCGCCGGTGATGATTTCGGGCGGAGCGACGGTGGTTAGCAAACCGCCGGTGCGAATGGCGTTCAGCGCGCGGTGATGGAGGTGCTCCTCGGGCTTGAGGAAGTAGACGTTGTTGGTGGCCACGAGCGGGATGCCGAGTTCGTGGCCAAGGCGTTCGGCCTCGCGTAGCGTGCGTCCGTCGCCGGGCGAAAGATGTTGCACCTCGATGTGCAGGCGGTCGGTGAAGATATCTTTCAGTTGAGAGAAATAACTCTTTAGGAGTGACTGGTGACTCGTGACCCTTCGCTGGAGCTCAGGGCAAGCTGGTGACTGGTGAGGGGCACGATATATCGTGCCCCTACAAGTGCTCGCATCGTGCGTTTGTGCCGGCAACGCGCATAGCGCGATGACGCCGCGGTGATGCTCGGCCAATTCCTTCAGAGTGACAGGCCGGCCGTCGGCAGCATCGGAGCTTGCCCTGTCCGTATCCTCGGCTCCGTTTGTCATCCGGAGCTTGCCTGCCGAGGCAGGCGAGGCGAAGGATCGCAACTCCAGATGATTTGCAGACGCCTGCCCGCCGGAGCCGGAGGGCTTGGTAGTGCCCAAGTGGCGCAGCGTCGTGAGCGCGCAGAGATTGCTGTAGCCCTGCATGTCTGCTGCGAGCAGCACCATTGGTATGGTTCGCTGCTTTTGTTTGTCATTCTGAGCGAAGCGAAGAATCTCTCTTCGTTCTTTGGGCCACTCCACATCCAGCGTTACGCCGACGATTGGCTTGATGCCCGCGTCCAGCGCTTTCTGGTAAAACGGCACCGCGGCGTACATGCCGTTCGTGTCCGTCAGCGCTACGGCAGGCATTTTCTGCTCGACCGCGGCGGCGATGATTTCGTCCGGAGACGCGACGCCCCGCAGGAACGAGTAGTGACTGTGACAATGCAAATGGACGAACACGTGATTGGTGACTCGTGACTGGTGACTCGTAAACTCGGATTGTGCGCGTGGGCTCTCCACGAGTCACGAAATACGAGTCACGCCGCGCGAGGGCGTTGCCCCTTGGATTCAGCAAATCAGATAGGGAAACGGGAGGAAAATTTGCAACTAACGTGACAAGCAGGGCGTCGAGAGGACGAGGCCGTTGGGCTTGGTGGCGTAATGCTCGCGGAGCGCGAGGCCTTTACCGTAAAACACGGCGTTCCAGCCGAAGCGGCCGCGCACGCGGTCCATCTCGCGGTTCAGATACCAGCGCCGGTTGGCGCCGGTATCGAACAGTTCGTTTTGCCTGCGGTCGGCCTCCAGATTCGTCACGCTGGCGCCCACCAGCCGCACCGCCACACGGCGCGTAAACAGCTTGCCGAACAGTTCCTTGGCGGCGACGAGCAGTTCGCGCTCGTCGTTCGATGGCTTCTTGAGCCGCACTGTTTGGTGCGCGGAAAACTGGTCGACATAACGGATGCGCAAGCCGATGGTACGCGCCTGCTTGCCGTATTCGCGGAGGGTTGAGCCGATGCGCTCGCTGAGATACTCGATTAGCCCACCGAGAAATTCGGTGTCGATGGTGCCGCCCTCGATGGTGGTTTCGCGGGAGACGGACTTCGGCGTGGAGGAGAGCAGCACCTCGCGGCCGTCCAGGCCGCGGGCGCGCTCCCAGATTTGCTGGCCGATGGCTTCGCCGAAGGCCGCCTGCAGAGCAGCCTTCGGCACCTGGCGCAACTGGCCGATGGTGGCGATGCCGCGCTCGGCCAGCGTGCCGGTGTGCACGTGGCCGATGCCGTGGAGCTTCTCCACGGGCAGCGGCGTCAGAAAGGCTTCTTCTTCGCCGCCCGCGATCATGCGGAAGCCACGCGGGCGCTCGAGCCGCGACGCGATGGAAGCGACTACTTTCGTGCGCGCCGCGCCCACCGAAACGCTCAAGCCAGTTTTCTTGAAAATCTCCATCTGCAGCCGCACTAGCGTTCCTCGGTAATCCGGATACAGCCGTTCGGTGCCGGCGAAGTCGAGGTAAAAATCGTCCAGCGCCGCAGTTTCGACCGCCGGCGTGTAGGTTTCCAGGATGCGGCGCACGCGTTCCGCAAAGTCGGCGTAGTGTTCGTACCGTCCGGGGACAACGATGGCCTTGGGACAGATGCGCAGCGCCTCGCGAAAGCTCATGGCCGTGCGCACGCCGTGGAACTTTGCTTCGTAGCTGGCCGAGGCTACGCAGCCGCGGCCCACTAGCACAGGCTTGCCGCGCAGCCGGGGATTCAGCACCTGCTCGACGGAGGCGAAAAAGGCGTCCACGTCCACGTGGACGATGTTGGGGATTTTGCGGCTGGGACTCTTGTGCAATCCCAGCCAAGTCCACGCCGACCACGGATTGTTCTTCGCGGCCGCTTCGGCTTGCGGCGTTTCTGGCAAGGCCGCAGGAGAATCGCCCTCGGGCGGCCATTTGCCGCCACGCTCGGTTTCCTCTGCGGGTGCAACGCCCTTAGGCATGCCTTCGATGGCGGAAGTGGGGACTACACTTTCGACACAGGTGTCCATGGCAACTCCTGGAAGGGAGGCGGGTTCTGGGGTAGATTCAACGGGCGGCGGCCGACTCGTGAGAGCCTGATTGGCAATGGAGGCGGCGCGCCACCCGTTTCCCGTTTCCTCTACCGCCCCGCACTATAGGCGAACAAAAAGCGAAAGTCAATACCTTTCGAAATTTGGCGAGTGCGCTAATTTCCGGTAACTCGGCAACTGGCACTTAACGCGGGAGGATGGCTTAAGGGTGTTCTATTTGGAAGATACGACACGAAATATACGGGGATGAGCCCGATTACCTTAATGATGACTGCATAAAGGCTCTAGACATTCACTAAGCGAGGGGCCAATCTTCTGGTCACATTTAACGTGCGGGATTTCGGAACTGTGCCGTTGCGTTTTGGGATTGAAGTGATGATTCCCCGTGATGCATTGGAAAAGATACGGCAATGAGCGAGACGAAGACTTACCCTCTGCGCTTGCCGCGCTCGCTAAAAAAGGCAGTGGAGCAGCAAAGCAAGGAAGATGGAACGAGCATCAACCAGTTCGTGGCCACGGCAGTGGCGGAAAAGCTCTCCGCGTTGCAAACGGCGGAGTTCTTTGCCAGCCGCAAAGCCCGCGCTGACTTCCAGGCTTTTGACAAGCTGATGAGGCGTCGTGGCGGCAAGCGGCCCCGTGCCGGCGATGAGTTGCCGCCCCGCACCAAAGACAAATAGCCATGACTCAATTACCTCGCACACCGGACATCGAAGCGCAACGAGCGGCAATGAAGAGGCTAGGGTTCCTGGTGGGGAAGTGGGCTGGAGAGGCTCGCTTGTTGCGTGGACCAGGAGAACCAGTCGTTTTGCGACAAACCGAGGAAGCTCAGTTCAAGCTGAATGGTTTGATCCTGGAAATCGAGGGGATCGGACGAACCAAGCCCGACAACAAGGCGGTTCTTCAGGCCCTCGGGATCATCTCTTTTGACGACGAGACGGGCACGTATCACATGCGCGCGTTCAACGACGGCCGCTTTCTCGAAACGGATGTCCAACTCCTGGAAGATGGCAAGAGCCTTACGTGGGGCTTCGCGCTGGGTTCCATCAAAACTAGTTCGGCGTTGCGAATCAACGAGAGAGGCGAGTGGACAGAACTTGCAGAAATTACCATTGACTCGCAGCCGGCGAGAAAACTCATGGAGCTGACAGTGAGGCGCAAGGAATAGCACTTAGAACCATTCACTTGTCCAGGCCCATTGTTCAGAACACGCGGCCCAATTGGAAGAACCACTTGCGGTGACCGGAGTCGCCCACGCTCCCGCCAATGAAAAAGGGACCCACTGCCGTTTCCGCCAGGAATCCCACGGCCACGTCGTTGGGTAACTCGCTCCTAGTGGTCACGCCGTACATCTTGCCAATCTCATAAGCTCCGACGGCGTAGACCTTCTTCCCGACAAACGGCGGCAACGTCAGCAAATCTTGCATGTAGCCTCCGCGGAACAGGTAATACTGATTGCCTTGGAACTCATTCTGGCCATAGGCGCTCAAGCGCAGGGGAGCACCCAGGAAGAATTGCGGAATACCCGTGCTCGAGTATCCAAAGGTGGTGCCGCCCTCACTTTCCACAAAAATCGAAGAGGGCTGCGCCACCGGTTGGAAATACCCGAGCTTCAGGTCCAGGGAAGGGAAGCCGCCTTTCGCACCTGGACTCTGGTCGAACCACCGAAAATTGGACTCCGCCTTGAAGCCGCGCCGCGGAATCACCGGATCATCCGTTAGATCCAGCAGGTAATGCAGGCGCGCTTGCCCCACGCGGCCCTCCACCGCCGGAATTTCAGGCTGTCCCAGACGCAGTTTGATATTCAACGAACCGACTTCGTAGCCCGCGCGCAGTTCGCTGAAGCGCCCGAAGCCGTAGCCCACGTCACCGCCAATGTTGACGCGATAGATGCGGTAGTCTGCCAGCGGATCGTTTTTCGCGTAAATCTGAAACGTCGTATCGCTGGCGTCACCATGGGGCGCAAAGAACCATTTGCTTCCCGCGGTGAACGGCCGGTACAACTCTGTCTGCAAACCATACGTATTGCCCAGCAGCAGGTCCGTGCGCCACTCGGAGCGGAAACCCGCCACGTCCATGAACGTGAAGCGCGTGCCCACGGTGAAGTCCACGTTGCCGGCCTGCGAACCATCCACCTCAAACGCGGTTTGCAACATCGGCGGCGCGTAGTTTTTCTCGACTACGCGCACGAGCAAGCCGGTCTGCCCGTTTTCCTGGACAAGCTGGTAGCCGGCCGAGTCGTAGCGGCCCACGCCGGTCATGCGCGTCAGCACCTCGGCGAGCTTGGACGTGTCGAGCGGCTGCCCCACGAACGGTTTCAGATAATGTTGCGCGTAAGCTTCACTGCGATCGCTGGCGCCTTTGACCTTCACGAATTGCGGCACAGGCACTTGCCGGCGTGTCTTGGCCTCGCGCGCTTGTTGCAAAGCCTCCCAGTCGGCTTCGCCGAGAGCAAACGCCTCGAGCAATCGCGCTTTGCCCTGGGCAGCTTCATATCCGCGTTGCATGATGGCGTCCCGCTTGGCGTAGTCCACCGTGTTGTATTCGTTGAGTGGGACAGAGACGACCGCATCGGCTTGTTCCAGACTGCGCAATTCGTTTTCCGCCAGCATCGTGCTCACCGACTGGTTCAGCACGCTGAAGACCGACTGGATTTTCTGGGCATCCACCGGTCCCGGCTCGAGATGCACCGCGATCACGATTTCCGCGCCCATTTGTCGGACCACGTCCGTTGGCAGGTTGTCCAGCAATCCGCCGTCGACAAAGACCGCCTTTCCTTCGTGCACCGGTGTAAACGCGCCGGGAATGGACATGGTCGAGCGCAGTGCTACGCCAAGCGAGCCTTCCTTGAAGACATACGGCCTTTGGCTCACCAGGTCCGTGGCCACACAGCGGAACGGGATCGGCAGCGCGTCGAACGAAGATGCTGCTCCATAGGGCAGCGTGACGCGGTCGATCAGCAAGCCGATCTGGTGTCCTGCGCTGAGGCCGGGCGGCAAGGAAAGCCCGCCGCGCAAACCAAAAATAAGCGAGTTGGGATAGGCGCGCTGGTCCTCTTTTTGACGGTAGGAGAGATCTTCGTAGGGCGTGCGGTCGCCAAGAATTTTTCGCCAGTCTAGTCCATCAATCAGGATGCGCATTTCCTCGGGGCTCATTCCCGTCGCATAGAAGCCGCCAACCAGCCCGCCCATGCTGGTCCCGGCGACGTAGTCCACCGGAATGTGGTGCTCCTCGAACCACTTGAGCACGCCGATGTGTGCCAGTCCCATGGCGCCGCCACCTTCGAGGGCCACGCCAACCTTGGGCCGCGGCCGGCGTGCAGCAGCTTGCTGTGCGCACAAAGGAAATGGCAACAAAAGTAGGATCCAGAGAAATGCGATGCGGCGCATGCGAGCCTCCCGGCGCACACTAAATTACCTGGGCAACACAATGTTTTTACGAGTGTGTCGTACCCGTTGGATTCCAGCAAGCGGGGATGCGCTGCCTACGCGCCTTTGGTTTCCTGAATGATATTGCCGCCGTCCACCACCAGAACTTGCCCCGTGATGTAAGACGCTTCCGGGGACGCCAGAAAGCACACTGCCGCCGCGACTTCGTCGGGGGTGCCCGCGCGCCCCAGCGGCGTGTGCAGCGCGGCGATCTTTTCTCGTGCCGTCGAAGACGCCGTGGAAATCCAGCCCGGCGCCACGCCATTAATGGTGATGCCGTCGCGTGCTGTCTCGATGGCCACCGCGCGCATCATCCCGTCAATCGCGGCCTTCGCCGCCCCATACGCCGCCGAGCCCTCATTGCTGACGAGCGATCCAGTCACTGAAGTCACGTTCACGATCCGGCCGTATTTCTGCTCGACCATGCCTGGCAAAACCGCGCGGATCATGCGGAACGCCGTATGCAACGTGATCGCAATCTGATTCTGCCATTCGGCAAACGACGTATCGAGCAACGGCTTGCTTTCGATGGTCTTCCCGGTCTGCGTCATTCCCGCGTTGTTCACCAGGACGTCGATGCGCCCCAAGCGCGACTGCACGGAATCCACCAGCCGCTTTACTTCCGTCTCTGCCGTAAGGTCGGCCACGAACGACAGTACGCGCTCGCCGGTCGCGTCCAGTTCCTTCGCGCGCGTGTGAATGCGTTCGGTCGTCGAAGCAATCACCACACGCGCGCCCGCGGCCAGCAATCGTCGAGCGACGGCAAAGCCGATGCCTTCTGCGCTTCCCGCTCCGGTAATTATGGCCGTCAGTTTGTTTAGGGGAGGCGGCATGGATTCCGTCGTGAGCGCATCATACAACGTTCCTTCAGCAGGTGCCGCATTGGCTTCCTTCCCGCGCGGATCGCTTGCCGCAAGTGTGCCTGAGAGCTAGCGTGAAGCTATGGAACAACAGGCGCCCCCACCGGATGCGCAGCAGTACGCGCATGCAGAAACCCGGCCGGCGAGTCCTTGGAAGCTGGTGTTCCGCATTGTGCGCTGGTCCACCTATGCTTTTGCTCTTATCACGCTCGTTTTGGTTTTGCGTAAAACGCCGCCCCCTCCCGTCGAAACCAGTCCGCAGGCGGCAGCCCGCGCCGAACAGAAATTCGAGGATGTCGAACGTGCCATTGCGGCTGGCCAAGCGGCGACTCTTCACTTGGACGAAACCGAGCTGAACTCCTACCTATCTTCGCACCTCGAGCTTTCCGACAGCGACGCTGCAAAGCCGGCATCTGCCACACCCGGCAGCTCTGGTTCAGGAGCGCCCACCTCGCAGGATGTCGAGCAGATGCGCTCCAATGTTCGTGACGTCAAGGTCCAATTGATCGACGACCGCGTCAAAGCCTATGTTCTCTTCGATGTCCACGGAAAAGACATGACGCTTCAGCTCGAAGGCCATCTTGCCGCGCAAGACGGCTACTTGCGCTTCGAGCCGCTCAGCGGCCAAATCGGTTCGTTGCCCATCCCGCAATCCACGCTCAAATCCGCCGTGCAGCGCCTCATGGATTCCCCGGAAAACCGCGAGAAACTCAAGCTCCCTTCCCAGATCGCGGATCTGCGCATCGAAAATGGGGAAGTGGTCGCTCGCTATAAGTAACGAGTTGCCTTCCGCGCCCGACTTTGCCCCTCGCTAAAGGAGTCTGTCTTTTCCACGGCACGGTCATATCTCTTGACGGAACGAAAAGCCTACTGAAAATCGGTAAGGTTTCTTATGATTGGGTTATAATCGCCAACCAATCCGATGGGTCGGGAGATCTTTGTGGGGAAGAACGGCAGAGACAAGCAACTCGGAATGGGCCAGGACATCACCCGCCGCGATTTTCTCAATGGCGTGGCTATCGGCGTCAGCGGTTCGTTTCTCGCTCCGGGCATCGGACGCGAAAGCTTGCTCTCTGCTGCGGCCCTCGATGAATTTGCTCCCGAGAAGACGCTCGGCTACTACCCTCCGGCCCTCATGGGCATCCGCGGCAATCACGATGGATCGTTTGCCGTCGCGCACCGCGTTCGCGACGGAGCAAGCCCTTCTTCTTTCGGCAACGCAGAGGACACCGGCGAGCGCTACGACCTTCTCGTCGTGGGTGCGGGTATCAGCGGCCTGGCCGCCGCGTATTTCTTTCGCAAGCATGCCGGGAAAGACGCCCGCATCCTCATCCTCGACAATCACGACGACTTTGGCGGCCACGCCAAGCGCAACGAATTCCGCGTTGGCAACCGCACCTTGCTGAGTTTCGGCGGCACGGTTGCCATCGAACGCCCCGCCGAATACAGCGATGTGGCCAAGAATCTCCTGCGCGAACTCGGAATCGATACGAAGCGCTTTTATCAGGCATTCGACCGCACTCTTTATGCCAAGCGTGGTACCGCCTGCTTCTTTGATAGGGAGACCTTTGGCGAAGATCGTCTTGTCACTGGAATGAATTCCACACCCTGGTCTGAGTTTCTTGCTAAAGCGCCTCTTTCCGATGCCGCCCGCAAGGATATCGCCCGCATTTACACCGAAAGGAAAGACTACCTGCCCGGTCTCTCCAAGGAAGAGAAACTCACCCGGTTGGGAAAAGTCAGCTACGCGGACTTTCTCACCCAGATTTGCAGGGTAACGCCGGAAGCGTTGCCATTCTTCCAAGCCTTTCCCCACGATCTTTTCTGCGTCGGCATCGAAGCCGTTTCCGCGTTGGCTTGCTTCCGGGCTGGCGACGACAACAACTCCTTTACCTATCCCGGCTTCGATGGACTTGGCATCGGGGAAAGCGAGAAGGAAGAGCCGTACATTTTTCATTTTCCTGACGGGAATGCGTCGATCGCGCGGCTTCTTGTGCGCTCTCTGATCCCTGAAGTTCTTTCCGGCCACACCATGGATGACGTCGTCACCGCGCGCGCCGACTACGCGAAACTCGACGAAGCCGGTTCCGCAACGCGGCTTCGTCTGAATAGCACGGCGGTGCATGTGCAACATGCCCCCGCGACAGATGCCGCCCGTGAAGTTGCGATCTCCTATATGCGTGGAGGCAAGCTTCACACAGTCAAAGCAAAAAACTGCGTACTGGCTTGCTACAACGGCATGATCCCGTATCTCTGCCCGGAATTGCCGGACAAACAGAGGGAAGCGCTTTCCTATCTCGTGAAAAAGCCGCTGGTTTATACACATGTGGCCATTAACAATTGGACCAGCTTCGACAAACTGGGCGTTCACCACATCGTCGCGCCCGGCAGTTACTACACCTACGTGGCTCTGGATTATCCCGTCAGCCTCGGCGAATACCATTTTTCGAGCAAGCCGGAAGAGCCCATGGTGCTCTGGATGATGCGCACGCCGTGCAAACCTGGCCTTCCCGCACGCGACCAGCATCGCGCCGGTCGCGTCGAGTTGCTGCAAACTTCTTTCGCCCAATTCGAGCGCAAAACCCGCGATCAGCTTGCTCGCATGCTTGGCCCGGCAGGCTTCGATCCCACGCGCGACGTCGCCGGCATTACCGTCAATCGCTGGGCCCATGGCTACGCCTACGAATACGATCCCACGTCTCTCTTTGATCCAGCTTGGAAGGAGGACGAGCGCCCCTGGGTCGTCGGACGCAAGCCTTTCGGCAGAATCTTTATCGCCAACTCCGACTCCGGAGCCAGCGCCGAAACCGACGCCGCCATCGACCAGGCTTGGCGGGCTGTCAACGAACTCCTGCAGAGCTGAATCGCGGCGCTGCTTCCCGGCCCGCCGTTTCTCATATCGGTTTTGCTCACGAACGGACGCGCTTTCCTCATCCTCAGCGGCCAATTCCGAATGCGGATCGGGCCAGCGTCCGCTATAATTCGGGCCGGAGCCTTTGCTGACTGCAACGGAGCTTTTCTCCTTTTGGGCGAAAGGAAGATATGTCCCCAGGTCGCAGCATTCGCGTTGTCTTGTATTCTCTCTTCCCCCTTTTCTTAGTCGTGGGTTCCGCAAACGCCCACGCGATTCTGTTGGAGTCCACGCCGGCGTTGCGCGCGTCAGTGGCAGGACCCGACGTTCCGGTGAAGCTTCGTTTCAACGTACGCATTGATGCGTCGCGTTCCCGGCTAACTCTCGTTGCCCCGGACGGCTCATCACGAACCCTGGATACCGGCAAACAGGATTCCCCCGATACGCTCTCAGCGGAGGTCAAAAACCTGGCTCCCGGCGACTACCGCCTGCGCTGGCAAGTGCTCGCCTCGGACGGGCACATCACTCGTGGCGAGATCCCGTTTACCGTGGTTCGTACCTGATTCTTCGAAATGGCCCGCCTCCTCCAGATTTTCGGCTTTCTTTCTGTCCTCTTCCGTGGCGCGACCCTGACGTTTCAATCGTTGGCTGTCGGCGGCGTCGTGTTCCTGGCGTTCGTTCTCCGATTTGTCAGCGGCAGCTCGCCCGAAATTAGAGATTCGTGTTTGCGCTGGATTCGCCGCTTCGCACTGGCTCTCGCATTCACGCAACTTGCTTTTCTCCTCTCCAACTCGGTCCTCTTGATTCAATCTGCCGAAATCACACTCGCCGACGTTCTCGGCGCCAATTTCGTGATTGCCGGGCTCCTGGGTATCGCCGCGGCGTCCATTGTCGTCGTTTCGTCGAAGCCGAGCAGCGGCCGTGCGAACCTGCTCCTGCTTCTTCCCGGGCTCGCCATCATTGTTTCATCTGCGCTGACCAGCCACTCCATGGCCCGCCTCGACCACCGTCTGCCTCTTTTTGTCCTTACCGCGCTGCATCAGCTTGCGACCGCGGTTTGGCTGGGCGGTCTGCCGTATCTCCTGATTGCCATTCGGAGTTCGCCCTCGGATGAATTCACGCGCCAACTGAGCAGGAGATTCTCGCAACTCGCCTTGCTCAGTGTGGGAACCCTGTCGATCGCCGGTCTTCTCTTGAGCTTTGCTTACGTGGGCTCCCTCAACGCTGTCTACGGCACCTCCTACGGCGCTATGGTTGCCACTAAAGTGCTTCTCCTGGGCATCCTCCTCCTTCTCGGCGCCTTGAATTTCCAGATCGTTCGCAAGGGACAGGCCGGCAGCATCCGCGACAGCCTCAAACGCTTTGGCGAAGTGGAAATCGGCATCGGCATTACCGTCATTCTTACGGCTTCTTCCCTCACCTCGCTTCCTCCCGCGGCTGATTTAAGGCAAGACCGTGTTTCCGGCGCCGAGATTTATGCCCGCATGAGTCCGCGGATTCCGCGGCTAGCCAGCCCGCCGATGAAGGATCTCCCCGAAGATGTGTACGCCGCGCAGAAAGCAGCCTTTGAAGCCGGTTCGCTTTCCACCGAGTCGTTTGTTCCCGGCCAAACCGGCACTCGTCCTAACACTCCCGCAGAAAAAGCATGGTCCGAGTACAACCACCATTGGGCAGGGATCATCGTGCTATCCGTCGGCTTGCTCGCGCTTGTGGCCCAGGCTGGAAGAGTTTCGTGGGCCCGCAACTGGCCGCTTCTGTTTCTTGGACTTGCGGTTTTTCTCTTTCTGCGAAGCGATCCGGAAGTCTGGCCGCTCGGCCCCAATGGTTTCTGGGTCACCTTTGCCGACCCGGAAGTGTTGCTGCATCGCATTTTTGTATTGCTCGTTGTCGCCCTGGCTATATTTGAATGGCGTGTCCAGACGGGTCGCATCGCTTCGTCCAACATTCGGCTGGTGTTTCCGGTTCTTGTTGCCGTTTCGGGCGCCTTGCTCCTGACCCATTCCCACAGCCTCGGCAACATCAAGGAAGAAGTCCTGGCAGAGCTCAGCCACATCCCGCTTGCGGTGCTCGCCGTCATGGCGGGCTGGTCGCGCTGGCTGGAACTGCGCCTTCCCGACGGAAACCGCGCGCGCCTCTGGGCCGCGCGCCTCTGGCCGGTCTGCATTTCGTTGCTTGGGGCCCTATTGTTGAACTACCGCGAGATGTGAAGGGTTGCAGTGCGTTTCTCAGCGGAAATCTTGTGAGGAGGAATTCTGGTTCCGGGACCTGGACTCGAACCAGGATACTCAGCTCCAAAGGCTGATGTCCTACCGATTAGACGATCCCGGAATTGTTCTTTAGCAGTTTAGCAGAGCCAGCCGAGTCTTCCCAAACCTGGCATAAAACGGCAGCATCTCATATTCAGTGGTCAAAGCTGAAGAACGAGCCAAGTAACGATGCCCGGCGGCGGACCTGCGAAACTCCCAATCGTTCTGCATTCTCCGCGCGCGCTATTTCTGCTAAATTGATGAGGTTGTTCCATCGCGGGAGAGGTGGCCGAGCGGTTTAAGGCGCACGCTTGGAAAGCGTGTGTAGGTTAACCCCTACCGTGGGTTCGAATCCCACCCTCTCCGCCAGAAAGTTTCTTTCCGAAGATTGATGCTCCTCCACACCGTCAAGCAAGTACGCAGAGTGTTTCTGATTCTTGCCGGGTTCACCTTGTTGCTGCTCGGAATTGTTATGATTTTCACGCCGGGGCCGGGCACCCCGGTGATTCTCCTCGGGCTGGGCCTGCTCGCCGCTGAGTTTGTATGGGCGCGCCGCTTGATGGACCGGCTCAAGCGCGAAGCGGGGCGCTTCAAGGATGTCGTCCTGCGCCAGGGCAAGTAGTTCTCGGATCATTTTCGCGAAGTGTGCAGCAGGGAGGCCGGCGTGTCCCATAAACGATTGCCACCGATGACAGCCAAATGGTTCGGAAAGTGGGCGCTGGTGACTGGCGCGAGCGCAGGAATCGGCCTGGCCCTCGCGGAGAAATTGGCTCGTGGCGGCACCAAGCTGGTCCTGACCGCGCGGCGCAAAGACCGCCTGGACGAGGTGGCCCAGCGGCTCTCTTCCACCTACAATGTGGAAACGGCAGTGTTTGCGGCGGACCTAGCTGAGCCTTCCGCGCCGGAAAAGATCTTTGCCTTCACGCAACAGAAGGGAATTGAGGTCGATCTGCTCGTGAACAACGCCGGCTTCGGTCGCTACGGCGAATTCGCGGGCGTGGAAAAGCAGCGCTTGCTTGACATGGTGCAGGTGAACTGCGGCGCTGTAGTGCACCTGACGCATCTCTATGTGCAGGGGATGGTGGCGCGCCGGCGCGGCGACATCCTGATCCTCGCGTCGACGGCGTCGTTCCAGGCCGTGCCGTACATCTCGACGTACGCGGCCACCAAGGCGTTCGATCTCCTGTTCGCCGAGGGCCTCGCCGAAGAACTCCAGCCTTATGGCATTCATGTGTGTGCATTATGTCCCGGGTCAACGGATTCGGAATTTCATGCCGTTGCGCAGCAGGAGAAGTTTATTCGCCGGATGGAGACCGCAGAAAAAGTGGCGCACACCGGACTCCAGGCGCTCGCAGCGGGAAAGAGCTATGTCATCTCTGGCCTGGGAAATTATCTCGGTGCCCACGGCGAACGGCTCGTGCCACGGCGGTTCGTGACCCGCGTAGCCGCCAAAATGTTCAAGCCTGCGAATAATTAAGCGAAGAAAAACAAGAGTTGAGATCCGAAGAAGCCCTCAAAGCTCGCGCTCGCGCGGGATTGTCTTTACGCCCGGCGGGGCTTCCAGTGCGGGGTGGAGAGGCGAATGATGCGTTCAGGATGGCGCTCCGCGAGCGCAGGAATATTCTCGTGCGCGAGCTTGACCTGGAAGCGCAGAAGAAACGCTTGGGCCGCGCGGCAGGAAACGGCGTAGAGAAGAGCATTCGAGGGCAGCACAACCAGAAATGAACTCCAACCCGCGACGATTGGGCCTTCCGGATCTCCTAAGCGCAAAAAGAAGCTCGCTGGCGAAAGGAGGAGCGTCAGCCAGTTGTAAACAGCCTGGTCGCCAAGCGCGATGCGCGGGACGGCGTGGTCTATGAGGTAGCCGGCCACCTGGAGCGCCAGGGCGATCAACAGGCCAGCGAGAGAGAATTGCAAGACGCGTTTGTTCCTCATGACCATTTCCTCAGTTGGGGTACGCCCGCCGCGGCGGAGTTTTGACCGGTGACGTAGGCGTTCCGGATGACGGTGCCGGCAATCCGGGCACGGCCAGTTGAATGTGCATGGCGGGGTCGCCGAAGAGAATCCAGGTGCGGCGGACGTCGTTGTCTCGGACACCGGACTTAGAGATGAGAATGGCCTTTCCGAGCGGAAGCCTGGGGTTGGACGCCAGCAGTTGCGTCAGAGTGAGGTCCATGGCCGCCTGTGGACCTGCATCGGTGAAGCCGGAAGAAGCCCACACGGCGACCGCGCCGCCATTGGGCGAAAGGAGCAGCGACTCAGCAAGGCTCTCCGTGTAGACGTCCTGGAAGAAACCGTTCAGGCAATCCATCAAGAGGAATACGGGCAATTTGTCGCCATTCTGTAGAGTTGCAGCGTCAGAATCATCCAGCAAGTCGCTGAAGGACCATTGCTCGACAGAGCCGTGGCCGGTGTAGTTCACGATGGCCTGACCACTGTTGATAGCATCGAGAATCTGCTGCTTGGCCGTCTGAGGATCGAGCTGGGACCCGAGAATCTCTGTGATGTTCAGAGAGTTTCCGAAGTTGGAGACGACGCTGTCCGCAGTGGTGGAGAAATTCACTCCAACGTTTTGGTCCGCGACCACCAGCACCTGCTGGTTCCAGGCTCCCGCGGCGATTCCGCGCTCGTAGCCGACGATCTTGGAAATGACCAGGTCGGCGTCTGCTGGTGTATCCACGGGAAGGCGTCCGGTTGGAATGGTCTGGAAGCCGGTCTGGTTGAAGTCGGTGAACCAGTCGTCGGACGCAGTCTTGAATGCCGCGGTATCAATCAGGCGCGTGGGCACGAAATCAAAATCGCCGAAGCCGAGGTAGTTGCGCGGATCGAGCGAACCGTCGCCCATCAACAAGACGAATTGCGGATGAATCCGCCAGCGCTGGATGCCGTTTTGGAGGAAAGTGCGGATGGCATACGGGCTGCGTTCGCCGTAGTTGTAGGCGTCGAAGATTTCATCGACGGTGACGACCTTGACCGAGAGGCCTTGTTCCTCTCGCAGGCGCACGAGCGGCGCTAGATTGGGCACGAAATCCGGATGGGTGATGATGATTTCGCTCGCACCTTCGCGCCAATTCGAGAGGTTGCTTGGCGCATGCAATGCAACGGCAGACGGCGCGGCGATCTGGTCGCCCGCCACGGCCAGCAACAAGTGGTTCTGGCCGGCGGCCGATGAGCCGGGCACGGCAAAGTCGATAGAGTAACTGGAGGCCTCGGACTGGACAGCCGCGGGAAGCTGATCCACGGCGAGCGGGTCCGTGACGTCGAAGACGCGCACCTGCCCGTTCGAGAAGCCGGAGGCATGGACCTGGCTGCCGGAACCGACACTCATGCGCAGCAAATCGTTGTCCGCGGTAAACGAATGCGCGTAATGCAGCACAATGGACTGCACCAGGCTGACGTCATTGTCACCATCGAGGGCCGTGAGCGTGACCGTGTTTGCACCGTCCTGGACCAACGACGGATCCACCGAGAACGTGGAATTGAAATTGGACATATTGGAGAAATTCATGTTCCCAAGGAAAGAGCCGTTAAACACCACGGACACGCTGTGATCCTGCTGGTCGGTTACGCCTTGCAGCGTGACGTCGAGGGTGAGGGGCATGTTTGACGGCACGCTGTGGACCACGTCCAGTTCCTGATCCGTTGGCGTGCTGGTAAGAATGGCTCCGAAGAAATTGTCCTGATCTTCGGAATTCAGCAGCGCGGCGAAATAAGTCGTGCGGTCCTCACGAACGGCCACAGCCGGGAATGATGCGGGTTGTGAGTTGCCGGACGTTTTCGGGGCCAACTCGACGCGCTTGCCGGCTTGTTTGCCGGGCACGAGCCAGTAAACGCGCGTGCCGGAATACGGCGTGTCGATGCCCGTGCCATAGAACTCGATGGCGTCGTTGATTCCAAGAATCCCAGATGGATTCCCATCGATAAGAATGGGCTGCTCGACGCCCTCCGCGAAAAGCTGCAATGTGCGAGCGTTCACATTGGGATGAAATCCGGCAGCGACGAGCTGGGCTAGCGTCACGCGATACCAACCCTCTTGCTGGATGGAGATTTGGACGGCGCGATCGTTATCCAGGTTAATCGGCTCCACGGACGTGTCAGGGAGAGTCGCGGGCCTCTGGAATTCGGCCAGTTTCGAAACGCGCGTGGCACTGGTCTGCGAGCGCGATACGGGACCGGCGAGCCGATTGGCTTGAGCGAGCAGAGGGGCAGTCGCCATGCTCGCGGGCGCGGCCTGTGTTGCGCTCTCAGGTTGCGCCGGGCCATGCGAATTGTGCGCGCCGCCAAGGTCCACATCCTCGAGCCAGTAGATCGCCCCGGACGTTGGATGCGGATCGATCCAGCGATAGGTCTTCGCGGCGTGCTGCGGCTGGCTGCCGCGCAAGATGAGAGCGGAGCCGGCAATCAGCGAAGGATTCAGGCGATGGCGCCCGCTCGAATCTTCCCGATACACATTGAAGCCAAGGTTATGGATTTCTTCTCGTGTTCTCCACTCGAGAACGGTGCCGCCACCCGCGCGCGGCATGGCGCGGAAGGAAACCAGCTGGATAGCCGTCGGCGCCTGAATCGTGGAGATGGCCGTGCTGCTGTTATTCGTGAGATTCGGATCGCCAGTCGTGGCACTAACGGTCGCCGTGTTGGTAGCCGTCGTCGACGAACTGAATGTATTGGCGGTGACGTTGATGGTGACGATGACGAGGTTGCCGACGCCCACAGAGCCGATGTTGCATGAAACCTGGAGCGTCGAGGGGTACGGAGTCGTCTGAGAAATCGTGTTGGTCGTGCAGGAAGCGGGAGACGGCTGCGTCGTCGATGCAGAGACGAAGGTTACGTCGGCAGTGGGCAGATTGTCCGTGACCACCACGCCTTGCGCAGTGGCCGGCCCGTTATTGGTGATTTGCAGGGTGTAAACCAGATTCGTGTTTTGATCGACCGGTTCCGGCGACGCGGTCTTGATGATGGCCATATCGGCCTGCGTTGGAGAGGCGACGTAGGTCGTCAGGGTGACCTTGTTGTTGTTGGTATTCGGGTCGCTGGTGGCCGAGCCGACCGTTGGGGTAAGGGAAATGCTCGTTCCCGGTGTATCGGAGGAGAGCGCCTTAATCACCAACGGGAAGTTGCTGACGTTGTTGGCGGCATCGCTGGCGATATTGCAACTGATGGCGCCCGAGAGTCCCGGCCCCGGCGTCGTGCAAGACCAGCCTGCAGGAACTCCGAGGGAGACAAAGGAAGCGGTGGCCGGAATCGTTTCGGTAAAGGTGTCAGTAGCCGCTGCCGCTGGGCCGTTGTTCGTCACCGTTTGCGTGAGGGTGATGCTATTGCCCGCAAGGACGGGATTCGGGGAGATGGAAGCGGTAACGGCCATGTCCGCCTGACCGGCGCTGGCTACAACCACATTTGCCGTTGCGCTGTTGCTCGTGGGATTCGGTTCCGGAGAAGTGGACGTGACGTTAACCACGTCCGAAATGACTGTGCCGGAAGCCGTACCCGCATTTACTTTCAGAACCGGATTGAAGGTTGCCGCTGACGCAGAACCAGCGGCCAGCGAAGCGATGGTGCACGTGATGGTGCCGGTGCTGCCAACACTAGGCGTGGAGCAGGACCAGCCCGCAGGCGTTGTCATGGAGACAAAGGTCGTGTTGGCCGGGAGCGTTTCCGTGAAGCTGACGTTCGCTGCAGCAGCGGGTCCATTGTCAGTGACAACCTGAGTATAGGAGATGTTGTTTCCGGCCTGAACGGGATTGGGCGTCGCAGTGTTGGTGACCGCAAGGTTCGCGCTGGTGGCAGTGCCCACGATGGTGGTGACGCTGGCGGTGTTGTTGGCCAAGTTAGGATCGCTAGTGCCGGACGTGACAGAGTCCACGTCGGTGATCTGTGTTTGTACAGTCGTTCCGGCGTTGACCTTAACAACCATCGTAAAGATTGCAGAAGCGCCGTTGGCTACCAGAGGGTTGGTGCAGGAGATGATGCCGGTTCCGCCAACGCCAGGGACGGAGCAAGTCCAGCCGGGGGCCAGAGACGTATCAATGGAAAAGAAAGTGGTGTTCGCGGGGATCGTCTCGCTAAAGACGGCGTTGACGGCTGCCATCGGGCCATTGTTGGTTACGCCTTGCGTGTATGTAATGTTGTTTCCGGCCACGACAACTGCGGGCGCACCGGAGTTCGTCACGGAAAGATCGGCCGAGGCGCAATAGGAACCAGGTTGCGTCCCGGGCGTCTGCGGAATAGTGTATGTGGTGACGACTGTTCCTGAAGCGCCAACGGTCGCGCCGTAGGGATCGAGCGCCGTGGTCGATGCGCCGGGAGAGCCTCCGGCAACGTTCGAGGCCGCCGCCGGCGTGCCAGAAAGAAACAATGCGCCGCCGCCACCGCCACCACCCGTGCCGTGACGATTTCCTGGGAACGGGGTGCCGGGTGCTTGGGCGGGCCAAGTATCGCCGCCCCCTCCTCCCGTGGCTATCACTGTCAATCCCCCTAAGCCGCCGCTGCTGGCGAGGACACGAATTGAGCCGCCCGAACCGCCGCCGCCACCGCCATCATTTTCCGCATCCAACGCTGTGGAACCATTGGCGGTAATCGTTCCTGTGCCCGCGACCGCTCCGGCGTGCATGATCACGATTCCGCCGCCTGCTGCTCCACTGCTGTAAATACCTGTGCAATTCGCGCCGCAATCGTGGTTTCCGGTTTGCGTAGCATCGCTCCACCAAGTGCCGTTGTTGGTCGTGCCGGCGCCGCCGCCGCCACCCATGATCATCGCGCTGCTCGTGCCTGGAAACGAGGAACCGCCAAAACCGCCCACGATCCCAGCGCTATTCCATCCAAACCCGCCTTGGCCGCCCGGGCCGCCGTTGCCGCCGCCCCCGCCGCCGCTGTTTTGATCGTTTGCAGGCGGGTCTGCGTCTGTGGCTCCGCCTCCGGCATTTCCCGGCGCACCGCGCGAATAGCTCCCGTTGGGATAGCCCTCGATGCCGGTATTCGTGGGAGTTTGAGTCAACGCGGTGACGGAACTGACGACATAGCGCGGTGTGCCGGCGATACCTTCGCCCTTCGAACCGTTGGTGGCATCCGTTGCTAGGGTTACGTAGTCGGTTGCGGTGCCCGTGCCGCCAGTGAGGATTCGTCCCCCGCCGCCGCGGAAACCTAAGGCGTCCACAGCCACGGTTCCACCAAGGGTGAGCTGGGAGGACACGTCAATGGCCAAGACACCGCCGGTCGCTCCATTCCAGCCCATAGCGGTCAAGCCCGAACTGAGCGTCGCCGACGCGTATTGCGGTACACGAATGACCTGATAAGTTCGTTGCCCCTGCGTTACGAACGAACCAGTTCCCAGCGCTGTTTCCGCACCGGGATTAGTCGTCAGCGAAACGGTGATGACTCCGGTTATCGTGTTAACCGACAGAATGGCCGCTGCCGTCAGGTTGTAACCGGCAGGAGTGAAGCCAGCCGTCGTAAGGGCTGAACTGGGCACGATTCCGGCGGGCAGGGGAGTGGGGAATGTGAAAGAAGCAATGCCATTTGCCCAGGACGCGGCAGTGGCCGTCCCCAGCGATGTCGAGGCAATTGCGGGCGCGGAGGTGTAAGTGTTGAGCAAGCCCCCGGTCGGTCCGGTGCCTGTGAAGTCAAGCGTGCCACCTGCCACGGGCACAGCGTTTGTCGCAGTAACGAATTCGAAGTTCCCGGAATTGTTTAAATTGGTCCAGCCCGAGGCGGGCTCGCCCGGTGTGCCATGACCATAAGAACTTGTATTGGTGCTGTTGATGTCGGCGTCTTGCATCTGAATGATCAGAAGCAAGTCGCCTGAAGCGATTGCAGTTTGTGACCCGCCCGGCGCAGCCGCGCCCAACGCCACCGAAGTGGCACCGGCGGCCAGAGTGCCCGCAGCGGAGGGCGGATAGTAAGCGTTGACGATTCCGGTGATCGGAGTCGCCGGTGAACCGTCTTTTCCGGGCGTGGCGCAGACGAGAGGCTGCACGACGGTCACAACCGTTGCCGTGTTGTTGCTGGCAACCGGATCGGTAGTTGTGGTGCTAACGGTTGCTGAATTATTCAGAGCTCCTGGGCTGCTGGGTGTGGTCAGACTAATCGTCACCGTGGCGCTGTTGCCGTTGTTGAGCGTTCCAAAGTTGCATGTGACGGTTGTCGTCCCGGAGCAGGAGCCCAGAGTCGTGGTGAACCCCGAAGCCGAAGTTCCGGCGGGCATGGTGTCCACAAGCTGCGCGTTTGCGGCGTTACCCAAGCCCAGGTTCTGCACGACGATCGTGTAGGTGAGCGTGGAAGAGACGAATACGGGAGTGGGTGAGGCGGTCATGCTGACCGCAAGGTCCGCATCCGCGGGATTCTCAACAAGAACTGAAGATGTGGAAGCGTTGTTTGTTGGATTCGGATCCGCCGTCGTCGATGTAGTGTCAGCCGAATTGAGAATGACCGTCCCATTGGGTGTGGCGGCGCCTACGTTCACGACGATGGCAAAGGTTGCTACAGCGCCGTTCGGGAAATTATTCGCATCCGAACACAAAATTTGGCCAGTCGTCGCGGGGAGCACCGGGCTGGTGCAGGTCCAGTTGCCGCCCGCATCAGGCGTTATCGTAACCGAGCCAAAAGTCGTGTTCGGAGGAGTCTGCTGATAAACGACAGCATTGCTCGCGGTATTCGCGCCCTTGTTGGTCAGCGTCAAAGTGTACGTGATGGTGGAACCGGCCTGCACGACGGTTGGATTCGCTGCCTGTGTGAGGGCGAGGTCGGCGGCGTTGACGGTGACGTTTACAGAAGCAGAATTGTTGCCTGGCGTGGGGTCGTTGGTTGTCGAAGCGATGGAAACGATCTGGGAGATCGTGGTATTGCCGGCAGTGTTGGTGTTGACGGCCACGATGATGGAAAATGTGGCCCCGTTCGCAGCCCCGGTCCCCATGTTTGCACTTCTAGTGCAAGCGAGTGTTCCCGTGCCACCTGGATTCACTCCGGCGCAGTTCCACGTGCCCGTGCCGCCAGTCCGCGTGAAGGAAACGTATGTCGTGTTCGTGGGAATGACCATGGTCACAGTAGGCGTAGTGGCGTTGGCGGGTCCGTTGTTGATGACCGTGACGGTATAGGTGATGGTTCCACCGGGAGCGACGGGATTAGGCGCGGCCGTGTCTACTGTAACCGCCAAGTCGGCGTTTTGTGCCGCGGCTGGCGCGGGACTGAACAAAATCCCAAATGTGAGTGCCAGCCCGAGAAGCACAACGCTGGCAGTAAGTTTCTTCAGGCGCGCCGCCGCTGCCAATTTCAACCGCCGTGCCAGGGTCCGGGAAGCGTCCAAGTATTTCTGACCTGCCTGCGCTTGCCACGCGCGCTGGCCATCACGCTCAACTTTTATCACTCGGCCAAGAACTTGTTGCGTCGCAAGATCGTTTTCCTGTCCGGCATCGCCTCGAGTGATGATTCCGCCCGTCGTCTTCATTTCGACGACGCGATGCACGCGAAGGCCATCCTCGTTCTGCGTCAATACCACGTCACCTTTCTTGAGTGCGCCAACCGAAACCGGCCCCACGATCACTAAGTCCCCCTCCAGCAGGTTCGGCTGCATGCTCATGCCGCGCACGTGAAAGCGCACGTGCGACCCTGCGCCCAGCACCGCTTCGCACATGGCGCGGAAGCGCGGCGAATCCATCCACAATTCGGTCGAGCTATGCGGCACGGAGAATCTCCTCGATGGCGCTGGCGTCCGGTTTGAAGCGAAAGTGCGACACGGTGACGAGCGCCGTAATCCGCTCCACGAAACCCAGAGTGTGGGCGAGTCCGGAGGGACTGTGATGGGGAACGAATGTTCTTGTGAAGAGTTCCGCCGCCGCGCGACCCGGCTCCAGCGGAACAATTTCGTTCTGCTTGCCATGTTCCAGAAGGAAGATGTGGTTGACCGGGGCCGATGCTTGGGCCGCGAGTCCCGCATCTCCATGCCACGGCGTTCCGTACATCACCGGACGGTCATCCTCCATGCGCAGAATGATGCGGTCGTCGCTAAGAACTTGCGCGCCCGAATGGCGCAACCATAACCGAGACGTCGTGCTCTTGCCCGCACCGGAATGCCCGACAAACAGGCGGCCCACCCCATCCGCCGTCACCAATCCGCAGGCATGGACTTCAGCCCCTTCTCCCCGGGAGAGCCGGTGAATCATCAAAAGCTCGTCGAGCGGGTATTCCAGCGGATAGAGCGGCAATTCGGGATCAAAATAACGCTGGAGAAGCTGCACACGTCCCTGCGTGTAGGCGGAGTTGAACCACGCGCGTTTGTAGGGTGCCTCGCCAAGATAAGACGTATGGAAATAGAAGGCGGTCCCGCCGTCCTCTTCAAATGCCCGCCACAAGCCTCCCGATTGAAACGCGGGCGTTTGTGCAGGCATGGTTAGTTCCTCGGCCCACTCAGCGGCAATCTCGACCTCCGCGTTTTGGGAGGCGCACGAGAACTCGTGAAGGCCCGGGTCCAGCGCCAGACGCAAGCCGCTCCCGGAAGTCACACCAAAGGAAATTCCTCCGATGCGATAGGCAATCCGGTGAACCGCGGAAAAGTCCGACGTTTCAGGTTGCGTCGGAGCAAACAGCGTCGGGTTGGCTTCCACAGTGGTCATGAGTCCGTTGGCGGTCAAGATCCGATCGATTTGCACGAAAGCGCCCGGCAGGAACCCGACACGGGACCGGCCCCGCCAGCTGTCTTGCAATGTCCCAGCACGGCTTCTTCAGGGCGTAGGCTGACCGCAATGACTTTTGGCGGCTCGTAAGGAGCCTTTTGTCCGTCCGGTTGTGGTCTTGTCGTGCTCATCGTCTCAGCCGATTTCTATCCATGGTGCGAGGCGCACGAACCGCACCCGCTCGTGCCGCATCCTTCTTTGGCCTGCAATACCGGTAACAAACTGGAATTCGCGCTCCTCGGCAGCCATGACCCGACTTCAATCTCATGGTCGGCAATCTGCCGCGCGGAATGCAGAAGATCCGGGTGGTGGATTCCGCCTGGGCAAGCCGGGCAGTCTCCGTGTTCCGGAACTTTCAATCCCAACGCGTACGCGCGCAGGTGCGCCACCTGGCAAAGAAAGTCCACGGGCGATTCCGGATCGCCAGCCTCGAGTTCTCCGTTCGCCGGGCACATGCTGCACAGCGATTGAATCCGGCAGCGGTCGCAGCGCGACGCGCGAGTCCTCTTCTTGGTGCGCGTCTGCCACAAAAAGCCTTCCCAACCTTCGCGGAACGAACCCTTTCTCCAGTCATATGCCTGCTGGTGCGAAATCACGCAGATGGACATCCTTCCCGTAGGATCAACTGCGCAGGCGCTGATGCCGCCGCCGCAGGTATAGACGTGGTCGGCATCCCGCTGCGGGCCGGCATCGGCCAGATCATGGTCCGCCAGCCGCATGTACTCGGCGCGCCGCTTGGGGTCGTGAAAATCCAGCGCGACCACTTCTTCCGGATGGAGACGCACTCCGAGCGGGCTCGCGGAACAATCAATCCGCGGATTCACCAGCGGATCGAACTTGAACTCCACTCCAAAGTCTTCCTCGGCCATGCGCTTCATCTCGTACACTTCGTGGCGGTTCACGGTGGTCGGGACAGTTTTCAGCTTGAGCGGCAAGTGCCGTTCGAGCAGCAGCTGGATTCCGCGCATGCACCGGTCATACGAGCCGGGGATCTGCGTAAGCGCTTCGTAGGTTTCTTTGCTGGCGCCGTATAGCGTGATTTCAATGGCGAAGGGTCGCCATTCGGCCAGCATGTCTGCTACAGCTGGCGTAATCATGGTGCCGTTGGTGAAAAGGGTGATCAGGAAGCCGCGCTTCTTGGCCTCCTTATAAATGCCGGGAAAATCCCTCCGGGCGAAGATCTCGCCTCCGGTGTAGAGAATCCACAGGCACCCAGCCTCTTTAAGTTCATCCAGCAGCCGGCAATGCTCCTCGAAAGTCAGCTCCGAACGCCGCGCCTCTGCGTCCCCCATGGGCAAGTTGTTGTAGCAGTGGAGGCATTCCAGCGGGCAGCGGTGGGTCACCTCGATCGACACTTCGACCGGCGCCCTTTTTCCGACGTACTTATCGTGAATCAACCCGCTGAACCGGCTATATTCGGCAACTTGCATGTGGCTCTTTCAGGTTCTCCTTGCCGCCGCCTACGCGACCGCAGTTACAAGCCCCGTCCCAACTAGCTCGCCTACAAACTCTTGAATGTCGCCCAAAGCCTGTTCTTCGGTCACTTCGTAGTGTTCGGTGACCCAGGCACACATCTCCTCCAGGGAGACTTCTTTCTCTAGGAGGCCCCAAAGGTCAGTCCCCAGGGAGTTGAAAGAATAAATGGCGTCCAGGTCGCCGACGCCGCTCCGAATGGGAACAACTAGTGTTTCATCCGCGATCAGTCGGCTAACTACTGCCGTACTGCGCACATACCTCTCCTTGCTCTCTTCCAAAGTGGCCACCTTCTCTTTCTCGGAGGGGGAACTGTCCTCTCGGGCCTACCCGAACCTCTAGCCAGTTTGGGTACTAGAACTGTCTTTGGCAATGGTATGTTCCGAAATGACTAACAGCGGCTAGGAAAGGGGAGACGAGTGGGGGACGGTTCCGATTTGGTAACAAAGAAGATAGAGGCCTATTGCACAGACAAGAAGATTCTAATACTACTAGTACTACGTCCCGAGATCTTACTCCAGTGAAGGCAATGCGATGAGTGTCAAGAAGATTGTTTTCATAGGTTTTCTAGCCACGGGCCCATTTGTGTTGGGCGCCAGAGCTCAGGAAGCCACTCCGGTAGGTGCCGTCACGGCATCGAACAACGCCACGATTGCCAACGGCAGCGTGAGCGTTGGCTCAACCGTGTTCTCGGGTGACCTGCTAAAGACCGGTGATCAGGGCGCAATGGCCGTTCAGGCTGGGTCACTGCAGTTCACTTTGGGCCCAGATACGTCTGTGAGGCTCTTCCGGGTCGCGAACCGTACCATGGTTGAACTCGAGAGCGGGACAATCGCCTACACAGCTAAGGGAATCAACGAAGATCTCACGCTTTTTGCGCTGGACATTCGCTTCGTGCCGCAAACGAATGTGCCGGCCGCAGGGCAAATCAACATTGTTTCGCGCTGCCACATCATTGCGAGCGCTGTCCACAGCACGATCGAAGCGAAATCGGGCCGGGAGACGAAAACCATCGAGGAAACGAAGTCCTACACCGTATTGTCAGACTTCGGTGTGGACTACAAGGATTCTTGGCAGCCTGTGCTGGCCGATTATCCGGACTACCCTAGAGACGCTCAATACCACCACTCGCACAGCCATGTGGCTTGCCCAGCAGGAGTTTGGAATACCAGCAAGGTGGCCCCCGCTTTGACGAGCCATTTTGCAGAGGCTGCTGGCGTGGGTGCCGGGATTGTGACAATTGTCGTCGTACACAAAATTTTTGAGAGCTCTGATCGCCCCTAGTTCATCAGTTTCACTGCTAGCACCAATATGCTTTAACTCCATTTACGGTTGCGCCCGAGCGCACACAGGCCCAATGCAAGCGGTTGCACTTGGCAACTCCCTGCCGCCGTGGTATCGTCGCGCTTCGCATCAACATTAAGGAACTCTGGTGACCTTCGAATCCTCACGACGCTGGCATCTCCATAGATGTGACGATGCTGCTGCCTGATCTTCGGAAAGCGGTCTTGGAAGCCAACCTGGAGCTCGTGCAAAAGGGTCTCGTGCTCTATACGTTTGGCAACGCCAGTGGTATCTCCCGCGAAAAGGGGCTCGTCGTCATCAAGCCCAGCGGCGTTCCTTATGAACGCATGAAGCCGGCGGACCTGGTCGTTACGGACCTCCACGGAAAAGTGGTGGAAGGGAAGCTGCGGCCCTCTTCCGACCTGCCCACCCATCTTGTGTTGTACAAAGCCTTCCCGGAAATCGGCGGTGTTAGCCACACGCACTCGGAATATGCGACGGCCTGGGCGCAGGCGCGGCGCGCGATTCCGTGTTTCGGTACCACGCATGCCGATTATTTTCATGGGCCAGTCCTGGTCACCGACCAACTCAGCGAGAAAGAGATCTCGGAAGGCTATGAGGAAAACACCGGCCACGCGATCGTTCGTACTTTCCAAAACTTGAGTTATTCTTCGGTGCCAGGTGTGCTGGTGACCAACCACGGCGTCTTCACCTGGGGCCCGGATGTGGCTGCTTCCGCGCACAACGCCGTGATTCTTGAATCCGTGGCGCGTATGGCTTATTTCACTCTGGGCATCCATTCGCAAGCGCAGGCCATTGACCGGCCGCTTCATGACAAGCATTTTCTGCGCAAGCACGGGAAGAATGCTTACTACGGTCAGACCAAGCCAAAGGAGAAGAAATGACGCCTCTGCTGGCGCTTAGTGTATCGACCAGCCTCGTGCACTTGTCTATGGTCGACCTGGCCATCATCGCCATCTATTTCCTGTTAGTTTTGGCCATCGGTTTCTATCTGAAGCGTTTCGCGAAAACCGGCGAGGACTTCTTCCTTGCGGGTCGCGAGATGACCGCCTGGGTCGCGGGGCTTGCCTTCGTGTCCGCCAATCTCGGCTCCCTTGAACTGCTTGGCTGGGCGGGTTCCGCATATCAATACGGAATCCTTGCAGCACATTGGTATTGGATTGGCGCGATCCCCGCAATGGTCTTTCTTGGCATCGTGATGATGCCCTTCTACTACATTTCCAAAACGCACTCGGTTCCCGGCTACCTGAAACTTCGCTATGGATCAGGTGCCAGCGGGCTGAGCGCCGTGACCTTTGCCATCATGACCATCCTCATGTCCGGCGTGAATATGTATGCCATGGCCGTGGTGATGAAGGTCGTCCTGGGTTGGAACATTACTTTCAGCATCGTAGTCTCTTCGGTCACCGTGGGTATCTACGTCGCGGCCGGCGGTCTCTTTTCCGCCATTTTCAATGAAGTGTTGCAGTTCTTCCTCATCTGGTTTGGCGCACTCCTCATTCCGATTCTTGGCTTGATGGAAACAGGCGGCTGGAAAGGCATGGTGGCGCGCATTCAGCAGAATTTCCCCGGCCAGGACTTCACGCACATGTGGGCGCCCACGAACTCGTTCTCCGGCAATCCCATGGGAATTCACTGGACGGCGATCGTCTTCGGCCTAGCGGCTGTGCAATCCATGGGCTATTGGACCACGGACTTTCTCGTGGTCCAGCGCGTACTTTCCGCCAAGGATATCCGCTCGGCGAAAATGGCGCCGATTATCGGCTCCTTCTTCAAGATGGCGGTGCCGCTCATCGTCATCCTTCCTGGGTTGCTCGGCTTGGCCGTGTTACCCATGCACTTGGTGCCCGACGCTCCCAACCTGCCGGCGGGCCAGCATAGCTACAACGAAGTGCTGCCGCTGATGCTGGCACGCTACTGCGGCCCTGGCTTGCTCGGTCTCGGGATCACCGCGCTGGTCGCCGGCTTCATGGCTGGCATGGCTGGCAACGTCAGCGCTTTCGCCACCGTGTGGACCTACGACATTTATCGCCCCTTCATTCGCAAGAACGCTACCGACACGCACTACGTTGCCATGGGCCGCTGGTGCACGATGATCGGGCTCTTCCTCAGTATCGGCACGGCTTACGTCGCGATGAGTTTTGCGAGCATCATGGACTACGTGCAGGCGCTGTTCGGGTTTTTCATCGCGCCGCTGTTTGGCACGGTGTTGCTGGGCATGCTGTGGAAACGCGTCACCAAGGCAGCCGGATTCCTCGGCCTGTTGGCGGGAACCAGCTCTTCGATCACCATCTTCTCGCTGATGAAGTGGGGCGACCCAAAATGGATCGGGGTCTTTGCGTTATCGCCGCAGGCCAAAGGCCTAGCGCGCGACATGTACCAGGCTCTGTGGTCTTGTGTTACGTGCGTGGTTGTGACGGTGCTGGTCACGCTGGTCACCAAGCCCAAACCCGATGCGGAACTCGTAGGCCTCGTTTACAGCCTCACCGAGGTCGCCCACGAAGAGCACGCCAGTTTCCTGCATCGTCCCTTGTTCTGGGGCATGGCTTCGCTGGTCCTTCTGGTCGTTTTGCAGATTGTTTTCTGGTGAAATCATGAGCGAAAAACATCACATCATTCCCGTCTGGTTTTTCGTCGGCCTGCTGTTTCTCGTCTACGGGTTCATCATCTTGGCGAGCGGGCTGTCCGAATGGTCGCATCTGCCGGACACGGTGCTGGCTGACAAGCACGCCCCTGTTTGGTGGGGCGCGCTGATGCTCTTGCTCGGCCTTATTTATTGCGCCAAGTATTACCCGCGCCGGGGAACAGAATAGGGTGCCGCCGCAAGGCGGCACGTTCTTTTGTAGGGGATCCCAATGGGCGTAGTTGCCGGAGTTGATTTCGGGACGTTGAGCGTCCGCGTTTCTCTTGTGGACAGCGAGCGCGGTCTTCTCGTCTCCTCCACCGCAGAATACCCTTTGCATCGCAAGCGGGAAGATCCCGACTACGCTACGCAATCCCACGCCGACCACATGCGCGCGCTGGCCGCGGCCACGCGCGAAGCCCTCCAGAAATCGGGAGTCGCCGGCGACCAGGTTCTCGCCATCGCTTTGGACACTACCGGCTCTTCCGTCATCCCCGTGGGGAAAAATCTCCAGCCGCTCGACGATTATTACCTCTGGTGCGACCATCGCGCCAAAGACGAAGCCGCGGAAATCACCGAGGCCGCACACCGTGAGAAACTCGAGGCCATCCAGTGGTGCGGCGGCGTCTATTCATCCGAATGGGGCTTTTCGAAACTCCTCCATTGGCTCCGCCACAATCCCGGCAAGCGGTCCGAGTTTGTCTCTGCTTTCGAACACTGCGACATGGTAGCCGCTACGCTTTGTGGAATCACCGAAGCAAAGCAAGTGAAGCGCAGCATCTGTGCGATGGGCCACAAATGGATGTGGAACGCTTCGCTCGGCGGTCTGCCTCCCGAAAGTTTTCTCAGCAAAGTCGATCCATTGCTGGCTGGCGTGCGCGAAAAACTGGCCGGCGAATATGCGACGTCGGATCAACTGGCTGGCCGCCTCTCTCCCTATTGGGCCGAGCAGCTCGGGTTGAAGCCGGGAATTCCTGTCCCCGTCGGTGCCTTTGACGCGCATTGGGATGCCATCGGCGCGGGCTGCCGTAGCGAGGACATGGTTAATGTCGTCGGCACTTCCACCTGCATGATTGGCATCACGCCTTCGGTTCAGTTGGTTCCCGGCGTGTGCGGCGTCGTGCAGGGAAGTGTGCACCCGAAGCGCACTGGAATCGAGGCCGGCCTCTCCGCCGTCGGCGACATTTTTCAATCCATTGCCGCGCGCGCTGGCAGCGACGTGAAGACGCTCAGCCAGGGCCTGGAAAAATGCCGTCCCGGGCAAACCGGTTTGCTGCGCATGACCTGGGACAACGGCGACCGCACCGTTCTCGTGAATCCCAACCTCCGCGGCATTACCTTCGGCTGGAATCTACAGACCACTGCACAAGACGAACTGTTCGCTGCCATTGAAGGCACCGCGCTTCACACCCGTGTCGTTCTCGATCGCATGGAGCAACACGGCGTCGTTGTGCGCCGGGTCATCAACGCCGGCGGCATTCCCCAAAAGAACGATGTCCTCAATCAGGTGTATGCCAACGTGCTTGAGCGGCCGGTGCTCGTGCCCGCGGGAAGCGTGGTCAGTCTCGGTTCGGCGATTTTTGCGTTTCTGGCTGCGGGGACCTTCCGGACCATTGAGGAGGCGCAGGACAAAATCTGCCCCAAGTACCGCACCTTCCAGCCCGATCCTGGGTCCAGGCAGATTTACGAGCAGCTTCACGCGCTTTTCAGCCGGATTTACTTTACTTTTGGTCAACCGGACTCCGGGGACTTCGGGAAGGTGCTGCCTATGTTGATAAGATTGTCGGAATTACAGCAAGCGAAAGCCGCGAATTAGGCCATCGACTGGTTGGCCGCGACGGCGTTCAGGCGCTTGGGCAAAAAGGGAGGAAGATTCTAGGTTCACCGAGGAGAGCGGATGAACAAACTGCGGTTTTTAGTTTCGCTGATCACCAAGGAGAATGACTACCAGGTCGAGCAGGCAGCGGCAGCGCGTGCCGCGGCAGCCGAACTCGGTGTGGATGCGGAAATCATCTACGCGGATAACGACCCCATCACGCAAAGTACGCAAGTGTTGAAAGCGGTTCAAGCAGAGGCCTCTCTTCGTCCCAATGGAATTCTGGTAGAGCCGCTTGGCGCCACGGCCTTTCCGCAAGCCGCGCAGGCTGCCGTTGCTGCGGGAATCGGCTGGGCCGTCCTCAGCCGCAAGGCGGACTACGCACGTGAATTTGGCAAATCCGCGCGTACCCCGGTTTTTTCCATTAGCGCCGATCAGGTGGAGGTCGGCCGCATTCTGGCGCGCCAAACGATGGCGCTCCTGCCGCACGGCGGTTCGGTCCTTTACATCCAGGGTCCTTCGGTCAGCAGCGTCTCGAAGGAACGCCACGAGGGGCTGACCGAACTGCTCCCGGGCAATATGCATCTCACCACTCTGCGTGGCCGCTGGACGGAAGAGAGCGCGTACCAAAGTGTGTGCTCCTGGCTCAAGTTAATGGCTGCACAGAAGCTGCGCATCGATCTGGTCCTCGCGCAGAATGACGTCATGGGCATGGGCGCCAGAAAAGCCATCGACGAAACGATCGTGGGGCCGGAGCGCGACGATTGGATGGGCATTCCAATCCTCGGATGTGACGGCGTACCCAGTACCGGTCAGACATGGGTGCGCACCGGCCAGCTCACGGCTACCGTGATCGTGCCCGCCAGCGCCGGCAAAGCTCTGACGATGATGGCCCAGGCGCTCCGCCGCAGCGCCGTCATCACCGAACACACCTTCACCGCCCCAACTCCGTTTCCGGAGACCGAGAAACTAGCGCCGCGTAAGCCCGGCTCGTAGCGGATTGGGCGAACCGCCATCGCCGCTCCATAGGCATGGAAAACGCAGCGCATCTTGCTTGTGCAAGCGCTTGCGCTTATTTCTTGACACTCCTCTCCTTTTGCGTTTCACTCTCCTCCGCTTCCTCCCGGTGCTGCCCTGATGGACGACAAAATCTCCCGCCGCGACCTGCTCAAAAAGACCGTTGCCGGTGTTTCCTCTGCGGCCCTCTTACAAGCCGCTCCCTGGACGGAGCCTGCCGCCCTCGCGCGACCCGAGGCACTCCCGCCCAGCCTCTCTTCTGCCGATGCTCCCACAATTCTTCCCCTTACGAATACAACCGACGTTTTTATTCCTCCCAAAGGCAACAGCTTCTTCAAGTTCAGTTTTGATTTTCCCGAGCCCTCGGTTACTTTCGAAAATCTCCAGGTTGCTTTCCGCGTCTACACGTTCGAGAACACCTACTCTCCCGACGCAAGCTTAATGTCCGCCGAAGCCGCACCCGACGGTCTCCACCTCCGAGCCAGCGGATTCGTCTGGGCCGGCGGCCAAATGAAAACGCCCGGTTCGCTTGATGCGCGCCTCGTCAAAAGCGGTGCTTTTATCGAGTGTCAGGTAACCGCCGAATTGGGCCAGCCCATCAAGTCCATCACCGCGATTCTGCGCGGCGTGCCTCGCGGGAAAATCTCGGTGGCTGGCGGCGGTTTCTTCGATCCTAAAGACGATGAGCTCCTTTTCGGCTATCCCTTCGGCGGCGGCTCACTCTTCGTCGCGGGCGGAATGGATTCCCCGATCTTGGTTATTCAGTCCGGCGAGAAGGACTATTTCTTTCTTTCGGCGCTGCTCAAGGAAGTTCGCGCCACGCGCTTTTATCTGCAGCCCGGCGAAAAAGGCTATCGCGTCGAGCTGATTCACGAGCGCGAAGGCTGGTCCAAGAGCCCTCGCATCGAGAGCCCCATCTGGCGCGTAGGCCGCGCGGACAGCCTCGAAGCTGCATACCGCCCGCACTTCGATCACCTGGAGAATGCCTTCGCGATTCCCAATTGGGAAAGGCGCAGTGACGTTCCCGAGTGGTTCCGTGACGTCGCGCTCGTCGTGGCGCTTCACGGCATGCATTGGACTGGCTACATCTTCAATGACTTCGCGAAATGCCTGAAGATTCTCGAGTGGATCAACACGCAAATCCGCGGCAAACAGGTTCTCGTTTTCCTTCCGGCGTGGGACGGCCGGTATTATTGGAGCTATCCCATCTACAAACCGGATCCCCGTCTCGGCGGTGAGCATGGTTTTCATGCGCTCGTCGACAAAGGCCACGACCTCGGCTTCCATTTCATGCCCATGTTCGGCATGAACGCCGCCAACAAATGGCTAGCCGAGTTCGCAAAAGTTGCCGATGCTACCACCGACCAGATCGACGGCGACCCCTTCAACCTGAATTGGGTCGATTGGGATAACGATCGCCACAACGAAGGCAACGGCGGCTACATGAATCTCGGCGTGGCTTCGTGGCGCAACTGGCTCTCCGGCCGCATCTCCGAGACCATTTCCAAATTTCATGTCGATGGCTATTTCCTGGACATCGCCGGTGGCTGGGAAAACAACACCAAAGCCGATATGCACGAGGGCACGCGGCTTCTCGTGGAAGAGCTGCGTCAGAAATTCCCTGGAATCCTCGTTTGCGGCGAAATGCCTTATGACGCACTCATGTCTTTCATGCCGCTCTTCCATGTTTTCTCCGCGGGCGGCTATCCTCCCGCCATGAAAAAATATGTCCGCGCCTTCCAGCATCTCAGTCACCCGGCGCCGGGGCGGGGAAGCAGCGGTGTTCACGAATCGGGCTTTGCCCACTTCAATCCCAAAACGCTGGCTCTCGGCAAAGAGCAGATTCCCACGATCACGGTGGTGGATGACACGTTCGACAAGTATCGCGACGTCATGGCCGAGATTATTCAGAAGGCCAAAGAGCGCGTGGCACAGTAAACTTACTGGCGCCGGGTCGGCAGGCGGGCGCCAAATTCAAGGGGAGATTTGCATGAAGCGATTTTTATTCTGGACCACACTCACGGGAGCTCTTCTTATGACCACGTTGACAGCAGGCGGTGCGGCGGCAAGACCCGGCACCACCAAATCGTCTTTTGGTAAAACTCCGGACGGCGCGCAGGTCGATCTTTATACGCTCACGAACAAGAATGGCGTCACCGCGGTCATCACGAACTACGGTGGCGCGGTCGTGTCGTTGAGAGTTCCCGACCGCCACGGGAACCTCGAGGACGTCGTTCTGGGCTACGACTCAGCGGATGGGTACGTCAACGACAAGAATTTCTTCGGGGCACTCGTCGGCCGGTACGGAAACCGCATCGGCCATGCGCAATTCGCGCTCGACGGGCAGACCTACACGCTGGCGAAGAACAACGGCGAGAACACCTTGCACGGCGGCGTCAAAGGCTTTAACAAAGCGATGTGGACCGCAAAAGAAATCACCGCGAAGGACGGCCAAGCGCTCGAGCTGACCTACCTCAGCAAGGATGGCGAAGAAGGCTTCCCGGGAAACCTGAAGGTGCGCGTGGTCTACACGCTCACCGACGCGAACGAGCTGAAGATCGAATATTTTGCCACGACCGACAAGAAAACCGTCGTCAATCTGACCAATCACTCGTATTTCAATCTGCGCGGTGTGGGGCCGGGAATGGGCGACATCCTTGGCCACGTGCTGATGATCGAGGCCGACAAGTTTACTCCCGTCGATGCCGGGCTGATCCCCACGGGAGAATTGCGCGACGTGACCGGGACGCCGTTTGATTTTCGCAAACCCACCGCCATCGGCGCGCGCATCAATGCCGACGACGAGCAAATCAAATTAGGGAACGGCTACGACCACAACTTTGTTTTGCGGCGCAAGATGGGCGATCCCATCTCGCTGGCCGCGCGCGTGACCGAGGAAGCGTCCGGCCGCGTTATGGAAGTTTGGACCACGGAGCCTGGCGTCCAGTTTTACACCGGCAATTTTCTCAACGGTTCCGTGCACGGCAAAGGTGGAGTTGCATACGAAAAGCGCAGCGCGTTCTGCCTGGAGACGCAGCATTTTCCCGATTCGCCGAATCAGCCGAAGTTTCCCTCGGTGGTTCTGAAGCCTGGGGAGGAGTATCACACCACGACGATTTACAAATTCTCGGTGCGCAAGACGAAGGAAGTGGTCATTCACAAGTCGCCGAGCCAGTAGAAGTTCCTATTGCTCAAGGAGGGTTGCGATGCGAACTCGAATTGTCGCGAGTCTCGTGCTTGCTTGGTTAGCGGTTCCGGCAGCGCGAGCGCAATCCTCGCTCGCGCCTACTCCGCCGATGGGCTGGAACAGTTGGAACCACTTTGCGTGCAAAGTCACGGCCAATGACGTGCGCGGCGCCGCCGACGCGATCTCCAAGAATGGGATGAAAGACGCCGGCTATGTATATGTGAACGTCGACGACTGCTGGCAAGGCGGACGCGACGAGCAGGGGCGCATTGTCCCCAACAAGAACTTCGGCGACATGAAGGTGCTGGCCGATTACGTCCACAGCAAGGGCCTGAAGTTCGGCATCTACTCTTCGCCCGGCCCGGAAACCTGCGCGGGCTTTACCGGAAGCTACCAGCACGAAGAGCAGGACGCGCAGACCTACGCCGAGTGGGGCGTCGATTACCTGAAGTACGACTGGTGCAGCGCCTCGCAGGTCTATCCCGTCAGCCAGATCCGCGAGGTCTACAAGAAAATGCACGACGCGCTCAAGAAGACCGGGCGGCCGATCGTCTACAGCTTGTGCGAGTACGGCTGGGACCTGGTATGGCGCTGGGGCGCGGACGTCGGCGGCAATCTGTGGCGCACCACCGGCGACATCGAAGATCGCTACGATTCGATGTCCCGCATCGGCTTCGGCCAGGCCGGTCAGGAGTCCTTTGCCGGTCCGGGGCATTGGAATGATCCGGACATGCTGGAGATCGGCAACGGCGGTATGCGTCACGAGGAGTATGTGACGCACATGACGCTGTGGTGCCTGCTGGCGGCTCCGCTGCTGGCCGGGAACGATTTGAACCGCGTGACGCCCGAGGACGCCTCCATCCTTTTGAACAAAGAGGCGATTGCCATCGACCAGGACCCCAAGGGCGTGCAGGGCCATCGCGTCTCCTCGGAAGGCCCGCTCGAAGTCTGGGCCAAGCCGCTGGCAGACGGCAGCGTCGCCGTTGGCTTGTTCAGCCGCGCCGGTGCGTTCCCCGTAAAAGTGAGTTTTAAGGATCTGGGTCTCACCGGCGCGGTTCACGTGCGCGACCTCTGGCAGCACCAAGACCTCGGTGACTTCTCCGGCGACTTCACCGCGCAAGTCCCGCGCCACGGCGCCGTGATGCTCCGTGTCTGGAAATAAGCCTTGCCTCGCAGCCAGCAATTGCGGGCCTTTAGAACTGTTCCTTCACCCCTCGAACTTCGCTCGCGCTTGGGCAATGGAGCGTAACAGGCCGGCGCGGAACGCGGCCGGCGAGAAGCGTTCGACGACGGTTCGCTTGGCGGCACGGCCCATTTCTTCGGCGACGGTGCGGTCCGAGAGCAGCCGCTCGGCGCAACGGCGCAGCTCCCCGGGATCGTCGGAGAGGAAGCCGCTCACTCCGTGAATCACCGGCGACGTGAGATTCCGGTTGCTTGAAGGGCATTCGCTCGAAGAAGCCGGACTTGCCCGTGATGATCGTCGCCGGAACCAGCCCCGTGGAAGAGCGCGTTCGCGGCCTGGACGCCGGCGCGGACGATTACATTGCCAAGCCTTTCGCTTTTGCCGAGCTCGCCGCCCGCATTCGCGCCGTTCTTCGGCGCGGCAATCGGCCCGCTCGTGCCGTCCTGCGCATCGACGACCTCGAACTCGACCGCGTGAGCCACTCCGTCCGCCGCGGCACTCACAATATCGATCTGAGTCCCAAGGAGTTTTCGCTTCTCGAATTCCTGATGCGCAACGAAGGCCAACCCGTTTCGCGCACTACCATCGTCGAGCAAGTCTGGAAGCTCAATTTCGACACGATGACCAACGTCGTTGACATCTACATCGACTATCTCCGTCGCAAAGTCGACAGCGGCTACGATCGCGCCCTGATTCGCACCATCCGCGGCGCGTGCTACCAAATCGGCGGAAACGGCCGCCACGCCTGATTTCCGCCGCGGCCCGCTGTTGGGCGTGCTTTAGCGCGTCCCGTTCTTCCTCTTCGTTTCTCTGATCAAGACTCTGTTATCCTACGCGGCGTGAAACCGGTCTTCCTGATTGATACGGATACCGCCTCCGACGACGCCGTAGCGCTGATTATGGCGCTTCGTTCTCCCGCGGTCCGCGTTCTTGCCATCACCACGGTGGCCGGCAACGTCGCGGTCTCGCAAGCCACGCGCAACGCGCTTTACACCGCCGAACTCTGTGGTTCCGAAGTCCCTGTCTTCATGGGCTCCGAAAAGCCGCTGCATCGCGAGCACCAACCCGCCCACTGGTTCCACGGACGCGATGGCCTCGGCGACCATGGCTATCCCGCCCCTCGTCGCGCCGCCGAAAGAGAGCACGCCATCGATGCCATCATCAACACCATCGACGCGAATCCCCGTCTCGTCCTGGTGACTCTCGGTCCCCTCACCAATGTAGCGCTAGCGCTGCAGCGCAACCCGGACATCGCGAAGAAAGTCAGCCGCTGCGTGATTATGGGCGGTGCGCCTTGCTGCGAGGGCAACGTCACTCCCGCTGCGGAATACAACATCTGGTGCGACCCACACGCCGCGCGCATTGTTCTCCTAAGTGGCCTCCCCGTGGAGCTCGTCGGATGGCATCTTTGCCGGGGCGACGCGGTCCTCAAATTGGACGATATTGAGCGCGTGCTCAGCCTAGATACTCACGTAGCGCGCTTTGCCATCGAGTGCAACAGCCGCGCGCAGGAAGCCTACTTCGAGCAGACCGGGGAACATGGCATCTCCTTGCCTGATCCCGTAGCGATGTCCATCGCCCTCGATCCATCCATCGTCACGTCACAGAGCGAACATGTTGTCGACGTGGAAACTTCCAGCGAACTGACTCGCGGAATGACCGTGGTCGACCGCTTGAACGTCGCCGGGAACGACAGAAATAAAGAGGTATGGGCGGAGCTCCTGGCCAAAGGCCGGAAAGCCAAGGTCCACTGGGCCATCGACAGCGCCCGCTGGAAGCAGTCTCTTTTCTCCGCTCTACGCTAACGCCAACCAAGCGGCGTCCTGCAGAATCAGGATCACGCCATATCCATCACTAGTGCAATCCGAAATCAGCCTTCCAGGTTTCCCGTGATCCGCCCTCGAGCGGTAGACAAATGCCATCCGCTAATGGTGAGATACGATGCTCTCTCTGACGAATGGGAATCGCCTGCATGACCGCAGCAGACTTTCGCAGGATTGCCCTGAGCCTGGAAGGCGTGGAAGAGTACCCTCACGCAGGATTGCCGGCTTTTCGTGTGGGAGGCAGGAAATTTGCTTCGCTGGCCTCGCAAGCAGCGGGGTACGGAAATCTGATGCTTACGCTGGAGCAGCAGGCGGCGTTTGTGGAGGAGGCGCCCGAGATTTTCCTGCCGATTCCTGGCGGCTGGGGAAAGATGGGACACACGCACATTCGCCTGGCGGCGGCGAGCGAGGATGTACTGACGGGTGCACTCCGGACGGCATGGAAACTGCGAACGGATAAGAACGCAAAGACAAGCCAAAAAAACATGTCCCGGAGCGCGTCGGAGTAACAGATAAGAAACGCGGAAAGCGACGACTATGAAAGCAACAAAAGCGCGAAACATGAATAGCAATAAAAAGGACATGTCACCAGAACAAGGTGAAGAACTACTTAGAGCGTTGAAAGCCCGTTTTGAGAAAAACATGGACCGCCATACAGGTCTTGAATGGGCTAACGTGCAGGAAAAGCTGGAAGCTAATCCTGAAAAATTGTGGGCACTCAACGAAATGGAAAGAACCGGCGGTGAGCCGGATGTTGTTGGTCATGATAAAGGGACGGGCGAATACATTTTTTATGATTGTTCAGCGGAAAGTCCTAAAGGCCGCAGAAGTGTTTGCTACGACCGTGAAGCGCTGGAGTCAAGGAAAGAAAACAAACCAAAAAATAGCGCTGTTGATATGGCAGTTGCCATGGGCACTGAGCTTTTAACGGAAGAACAGTATCGAGAGTTGCAGAAACTTGGAAATTTCGATGCGAAAACGTCGAGCTGGGTGAAAACACCTTCTGATATCAGAAAGCTCGGCGGTGCCCTCTTTTGTGATCGCCGCTTCAACACGGTTTTCGTATATCACAACGGTGCGGACTCTTACTATGCCGCTAGGGGGGTTCCGAGGCTCGCTAAAGGTCTGAATTTACGGACAGTAGCACGCACATGGTTCCAGTCGAGCAACCGGAGCTAGTCGTGGAAGCCATTAGACACGAGAACTTGCTTGACTCTAAGCTTGGCGAATCGCCAACGTACGATCCATTCCTTCGCGGACGCTTCGCGGTTGGAGTGCAGACGTTCGAAGCACATGATAAGGCGCGCGACCGGCTCTTCCCATGCGAAGTCTGGTACCCTGCCGCGGCAGAACACGCCGCCCAAGATTTAGATGCAAGAATTCAGGACTGCTTCACGCCGCGGCTGAGAAACACAGAGCAAAGACAGAGTGCTGTGCGGAATACGGCAGCGCGTGCTGGAACTTACCCGCTCATCGTATTCTCGCATCACAGCGGGGGACACCGACGCACCTCGACTTTCCTCTGCACTCACCTGAGCAGCCACGGATATATCGTCGCTGCTTTGGACCACTCTGAAGTAATCGCCCCGGAGCTGGCGCGCCCCCAGAACGAAACCGACGAGCAAAAGAACCGCCGCTGGCAAGCGGTAATCGAGAGCCGCGTGCCCGACGCGCGTTTCCTCATCGATCAAATGCTCCATTCCGGAGCGTGGAACACGAATGCCGAAATCGATCGTAACCACGTCGGACTGGTCGGCCATAGCTTCGGCGGAGCGACCGCTCTGGCTACTCCGGAGTTTGATCAACGCATTAAGGCCGTCGTTGCGCTGGCTCCAGGAGGCGCTTCCAATCCTCGACCTGGCATTCTTCCCGTGAAGCTCACATTTCAATGGGGACATGCTGTTCCCGCCCTGTTTCTCGCGGCTGAAAACGACGTGCCGCTCCCTCTGGCAGGGATGTACGAGTTGTTCGGGCGGGCACCCGATCCGAAGCAATTGGTCATCCTGCGCCGCGCCGATCACATGCACTTTGTTGACGACGTGGAGCAGGCGCATGAAGCCTTTCGCACCATGAGCCCGGTCCCGCCCGAACTGGCTGAGATGCAGAGGGAGATGATCCCGTTCGCGCAGCTATCCTCTCGAGAGCAGGCGCATCTCTGGATATGCGGGCTCACTCTTGCCCACATGGATGCTTTCCTTAAAGACCAGCGCAACGCGAAACAGTTCCTCGCTGGCGACATTGCGGGGGAGTTGGCAAAACGGGGAGTTGACGTCATATCCTATCGGCCCTGACTCAGAGTATCGCGCTTCTATTTGCGATTGCGCCGAAGATCGTTGGCTGGAAGGTGGGGAAGGTAACTATGGGATTAGATTGGGTGAGCCAGAATTCGGGGCCGAAGATTTCGCTTATCGTCCTGAGTGTGTGCCTAATCGGAGCGTACGCCGCGGGTAGCTCGCGGCAACCGGCGCAAGGAAGCGCTTCTGATTTTGAGCTCGCAACTCGTATCAGAGCATACCTAGCACCATTCGCGGAGAGCGGCAACTTGTCTGGAGTGGTCCTCGTGGCTCGTCACGGCCGCATCTTGCTGCGTGAATCCTACGGAATGGCGAATTACGAGTTAAGCGTTGCGAATTCACCACGCACGCGCTTCCATATCGCTTCGGTCTCGAAAGCCTTCACAGCCGCGGCGATTCTTCAATTGCAGGAAGAGGGTAGTCTGAGCGTCTCCGACCGTGTTTCTCGTTTCGTTCCAGATTTCCCGCGAGGTAAGGACATCACTCTCGACAACCTCCTGACGCATACCTCCGGAATACCTGACATTAACGATTTGTCCGACTACGATACATTCAGCCGGAACCCCCATAAGCTCTCCGAGATAGTCGCGAAGTTTGCCAACCTGCCATTAGAATATGAGCCGGGCACAAAGTACAGCTATAGCAACTCTAATTACAATCTGCTGGCGTTCATATTAGAAACGGTTACGCGGCAAGAGTACTCGGAAATCTTGCGCCGGGGCATCCTCCAACCTGCGGGGATGACTAATTCGGGTAATGACGGAGATGTAGCGAAGCCTATTCCCCTCGCGGCGGCTGGATACGTCCCAGCTGGCGTGAAAGGATACGACAAAGCCGCGTACGTGGATTGGTCGAACAAGACGGGCAACGGTTCTCTGTTCTCCACCGTTGACGATCTCTTCAGATTCGACCGCACGCTCAAAGCTGAGACCCTGCTCAAGTCGTCCACGTGTCGGACCTATTTTGTCGAAGGAGTCGGCAACCGATACGGTTGGTACATTGGACGGCGCTTAGGACACCGCGTCATGTCCGCGAAAGGTCGCAGCCCTGGATTCGCTGCGGAACTGGACAGGTACCCGGATGATGATCTCACGGTAATTCTGTTGAGCAACAGCTACAGCAGCGTGACACAGGATCCGGTTGCAGCGGCGATCGCCGCGATTGTGTTTGGCCAAAGAGTGACGGTTCCGAATGTGCGCGCCGCAGTCCTGCCTCGGTCCATTCTTTTGTCGTACGAGGGCCATTACCAATTCGGTCCGGATTTTTTCGACCCTGACGCAAAATTCCGGCTGATCGCGCAGCCGCGCTGCCTGCTTCTGCAATTGGCGGACGACAGCCGGCCTCTAGTTCCGCTAAGTCCGACTGAGTTTCTCGAGCGCAAATTCTTCGGGCATGTTGTTGCCGAGGAGGACGAACAAGGTAAGGTGATTGGCTTGACTGTTCGATACGGCACGCGAGATTTCCACGTACTCCGATTGGATGCGGAACCTGCCACGTTGCAATAAGGATGGCTGGAGGGCGGAAAGGGATTGTCGTCGATAGGCATGATCAACCCGCGTGCTTATCGAAGAATGGCGGCGTCTTAGTTGAGGATTTTGCTTTTTCCCACATGTCACGGAATGCCAAGGAGACCTCAAGTCCGGGTTAGTCTGCTAACCAGAAACTGAACTACACGAGTTTGTTGTTAGGCAAACAGTGCCGGCTGAGTGGACGCATCCTCAGGGTCGCAAAAGTTGCTCAGGCCCACGCCAACCAGGCGAAACCGCTGCTGCGGGCTGAGGCCGACACGTTCCCGCAAGGACAGGGCGATACTTGTCAGCTCCTCGCATGAAGCAGGTGGCGAACCTGGTGTGTGGCTGCGAGTGAGAATCTTGAATTCGCGGGTCTTCAGTTTCAGGACGACGGTGCGCGCGATTCGAGATTCCTTGCGCGATGCCGCCCAGGTGTGCTCCGCAAGTTTTCGGATCATCGGCTCCATCTCGGTCAGCAAGACATCCTGTTCAAAGGTGTCCTCGGCGGATATGGATTGTGTTGGCCTGTCAGGGACTACCTCGCTGTTGTCGATTCCCCGAGCCAACTCGTAAAGACGCACGCCATAGCGGCCGAAGCGGCCCTCGAGTGTGGCCAAATCCATTCGCCGCAGATCGGCTATCGCTTGTACCTCAAGCCGTTTCAGTTTTTCTTCCGTGACCCTGCCTACTCCGGGTAGGCGGTTCACGGGTAGCGGCAACAAAAACGAATCGATTTCTTCCGGCGGTATGACAAAGAGGCCGTCCGGTTTTTTCCAGTCTGAAGCAATCTTCGCGAGGAATTTGTTCGGCGCTACGCCTGCCGATGCCGTCAAGCTCAGTTCTGAGCGGATCTGTTCGCGAATCGTACGAGCCACTAGGGTCGCGGTAGGCAAGCCAGTCTTGTTCTCAGAAACGTCGAGATAGGCTTCGTCTAGGGACAGCGGCTCAATCAAATCGGTGTGCCGTTTGAAGATTTCGCGCACCTGACGGGAGACCGCTCGATAGCGCGGAAAGTCCGGCGGCAGAAACACACCGTTGGGGCAAAGGCGTTCGGCCCGAACAGCCGGCATGGCGGAACGCACGCCGAACTTTCGCGCTTCATACGAAGCGGCGCACACCACGGAGCGATTTCCGCGCCAGGCAACAACAACAGGTTTGCCGTGAAGCTCGGGATTGTCCCGCTGCTCTACGGACGCATAAAAAGCATCCATGTCGATATGAATGATCTTGCGCGCGCTCATCTGCCAACTATCTTATTCCGCGTCCCGCGTGAGTGCGAGCGATCAGGCGTCTGCCGTAGAATACGAGTTGCTGAACCTCATCAAAGGCATCTTAAATCGTTTACTATCAGCGGCCGCGTTGCGGCCATTTTCATGGTTCGCTTGTGACGCCGCAGGCGGCATGCCTATTCATATCTCAGGGCCACCATGGGATCGATCTTCATCGCGCGGCGTGCGGGGATGTAGCAGGCGAGCAGCGCGACGATGGATAGAATCGCGGCCACCGCGACGAACGTTAACGGATCATAGGGCGAGACGCCGAAAATCATGCTGCTGATGAGTCGGGTGGCGCCAAAAGTGGCGACCACGCCAAACGCCACGCCGATTAGCGTGAGTGTGATTCCCTGTCGGAGGACCATGCCAAGTACGTTCGTTGGTTTTGCGCCAAGCGCCATGCGAATGCCGATTTCGTGCGTTTTCCGCGTCACGGCATAAGCGAGGGTGCCGTAGAGGCCGATCATCGCGAGGAGCAGTGCGAGCAAGCCAAAAATCGTAGTGAGGCGCGCGAGCAAGCGCTGGAAGGAAAGGGCCTCACTGGTTTCCTCTGCTTGCGTCTTTAGAGCGATGAGCGGCAGGGATGCATCCGTTTGACGTACCGCGTTGCGCAATTCAGAAACAATGGTCGCGGGAGGGCCCTCGGCGCGAACCTCGAAGAACATTTGGCCAAGATTTTTCGGGAATTGCGCATAGGACACGTAGCCCTTGGGGTGGACGCCTGGGTTCACGTCGGTGAGTTCGGCGGGCCGCACGACTCCGACGATTTCATAGGAGTTTGCGGGGTCGTATTTCGAGCTCAGGCTAAAGCGGTGGCCGACGGGGTTTTCCCCTGGAAAATAATTTTTTGTGAAAGTCTCGTCGACCACGGCGACCTTGGGAGAAGCTGCGGTGTCCGTGCGTTGGATGCCGCGGCCAAGAACAATCGGGATGCCCATGGTGCTGAAGAAATCCGGACCTACTCTTTGCCAGTACATCTGCGAATTGCTTGGATTCTGTGCTGAACCTTCTACGCTGACAGAGGAGTTCTTACTTGACCAACCGGAGAACGGCGCGTTTTCGATCAGGGTTGCGGCGCGGACTCCGGGAAGAGCCTGGATACCATCCAGCAACTGCGTATAAAGATTCACGAGCCGGGCGTCGTGATAGCCGGCGCGAGTGGGATTGAGGCCGAATGTGAGGAGATTGCGCTGGTCGAATCCGAAATCATGGCTCTTAAAATTGGCGAGCGTGCGCACGAAAAGGCCCGCACCAATCATGAGCACCACCGACGCAGCGACTTGCACGACGATGAGCGATTCGCCGGGGCGATGCTTCTTGCGTAGATCCGAAACGGCGGACACGTTGTCCTTCACGGCGGACAGGAGGTCGGCTTTCGATGCGCGGAGGGCAGGGGCGAGGCCAAACAGAATTCCGGAGAGCATCGCGACCAGAAGCGTGAAGAAAAGAACACGTGAGTCCGTGCCGGCATCGAGGATCATCGTTCCGTGGTTGGCTCTCGAGATTAGCGCGATGAGTGCCTGTGTGCCCCGATTCGCGAAAACTAATCCCAGTAGTCCGCCTAGCGCAGACATGAGCACGCTTTCCGTGAGCAATTGGCGAATCAGGCGCGAACGCGACGCGCCGATGGCCAGGCGCACGCTGATTTCTTTTTTGCGCGAGTTGGCGCGCGCGAGCAAGAGCGTCGCGACTCGCGCAAGCAATCAGCTGCAGGAGCCCGACGGCCACCATCAACATGTAAATCGGCTGCGCGGTGTAGTCCTGCACCACCGGCAGACCCTGGCTGCCTGGAGCTAGGATGAAATGCGGGATGTCGCTTTCTTTGGGCGGGTGCCAATCTGCGGTGACGAATTGATGAAATACGGCGTCAAGCGCGCCTTGCGCTTGCTCTCTGGTTACGCCATCCTTCAGACGGCCCATAATGTTGAGGCACAGCCAATCGCGCTCGGTGATATTAACGGAATCCGTGCCGCCGGGAGGCATGCTCCAAGGGCGCATATTGGGTTTGTTGTCGAACGGAATCCACAAATCCGGCTCGGTGCCAACCGAGATGCCGTAGAAATTCCCTGGCGTGACGCCGACGATGGTAAACGGGATGCCGTTCAACGTGACGCTCTTGCCGATGATCGAGGGATCGCGGGCAAAGCGGCGCGTCCAATACACATAGCTGATCACCACCGCGCGCGGCGCGCCAGGGTTTTCATCGGCATCGCTGATACCGCGCCCCAGAAGCGGAGTAACACCAAGTCCAGAAAAATATTGGCCTGTGACCATCGCGCCGTCGGCCAGCGTGGGCTCGCCGTTGATGCCCACGGTGGTGTTCTGGTCATTAAAACCTAGTGGCACGAACGCGAAAACACTGGACATCACATTCTGTTGGGCGCTGAATTCCTTGAACTCCTCATACGAAAACGAAAAATCCGACTGCCAGCCCGTCATCGAGAAATGCGGAGGCCATTTGTCGCTCTCCCATTGGAAAAGAACAAGGTGCTGCGGATCTTGGACGGGAAGAGATCGGAGCATGATGGCATTGATGAGGCTGAAGATGGCGGTGTTAGCGCCGATGCCGAGAGCGAGAGTGAGCACGGCGACGGCGGTGAAGCCGGGGGATCTGCGCAGCATGCGCAGGGCGTAGCGCAAGTCTTGAATCAACGTTTCAAGGAAATGCGTGCCCTGGGCTTCGCGGCATTCTTCCTTGAACTTCTGGTAGCCGCCGAACTCGAGCCGGGCGCGTCGCCCGGCGTCTGCATGCGGAACCCCGGAACGCTCGAGGTCATTGGCGCGATCCTGGATGTGCGCACGCAGTTCCTCTTCCATCTCCTTGTCAATCCGAGACCGATGAAAGAGCGCCGAAACGACAGAACGGAGCGAGGCGAAGACCCTCATATTTCCTCCGGCTGGGCCTTAAGCGCTGAGGCAATTGCGGCGACTAGGCGGTTCCAGCCGTCCTCCTCCTGGCGCAAACGTTTCCGCCCGGCGGTTGTCAGCTCGTAGAACTTGGTCCGTCGATTGTTCTCCGACGTGTCCCAGTGAGCCTTCAGCAATCCCTGCCGCACCAGTCGAAACAGCGCGGGGTAGAGCGCGCCCTGTTCGATCAGCAGCGCTCCGTGCGAAATCTGTTCGATGCGCAGCAGAATGCCGTAGCCGTAGAGCGGGCCCAGAGAGACGGCTTTCAGAATGAGCAAATCGAGGGTGCCGGGGAGAACAAGCGCGCGTTCGGGCATCCGAGTATCCTAACCTACTTATGAAACTATGCCCGCATTCCCGGCTTGTCAAGCAGAAAGTACTGTAGAAGCGCGCATTTGCCCCCGCATTGCGGGCGGATGGTCTTACCTAATCGCTTTACGGCAGAGTTGCCCGTGACACGGGCGTCGTCCCGATTAAGACAAAGGTTTGCCGTAAGGTGTTATAGGCTTCAACGCCATAAAAGCGATGCTGGTCCTTGCGATCCTTGCGTGCGCATACGCAGCATGGGTGCCTTCCGGTTCGACGGCTAGGCTGAACGGCGGACAGACCGGCACGCCGAGAGAAAGCCGCGTCCCGGTCGGAGGCGCTGAGTTGTATGCCCGAGAAATCGGAAAGGGTACATCAGTCATCGTCCTCCACGGCGGGCCCGATTTCGATCACAGCTATCTCCTGCCGGAACTAGACCGCCTCTCTGATGCGTTCCATCTCATCGACTACGACCAGCGGGGACGTGGTTGTTCGGCTCATCGAGCTACATAGCTTCCAGTTTATCGGGAATCCAAAAGTTGGACCGCAGGTACTCTCGTTCGGGGTCGATCGGATTCAATGGGGTTTAGAGCCGATGAGGAACCACGCCGAGAATTGTTTTGAGTTATAAGCTCAGGTGGCCGTGATCTTGGCGTCGTTCTAAGCTCAATTCCCTAACTGTAGGGCTCGTTGCTTAGTTCTGCGAGAACAGCATGAGGGAGTCGCTGCCTCCGGTGGGCGGCGGGCAACTCGGCGGGAAACCGGAAGGGTCAGTAGGACCGCACTGGGTGTTTGGGTAGGCGGGAATCGAAGCGCCAGTAAACGTGCGCGTCTCGACGCTAACGCCGTTCTGGGCATGCGTGCGGCCGGCGATGATGTCTTGCAGCCGGGCGAAGAAGAGGCCATAGCCGCCGCGTATAACTAGACGTTGGCTCCGCAAGGGGGTCCAGGCAAATCCCAGCCGCGGCGCGAAATTGTTTGCGTCCAAGGGAACGAAGCTGGTGTCAAGGTTCGCGGCTGCCAGCACCGAAGATGGATTCTTCACAGGTGGCTTGGCCATAACTTGGATGTCGTAACGAAGCCCCATGCTGAAGGTGAGATCGCTCCGGGTGCGCCATTCGTCCTGTAGGAAACCCGCAAATTCCGTTGAGTTCGGAAATGTGATCACACCTGGCTTGCCTTCGCCCGAGAAGCCCTGAATGCACGTTTCATTCGCGAGCGGAGTCCTGCATGAGGCCGGCGCTGGGTTCTGCGGTGGGTTACATACGGGAAGTTGCGCCAGGCTGCGGCCAAAACTCTCCAAGCTGTTGAAGCGGTAGCTTCCGAAGAAGTTCGGGGCATTCTCCACGCTGTTACGAGCGTGCAAAACATCCCCACCGACCTTGAACAGGTGACCGCCACGGCTCATGGAGAGCGTATCCGACCACTCGAATTGGCGGACCAGGGTCGTCTATCCGTTGCCCCCGCGGCCAACCGTGAAAACCTGTTGGCTAGTCTCGAAAATGTTGGCTTGGACATGTGAAGTGAGAGTCGTCCGCAGAAGTTGTTGAGGTGAGGGTGCATTTTGCAAGGCCATAGTTGTCGAGAATGGGTTGTCCGGAAACGAAGGACCCTTCGGTTTTGCGCCGAATGCAGCGAGGTACTATTTGGCGTGGGATCCGCGTTTGCTATCTTCGCCTCGTGCTGTGGCGTGCATTCTTCCGATAGTACCGCGGGCTAACGCCAAACTCTGCGCGAAACGCATGATTGAAATTCGAAACGTCTCCAAAGCCGGAGTCAAATGCAATGTCAAGCACCCGTTCCCGTTCTAGAATCAGCCGCGCCGCCGCGCGGCGCAGCCGAGCCCGCCGGATATACTGATGCGGTGTAAGCCCGGTAACCTGATGAAAAACGCGAAGAAAATGGTAAGGGCTGTGTTTCGCTTCTCGAGCCAGCTTGCTGAGTCCATACTCCTCATCCGGGTAGTCCTCAATCATTCGAACGACTCGCGTAACGCGGGCCTCGGTAGCTGGTAAGCTTCCCAGGCTAGGTTTACTGCTGTTTGCAATTTCGAGGGCGCGCCCGGCCAATTCGACACCGATCTCCTCCCAACTTCTCGTATCAGCAATCGAATTACTCAAGCCTCCTAAAGAGTCTTTAGGCCCTTTCCCGCATGCCGCAGGGAATGCGCACCGCTGAGCCAGAGCAGCGCACGCTCGAGCGACCAGTCCGGACATTTCTCGGACCGGCGGCACGCGAAGCGATAAGAAACGCGCGCCAACGGACCGCATGCCAGCTTCTGCAGCCAGATTCTCGAAGTAACTCTCTTTGAAGGAGAAGGAGATACAGCGGTCTCCTACAGCGTGCTCGTGCCCGCATTCGAAATGCTGCCCCGCATTTCCCAGCAAGAGAGATCCAGGGGTCATCAACTCGCGGCCAATACTCGATCGATACTGAAAACTGCCTGATACGACAATCGCGATGCACATGTCCGAGTACTGTTCTTCAAACCGGCGGTCACGTGAACTCATATGGCAGATTACGTCGGACACGCTCCAGTCGTCGCCACACGCCAGGACCCGCCTCGCCAGCCGCCCCGGAACAAGGCCCTTGGCCAGTTCGCCAGATTGTTGATATTCGACCGCAATTTTTGCCAAGAATGTCTCCATTCAAAACGATACAACAGCACAGAACAGCAGGAAAGCTATCCTTGGTGGTATCTCTGTTCGTAAATCCCAAGGGGGCTTCGCGACTCAGGAATTTGCTTAGGAGAGGAAAACATGGCGACAAAGGCGGTTCAACAAGGGACAGTCTCAGCAAGACTGATTGGACGCTGGGAACAGGTATGCCAGAAATTCGCCGCTCTGGCCGAAGAGATTCCGGAAAACAGGTTTGATTACAAGCCTGCGGACGCCGTACGGACGGTTGCAGACGTCCTCAGGCACGTGGCTTTCTGGAACAGATACGTAGCGGATAGTGCGCGCGGGAAAAAAGGCAACGACACGCGCAACGAACTTCCCAGGGACGAATTCTCAACGAAGGCAAGAATTGTCGAGGCTTTGACAACCAGTGCGGCGGATGCCGCCGCGGCGTTGAAGGAGAACGCGGCCGGCCTGAGTCCGGAGATAGCTGAAATGGTCGTCACCTTTATCGAACACAACTGCGAGCATTACGGCCAGCTAGTTGTATATGCGCGGTTGAACCGAATCATTCCGCCGGCCTCGTGTGGCTAGTAGCAACCGGCTGAATCTCCCGATTGTCGCGCTTCGAATTTTGGTTCTTGCGAGGTGGATCGTGACTGGGATACAGACGAAACAGACAGCGAGCCGTAAATTTGCTAGGGTCCTGTATTTCGTGCTTTCGATTTTGCTTCCTATGAGGTGGACCGTGAGTACGGTACAAGCAAATCAGATAACGAGCGATAACTTTCCTCGGGTACTATGTGTTTCTGGCCGTTCGGCCGAAATCCCCGAATCGGCCGACGTGTACGGGTTGCTCGTCGGAAGCTGGGAACTCGAAGTCCTGCATTACGCAGGGATTGACGTTTCCTCGCAGAACATCAAGGGTGAAGCTCACTTCAACTGGGTTCTTGAAGGCCGCGCCATCCAGGACGTCTGGATCATGCCACGTTCTTCCGATCGCAAACCTGACGGCACTCATAAGAACAATATGTACGGGAGCACCGTGCGCGTCTGGGATCCGACCATTCAGGCCTGGCGCATCCGCTGGATCGATCCCGTAAGCGGCTACGAGGAGAGCCAAACCGGTCGGAAGGTTGGCGACGAGATCGTGCAAGTCGGCGCGCGTGCCGACGGCACGACGACACGTTGGCGCTTCACCGAAATGACGCCAAACTCGTTTCACTGGATTGGTGAAGTGCTCGAACCTGATGGCAAGACTTGGAAACTCGTAGGCGAATTCCGCGCCAGGCGCCTCCGCTAGCCTTGATAGCCACACCTAGGTATGGCAAGGGACGTCGGGCACTGTGGCTCGATAGTGGCGGGGATTGAAAATCCTGTTGTCTTACCTACGATCATCTGTAGAGTGTAGACACCATCCACGTTTAATGCGCCACGTAGTTTTGCTGTCTCAAGGTCCACTCGGCCAAAGAAAATGGATCGGTCCAACCTTGCTGATTCCAGCAGTCGACGTGCTCTTCGAGCGCAATGACTTCCGCTCCGTCGACCGGTTTGTTGGTCCTCCGAGCCTTGTCAGCACGCTGGTGGACAAGTAAAGCAGCCCTCAGACGTGAACAGCTCCACGATCACGGGCTTGCGAATCTCTTCTGAAACCGATGTTTGGGTTCCGGCTTTTCCGATCAATATAAGGTGCAAAACAGGAAATGAGAAAGTAAGAACGATGATTCCCGGCAATGCGTATTTCATCTCGAACGCCTCCTGCCGCAACTAGTGTTGGACGCGTCCTAGAAAAGAAGGTTGCAATCTATGTCGTTCCCCGCCACGGCTGATGCCAAGAGCTTGCACTCCCGAGCATGAAAAGAGATGAGTGCCAGAACATCGAGGAGATTGTACAGAATCTGGAAGTTGCCAGTGAGTGCCTTCTGCTTGGTGTGTCTTGACAAATGGCCGTGACGGAATGGACGACGCGAGAGACGAAACGCGAAATATGCATTACGAGGCAAATCAAGCCAACTCCGCAAACCTATAGGTGCCCCCAAAGGGCCTCGTGTAAGTCATTGAAAAATAAGCTCGCAATTAACGCGTATGGTGGAGTCCAACGTGCCTTGCTAGCGGGCGCATGACCTGCAATCTCGTTCGGAGAGCTCAGCCAGAATCTTGCGTGTACGAAACACAATTTCGTTCGGAGGCTTCGGGCGCAGAGGAGATGGGACGTAAGGATCGTTCATTCGGATGGAGGGGAGCAAATGAATTTTCAGAGAGCTGTGACTACAAGTGGGATTCGACGCGCGGCGCCAAGACAGGGCGAAAACCGTCGGAAAAGAAGACTATGGATCGCGGTCTTCGCTTTTCTATCGGTTTCATTGATCCTGCCGACCTTCGCGAACGCGCAGAGGCTGGATGGAACACTCCGGGTAACTGTCTCCGATAAAACCGGGGCGGGAATCGTGGACGCCCGCGTTACCGTCACGAATGAAGGCACGAACGTCTCCGTCACGGCCACGGCCTCGAGCGCCGGAACATATGTGTTCCCGGACTTGCTGGTAGGAAGCTACACCGTTACCGTCGAAAAAGACGGGTTCAAGAAGACCGTTAATAAGGGTGTGCAGGTAGAGTCCAACCAAGTGGAGGAAGTTGCCGCGGCTCTCGAAGTGGGTGATGCGACAGCCGTCGTAGAAGTTACTGCAGGCGCCGAATTGGTGAAGACTGAGTCGTCGGAGTTAGGAGCAACGTTCAACGAGCAGGCAGTTCACGATCTTCCCTTAAATACCTTAGGAGGGGACGTGAAGGAGTTTGCGGTTTTTGCCCCGGGAACGACGACCCAGCAAGGCGGAGTGCTTGGCTCAGGGGGCTCTATCGGGGGGACGCGCCCGCGGTTCAACGGATTCTCGATTGACGGTGTCGACGATAACAAAGTCGATACAAACGGTCCCACGCAGCCCGTCATTCAGGAATCGGTCGCGGAGTTTACGCTGCTCACAAATCAATTCAGCGCCGAGTACGGCCACTCTGCAGGGGGTCAGTTCAATATCGTGACCAAGTCCGGAACAAACAATTGGCATGGCGCGGGATGGGGATACAATCGCAACCGGGATTTCGACGCGGCGACGAACCAGGAGATCGCGGCGGCGGCCGCTCTGAAGGCTGCAGGCACTCCAGTTTCAGATGTTAAGAATCGCTTTGACTACAACCGTCTCGGCGGAAGCGCCGGAGGCCCGATTCTAAAGAACAAATTCTTTATCTACGGGGCCTACGAATTCCAGAATGAGGGCTTGGGATCGCAAGGTGCCACAGTAATCACGCCCACGGCTACCGGCATGTCGCAGCTGATGGGTCTCAACCCCGATTCAGCTGTGGTAGCTGTTCTCAAACAATTTCCAATAGCACCAGCAAACGACAAGGGCACAGCGCTCGTGAGTTTAAATGGCAACTCGCAGCAGATTCCCATTGGCTCATTTGCGGGTGTTGCTCCCAGCTACTCCAGAGAGCACGATTTCACGATCAATGGTGACGTAAACCTGGGCAAACATCAGCTTCGGGGGCGCGTCCTTTACGATCGGCTACGATTCCCGCAAGTGAACCCTGTTCAACCGCAAAGCCAGTTTACAGGTGAACATGCGGAGGACGCGCGAAAGTACATCTTCACCGATGTTTGGACGCTCGGCAGCAAGGTGATCAACGACTTTCGCGCTTCCTTTTCGCGGCTCAACGGACCTGACACTTTGACACCCGCGCAATTCGCAAATTTCCCTAACGTGGAGATCGACCCCTTCGGTAGCAACGTTGGCCCCTACAGCCTTTCTCCTCAAGGATACAAACAGAACGTCTATCAGCTCGTCGAGAACGTAAGCTACATCCAGGGAAAGCATACGTTTAAGTTTGGAATCGAAGGAAGGAACTACATCACAGAAAACGATTCTTTACCGCGAGCCCGCGGCGAATGGGACTATGCCTCACTCAACAGCCTTATCAATGACCTCGTACCCGACGGCGGTAACGGCGCCCTCCGAGGCGCGGGAACGGGTACTTCAGCCCTGAACAATCCTGCGGTCTACTGGTTCGTTCAAGACGACTGGAAGTTGATGCCGCGGCTCACGTTGAATCTCGGGTTACGCTATGAATGGTCCGGGGTTCCCCGCGACGAAGGACTGCAAGCCCTGAATGCAATTGCCAATGACCCGGCGGTAGGCTTGATCTTCCGCAAGCCAATATCCGACAAAAATAACTTTGGGCCGCACGTTGGTTTTGCATGGGATCCTACGGGCCGCGGCAAATGGTCCATCCGGGGAGGAGGCCAGATTGCGTATGACGTCATCCCCCTTAACTTCGCGGTTAACAGCTTGCCTCCGGAATTGCAAACAGAGCAGAACCCGACGCTCACTTGCCTGCAGTCAGGTGCGCCCACGTGGTGCGCCACAGGCTCTGGTTTCCTTGCTGGCGGCGGCCTTCTGCAGGTAAACGTGCCACCGACGACGACGGCGCAAGCGCGGGCCGCCACGCAAGCAGTAATTTTGGACATGGTCGACCCCAAGGTGATCACCTGGTCGCTCGGTGTACAACACGAGTTATTTAAGGATACGAGCATCGAGCTGCGTTACGTCGGCACGCGAAGCTTGGAGTTACCAGTACAGAAGCGGCTGAACTCGGCTTCCGCGTTTGACCCCAATGTCACGGGTGGGGGCATCGCACCGCTCCCGACCTACTTGAGCGCGTCGGCGGTCCCCACGACCGTCGCGTCGCCCGCGAGTACTTTGTCGGACTTCGACAACTTTCTGGCTACCAAGAAGTTCAGACCGTTGCTAACCGAGGGTTTCGCTGGAAACTTGACGGTAGATCCGCCTATAGGGGCGGGGATTTATCATGCCGGCTCGGTGGATTTTATGCATCGGTTTGCGAAGGGATTGTATTTCCGCGCGAATTACACCTACTCAAAGAACATAGACAACTCCACGAACGAACTATTCAGCAGCTACGTCAACCCGCGGCGCGCACAAGACGGATTCAACTTTGCCGCGGAACGAGGGCGTTCGGCGCTGGATCTGCCGCACAAGTTCGCGGTGACCTGGGTCTATGATTTCCCGAACGTCCGCTCTGAAAACCGATTGGTGAGAGGATTGGCTCACGGTTGGGAGTGGAGCGGGACATACCTGGCACAATCGGGCCAGCCCGTGACCCCGCTCTCCGATGCTGATGCCAACGCCAACGGCGACACGGCTGGAGACCGGACAATTCTTAATCCAGGCGGAGTGGGACTCACCGGTACGGTGGTCAACGCCGTTTGCAACGCTGGTTCTGGCGGAGCGACGACGATCGTTGGTCTCAATGCCAGTGGAGCATGGGACTGTGGCACTTTCAACGACGCAAACATCGTGGGCTACGTGGTAGCCCCCGCGGCGGTGGGAACCAACGCAGGCGCAATCAACTCGAATGCACGATTCGTTCAAGCCCAGCTTGGGGCAAGAGCAAACGTTGGCCGCAATACGGTCAGTTCGCCCGGCCTCAACATCTGGAACATGTCCTTGTTCAAGACCATGAAGTTCGCGGAACGCGCCTCCCTGCAGTTCCGTTTCCAGACCTTCGACACTTTTAACCATCAGAACTACAGCATCGGCTTGCCGAGCAACAACGGAACGCTCGACCAGAACACGAATACCAACCCTTTGAACACAAGCTACATTTTCGTGGACTCACCGCAATTCCTGAACAAACTCATCTTCAATGGTGGCAGCAGGACGATGGAGTTGGGACTGAGATTCTCCTGGTAGATCCAAACACATTCCAAACAGCAATCTCAAAGAGGGAGCTTTTCGGAGCTCCCTCGTTTTATCTTTGCTTACTCATCTTTCTTGACGAGAGAAAACAGCACAGATAAATTTCTTCTCTACCATGAAAAAACAAACCTCGAGTGCTCCCAATCCACCATTGCGCGGAGAATTCTTGGGAAATACCGCGGTTGCACGAGTTAGTGACGGCGGTACGAACAGGGACGCTGCAGCGGTTTGGTTGGCCGTGGTAGAAAAAGACTTGAGTGCGGCGGTTAGCCGAAGCGATAACGCCGCGGAGTCCTTGTATCATGCAGCAGTGCTTCTCCCTAAGCTGTTCCTTATTCTCTGACGAAGCTCTCGGTGCCAACCCAGAATCGGGCGAGCGACCTCAAGTTGTTCTTGTACGTGCGTGAAACCGTGTATTCTTTACCCCCCTTTAGGCGCAGCGCATATTCCCCCGTTGTCCAAGGCTGAATTTCTTCAACATAGGAACTGTTCACCAGTATGGAGCGATGTATTCTGATGAATCCGTATTGTTTTAGTTTCTCTGCCATCGTGGAGATCGACTCCCGGAGGAGGTACGAACCCGATTGCCGCTGCAGCAGCACATAATTGCCCTGGGCTTCCACGATGACCACATCCGCCGGATCGACAAAGACAATCCTTCCCTTCGTCTTGATGGCGATCTTCGTAGGCTTTGATAAGAGTTTTTCTAGCTGGGGTAGGACCTTAATTACCTGTGCAGCTCGTTCGCTTTCCGTTCTGCGGATTGCCACATCTAGAGCTTCATGAAGGCGGGCGTCTGAAAAAGGCTTTAAGACGTAATCAACAGCATGCTGCTCGAATGCTTCAATGGCGTGCTGATGGTGCGCGGTGACAAACACAATCGACGGTATCGGTCGCCGCCACCTGTTTAACCGGTCGGCCAGCTCAATCCCCGATAGTTCCGGCATGTGAATGTCCAGCAAAAGGACGTCATAGGACTTCTTTTGCAGTAGTTCCAGGGCCTCAACAGCATCGTTCGCGAAATCGAGGGCTTGAATGTCGTCTCTCTCTCTCAACACATGCTCGAGGGAGCTTCGGGAAAGTGGTTCGTCGTCGACAATCAATACATGCACAATCTTTCTTTCCATTAGACGTGTAAATTCGAAGCCAACATTTCTTTCGACGCCTCCTTATGTTGGCCGATTGCCGGCAACATAAGGCTCGCAGTCGCAAAGCCACCGCCACCGAGGTCGAAGCAGAGAGTGGCATCGTCCTCGTAAAGGTGTTTCAATCGCGCTCTCGTATTTTGGAGGCCTAGCCCCATCCCTGCTTGGCTCTTTCCTCCAACGCTATTGCGGATTGCGATCTCCAGCATCTTCCCCGCCCGCCGGGACGAAATTTCAATCCACCCACCTCCGCGGCAGCAAGCCACGCCATGGAAAATCGCGTTTTCGACGAGAGGTTGCATGATCAGTTGCGGGACGAGCAATTGCCGCGTAGCGGGGTCAATTTGCCACCGCACTTCAAGCCGGTCTTCCAAACGCATTTTCTCCACACCGAGGTAGTCGTCGACAAACTTCAATTCTTCATCGAGGCTAACGACATCAGCGCTCGCACACTGCAAAGCAGTCCGAAGCAAGTTAGAGACCTTGAGAACCATCACTTTGGCTCGCCCTTTCTCAGTGTCAATCAGAGCTGAGATTCCCTGGAGCGTATTGAACAAAAAATGGGGATGAAGCTGACTCTTCAGAGCTTGGAGCTCACTGGTGGCAAGCGCCTGCTGCAATTCAAGTTCTTGGTCCCTCGCCCGCTTAAAATACTCGTAAGCATGCGCGGCTGCCAGAACAATGATGTAGTTCCAGATTATCTCGGCGAAAACGTCAAAACCTGTAACCAATCCGTGCAACGAACGTTGTTCGAACCTCTGAGCAGGGATATTCCAAGGCGGCAGTAAAATCCAACGGAGGCTGACGCAGGCGATGGTGTAAAGGGCGCTGCCAAGAACATACCCAGCTACGCGACCAAACCGAATCGGTTTGGGGATCGGATAGCGCTGAACTATCGCGAAAACCGGAGGCGTCAACAGCGCGGCCGACAGTAGAAATCCGCCGTCGACAAGCAGTGCGGTCCAGTAAGATGTGCGAAGCCCCCTCTCCCACACGTGGACCTTATCCTCCCCTGCAGCTAGGATGGCAAGACCCATCCAAAACAAGATGGACCAGAGGTAGGCCCAGGCGACATTTATGATTCTTTGCGGAACACGCTGCACATTGCCAATTGTACTCGGAATTCCGACTGACCAAGAATTGAAGGTGTGGGCTGACAGAACTTAGGTGTGGATATACAGAAAACAGATGCGATTTTTGATAACCCATCGTGGACAGTGCGCGTCCAGCTTCCTGGATTTTCATCGAAGACCGTAAGGCAAAGCTATCCTTCTTTGCTCGCTGGCAAAATGTTTTTAGCAATGCATTTGCAGTAGAGGAGCGTCTAGGTTCGCTTTTATGGTCCGGCCCGTGACTGCGGACGGCTGCGCAGGCACTCCTTCAGCAAAGAACTCCGTCCGACACGCGGTTACCAAAGTCGGTAGGAGCATTCTGCCTCGCTGAAATTGAACGAGCTTCGAGGCTGACTTCATCTCCAGAATTTTGGAGAAGCCTTTTCTTCGGTTCTATATGGGGCGAAATAATATTCTTCGAATTCGACCCTCCTATCATTGGGTGTGGATTCACGGCTCCACGGTGTAAGAGGTTTTCGGGTCTCTTCGTGAATTCATATTGTCGTTAGGAAGCGACTACCGGAAGTCGTTGAAAACAAATGAAATCAAATCATCCACCGGTTGGCGGCTCAGTTGCACGTGCGTCCAATGTGTAGGTGCATGCGCTCGCCCTGCATAGGGTGAGAAAAAAGGCTGTCTGTTGCATTCCGCGAGCGGGAGACCACCCGGGGACCGACGCTATGTCGAAGGTTGCGGAGTGCAACAGACGGAACAGCGGTTACGCCGTCAGGAACGAGGAGCTAATGAAAGCAAAGAAATCCGCAATGGTTGCTTCCCTGATCTACGCCCTGATTTCTCCGTTAGGCACACCACGGCAGGTGCAGGCGCAAGGTGACAAGACTTCATATCCCAAGATGGGTCCCCTCGAGCAATACCTTATGGACCGCGACGCTGAGATTGCTTTGGCGCGAAGCGCAGCCCCGGAATCCATCTCGCGCGACGCTAAGATTCTAGTCCTCGGGCGGCATGGCTACGAAACGGCCGTCGAACGGAAGAACGGTTTTGTATGTGTTGTCGAGCGAGGGTGGATGTCCCCTTCCGATGCTCCGGAGTTTTGGAATCCCAAACTTCGGGGTCCGATCTGCTTCAATCCGCCGGCCGCACGATCCATCTTGCCGATTACTTACAAGAGGACAGAGATGGCACTGGCGGGGCGAACCAAGGCTGAGATCATCGAGGGCAACAAGTCAGCATTCGAAAAAGGTGAACTGCCACCGCTCGAACCTGGTGCGATGAGTTACATGATGTCGAAGGAAGCGTACCTGACAGATGGTGGCGATCACAACCTGGCCCACTTGATGTTTTATACACCGCTCCTGGACGGCAAGGTTTGGGGTGCGGATATGCCTAAATCACCAGTCATGCTGAATCCACAGTTCAAAGGCGCGCAACCGATTGACGTGTTCATAGTTCCGACACGCAATTGGTCGGACGGAACGCCACAGATGTGAGGGGCGCAAAACGCCTAAACCACATGCCCTGGCGCTGAGGCATTTCGGCTCTTTGTCTTCTTTTCGACTGTGCGGTCCTTGCGTCCTACTCGGCCGACAAAGATGGCATGCTAATTCGCTTTCACCGCCGTTGTCAAAAGGGAGAGTCTCGATGGCGAAATTCTGTGAGTGCTAACCTTGCCGCCCCTCTAGCAAAACGTCAAAGACCATTGAATCAACTCCGCGGAGGGCCTTATTCCTTACTTTTCCACTGTGCTTCATAGGTGTATTGATTTTCTCGTCCCTTTTATCACTCTAGCCCGAGGGCATCCCTTTCCAGTTGTAGGTGCTAGCGCTTGATACCTCGGCCATACCCGGCACCTTCGTTCTGATACAGATCCGCCACTACCTTGCGAATCCATCGACTCCGCGGGTCGTGCTGATACTTAGCATGCCAGTGCTGATGAATCATGATCTGTGCCGCCCGAAAGGGCGCGCTTACAAACCTCAGGTTCTTATATTGCCTGGAGAAATAAATCGCCGCCGGACGGCTCACAGTAGCGACTAGATCGGATTCTTGAAGGATACTCGGCAGACAAGCATAACGTGTAATGGTAACCACGATCCGACGGCTCATTTTTTCCTGCCGAAACATCTGCTTCCAAAAGGGACTAGTGCGCGGCCCCGGATCTACCTCCACATGTCCAAGTGCAAGATACTGCTCAAGAGAAAGAGAATCCTTCCTGAAGGGATGGTCCGCGCGCATCAGACATACGGGGCCATAGACGAGAAGTCTCTGTTTGAAGAAACGGTGTTTTTCAAGTTCAGGGAACAGACCAATTGCCAGATCAATTTCTCCATTTTCCAATCCGCGGAGCACCTCATGGGCCGGTGGGTTAACGGAGCCGCAGTGGGTACGGGGCGCAAGGAGTTTCAGAGCCCTTATCAGCTTCGGGAAAAAGACCAATTCTTGCACTTCGGTTAGCGCGAAGCTAAAGGTAGTTTTGCTGTTAGCCGGATTGAAGGTCTTTCCTGTGAGCAGCTCTTGCTTCAGGCGCATTAGTGAATCGCGCGCAACGGCTACGAGAGAATGCGCCCTTGGCGTGGGGACCATGCCGTAGCTGGTTTTGATAAAAAGCTCATCGTCAACCATCTTGCGCAATTTTCCCAGAATCTCACTGAGCGCAGGCTGGCTAATGCCAAGTTTCCTTGCCGCGAGCGTGACGCTGCGCTCTTCATAAAGCGCCACGGCGATAGGAAGAAGATTGAGGTCGAAATCCTTCTTCAAGGAGTTATCTCCAGAGGCATATGAAGGTTATCGCCCATTTGCCCATTGCACAATACTTCTACGAGATTATGATTCGTTCCAGCAGTCGTAGGAAGGCGACAATGGTTCCATCGCTTCTTCATCGAAACGTCGAGAAACGCCCTTCATTTGTGCAGCTGAAAGGGCGGATTCTCTTCCTCACGGAAGACCCTGAGCTCATCAGGCGCCAAATTGCAGGCTGGAATATGCCCTGGGACACAAACAATTCCGGCAACAATCCGAAGTTGCGCGACGACATCTCGACTGATGAAATCACTCCGGCACACACCTGCTTCTACTACGACGAGACGCTGGGGGAATTTCCCTACACGGGCCTGACGTGCGCCAACGAAACGCCCATCCGGCGGGGCGACGTTAAGCGCGGAGGATTCGCGGCCGTAGTCAGCGGTAAGCGGCGCGGCAAGGGGTCAAGCCGGGAACAGTCGCCCTATGCGGAGCGTTCCGCAGGAATTCAACTGATCATCTCGGAGAACATCGAGCGTATCTACAAGCAAAACTGCCAGAACCTGGGTTTGCTCACCTCGACGAATTTTTCGTTGATCGACAAGGTTCGCGGAGGAGAACCCATCGCCCTTTCGGAGTTCACGGAAGGCGAAGACCTAATCACGAAGCAGGTGATCGAATGTGGCGGCCTGTTCGAGTTCAATGTTGCGCGACTGCAGAAGAAGGTTTTTCTGCCCGCAGTACACACCCAGCAGCGCCCCATGACCTTGTCGGAAAAGATTTTTGCGCGTCATATCGTCAATGCGGACGCGATGGTTGGTGTGCCCTACGTGAAGCCTGGTGACACAGGTTTCACGCGTGTCGATCTGCGCTTCAGCCATGAATACGTCACGCCGATGGCGTCGATTTTTTACGAGCGACTTGTCGGCAACGATGTGCCTGTACTAGATCCTGACTCCGTCAAGTTTTTCCGCGATCATCTGACATTTCTCGATGAGGTCTTGTCTGAAGAGAAGCGCAAAATAGGCCTGCTTGACTTGGCGACACAGCTCAAGTTCAAGCAGCAGGACTTCGCGAGAGTGCAGGGAATCCAGATTCACGGGGAGCTAAAAGACCGAAAGGGATCTGAGGGCATCTGCCACTCAGTGATGTTGGAAACCTATGCCCTGCCGGGCCAAGTGAATGTTGGGTCTGATTCCCATACGCCACACGTCGGGGCGATCGGATGTATTGCGTTCGGGATCGGCACGACGGATGTGTTCAACGCCTGGATCACCAAAGACGTACGGGTGAAGGTGCCTGAATCGGTGAAAATCGTGGTCCGGGGCAATCGGCATCCGAACGTTACCGCTAAGGACTTCATACTGAAGATTCTGGCGCTCGATTACGTGCGCAGCGGCAAGGCCCTGGCGAAAGTGATTGAATATGCAGGCGATGCGATCGAGGAACTGAGCGTTGATGAGCGTGCCACAATGACGAACATGGCGGCTGAGATCGGCGGATTTACAGGAATTGTTGCGCCCGACACAAAAGTGGTTGACTTTCTCGTAGATCGCCGAGGTATGAAGCGAGCTGAGGCGGAAGGACTTATTGTTGGTCTTAACAGCGATGCGCACGCACAATACGCCGAAGTAATTGAGCTCCATGCTGAGGAAATCAGACCGATGGTGGCTACTCCGGGCGACCCCAGCAACGGGAAATACATCCGCGAACTGGGCGAGTCTGTCGCCATCGACATCGCGTATGGTGGAACCTGTACCGCGGGGAAAAACGAAGATATGGATATGTACGCGCGCGTGCTAGCCGAAGCCCTGGCGCAGGGCAAGCGTGTAGCCGATTCCGTGAAGTTCTACATTCAATTCGGATCTCAGGAAACCCGCGAACACTGCAACCGCAAAGGCTATTTGGAAATCTTTCAGAAGGCCGGGGCTAAGATGATCGAGCCGAGTTGCGGAGCTTGCATCAACGCCGGACCGGGTGTATCCACGCGGCCGGACCAGGTCGTCATCAGCGCACAGAACAGAAACTTTCCTGGACGCAGCGGTCCTGGTGAGATGTATCTCGCAAGTCCTCTGACTGTCGCGGCCAGCGCCGTAGCTGGCCACATCGTCGAATACCAGCCTGCGAAGGAATACTTGGTGTAATAGTTTGTGTTGTCAGGGGCTCACCGAGTTTTGAAATGGTTCAGGCGCGTCGCGATTGCCCTGCTTGCGCAACGGGAATCGCAAGGCCTCAGGGAGACCGTATGATGGACCTCGTCGCCGCGAACGTACGCCGCACTAAAATCTCAATCATCATCTACATAATCCTAACAGCGGCGCTCAGCTCGATTTTCGTTGTCCTCCGTATTCACCAGTTGAGCGCGGGACGAAGCACAGACCTCCTCGTCCTCGGACAAATGTGGTGCCCTGGAGTTTCCGGCCTTCTGACGCGGCTCACTTTCCAGGGCAACTTGCGCGGCCACGGCTTCGGCTGGGGAAAGACGAAATATCAATTCGCGAGCTACTGGATTCCTCTAGCGTATGCGAGCATCGTGTACGTTCCCTTCTGGCTGGCTGGCTATTTCGACTCGAACAACCTCTCGCTCGCCGCGCTGATGCACCGCCTCCCGCATCTGCCGCACGTGGCTGCGCTGCCCGTTCTTTTTTTGTTTCTCACCACGGTTCGCATGGTTGGCCAGTGCATTTTCGCGCTCGGCGAAGAGCTTGGCTGGCGCGGATTTCTTGTCCCGCAGCTCGCGAAAGTCACTTCATACCCGCGGGTCGCGCTCATCAGTGGTGCCATTTGGGCGCTTTGGCACTACCCCAGCATCCTGTTTGCGGTCTATTACGGTGCCGGCGCCCGCCCGCTGTGGTATTCCTTCGTGTGCTTCACGGTGATGGTGATGGGAATTAGTTTTCTCTTCGCCTGGATGCGCCTGAAATCCCGTAGCGTTTGGACCGGCATGCTCCTGCACGCTAGCCACAATCTTATCGTGCAGGACTTTTTCGATGTGCAGACTCGCCGCACCCGCGTCACGGACCTGTGGACCACTGAATTCGGCGCGGGCCTCGCGCTTGCCGCCATCGTCGTCGCCATCATTTTCTATGCCAAGCGCGGCGAACTTCCGGCGCAACGCTAATACAAATCTACGACTTAGCGCCTCGATTCGAGCCGCCACACGAGATAGCGCACGGATTGTCAGCAACCCTTTCCTGACCGGATTACGGAAGAGTTGCTCGTCACTCGGGCGTCAGGCAGCTGACGCGTCATTCGGTAGCGGATGAAGTTGCAGGAAGGCGGCTGTGGCGTCGCGGGCACGTCCCGCGATTTCGCGGGGTCTCGGTCGCTCGGCGACGCCGAGCAGCAAGCTGACCATCAAATCGCGCCAGAGCAGCCCGGCGAACTGCTCGGCAAGTTCGGCAGGACGGCCTGTGAGCAGTCCGGACGCCTGGGCCCCGGCCATGATTTTACGCAGGGCGGCGCGGCTTGCCTCGCGTCCTATAGAGTTGAGCGCACGCGCCACTTCGGGGGCTTGGGTCACCTCAGCGATCGCCAGTCGGAATACCGCAATGACCGTGGGATCGCTTACCTCGCGGACGAGCTTCGCCCCGAAAGAAGTCAGCACCTGCGCTAGGGTCTCGCGCTCGCGCAGTACCGGCAGGTCAGCGGGCACGTCCAGTCGCTTGGCGCGCTCGCTGATGCAGGCGATTAGCATTTCCTGTTTGTTGCCAAATAGCGCGTAAAGCTCTCGCTTCGAAACGCGCGCGCGCGTTGCGATCTCAAGCGTGCTGGTCCTTGCGTAGCCGCTCTTCATGAACGCCGCAAAGGCTGCCTCAAGGATGCGCTCGCGCACCGCGGCTTCCTCGCCGCTTTTCCGGCGGCGTTTTGACCTCGATGCCTTGGTCATCACCTCTCCTTGCTGACCCCGGTACCGTATAGTACCACAATGAGCGTAAGGATGAAGGGAATTTTATGCTTGCGGATGCAACCTTTCTCTTGTAGCTACGTCTAAAGTATGTGGTACCCAGTGGTACCAATACAAGATCCAAATTCCATGAGGAATCAAAGGAGCTGAACAATGCAGATTGAAATGTCCTTCCTGCTGCTGGCGTTCGCGACGGTCCTGGCGCCCATGGCGCAAGGTCAGTCCACACCGCCGCAGCCCAAGATCAGCGGCGTGTTGACGATCCTTACGCCCAAATCGGGGGTTACGGTCGAACAAGTCATGAAAGTCATGCCCGCGGAAATTCGTGCGACCGTTCCCCTGTATCTCGACGGCAAGATTCAGCAGTGGTTCACACGCGGCGACGGCAAGGGCGTCATCTTCCTACTGAACTGCAAGGACGTGGCGGAGGCTCGGGCCCTCATCGAAAGCCTGCCTCTCTCGAAGGAAAACCTCATGGACGAGCAGTTCATTCCGGTCGGGCCACTCTTGCCGCTCGGGATACTCTTGCGAGATAGCCCGGCCAATAAGTGAACTCGGCCACTGCAGCCGGGACTGCGGTGAGCATTTGATTCTGTCTTGAAACGTTGGAAGGAGCCTCGCTAATGAAACAGGCAAAGATTCTGGTGACAGGCGCGACCGGGAGGACTGGACGCGCGGTGGTCGATGAACTTCTCGCGAAAGGTGTTCCGGTGCGGGCTGTGGTCCATTCGAAAGATGCCCGCAGCACGGCATTGGAACGCAAAGGGGCCGAAACGGTGGTCGTTGATATGTTCGACTACGATCAGCTACTCGCCGCCATGCGCGGAACGCAGCGCGCCTATTATCTTCCCCTCTACCATCCGTACATGATCCAGAGTGCCACGGCCTTCGCGGTTGCCGCACGAGAGGCAAAGCTGGAAGCAGTGGTGAGCCTCGGCCAGTGGCTGGCGAGTCCGACGCATCCTTCGCTCACCACACGGCAAGTCTGGCTCGTGGACCAGGTTTTCTCCATGATACCGGGCGTAGTGCACGTGAGGGTAAACCCGGGATACTTTGCGGATAACTATCTGCGGCTGATTGAATTCGCGGCTCATCTCGGTGTGTTCCCGACCATCACCGGCAACAGCAAGGACGCCCCGCCGTCCAATGAAGATATCGCGCGAGTCGTGGTCACCGCGCTCATGGATCCAGACAAACATGCGGGCAAAGTGTATCGGCCGACTGGGCCGGCTTTGCTCTCGGGAAACGACATGGCAGAGATCCTAAGCCGGGTGCTGAGGAGGAAAGTCCGTCGCATTGACCTGCCGTGGTGGCTATTCCTCAAGGCCTCACGCAGACAGAACGCCGGCGCTTTCCTCATGACCGGACTGCGCTATTACGTCGAAGATCACAAGCAAGGTGCGTTCGCATTGAGCGCGCCGACGAACGATGTTCTGGAAGCGACGGGACGTCCAGCGGAGGACTTTGAAACAACAGCACGACGCTACGCCACCCGACCGGAAGCCCAGAGAAATGTCGCCAATTGGCTACGCACGTTTGTTGACTTTATGCGTAATCCGTTGAGCCCCGGCTACAACCCAGAGCGGCTTGACCGCGAACTGCGCTTTCCCAAGCCACCAGCGCCCCGCCTCGCAATGGCCAATGAGGACTGGAAAATGGAACGCGGCGCGCAGTTCGCCGAGAATCTGGTCATGGAACGTCCGCCTGTTCAGCGGACCTTGGTGCGAGACAGCGCATGACCAGATGTTTTCTTGCAATCAGTAGGAACCCAATCGACTCCAGGAACACTGCACATTTCAAGAAATGCCAGCCCGAATTACGGGCGGAAAGGATCGACAATGTCGTCTCCAGCTTTGTTCGGAATTAGCGTAGCAATGAGCTTCGTCGCCTGGGGAGCAGTGGCCTGGCACTATGTTTGGCCGGCGCTGAAAGAACGCCCCAGCACTGAAGCCCTGAAGCCCTTTCTACTGCTGCATGGATTCAGGTTTATGGGATTGGCATTTGTCGTGCCAGGAGTTGTGTCGGCTCAGTTGCCTGCTGAATTTGCTCGACCAGCAGCCTACGGTGACCTGACGGCCGCAATTCTGGCGTTGCTCGCTCTCGCTACTCTGGGCACCCGCACGGGAACAGTGCTGACCTGGGTTTTCAATACATTCGGAACCGCGGACCTGCTGTTCGCCTTTTACCAGGGAAGCCGCATATCACTGCCGGCTACGCCGGGTTTGTTAGGCGCCGCCTTTTTTATCGTGACTGCCCTAGTGCCTCTTCTTCTCATAACCCACGGCTTGGCGGTCCGAATACTGCTACGAACCAAGGCTGTCGCGCCGTCACCGAGCAAACTACGTACTACTTGACCCACAAACGATGCGCACGATGTGATACGGCGTGGGTTTTGCGGAAAGCAGCGACTCTGCGCGGTCGGCAATATGGAAGTTAGACGGTCGGTACTCCCGATCGCGGTCGACCGGATTCAATGGAGTTTCGAGCCGATGAGGGAAGCAGGCCGAGAATTGTTTTGAGTTATAGGCTCAGGTGGCCTTAATCTCGGCGTCGTTCTAAGCTCAATTCCCT
>CAZGFL010000020.1:0-6749 GCA_964524985.1 uncultured Acidobacteriaceae bacterium
CCGCGTACCGACGCGGATCAATTCCTGAAACACGCGGTAGTACTCGGGACGACAATCGGGATAGCCGCTACTGTCTTCCGCCACTGCGCCGATATAGATGGCGCCTGCCCCGATGGCCTCGGCCCAGCTCACAGCGACCGAGAGAAAATGAGCGTTGCGAAACGGAACGTAGGTTACGGGAATCGCACTGCCGTGCGGGCCGGGTGCGCCGAGTTCATTTTCCGGGACGGAGATGCTCTTGTCCGTTAAAGCCGAACCACCGATAGAGCGGAAATGGTCGAGCTGCACGACCAGGCGTTCGCGCACGTCATAAAAATTGGTAATGTCTTCAAAGGCACGGCGCTCACGCTGCTGCGTGCGCTGACCGTAACCTGCGTGGAGAAGCGCGATATTGGACGCTCCATGCGTTTGACGGGCGATGGCCGCGCTGACACAGGAATCCATCCCGCCGCTCAAGAGCACCACCGCTTTTCGTGAATCCGTCATACATGCTGTCCGGGCGCTCAAACGCCCTTTGTCGCCGGATCCCAGATGAACTTATGCAGTTGTAGCCCGAGGCGAACCGGAAGTCCATCCGCAAGAATCCATTCGACGAGGGTGCGTGGCTCCAGCCCCGGCCATTTGCCTTCCGGGTCCTCAAATACAGGGGAAAACAGCACCTGTTTCACGCGCTGCGCCAGAGCATGTTCGCGCGTGAACTCCCGGGCGAACTCGTAATCCCGCCGCGTTGCCAGCACAAATTTCATCTCGTCGTCCGCAGTCAGGTATTCGAGATTCTGCAGGTCGAAGGTTTCCGGTTCGCCGGAGTCGGGGCACTTCACATCCACGATCTTAATCACTTGCGGCGGAAGTTTGCCAATGAAACGCTCGCCACTCGTTTCGATCATGACGGTGTATCCGTTGGCAAGCAGGCCTTCTGTGAGCGGATAAATCTCCTCCTGAAGCAAAGGTTCGCCTCCGGTAAGCTCTACCAACGGAATCGTGGAGCTTTGACTATCAGGGCCGCCGCTGCGGCCTGACAGTTCGTCCACGCGGGCGAGCACTTCCTCAACGGTCATTTTTAGGCCGCCATGAAAAGCGTAAGCCGTGTCGCACCAGGTACAGCGCAGATTGCATCCGGTAAGGCGCACAAAAATGCACGGCAGGCCCGCGCGCGTGCCTTCGCCCTGAATCGATTTGAAGACCTCGGTGAGGATCATGTTCGAGTGTTTCTTCGCGCCGCTTCCCAGCTGGCTATGCCCTACTACGGCCTTTATTTCTGCTCCGGGTTGGTCTTGCGCGGACTCCTTCGCGAAAACCAAAAAAGGGCCCCGAAGAGCAGGACCACCGGTATCGCCAGCCGCAAATAGTTAGGCGCAAGGCCAATCGACCGCAAGACGAAGATGTAGCCAGCCGCCACCAGCAGCGCGGGAATCAAAATGATGAGAATGGCGCGGTTCATGGCTTTCTCAATTACGGAGCGACCTTAAGCGCCCGGCCGGTATTGCGCTGAGCTCGTATCCGTTTCCCACAGGATGACGTCTGTAACTCGCGCACCCGGCGGCAGACCCTTGAGCTGACCGATAATCTCTTCGTAGAAGTACTTGGCAACGTTTTCCGCCGAAGGGTTAACGGTCTTGAAGGGCTCGAGGTCGTTCATGAACTGGTGATCCAAACGACCCATCACTTCACGAATGACCTGCTTGACGTGCACAAAGTCGACGAGAAGCCCGATGCTATCGAGCTGCGCGCCTTCGACCGTGACGCGCACGCGATAGTTGTGGCCGTGGGGATTCTCGCACTTGCCTTTGTAACCCCGCAGGGCATGCCCCGCGGAAAACGTCTCTTCTACGCTGACTTGAAACATTTCTCTCCGATGTAGTTCGCCTGCTTACGCCGTTGTGGGGGCGATCAAAACGCGTCAGGCAGGACTTCCCTGGTTTGCCGCTCGCCGCTTGTCGCCGGTGTCGAGAAATCGCGCGACTTCGCTCCGTTCATGGGTCACAGTGTAGCGCGGCAACGACTCCAGAAAAATCTTACCATAGGGCATGCGCTGGAGGCGGGTGTCCAGAAGCGCGAGCACGCCGCGGTCGGTTTTCGTGCGGATCAGCCGTCCGAAGCCCTGCTTCAGGGAAAGCACGGCCTGCGGAACTTGAAATTCGGCGAACGGATTTCGCCCGTCCTCTTGCAAAGCGCGGACGCGCGCGGCCACGATCGGGTCGCTCGGCACGGCGAACGGCAGACGGTCCACAATCACGCAGGAAAGCTGCTCGCCGGGTACGTCCACGCCCTGCCAGAAGCTGGAAGTAGCGAAGAGCACGGCGGCCTCCGTGTTCTTGAAGCGTTCGAGGAGCACGCTGCGGGGCGCGGTCCCTTGCAGGAGCAGCGGAAACGAAACGCGCGAGCGCACGCGCTCGTAGAGTTCATTCATCTGCGAATAGCTGGTGAACAAGCAAAACGCCCGCCCCTGGCTGTGCTCCAGCAATTGCACGATTTCGTCCGCCGCTTTTGCGGCAAAGCCGGCGTCACGCACGTCGGGCATTTTGCGCGGCAGGTAGAGCAAGGCTTGCTTGGGATAATCGAACTCCGGCGGCAGTGTACGGTCCTTAGCGTGATCGATGCCCAGTCGCTGGCGGATGTAATCGAAGCGCCCGCCAACGGTCAGGGTCGCGGACGTCAGAATCACCGTGTCGAACTGCTCGAAGAGGCGTTCGCGCAGGATCTGGCTGACGTCGATGGGTGTTGCCGTGAGGAAGACACCTTTGTTTCGGCGCTCGAACCAGTAGACGAAATTCTTCTCGTTGGATTCGAAGAGGAACGCGAGTTCCTGGCGCAGCTCGAAGCTGCGACGGGCGATGCGCGTCAACTCTTCGGGCTTGCTTGTCAGCGCGGCAATTTCTGTTTCCAGACTCTTGAGCGACGAAACCAGCGCGTCGTATGTCTCCCGGTGCTGCTCCAGAAATGCTTCGCGCTCCTGACGCGAGAACGAAAAGCGCCCTTCCCGGGGCGGAAACAGCTCGAAGAAGCCGCGATTGCGCTCGCGGATGCGCTGCGTCTTTCGCAAGAGCACTGGGGTGCCAAGATGCAGCAGGCGTAGCGTCTGGTCCGCGTCGCGCGCCAGTTCTTCAAACCGGAAATTCGAGATCTGCCGTCCAAAATAATCGCTGGCCACGTCCTCCATCTCGTGCGCTTCGTCGAAGACCACCGCGGAGTATTCGGGGAGAATGCTGCCGAAGTCGTCTTGCTTCAGCGCCAGATCCGCAAAGAACAAGTGATGGTTGACGATAATCAGGTCGGCTTCCTTGGCGCGCTGGTGCATCGCGGTCACGAAGCAAGGATTGAACGAGGGGCACTTTTGCCCGGTGCAAGTGTCGCGGCGGGCATCCAGGCGTCCCCAAAGTTCCGAATCGTCGGGTAGAAACGGCAGTTCGGCGCGGTCGCCGGTTTCGGTCAGCTTTGCCCAGTCCTTGATCTGCCGGAAGGCGTCTAACTCCTCCATGCCTTTCAGCAGTGCCTGGTCTTGCATCTGGTTCAGTTTGGAGATGCACAGAAAATTCGAGCGGCCCTTCATCACTGCGACTTTCAGGTTCGGTGCGAAGTGCTTTTGCAAGAAAGGAATATCCTTCTGGTAGAGCTGCTCCTGGAGCGATTTCGTGGCCGTGGAAATCACCACGCGCCGCCCGCTGCAAATCGCGGGGATCAGGTACGCCAGGGTCTTGCCGGTGCCCGTGCCGGCTTCGACGATGGCGTGGTGATGCGTCTCAAAAGCATCATGCACCACCTCCGCCATTTCCAGTTGCCCGCGCCGGTATTCGTAGTCGGAACTGACCACGGTCCGGTCAAATCCGCCTAGCATGCACTTTTCGAGAAAGCCGCCCGGCCCAAACACGTCGCGCATCGAGGGCTTCGCGGTATCGGCCAGCGGCACGCTGACTGCTTCTTCCCCCTCGGCCTCCCGGGACTCTTGACGCACCACGGCCTCATCGTCGAGCGGAACGTATCGGCGTTCGACGTCCTTCGCGGCTCTGCGGACTGTCTCCTCCGCCGCAGACATCGCCGAATTGGAAGCCTTCTTGGTCAATCTCTCTCCCTGGCACCAGGCACTCGGCAGGAACAGCTACGATAACACACCCATACTCTTTGCCTGGCGAACCTCACGGCATTCGATTGGCGCATCTTTTTAGCAAAAGGGATTTAGCAGTTGAGCACCCACGCGATTTTTTGAAGTACGTGTGCCCGACTCGCGGCGCTACATTTCAAGTTGGGGTTTCCAGCGTTTTCCTGCCAAGCAGGCGAACGCGCTCTTACGCTATCGTGGGGTACCTGATGAGCCGCTTCAAACCAGTTTCATTTGTTCCACTGATTCTTCTCGCCGCCTTGTCCTTTTCCTCCTGCAGCGGCCCGAAGGGCGTCGTCGTGTGCCAGGTTAACTGCGGTGGCGGCAACGGCACTGGCAACGTCATCGTTACCGTAACCTCGACTCCTTCTACGACTTTCTCCTTTCCCTATCTGGACTGGGAAATCACATCTATCCAACTGATCAGCAGTTCCGCCAGCCCAACAATCCTTCAAGCACCTCTGCCCCCCACAGACTTTGCGCGCCTCCAGACGGATTCTCAATTCCTTGGTAGTGCCAAGTCCGTTCCCGCCGGAGTATATAGCAGTGCAAAAATCCAGCTAAAGCCCTCGACGGTGTCCAGCTATTTCTACAACAGCTCCAACGCTACTCTGCTCGGCTGCGCTGCGGGCGCAACCTGCGCGATCCCCAATACCGTGGCTGGATTTGGGGCGACTACGGTTACCGTGCCCATTAGCTTCACAGTTACCGGAAACGCTAACGTCGGCTTCAGCCTCAACTTCGACCTAAGCAAATTGGTTACCAGCGCTGGCGGAATGACTTTCGATTTCACCCAGAATGGCGCCATCACCCTCTCTGCACTTCCGCGCATCGGTCAAAGCTCTGGCCTCGATTCGTTCCAGAATTTCACCGGTGTGGTCAGTGCTACGACGCCCACTTCGATTAGTATGTTTTCACTTTCATCCGACACACGGACCTTCACGATGGCAGCCACGGTCGAGTTTGACGATCCCTTCAATATTTGCCCTGCCCCGGCAAGTTTCAGTTGCATTGCTGTCAACCAAAACCTCAGCGTGGATGCCATCATCAACTCCGATGGCACGCTCACGGCCTACGAGGTCGAGTTCCTTGATAAGTTCGGCCAAGAAGCCGAAGGGGTTATCGTCACGCCTGTCTTGAACAATCAGTTCAAGATGGTGGTTTTCAACGGGGTGGGCAATAATAGCTTTCTTCCAGGCACCCTCGCGACCGTTAATGTAAATAACGCTGCAACCTATTTCGTCGACCCGAAAAATCTTGGCGTCTCCACCACTCCTCTAGGCTTCCAAAGCTCGTCGGACCTAGTCATGGGGCAGACCGTCATGCTCCTGAACGGTTCAACAGACTTCACCACTAACTCTCTGACCGGCTACACCCGCACCTTGCTGCGCTATTCCAGCATCGGCGGAACGGTCCAGTCGTCTTCCGGCACCATTTTCACTTTGTCCGGAGTGTCTCCTCTCCTTACCAATTTGGCTGGCAATTCGGTCCAAGTGCAGACCTACCCGAACACTACCTATGACAACATCACTGGATTCAACGGCTTAACCCCTAGCACGAATGCCTCCGTCCGGGGTCTGTATCTGAACCCCAACAGCGGTGCCATTCAACCCCTTTTGGCGGCACAAGTTCGCACTCATTAAGGTTTTCCGCCTCCGCAAAGGCCACGGGCTCCCGGAAACTCAGGGAGCCCGTTCTCATTCCTGCGGTGATTCTAGTCTGTGCTCCTCATCCTTACGATTTGAAACGGAATGCTCAGGGCTACTTCAGGCCGGGAGCGGACCGCCCACCGTCGTATGCGGCGGCATCGGCGGGGCGGAAGGCAGGACGGGCGCGATCACCGGCTGGAATCTCCGATAGATCGCCAGAGAGAGAGCCCCGATTCCCCAGAGAATGGCCACAAACTTGACCCACCCGCCGACGTGAGGAATCGTGGTGCACAGGCGCACAAGGATCAGCCCAACCGCCATGCGCCCAATCAGGGGCCAGAGTTCGCTGGTTCGCCCCATCAGCCATTGTCCGATCACCGCTCCCACTATCACCTGGGCAAAGTAGAGCGAGACAAACCACACCAGCATCGTGGAAATTCCGATGAACAATCCGACCACCGTGATGCAGGCGATTACCGCCGCGATCGGCACGCCAAAGAGCACCAGCACGCCAAGCCCGGCGGAAGCGCCATAGTGCTCCGCGGATCTCACGGCATCTTCGGAGAATTTGGGCATGAGCGCGAACAACACCAGCCCAAACAAAACAAACGCCGCGGCCCAAATCACCTGCCACACCCAATGGTGCACGTTCCTGTAATCTTCGCCATGCTTCGCCTTCTCGAAGTGCACCGGTGAAGCCAGCTTGGCTTCCGAGGAAACTTCCGGTGGCTTGTCACCTTCAAAGTCCACGGGTCCGCCGATTTGCGCAGCGGAATCAATGTTCAACTCTCCGCTCTTGATCTTTGCCGAGCCGGTGATCGCGCCACCGATGCTTAGTGATCCGCCCATAGCCAGCAAATCACGCCCCACATGCCCGTCGACCACTTCCCGTCCCGAAAACGAAGTGACGCTCCCGCCGATTTTGGAATCCCGGTCAAGGTTGAGGTCGCCTCCCGCGACGGTCACGCTGCGTCCGACCGTTCCCTTCAGCGTCATATTCCCCG
>CAZGFL010000021.1:0-37071 GCA_964524985.1 uncultured Acidobacteriaceae bacterium
CCAGGCGCGCGCGGACTTGAATACCTCGCAGGCCAACGCCAACCTCTCCAAAATCACCGCCGCACGCTATCAAGAGCTCATCAAGACCGACGGCGTCTCCAAACAGGAAGTGGACAACGCTGTAGGCGACCTCGAAGCAAAGATCGCCACCGTGAAGTCCGCGGAAGCCAACGTCCGCCGGCTGGAAGAGCTGGAGTCCTTCAAGCATATCTACGCGCCGTTCAGCGGAGTCATTACAAAACGCAACGTGGATATTGGGACGCTGATCAACGCTGGGAACGGCGGCTCGTCGCAACAGCTCTTTTTCCTGGCGCAGACCGATCCGATCCGTGTGTACGTAAACGTGCCGGAAACATATGCGCCTTCGATTCGCGCCGGGCTCGGTGCGTATTTGGAGCTTACACAATTTCCGGCGCAGAGATTCCAGGGAAAAGTTGTGCGCACGGCGGAGTCCATTGACCCGGCATCGCGCACGCTGCTGACGGAAGTAGACGTGCCCAATCACAATGGTGCGCTGCTGCCGGGCGGGTATGCGGCGGCGCATTTGCAGGTTAAGGTGACCGGGGCGCGGCTGGCGGTGCCCGTGAACGCGCTCTTGTTCCGGTCGGAAGGATTGCGAGCGGTGGTGGTGGACAGCAACCACAAAACGCATTTGAAGCCGCTCACGATCGGGCGCGACTACGGCACAACCCTCGAAGTCCTGCAAGGGCTGGACGCCAACGACTGGATCGTGCTGAATCCCGCGGATTCGCTCGAAGAAGGCCAGGAAGTGCGCGTGAAGGAAATTTCGCTTAACAGCATGGCCGCGGGCCAGCCTTCCGGGCAGGCGGCCTCCCAACCCAACGCCCCGGCTGCGACGAAAAAACAGTAATGCGTCACACAAGGCAACTTGCCAGCCTTCTTGGGCTGATCGCTTACGTTTCTCTCGCGGGCTGCACGGTCGGGCCGGCCTACAATCGCCCCGCAGCACCGGTGCCGGCAAAGTGGGACGTCAGCGAACCATGGCGGGAGAGCGCACCGAAGGACGCGGTCCCCAAAGGCGAGTGGTGGAGCGTCTTCCACGATGATGAGTTGAGCACGCTCGAACGGCAAGCTCTGGAGGCGAACCAAACGATCAAAACCGCCGTGGCTCATCTGGAACAGGCACGTGCGGCCGCGTCTCTGCAGATCGCCACCCAGTTCCCCGCGCTCTCGACCGCGCCCCAAGCCGAACGGCAACGGCTGTCAGGCAACCGGCCACCGGGTAGCCCCATCCCGGTAACCTCCGCCGTGACGCAAAACAGCTTCACCTTACCTTTCATCGCCGGGTACGAAGTGGATTTGTTTGGACGGCGGCGCAGAAGCATCGAAGCCGCGCAAGCTTCCTATCAAGCATCGGCGGCGGATCTTGAGAACGTCCGCTTGGTCATCACCGCGGAGCTGGCCGGCGATTATTTCACGCTGCTACAACTGGATTCTGAATTGGCCATATTGAACCGCACGGTGGAGACTCTGCAAAGGGGTTTGCAACTGGTCGACTCGCGGCACAAAGGCGGAGTGGCTTCCGGGCTGGACGTCGCGGAAGAAGAAACGCTCCTGAATACGACGCGCACGCAGGCGATTCTTCTGCAACAGCAGCGCAAGCAGGTGGAAGACGCAATGGCGGTCTTGCTGGGCAAGCCTGCTCCGGAGGTTCACGTTGCCGCAAAAGAATTGAAGGCTCAGCCGCCGTTGCTCGAAGTGGGTTTACCTTCCGACCTATTGGAACGGCGCCCGGACATCGCCGAAGCGGAACGCCAGATGGCGGTGGCCAACACGCAGATTGGAATCGCACGCGCCGCCTACTTCCCTTCTCTTAACCTTTTTGCGAATGGCGGCTGGCAGACGGCCGATATCGCCAAGCTCTTGAACGTGCAGAGCACCTTCTGGGCGGTAGGTGCCAACGTAGCCGAAAACATATTCACCGGTGGATCGCGCCGCGCGCAGATGCAGTTTGCGAAATCTGGCTTCGATTCCAGTGTGGCCTCGTATCGAGATACCGTGCTGAACGCGTTCCGGGAAGTGCAGGATGACGTCACGGGCCTGACTGTGCTGGAACAAGCCGACCGCTCGCAGCAACAGGCGGTCGATGCTTCGCGGCGAACGCTGGACATCGCTACGAGCCGCTATGTAGGGGGTCTCGTAAACTATCTTGACGTGGTGAACGCGCAGCAGAACTTACTGAACAACGAGCAGGAGCTTGCGGTGATTCAAGGCCAGCGTCTCGTCACCAGTGTTCTGCTGATCAAGGCGCTGGGCGGCGGATGGGATGCGTCGAGCCTGGCCGCCGTTCAAGTGAAAACCAAAGCCAAGGACATTGTCGCTCCCTGAGACGCAATCTCCGGCAGCCTGCTTTGCTATCCATGCCTGAACTGGTCAATACCCCTGATAGTGGTTGCTTTTGAATCCGTAAGTATTTCCGCCGATGGCGAACAATTGTGGCCAGGGCGCGAGCTTGTGCCACTTTCGAGAACGTCCCATTTTCCAGGCTAACCAGTTGACTCCCGTTGCAAGCGCAAAGCCGGTCGCGTAATAGGCGGGAGCAGGCAGGTGCACGAAGGGCCGCGCCAGCGGGTCCGTCTCTGACCACCACGAATAGTGCCGCATCTGCAGTGTCTGATGCATGTCCGCCGCAGCCGCTGCATAAACTCCCGTACTCAAAGCAAAGAACTGCACCTTTTGGAAACGATATGCCACTGAAGTTTTTGCCGTCGCACTCGGGCCTTCTCGCGGGGAGTTCGGAACCACAGAACTGACTTCGGGTTCTCTTTCTTTCGCCGCCGGCAAAGCAGCCTTCGCGTCGCTAAGCCCGGGCACTGTTTGCGTCCGGCTGGTTTGGAGTAACAAGAGCGGTATAGCGAGCGTCGCTCCAAGAAGCAGTTTGGGATTCACACGCATTTCCGGGGCTGCACAAATCGCAGCCCGTGGGAATCGCAATCTCACTTCCAGCAGGCTTGCATCCGAACAGAAAGACTTCGCGCAGACTTCCTGAAAGAAGTCGTTTGTTTTGCGCTACTTGTCCTTATGCCGCGCGGAGACGCGTTCTAGCTGGCGTGTGACAGGATCAGTCTCGTGTGAACAGACGAGTTCCACAACGCCCCGGCAATGCCATTTCGGCGCTGCCCCCCGATCATGAGAATTCTCTTAGGGATTCCTGGTGTCGTGTAGAGATACGACCCGGCCGTATTCGGAAGCTCGGCTCAGGCGGTCAAACATCTGGTAAGCCGCACTGGAAATCTTCGTGATGGCGTCGCCGCCGTCCTTTTCGCGCCGCAGGTAGGTGGTCATGACGCTGATGGCGTACGGCCGCTTGCCGGTAAAAACGATTCCAGAGTCGTTGCGCACTCCCTCTAACTCTCCCGGTTTGTTGGCTACTTTCAAGTCCTCGGGCAATTCCCGCGGAATGTAACTTTCCTTGTGCACGCTGAGCATGTTGAAGAAATCTTCGGTCATCGACTTGTTCAGCACTTTCCCTCGGTAGAGCGCTTCGAGCAGCATCACCATTTCGCTCGGCGAAGAGATGTTCTCTCTTCCTTCCTCGGCCGCTTTCACGTCCATCATCTTGCGGCGTAGGCGCATGTGTGTCAGCCCAAGCGAATCGAGCAAAGCGTTCACGTTTTCCATGCCGATGCGGTCGATGATCACGTTGGTAGCGGAATTGTCGCTGACGGAGATCATCAGGCCCGCCACATCGCGGAGCGTGAGCCGCGTTTGTCCCGGCGTAAGCACGCTCGTGATGCCGCTGCCACCCACCATGTCAGAGGCTTGCAGAGTGTAGAAGTCTGTGAGTTTGACTTTTCCCTGCTGGGCTTGCCGGTACAACTCGGCGAGAATCGCGATTTTGATGGAGCTCGCCGTGGGCATGACTTCGTCGGCGCGCACCATGATCCTCTGCCCCGTGGTCAGATCCAGAATCGCCACGGCCAGTACGCCATCCAGGTTGCGGTCCGTCTCCGCGATGCTGGCTTCGAGCTTCTGCCACAACACTTTTTCTTTTTCTGGCACCGATGCCTGGGCACAAGAACGCGATGGCACCCACGTGGCTGCGGTCGCAAACAGCGCGAGACCAAGAATTCGTTTGAACAAGGGCAACCTCCAAGAGGCCAGGATTATACGGCGAGGTGTTCCAAATGAGAAAACCGGTTACACAGCGTGCTATCAGACATGCCTCTCCTGCGGCGGATCGTACTCAATGAGCAACTTACGCTGGCGCCCGCGCACATTCCATCAACTTCGTGCACAATAGAAGTGGCATCCAGCCGCCTGCGAAATGCCGTCCCGCTTTCTTAGACATGAGGTGATGAGTCTGGCACGGCTTCGCAATCTTTGGAGAGAAGACGCATGCGCAAATTCTTTGCTGGAGTTGTTTTCTTGGCTTTATCAGGAACGTTGGCTCTGGCCTCGCCTGCTCAGGACCGTGACGATCACCGCGATCGCGATGATCGCCACGACAACGGCAAGCACAAGGGCCAGGAGAAGCGCGACGACGATCGGCACGACAATGGTCAACACAAAGGTTGGGACAATGCGAACAATCCTCATTACGAGCACTGGGACTCCGACCACGACCGCATCAAGCCTGGACGTGCTTACCCTTATGGGCGTTATGAGCACGTGAGAGAAGCATACGTGGCGAGGCGCATCGATTTCCGCACCCGCCGCGTCGTTCTTTACGATAATTCCAACTGGGTCGTGGCCTCTTACGACCTCGATCGCTGTCACGATTGGGACTGGGATCGCGACCGCGTCTACGTTTACGACGACGACCATCATCCGGGCTGGTATTTGCTCTTCAATGCCCGCCTGGGCCGCTACGTCCACGTCGAATACTTCGGAGTACACTGAGACCGTTCGTTCGAGAGTCCAGCCGAAGATCTACAAATTATCTAGAAAGAACTGCGTCACGCGCTTCATGAGCACTCGCCGCGCGGCGGAATCACTTACGCCGTGGCCCCTCCCCGGAAACGCCAGAACCTCCACATACTTCCCCGCGTCGATAAGTCTGTTGATGACTGACAGCGTGTTGGCGTAGTGCACGTTGTCGTCGCCGGTCCCGTGGGCGATCATCAATTTGCCCTTGAGTTGGCTGGCGCACTTCACGGGTGAAGAATCTTCATAACCTTTCTCATTTTGCTGTGGCAGCCCTAAATAGCGCTCGGTGTAGATCGAGTCGTAGTAGTGCCAATCAGTGACGGGGCCGCCCGCAAAGCCCACCTTGAAGTCGTCGCCGGCTTCGAACATCAGGTGCAAGGTCATGTGCCCGCCGTAGCTCCAGCCCCAGACGCCAATGCGGTTTCCGTCGACATACGGTAGTGACTTTAGCCAGGCCACGCCGTCGCGCTGGTCTTCAAGCTCCTGCTTGCCCATGCGGAAGTGCAACGGGGCTTCAAACGCATGGCCCCGCGCTGTGGATCCGCGATTGTCCAGCGAGAAGACAATGTAGCCCTTCTGGGCCATCAGCTCGTGCCACAGAAAATTTGCCCCGCCCCAGCCATTGCGCACCACCTGCGCGTGTGGGCCGCCGTAGGTATAAACGAGAACGGGGTATTTCTTCTGCGGGTTGAAGTCCGGCGGCTTGATCATGTCGGCGTTTAGCATCACCCCGTCGCGCGATTTCACGGTTAGAAACTCCATCGGTGAAAGATGATAGTCAGAGAGCTCGCCCACTCTGTTTTCGTCAATGATCGCCACGTGTGTGCCGTCCGCCCGGCAAAGATCCTGTCGCGGTGGAGTGGCGGCATTGGAATACATATCCCAATAACCGGCGGCATTGGGAGCGAGGGTCACGGCGTGCGAGCCATCCTCCTTGGTGATCCGCGAAAAGTGCGAGCCGTCCAGCCCGGCGCGATAGAGATGCCGCTCCAGCGCCGACTTCTCCGTTGCCGTGAAGTAGGCCACGCCTTTGGCTTCATCCACTGCGTCCAACGCCGAGACTTCCCAATCACCTTTGGTGATCTGTGCGAGCTGTTTGCCCTCCAAATCAAAAACATACATGTGGCGGTAGCCGCTGCGTTCACTGGACCATAGGAAACGCTTGCCGTCTTTCAGGAAATGCAAATCGTCGCTCACGTTGATCCAGTAAGGATCCTTCTCGCTCAAGATGAGGCGGCTTCGTCCATCAGCAGCATCCGCAAGCAGCAGGTCAAGTTGCGTCTGCGTGCGGTTGAGCCGCTGAATCGTCAGGTGCTTGGCGTCTGGAAGCCAGTTCACGCGCGGGATGTAAATGTCCGTTTCCGCGCCGATGTCCATGGCGCGCGGCTCGCCTCCGCTCAACGACACCACGAGTACGCGAACCGTTGGATTCGTTCCGCCCGCAACGGGGTACCGTTGCATCTCCGCTTCGCCGCTGGGCGACGCAAAATCCACCAGCGGATACTGCGTGACCCTTCGCTCGTCCATCTCCAGATAGGCAATCGCCGAGGAATCCGGCGCCCACCAATACGCGGTCTTGCAATCCAGTTCTTCCGGATATACCCAATCGAGTTCGCCCTTGCGGATTTCTTCCGTTCCACCCTGGGTGACGGCCTTTTCACTCCCGTCCGCCACAGCGACGGCCCACACGTTGTGATCGCGCACGAAACTCACGAACTTCCCGTCCGGAGAAATCTTCACATCGGCAATCGCTGTCTTGGAGGAAACCAGTGTCCGCGCCTCGTGAGTCGTCAGGTCCAGCCACGCCACGGCGTTCTCTGCAAGAAACAGCAGCGCGTTGCCGTTCGGTGCCCATTGATATTGCGATGGCGGCCGCCGGCCCAAACCGGTCGCTTGCGAGGCGCGGAAAGGCTCGGCAGGGAGAATCGATTCCAGCTTTTCCGCGGCCACCAGCAGTTGGCGTTCCCCGGTGGATGCATCCATTGCCCAGAGTTCCGTCTTCGCTTCTTTGCCTTTGCCCTTCGTTTCAAAGTAGCTGATGCGCCTTCCATCGGGCGCCCACGCCAAACCTCGGGTTAATTGCCCGCTCAGGCTTGGCTGCGAATAGATGCGCTCCACCGTGAGCGCTTTTCCCGCTCCCGTTGGCGCCTGTTGGGCAGCCGACGGCAAGACGAGTATCACGTTTAGCAAAACGGCGCTCCACACCATGAACCGTGGGGGTTTACAGAGCGATGCAGGCATTCGATTCCTCCAAAGAAACGAGCTTAAGCAGGTGCCGTTCAGAACCCAATACGCGATGCGTGGATTAGCCTGGGGGCCAGCGGAATTGTCGCCCGCCGAGTAGATGCAAATGAAGATGGAACACGGACTGGCCTGCGCCTTCGCCATTGTTCAGCACGGTGCGGTAGCCACCGAGCAGATTCCGCTCTCGCGCCAACTGGGCGGCCACAAGCTGCAGTTTGCCGAGCACAGCCTGATCTTGAGGGCTGGAATCGGTTAGCGACTCGAAATGCTTGCGTGGACAAATCAGAATATGTGTGGGCGCCTGCGGGCTGATATCTTCAAAGGCAAAAAGATCTGCGTCTTCGTAGACGATTTTGGAAGGAATCTTCTTCGCCCCGATTTTGCAGAAAAGGCAATCGTCAGCCATGGATTTCCCCCCATTCAACCAGAACAAGAGAATAGCGGGAAATCCCCGAAGGAAAAAGTGATTGACCCCAAAAGCGGCTTATTCGGCTCCCAAGTGGCGCTGGATCTGGGTATCCAGTTCCCGCGCGACGGTTCCGACAGGGACAATCGTAGGGCCGGCGTTGCGGACAAGAACCGTAATGTTGGCACGGGCAAATACAATTACCGTATTGGCGAGGCCGAAAGCCACGTCGCCGGGCGTGTTCTTTTCCTTTTTTCGTTCGATGGCGCCGGACTGCATGTTCGCAAGCGCCTCAAGGACGGCTTCGTGGGCTGCCTTTACCGAGCTGCACACGAAAACATCGATGGACAACAGCTCGTTCGTGTCGTCGCCATGGCTCCACATCGACCGAAGGACTTTGGCACCGTCCTGCTCGCTGTGCTTCACCTGGAGGAGCTTCCAACTCTTGAGCTCCGAGCCTCCGAAGTGAAACTCCTTCACAAGGCGCTTGCCAGAGCCGCTGTGGCCGTGCCATTCCTTTGCTTCGTAGCGGTCTTCGAGAAACTCTTTTTGTGCAGCGTGCATGGCGATTCCTCCCTTTTATACTACAAAGCGGCGTTGCCGGGTGCCGGGGTGAGGGTTGCAATTGGGGCGTCCAAGCGGAGTGGCCAGACGGTCGCGGTAGAGCAGGTCGCCAGGGTTCCCGAACTTTAGGTCTTGCGGCAGGAGCGCGACATGCGGTGCCGTGGTCGGGTCGCTGTCGCCGTCCACTTGAAGGCACGCATCGTAAACGTCCTCATTTACGGTGCATGCTCCTTCCCAAGCCACTTCGTGATAGTTGAAGCTTCCCCAGCCGCAGCAGGTCTGCCAGACATTGCTTCCGATGCCCAGCATCTCATTCAGGAGGAAACCAAAACCCATCCGCGACTGCCATAGATCGCAACCCAAAGCGTCTGCAAAGCTGGAAACAAAGGTCGCGCAGTCGCTGCAGTTCACATAGATGCCGTTGCCAATTCCGCCGTGCAGACGATCGAGGAAATTCGTACAGTCAAAGTTGCCCCAACTGTAATGTGAGCTGCCTCCGCCTGGGCAATCGTAGGTGACGATCGCGGGACCCAGCGCGTACACGTGCTGCGTCACCAATGCGGCAGCCATGTCCCGCGAAGCGGCCCCAGAGGCCCAGTGGCACGCGTAGTCGAGCACTTCGGTCCATGGCAACTGCGTGTTGCCAGCGTTGTACGGGCCTTGCTCCCACGGGTCCGTGGGCACATCGAGCAGAACATACATGCGGTGGCGCGTGGTATCGAAATGATGCCACGGATGGTGCGGCCCCAGGCGGTACTCCCAATGCCAGTCCAGATCCCAGATTCCCACGTGTCCATGCGAAACGGGCGGATCGATCAACTCGAAAACCACGTGGCCCGTTTTTCCGTTGATGAAATTGACCGCGCGTGCTTTGACGTGATTTTCGACGCGCACTTCGATGAACGCAGCGCTGGGATCGTCCGTGATGAGAGAAACCTCTATGGTGATGGTGTGGCCTTGTGTCGGTGCCACAGCATAAGCCGCCGGCGAGTCTTCCGGATTGACGCTGATAAACCGTCTCCACTCGGGAACATGCACGAACTGCGTGGCATTTCTGCGGATATTCAGCGCATCGTGCGTCGCCGAATTGGGGTTGTGGTTGAATTTGATGGCCTCAATCGCAATCATCGGGCTTCTCCTACGCCACTCGGAGGTTGCACCTGCAGGCGGTGCGAATGGGAACGGTCTGCCCGCCTCTTCCGGGAAGATAGTGACCCGAAGACGTTATTCGTTTCGTTACAATTCGCGCCTATTTTTGACAAGCCTAGTGCTGCGGGTCGTCGAGGCGCACCACAAACGGCGAGAAACCTTCTCGCCCGCGAAGCTGCTCGCTGAACTGTCTTGCGGCATCCTCGCCGGTAATCTTCCCCACACGCACGCGATAGAGCAATCCGTCCGGGGAATCATACTGCTGGATAAAGGTAGGCGAGTACGAGGCGTTCAGCCGGTCGCGCAGACGATCCGCATTGCCACGGTCGCGGAACGCACCGACTTGTACCGTGAAAAAGCCGGAGGTGGGGTCGATTCCTGGAGTAATTACCTCCACGCGAACACGCACCACTCCCGGTCCAATCGACTCAATCTCACGGGCAGCCGCCAGCGAAAGATCGATGATGCGATTGTCCACGAATGGGCCCCGGTCGGTGATGCGCACCGTGGTGCTTTTTCCGTTGTTCAGGTTGGTGACGCGCACCATCGTGTCAAACGGCAAGGTCCGGTGCGCGGCTGTGAACTTGTACATGTCGTAGATTTCGCCGTTCGAGGCGCGCCGGCCGTGGAACGGCTCGCCGTACCACGAGGCGTTGCCCTCTTCGGAGTAACCCGCAGGTGCCGGGGCGCCAGCCGGTTTCTCACGCTTGGGCGCGGGCGCCGGTACTGCGGCGGGCGGCGTCGCGGGAGTCTCAGGAACGCCCGTGGCGCGCCTTGCGGATTCTCCGGCCTCTGGTGGGGTGCTCGAAGGCTCGGTGGGTGGCGGTTGGCGCCGGTCGGCAATCGGATTGCGCGCAGCGCAACCGGCAAGACTGATGCAAATAGCGCACAACGCAAACGCAAATCGCACACAATTGGTCAACGGATACCTGGATGCAAGCTTCTCCGGAACCAATGCCGCCGCGCGTTTCAATGGGTCACGTGTTGGGCGGCTTGGGTGGGTCCTGCGTGTTGCCGGAGCCCCGCGCTGCGTTCCGCGTTTCGATCCACGACGCTGCTTCGCTCAGCTTCTCCGAAACCTCACGCAAAAACTGCGCCGTGCGCTTTTCCGTTTCGGGCGCGACTTCTTCCTTCACAAAACTCTTCACGCGGGCCAGTTCTTCGTCCACCCGCTTGCCAAAATCTTCAAAGTTGTTCATCTGTTTCAACCTCGCCACTTCCTCGTCGATGCGTCTGCCGAACTCCTCGAGTCTTCCCATGACGGCCTTCTCCGCGCCGGGACATTCCGCGCGATTTCTGTATTATAGGAAACGAGCTTTGTGCGTCGCAAGGAGGATGGTTGCCCCTACCCTACCGTTGGCAGTGGCGGCTGGAACGCTGGAAGAGTGCTTTGCGCCGGTTCTTTGGCGGTGACCAGCAGCCCCGCCCCAAACTCTGCCCCGCCTGCGGTGCGCTGGTCGGCATCAGCGCCACGCGCTGCCATGAATGCGGCGCCAGCCTGCGCTTTTCCCTCGCCGCCCTGACTAAATCCCTGAGCGGTACCATCGGCGGCGAGTACCCCGTCACCACCTTGATTCTCATTCTCAACCTGCTGCTGTTTGGAATCAGCGTCCTGGCGACCAGCCAATCCACCGGCGACCTCAATTTGTTTGGCAGCGTCAGCAGTCTGGTCCTTTACCGCTTGGGTGCGCGCCAGTCGTTCGCGATTCTCAGCGGGGAATTGTGGCGGCTGGTGCTGCCGATTTTTCTACACGGCGGATTGCTTCACATCGGCATGAACACCATGATCTTTGTCGACATCGGTTCGCAAGTGGAGCGGTTGTATGGATCGGCGCGCTATTTGTTTATCTACGTGCTTACGGGCATTTGCAGCTTCATCGCCAGCACGGTTTGGAATCTCTGGAGGTACGGTGGCTACGGCGTGGGCATCGGCGCGTCCGGGGCCATTGCCGGCCTGATCGGATTGATGCTTGGCATGACTACGCGCCGCGGCGGAATGTATGCGCGGGAAATCCGCTCGCAAATGATGCGCATGGTCCTCTATCTGGTGATCATGGCGCTCCTTCCTTTCGGAATCGACAATGCCGCGCACTTCGGCGGACTAGCCGTTGGATTTGTGCTCGGGAAGTTCCTCGCCGACCGCGAGCCGGTCAGCCCCTCGGAATTAAAGCGCGCCTACGCACTGGGCTGGTCCGCGGGACTGGTGGTGCTGGCCAGCTTTGTTTTTATGCTTCTCCATTTCAAGGATTCCCTCGCGGTCCAATAGCGTGGCGAAATCCCTGGGTCCGGTCTCTGAAGTTCGTTGCCTCGAGTCGTTGTAGGGGCCGCATTCTGAGGAGGGCCGCATGGAAGCGCACCTCGCCCGATTCTCAACTTTCAAGAAGCGTGAGGAGGCGCGTTCAGGCGCCGCGCCACCGTAAAGGAATAGTGCAGTCCGGTGAAGACGCACAGTGCGGAAACGACGTAGATGAGCGCACGGTCCAAACGCGCGAGGGCCAGCTGTGGATACGCGGCGCCCAATACAACCGCAAACACCAGAATAATCTGGAAGAACGTCGTGAACTTGCCGTAGATGCTCGGAGGAAACGGCCGGTAGCCGGACACCAGGATAATCACGACCGCGACGATGAGAATGAGGAGATCGCGGCTCAGCACGAGAATCGTCAGCCACCACGCCAGTTGCTGTTTGAATGCGAGCACGACGAAAGAAGAAGAGAGCAGCAGCTTGTCGGCGATGGGATCCAGATACGCCCCGAGTGAAGACCGCTGATTGAACTTCCGCGCAATCAGCCCGTCGATGCCGTCAGAAAATCCCGCGACCACCAGCACCAGCAACGCCCACCTGTATTTTTCGTAGGACACCAAAATCAGAAAAAGCGGCAGGAAGCCGAGCCGGAGAAACGTGATTTGATTGGGTACGGTCCAGATGCGGCCTTGCATTTAGGAACGAGGATAGCGTTGATAGTTCAAAGTTGAAAGTTAAAAGTTGAAAGTCCAAAAGCTCCAATAAAAAGACAAAACGGATGCCGGAACGATTTCACGCGAATTGCGACAGATATTCCTTCAGCGAGCGGCCGAGCTTGCGCGTGAAAAGTTCGTCCATGGACGGAATCGCTCCGGAAGGCTCATCGAGCGACACGCGCTCGACGCGCTGCATGGGGAAAAAGACCGTGGGAAATCCGACGCGTTCGCCGTCCGGCTCATTCAACTGCCGGATGAAATGGTCGAACGAATTCAGATCGATGCCGCGCACGGTGATGCCCGAAGGATTGATGGCCAGCAGTTCGCCCCAAACTTTTTCCTTGGGCGTGTGCAAGCTGACGACCACGATCGAATGCGTGTCCATAGGTTAACAGTCTCTGCATTCAGACTACCGCATTTTTTGATGCCTTTCTCTTCGGCGTGCGGATACAGCAAAGGTGCCGGTGTCATTCCATGAATTGTTTCGGCCACTGCAGAACAGGAAATGCACCTTATTTCGCTTTCTCGTACGCCTGATTGAGCCACCACAGCACGTCCCGCAAGTCTTCCGTCGAGTTGACCTGGAGCGAGAACCAGCGCGTTCCTGGCGCGATGCGCCGGTCCTTCAAGGCGCGTTCTTGTAAATCCGGCGGCATGGGGTCAAACCGGAAAATGACGGAGCTAGGGGTGTCGAATCCCCGAGTCACAGGCAATCCGCCGAAGATCTTCTTTTTCCGATACAGGCCCAACATTCCAAACATCGGCTTGGTGCTGATCTGGGGCCAGCTGCTCACCTCCGTATGAAGCAGCGCGGACCACTGTTTCATTTCCTCGGAAATCGGCGGCATCTTCGGCCGCTCGCGCATCGCGATTGCGCTTCCCTTTGTCGGCGGCTTCTTCTTGGCTGCTGCCGGATTCCTGGATGTTTTCTTCGCCTTCATTGCCGGCCTCCGCCAAAGTCAAGAAGCGGCGCGGAAATCGAGCAAGCCGCTGCGCTTCAGCAAAGACTCCGCCTGTGCCACCATATTTTCGATGATGCTCGCCGCGCGGGGACGGTCGTGCAACAGTCCAGTGGCTTCGCCGGCGACGGTCAAATACATGTCCAAATCCTGTCGCGCGCGGGCATCCGCGTAAGCGCCTGCAAGGCTGCCGGAGGCCGCAGCCGCTTCGGCTTCCCGGTGCGCCCACTCGTCGGTAAATTTGTTTTTCAGAACGCGAAACGAAAACTCCGGCGGCCAGGGAACGCCTCGCAAAGCATCAATCGCTTTCGTGCGCACGGTGTCGTCGCCGGTGGCACGCACCGCGCGGTCGGTCATGGTTTGTGGCGTGAGCGCTTCCGCAGAAGCCCAAAAACGCGTTCCGACAAGCACTCCGTCGGCTCCCAGCATCAAAGCAGCTGCTAGCCCGCGGCCATCGGCGATTCCCCCGGCCGCAAGAAGCAGCGTCTTTGGCGCGCGTTTCGCAAGGTAATCCGCCACTTCCGGGACCAGCGGCAGCGTCGAGCGTGTAGCGCCGTGCCCGCCGGCTTCTGTGCCTTGAGCGACGATGACGTCGGCCCCGCCATCCAGCGCCTGATCCACGTGACGCAACGATTGCACCTGGCAGATCAGCTTGGCGCCGCCGCGGCGGATCTTTTCGGCAAATGGTTTTGGATCCCCGAACGAGAGAAACACGCAATACGGAGAATGCTTTAAGGCTTCCTCAAGGGCTTGAGGCGAGCGCTCAAGTGCCCATGTGATGAAACCCACGCCAAATTTGCGTCCGCGCACGAGCGCTAATTCCTGACCAAGGTCGGGCTCGCCGCCAAGCGCGCCGGCGTACCCGCCACCGAGGATTCCCAGGCCGCCGGCATCAGTAACTGCCGCAGCCAAACACCCACCACAAATCAGTGCCATCGGTGCGCACAGGATGGGGTGGCGAATTCCGAATTCTTCGGTCAACCGCGTTTTCACAACTGCTGCCCTTTCCCGAAATTGTAGTCGGCCTTGTCCTTCAAACCGGCATGGGCTTTGGGCCGCCAGGAGGAAGAATCAGCCTCGGCTCAGTGAGCGATTGGACTTGCTCGAGAGTGGCATCGGGGGCGAGTTCGCGCAGCAGCAAGCCCTGCGGCGTGACGTCGATGACCGCAAGTTCCGTCACAATGTGATCCACGACTTCGACGCCGGTGAGCGGGAGCGTGCACTTCTTCAAGATTTTCGGCTTGCTGTCGCGCGTGGCGTGCTCCATGGCGATGAACACGCGCTTGGCGCCGGCGACCAGGTCCATCGCGCCGCCCATGCCCTTGAGCATTTTTCCGGGAATGGCCCAGTTCGCGAGATTTCCTTTTTCGTCGATTTGCAGCGCACCAAGAACAGTGAGGTCCACGTGGCCGCCGCGAATCATGCCAAACGAATCTGCCGAGGAAAAATACGCCGTGCCGGGAATCTCCGTCACGGTTTCTTTGCCGGCGTTGATCAGGTCGGGATCGACTTCGGCCTCCAGCGGATACGGGCCGACGCCGAGCATGCCGTTTTCCGATTGCAGAATCACGTCCATGCCCTTGGGGACGTAGTTGGCAACGAGCGTGGGCATGCCGATGCCGAGATTGACGTAGTAGCCGTCGCGCAGCTCCAGCGCAATGCGCTTTGCGATGCGTTCTCGTTTCTGTTCTTCAGTCAGTGCCATTTAAGAACTCAACTCACTTCGAGGCCTTCAACACGGCCTGCGAAAAAAGGCAAAGCCACAGCAGAATCACCACGACTTGCGCTCCTATGCTTGACCAGAACCAGACCGGGTTGTTTTTGCGCGTCTTGTAATCGCTCGAGCCGCGGGGTCGAAATTTGCCGGAACGCAGTTGGTCGACGATTTCGCGAACAAAGAGTACAAGGACGACCAAAGTTATGATCCCCAACACTATTATCCGCGCCAAATCTACTGCCTCCTCGAAGTGCCGCCCGCGATGCTACGTGTTTCTTTTCTTCCGTCAGCGGCATCAGGATTTCTCCGAAAGCGATTGAAGCTGCTTGGGAAATTCTAGGATGTTTGCCGAATAAACTTCCTCGACGGGACACGCCCGGCGCGAACATTTTGCAACATCCTTGCCTTCCTTGGTCCAAAGAAAAGGGTAGAAGGACATAGCGCGGTCCCCTCCGAGCGCGGAAACTTCTCCTTCCCATCCGGGCCAGCGCAGGTGCGCATAGAAACGAGCCAGCCCTTCGCTGAAAGCCCACACCAGAAACTGGCTGTAGTTCATTCCGTTCATTGGCTCCCATTGCAGCGTATCGGGGGCAAAATAAAAAACCTGACCATTGCCCGGTCCAACAGCGCCGCCGTTGAGCGCGAAGAATCCTCCGACAACATCATCCGCAATCAGCCAGAAGCCTAAAGAAGCGCCCGCCGAATCCGTGGAACGCCCACGATTCCATTCCTGCATGGTACGCGGAAGCCTGGGATGTCCCGAGCCGAGCAGGCGAAGCCAGCCCTGATCGATCAGCATTCCGCCGGTGTGATACACCACCGCTCCCATGGGACTGCGCAGAGTCACCTGCGTCTCGAGCAGAGCTTCGTCGCGTGTTGTCTCGTCCGCCGGCAGAACTTCCACGGAATTGTGCGCCGCCTGGATCCATTGTTGGACCATGGGCCACGCCGGTTCTGGCGTCGTTAAGAGCTCTTCGAGAGTTCGCCGCGCGCACATGTCTAGACCTAATGAGCGACCGCTTCTCCGGAAAGGCGTTCCCAGATGAGTTCCGCCGTTACCAGGACGCCAGCCTTCAGGTATTGTGTCGTCCGCAAGATCAAACGGTTCCCTTCAAACCTCGGGATTCGTACCAAATCGGTGTTGACCCAGTTCTGCAGCGAGGCGGCTTCTACGTGATGAGTCACTTTGTCGCCGCTGAAGGTGTATTTCCCCGCATACGCGGCAAACGTTCTAAATGCTTCCGCACATTCTGATGCGGGAGCCGCAATGAAGTCAGGTACCGACAACGGTTTGCGTCCGCCATGGGAGATGATGCCTGTCATTCTGCCGTCGGCGGTGTAGGTCAGGAATCCAGTGGCGCCTTTTCCGAATGCGTCCTTGACGTTTCCTTCGTCCGTTGTCTCGGTAGCGGATACTAATTTCCAGGTGCCAACAAGGGCATCCTTTGATTGCAACATGCTCCTCCCGGTCGTCAAAGTTGTGGCCATCATGACTGTTTTCTTGTGGTGCGTTGTTCGATGCGCTTTTCGTATTTCGGGCCCTGGAAAATGGCGTCCACAAAAATGCCTGGCGTGTGTACCTGGTCGGGATCGAGCTGGCCGGGCTCTGCAAGTTGCTCGACCTCGGCGATGACGTAATCTGCGGCGGTGGCCATCATGGGATTGAGGTTGCGCGCGGTCTTGCGGTAGATGAGATTGCCCCAGCGGTCACCCTTCCAGGCTTTGATGAACGCAAAATCGCCGCGCAGGCTGCATTCCATGACGTACATGCGGCCATTGAATTCGCGGGTCTCTTTGCCCTCGGCGACCATCGTGCCGTAGCCGGTCGGTGTATAAAACGCGGGAATGCCCGCGCCACCCGCGCGCAAGCGCTCGGAAAGCGTGCCCTGCGGATTCAATTCCAACTGGAGTTCCCCGCTGAGGGCAAGCTTCTCGAATATCTTGCTCCCGCCAATATAGGTGGAGATCATCTTCTTCACCTGGCGCTCCTGGAGAAGCAGGCCGATGCCGAAGTCATCGACGCCGGCGTTGTTGCTGACGATGGTCAGGTCTTTGGTGCCTTTGCGCTGCACGGCGGCAATCAGATTCTCGGGAATGCCGCAGAGGCCGAAGCCACCCATGAGAATGGTCATACCGTCTTTGAGGTTGGCGATGGCCGCGTCCGCGGATGCGATGCGTTTGTCCATGGCGAGTTCTAAGTTATAGGTTGTAAGCTCTCAGTTTCAAGAAAGAAAAAGCAAGAGATTCGTTTGGACCACAGGCGTTTATCGAGGCGGACAGACGTCTTTTCGCTAAGGCCTTCTCAACTTTCGGCGAAGTTTTTTCGAACCTAAGAGAGAGTTCATATCCTATTCGCAGAACCATTCCTAGGCTGATCACCAGGGCCATGTATGACGCTTGTATTGATCCCACCGACTATCGCATTTAAGTGCCTTCTCACGTTTTGTGCGTTACAGAGTTACTTTTTTTTGCGTCAAAATGAATAATCGCCATTTAAGTACTTTTAGAATCAGCACTTACGATGAAACCGGGAGTGGAGGAGTCAGTGGGAGACCAAGGAGGGCTCTTCAGGAGCGGCCTCCGGAGCGGCGGGCGGAGGGGCAGGTTCGGCGGGTTCGGCGGCGGGCTGGGAGGAAGGTTGCGCCAGGGCGGGAGCTCCGGCGGAGGCGGGGACAGACGGCGCAGGTTCGGGCTTGCGGTAGCGCAGAAGAAACAGGAACGGCAGCACGAGAAGAAAGACGATGCCCATAATCCAGAAGGCTTCGACGAAGGAAAGCATGGTGGCCTGGCGCTGGACCATGCCATACAAGGCACCGAGCGCTTTGCGGTAGGCGGTGTACTGATCGAATCCCTTGGCTTGAAACCAGGCCTGCGCGGAATGGAGCATGCGCTGGGTGGCGGGATTGCTGAGCGTGACGTGTTCCGCCAAGTGGCTCTGATGAACCTGCGAGCGGCGCGCGAGGAACGTGGTCATGATGGCAATGCCAAAACTGCCGCCGATGTTGCGCATCAGATTGTAGATGCTGGTGGCGTTGCCCATCTTCTCCTTGTCGATTCCCGCCATGCTCATGGTCATGAGAGGAACGAACAGGAAGCTGAGAGCGATCCCCTGGAGAACTTGCGGCCAAAAGATGTCCCAATAGCCGGCTTGCAGATTGAGATGCGAGAAACTGAACATGGTGAACGAGCCGAGGATAAATCCCAGAAGGAGCAGGCGGCGCGGATCGGTCTTGCCCGTCAGGTAACCCGCCAGCGGCGTGGTGGCGAGTGCGCCGATGCCGCGCGGGGAAAGCGCGAGGCCAGAATTGTAAGCGGGATAGCCGAGGAGCGTTTGCAGGTAAATCGGCAACAGCACCAGGCTGGCGTAGAGAACGAAGCCCAGCATGCTGATTAAGAAGACGCCGGCACTGAAGGAACGGTTTTTCAAAGCGCGCAGGTCGATCACCGGGTCCTTGGCCATGAACTCGCGAATGATCAGCGCGACCAGGCCGACGACGCAGCAAATGAAGAAGAAGCGAATGTAGTTGGAGGCGAACCAGTCCTTGCGCTGGCCGGTGTCCAGGAGAACCTGGAGGCTGCCGATGCCGAGCGCGAGAAAGCCGATGCCCCAGGCGTCCACACGAGCAGCGGTGCGCTTGATGTACGGCGGGTCAAAGACATAGCGGCTCATCATGAAGAGAGAGAAAACGCCGACGGGGAGATTCAGGTAGAAAATCCAGCGCCAAGTATAGTTGTCGGTGATCCAGCCGCCGAGCGTGGGGCCGAGGATGGGGGCGAGCAGGATGCCGAGGCCGTACGCAGCCATGGCCTGGCCGTGCTTCTCCTTGGGAAAAGTCTCGAGGAGGATGGCCTGCGCGAGAGGCTGAAGGCCGCCACCGGTAAGCCCTTGGAGCACGCGAAAGAAGATCAGCCAGGGAAGGCTGCCGGCCATCCCACAGAACAAAGAAGTGATCGAGAAGCCGGCGACGCAGATGAGCAGCAGTTTTTTGCGGCCGAGATAATTGGCGAGCCAGCCGGAGATGGGAAGAATGATGGCGTTGGAGACGAGGTAGGAAGTGACGACCCAAGTGCCTTCTTCGACGGTGGAGGCGAGGTTTCCAGCAATGTGCGGGATGGAGACGTTGACGACAGTGGTGTCGAGAACCTCCATGAACGTCGCCAGCATCACCGAGAACGTGACGACCCAGGGGTTGACTAGCGGAGTGGCCTTGCCGTCCAAGCGAGTTCGCTTCCCGCTTGTTTATACGCCCGGGGCGCACGCGGGGCCGTGACGCGAAACACAAGAAGGTGTTCGCGGTGAACACCTTTGAAGGTGAAGAAACGAAATGGCTTAGTGGCGTGACGGATTGGCTTGACTGACTTGACGGGTTGGCTCAAGAAGGGCCGCAGAGGAGGGAACGGAAGGCGGCGGGAGTCATGCCGGTGATTTTGCGGAAGGAGCGGGTGAAGTGGCTCTGGTCGGCGAAGCCGGTGGAAAAGCTGAGATCGGCGAGCGAAATTTCCGGAGCCAGCATGCCTTCGCAGGCGGCGCGCACGCGCAGGCGATGGACGTACTCACTGATGCCTTCCCCAACGCAGCTGCGGAAAACGCGAGAGAGATGGACGGGATGGACGCGGACTTCGCGGGCCAGTTCGTCGAGCGTGAGGCGGCGGCAATGCTCGGTCTTGAGCTTATCCAGGATGCGGGGGAGCCAGCCAGGCGCGTGGCGGCTTTCGCGGTGCGGCGAGCGCGCCGCGCAAAGCAGAATCTCCGAAAGCAGGCTCTCGACGGCGAGTTCGTCCGCGACGGTGGATGCTTGGACTTCGCGAAAGAGCTTCATGCTCAGCCAAAGGAGCGGACCGCCGGCGACATCATCGCGCGGCGTGTCGAGAAACGCCGAACATTCGGCGAGGGGCTTCTGCCAGGCGGGGCGAAGCTCGATTTCGAAGAAGCGCAAGCCGCGGGGGCCAATTTCGTCCTGATGAGGAATGCCCGCGGGACGAAACATCAGAGTGAAAGGTCCAAACTGCGCGTTTTGGCGGCCGTAGCGCTCGCCATAGAGACCGTCCAGCAACAGCGCGAAAAAAGGCAGTTCGTGCGAATGCATCGGGAGCTTGCGGGGAACGGAATGGCGCAAGTCGGTGAAGATGGCGCCACACTGCTCGCGCCGGTCCTGAATGGCTCCGAAAAAGCTGCCCGCGCCCATGTGCTGGCCGGCGGAGTTCCCAGTTGTTGCAGCGTTTAGGGCGGCGTTAGGCAAAGCAAAGCTCCTGACAAGAGGTTGTGTTTATTCTAGACGGCGGGAGAGTGCATCCGTTAGTGTGAACCCCATGGGGCGAAGGCGCTGCGGGCAGGGCGCAGGCCGTATTCTGGAGGGGATGCGATGAAACGTTCATGGGTGTTGGCGGCTCTTTTAGTGCTGGCGTTGGGGCTGGCGGCGGCAAAGCCACAAGCGAGTCCCACTAACGAGAAAAATGCGAATCCACCTACTTATACGCAAGACGGAAAGCTCAGGTTCCCGGCAAATTATCGCGAATGGGTGTACCTGACGTCGGGAATCGACATGAGCTACCGGCCGATGGGCGGCATGGATCATTCGATGTTCGACAACGTGTTTGTGAATCCGGAGGCGTACCGGGCGTTCGTGGAGACGGGGACGTGGCCGGACAAAACCATGCTGGTGCTGGAAGCACGCGTGGCGGGCAGCAAGGCGTCAATCAACAAGAACGGCCACTATCAAACCGGAGAAGTGATGGGGCGCGAAGTGCACGTGAAAGACGTGACGCGCTTCGAGGGAGGCTGGGCGTTTTTCGATGCGGATGATGGGGTGACGGGGAAGCTGCTGCCCAAAGAGATGGAATGCTACTCGTGCCACGCGCAACACGCGGCTGTGGACACGACGTTCGTACAGTTTTACCCGACGCTGCTGGAGATTGCGAAGAAGAAGAACACGCTAAGTGCGTCGTACCTAAAGGAAGAGGCGGCAGCAAAGTAGCCAGACTGTCCATACGTGCGGCCGAACGAAGAGGGATTTCTCGCTTCGCTCGAAATGACGGGAGGAACGCAGAGCGCGGGCTAGTGCAGTTTGCCTTTGCCGTTGCGGTGCTTGGCGGCTTCGAGAAGAGTACCGAGCGCGGCGCGGTCGAAATACTTGCCGCGAAACCAAACAGCCTGGATTTGCGTGGTGTTGTGAATGTCGGCGAGGGGATCGGCGGCAAGCAACACCAGGTCAGCGAGCTTGCCGGGCGCAACGGAGCCGAGATCTGTGGTGCGGCCGAAAAACTCCGCGGGACGCAGCGTGGCGGATTGAAGCGCGGCGAGCGGCGTGAGTCCAGATTCGACGAGCAGCGCCAGTTCGTCGTGCAAGCTGAAGCCCGGCATGCAGTAGGGATTCATGGCATCGGTACCTGCCAGCAACGGCACTCCAGCGCGAAACATGATTCCCACCATTTGTTTGTCCGCGTTCAGTAGGCCGCGATGCAGTTCGAAGTCCTGGGGGCGCCAGCGGCGAAACCGAAAATCGTTTTGCGGCTGCCAGCGGGAGCGCACTTCGCCGCTCATGTAAACGAGGCGCGGGTCCGAAGTGAAATGGCGGTCGTTCAGAAACGCCATGCCGCGATGCACGGTAAGGGTGGGCACCTGCCAGGTGCCATTGCGGCGGAATTGCGCGAACAAATCCTGACACTTGGCACCGTCGAAGCTGCGGATCGCTTCGACGGTCGCATTGATGTTTTCGAAATAGTGCAGAGGCCGCAAGTCCTTCATCAAATCTTGTTCGCGCTTGGAGCAGGCGATGGCGATGCCGGTGAGATGCTCGATGGAACGCTGGCCGGCGTCGGAGGCTTCGGAAGCGCGAATTTCGAAGGGCAGATGCCCGGCGAAGGGGATGTTCTGCTTGCGGGTTTCGTCGGCGAGGGCGAAATAGGCGTCGCGCGGAATGCCGTTGTAGATTTTGACGAAGTCGGCGCCGCTGGCTTTCACTTCGTCGACCACGCGCCGGGCGTCGTCGGGCTTGTGAATGATGATCGAGCCTTCCCAGACCGGCGGATCGCCGTCGAGGATGATGCTGCCGATGCTGACCTCCGGAGACGTGACGGTTGCGAGCTTGGCGCGCAGTTCGTTCGGCTTTTTCACGCCGAACATCATGCGCACGCCGGTGACGCCGTTGGCGATGTACAGCGGCAAGTCTTCGAGGTCCTGAATGTGGACGTGCATGTCCCACAAGCCGGGGATGAGGAAAGCGCCGCGCGCGTCGATGACGCGGCCCTGCGGAGGCTTTTCGGCATCCGAGGCCTCGACCGAAACAATGCGGTCGCCTTGCAGAACCACGGTGCGATCGGTGAGTTTCGAGCCGGTCGAGACGTCAATCACCGTGACATTGGTGATGGATGTGATTTCCGGCGGCGGACTTTGCGCGAGCACGTAGCATGCCGGAGCCAGCAAGAAGAGAAGGAGCGCCGCAAATGGTCGCGAACGCATTTGATGGATTTAGACGGGCGGGCCGCAGAGATTGTTACAGAGAACGGAGCAGTTTATAGAGTTCGTTGGCGGCGTCGAAGTCGGCTTCGAGTTCGCGGGAGGCGAGTTTTTCGCGGAGGTCGTCGAGGCGGCGGGCGAGGAGATCGAGCGCGGCGGAGAGCACCTCCTGATTGGTGAGGACGATGTCGCGCCAAGTGGAATAGGGGCTGCCCGCAAGACGCAGCGAATCGCGCAGGCCCGGACCGGCAAGGGTGATGGGCAAGCCGTTTTCGTCGAGGCGATCGTAGAGAAAGCCAGCGAGTGCGACAGCGGCAAGCTGCGGCAGATGCGAGGCGAGGCCGACGGCGTAGTCATGTTGTTGCGCGCCAATCCAGAGCGGTCGCGCGCCGAGCTTCTCAAGGATTTTCATGAAAGCTGAAATGCGCGGGTCCATTTCCGGCACTGCGTCCGCTGAAGAAGAGGAAGAACGGGGCTGAAGACCCGCCCCTGCAGGAGCGGGTGTGATGAGCGCGTAGGTGTGGGCGCGGAAGAGATCGGCGTCGGCGTGCGCGAAGCCGGAAAGCTCGCGGCCCGCCATGGGATGGCCGCCGAGAAAGAACGGACCTTTTTCGGCGGGAAAAAACTCTTCGGCGGCTTGCGCGATGCGGACTTTGGTGCTGCACGCATCGGTGACCAGCGCGTGCGGGGCCGCGTGGCGGGCAATCTCTGGGAGCAAATCGAGCGTTGCCGCGATAGGAAGCGCAATGTAAATCAAATCCGCGTTCTGGAAGGCGGGAGCCAGTCCGCCGGAGAAGGCTTGGTCAATGGCGCCGCGCGCTTGCGCTTCGCGAACCACGTCTACGCGGTCCCAGCCGGAGATATGCGTGCCGGTGGTGTATTTGCGGAGCGCCAGTGCGAATGACCCACCAATGAGGCCGGTGCCGAGGATCGTGACGCGATTGATCAGGTGTGAAGTCATCGCAAACGTGACTGGCGACTGGTGACTGGTGACTCGTGGAAGACGATCCAGCGATTGGAGGGCGAGGCAAGATCAATCGCACGAAGAGGGATTCCTCGCTGCGCTCGGAATGACGGATCTCTGTGAGCGGCAATCCACATAGCGTCAGGCGATGCGGCGGCCGATGGCGGGAGCGATGATGCGGAGCTCGGCCATCAATTGCGTGAAGGTGGAAGGCTCGAGCGATTGCGCGCCGTCGGAGAGCGCGTGGTCGGGATCGTTGTGCACTTCGATGAGCAGGCCATCGGCACCGGCGGCCACTGCGGCGCGGGCCATGGGGGGAACTTTGTCGCGGCGGCCGGTGCCGTGCGAAGGATCGGCAAGCATGGGCAAGTGCGAAAGCTTCTTGATGACCGGGATGGCGGCGATGTCCAGCGTGTTGCGCGTATAAGTCTCGAACGTGCGGATGCCGCGCTCGCAGAGCACCACGTTGTAATTGCCGCCGGCAAGAATGTATTCGGCGCTGAGCAACAATTCTTCCATGGTGGCGGAAAGGCCGCGCTTGAGCAGGACCGGCTTGCGAATTTCTCCGAGCGCGCGAAGGAGATAGTAGTTCTGCATGTTGCGCGCGCCTACCTGGAACATGTCGACGTACTGCATCATCATGGGGATCTGCGAGAGATCCATCACTTCACTGACAGTGAAGAGCCCAAACTTGTCCGCGGCCTCGCGCATCAGCTTGAGGCCCGGCTCGCCGAGTCCCTGAAAGGCGTAAGGCGAGGTGCGCGGTTTGAAAGCGCCGGCGCGGAGAATCTTTGCACCGGCTTTGGCGACGCTTTCGGCGACAGAGAGGATTTGTTCGCGCGATTCGACCGAGCAGGGACCTGCGGCAACGACCACTTCGGGGCCGCCGATTTTGACACCCCGCCCCAGATCGACGATGGTGCCTTCGGGCCGGAACTGGCGGCTGGCCAGTTTGAAGGGTTGCGTGATGCGCATGACTTCGCGCACGCCTTCGAGCAATTCGAAGTCGCGATGATCGAAATCGCGGTGCACGCCGACCGCGCCGAGAACGGTGTGCGATTCGCCCGTCGAGCGGTGCACGTTGAAACCGGCAGCGACCAGACGATCGATGACGTGCTGGATTTGCGCGTCGGTGGCGCCTTCTTGCATTACGATGACCATGAACGTTCCTTGTTTCCTTTGCTAAGGAATTCGAAGAGAAAACCACGGGACTAAAGTCCCGCAACTACAAACCCAGAAAAACCGCGGGTCTAAAGACCCGCGCTACAGCACCCCTTCAAGTCCAGACTGCATAGAAAGCTCATTCATTCCCGCCCTTTTCGTGGCTATCGCCGGAATGCATGGCGTAGCGTTCGGCGGCACGGGCTTCATCGATGATGCGCTCGAAGAGGCGGCGAATCGCCGCGTCCGTCAGTGGCCCGCGATTGTTGGTCTCGGCGTTGGCCAACACTTCGTTCTCGCGATCCGGCTGGTATAGCGGGATTTTGGCCTCCTGTTTTAGCTTGCCAATTTCGAGGGCGCACTCCGAGCGCTCGTTCAAGAGCTCGACGAGCTTCTTGTCGATTTCGTCGATGCGGCGGCGCCAGTCGCTCAAGTTCATGGGGCGACCTTCCCGTAGAGGCTTGCGGGACCTTCGGTGCGGCGGGAGAGGCCGTGACGTGCGGCTTCCTTCAAGGAGCGGACTTTGGCGGCGAGGGCGGATGCGGCGGCGGCGATTTCCGCCGACCCGGAGCCCGACTTGGTGGCGCGCTCGATCTCGGAGACGAGTGCGGAGCCGATGACGGCGGCATCCGCAAGACCGCCGAGAACGGAAACGTGGCCGGGAAGCGAGATGCCGAAGCCGACGCCGATGGGAAGTTGCGTGACGGCTCGGGCGCGGCGGAGAAGCGTGGGTAAATCGTCGGGAAGCACGTCTTTCGCGCCGGTAACGCCAGTCCGGGAGATGAGGTAGAGAAAGCCGGAGGAGCAGGTAGCGATCTTAGCGAGGCGCTCGACGGTGGAGGTTGGCGCCCCGAGAAAAACGGTGTCGAGATGATGCGCGGCGAGAATGCGACGATAGTCGTCCGATTCTTCCGGTGTCAGGTCAGTGGCGAGGACGCCGTCGGCGCCGGCAGCTTCGGCGGCGGAAGCAAATTTTTCGAGACCCATCTGCAAGATCGGATTGTAGTAGCTGAAGAGCACGAGCGGAACTTGGGACGACTGGCGGATGCGGCGAACGAGCTCGAGGACGCCCGCCAGCGTCGTGCCTGATTTCAGGGCACGCTCGGAAGCGCGTTGAATCGTGGGGCCATCGGCCAGGGGATCGCTGAACGGAACGCCGAGCTCGATGACGTCGGCGCCTGCTTCAGCCATTGAGAGTACAAACTTTTGCGTCGCATCGAGCGAGGGATCGCCCGCGGTGATGTACGCGACGATACCAAGTTCACCGGACGCGCGCAGTTCGGCAAAGCGTTTGGAGATGCGGGTCGGGTTGGAAGTAGCAATAGCCATTAGGGAGACTGAAAGATTAGCAGAAATGCGTGAGGGGCCGCAGCCGTCGGGGATGAAGCGGAAGATTTAAGAGGCGTAGTCAACCCGCAGCCACTCGATTGCCTTTTCTGACCAACTGTGGTCTGACCTGATCCAAATTTCAGAATCTCGGAAATTGGGAAAATTTGTCCGACAATAGCCGCGCCTCGCTGTAAAGTCGAAGGCGGCATGAGGGAAGTTGTTAATTAAGAGTGCGCATTTGTCACCATCAGCCGACCAAACGATAGACAATTTGGAAGGCCGGTGCGCATCCGTCACGTTTGCCACGTCATAGATATGGACCGCGTCAACAATGGGATTCTCTGGGCCTCTTTGTTGATCGAAAGCGTAGAAGTATCCAGTCTCTCCGTCGTCTTCGAAAAAAGCACTGAATCGGCCGGCGGGAGAATCCGCATGAAACATTTCTTTGCGTCCGACATGAAGAATGCATGGAGCCATTCGATGTGCTGCCTATGCCGCGCCACCAAGTAAGCGGGAGTAAGTGTCCATGTCCTTGTCGCCGCGGCCGGAGAGGTTGAGGATGACCAGGTCGTCTTTGGTGAGCGGAGACCGGTCTAAAGACCGGCCACTACAAGATGGTAGACGCTCGATGAGGCCAGCGATGGCGTGAGCGGATTCGAGCGCGGGGATGATGCCTTCGGTTCGCGAGAGCAGGCGTGCGGCATCAAGGGCAGCCTGGTCAGACACGGCGGAGTATTCGGCGCGGCGCTGGTCGGCGAGCCAAGCGTGTTCGGGGCCGATGGCGGGATAGTCGAGCCCCGCGGAGATGGAATGCGTCGTGGCAATCTGGCCGTCTTCGTTTTGCAAAACATACGTATAAGTGCCCTGGAGCACACCGGGACGCGCGCCGGTGAAGCCTTGATGCGCAGCGAGACGCGCGGCGTGCTCACCAAGCTGGCCGCCACGGCCGCCAGCTTCGATGCCGATCATCTTCACGCCGGGATCGCGCAAGAATTGATGGAACAAGCCAATGGAGTTCGAACCGCCTCCCACGCAGGCAAAAAGATGCGTGGGCAAGCGCTTTTCGGCGGCGAGGATCTGCTCGCGCGCTTCCCGGCCGATCACTGCCTGAAAGTCGCGCACCATCGTGGGATAAGGATGCGCGCCCAAAACGGAGCCGAGGAGATAGTGCGTGTTGCGGACGTTGGTGACCCAATCGCGCATGGCTTCGTTAATGGCGTCCTTGAGAGTGCGGCTCCCCGAATCGACGCCAACGACTTGCGCGCCGAGCATGCGCATGCGCGCGACGTTCAGCGCCTGTCGCGCCATGTCTTCAGTGCCCATGTAGACGACGCATTCCAGGCCCAGGTGCGCGGCGACGGTGGCGGAAGCGACGCCGTGCTGGCCCGCGCCGGTTTCCGCGATGATGCGCGGCTTGCCCATTCTTGCAGCGAGCAGGCCCTGGCCAATGGCGTTGTTGATTTTGTGCGCGCCGGTGTGCAGCAGGTCTTCGCGCTTGAGGTAAATGCGCGGGCCGCCGAGTCTTTCGGTCAAACGAGAGGCAAATTGCAGAGGCGTCGGGCGGCCGGCGAAATTCTTGAGCAAATTCTGAAATTGCGCCTGAAACGAAGCGTCCGATTTCGCCGCTTCGTAGGCGTGTTCCAGCTCAAACAGCGGCACCATGAGCGTTTCGGGGACATAGCGGCCGCCGTAGGGGCCGAAACGTCCCGGCGCGGTTGCCGGCGATTGAAGAATCGAACTCACTCCAGATCCAATCCTTTGTGTGTGAAAACCTATTTGCGTTCGGCGCGGCGCACTTCCTGAATAAATTCGCGAATCCGGCCGTGGTCCTTTTTGCCGGGACTTGATTCTACACCGCTGGCAACATCCACTCCGTACGGGCGTACGATGCGCACGGCGGCGGCTACATTCTCGACCTTCAACCCACCAGCCAAAATGATACGGCGGCTCAGCGCGGCGCGACGCGCCACATCCCAATCCGTGGTGCGGCCGGTGCCGCCATATTGGCCGTCGTGCACGGCATCGAACAAGAAAGCAAAAACATCGGGGTACTTTTCGAGCGTATCCAAGGGAAACTCCGGGTCGACGCGAAACGCCTTGATGACCGGCACATCAGGAACAATCTCTGCCACCGATTCGGGAGACTCGTCCCCGTGCAATTGGACGGCATCGAGTTTCAGCGAACTTCGCAGGGCAATGACGTCGGCAACCAAGGAGTTCACGAAGATACCCACGGCCTTCACTTTCTTCGGAAGCTGCGAGCGAATTTTTGCCGCGGCTTCCGGCTCGATGCGGCGCGGGCTCTTCTTGTAGAAATTGAATCCCAGAAGGTTTGCGCCCGCTTCCATGGCCGCATCGGCGTCGGCCGCGTTGGTGATACCGCAGATTTTGACGCGGACCACGGCCACTATTCCCTACCCTCTTGCCGGCTTGGACCAAGCAACGAAGAGAGAGCCGCGGCCGGGTCGGGGGCCAGCATGAGATGAGTGCCGATGAGGAAAGCGTCGAAGCCTGCGGCGCGGAGCTTGACCAGATCTTCGTGGGCGCGCAAACCGGACTCACTGACCCCAATGCAATCGTCGGGAATACGGCCAATCAACTCGGGCGAAGTCTCTGGACGCGTTTCGAGTGTTTTGAGGTTGCGATTGTTGACGCCGAGAATTTTCGCGCCCGCGGAAAGAGCGCGGTCCAGTTCGGACGCCGTGTGAACTTCGACGAGCGGCTCCATGCCGAGTTGGCGGCCGAGAGCGATCAGGTCGCGCAGCACGGCATCGTCCAGCGCCGCGACGATGAGAAGAAAGCTGTCGGCATCGTTGGCGCGCGTTTCCCAGACTTGCCAGGGATCGAAGATAAAATCCTTACGCAGCACGGGAAGGGCGACCGCCTTGCGCGCGTCACGCAGGTTTTTCAGAGAGCCGCGAAAGAATTCCGGCTCGGTCAGAACCGACAGGGCCGCGGCGCCGGAAACCTCGAAGGATTGTGCAAGAGCGACATGGTCAAACGGCTCGCGCAGCACGCCGCGAGACGGCGAAGCAGGCTTGAGCTCGGCAATCACGTTGAGCGCGTTGCGTTCAAGCGCGGCGGCGAAATTGCGAAGCGGTTCGGCCGCTTTCACCCCATACTTGAGGGCGGTCTCCGGCAACACGCGCTTGCGGTGATCCACCTCCGCACGGCGCGACTCGAGGATGCGGTCGAGGACCGTTCCGGTATTGGCCTGAGCAGACATTGCGGTAACTCTGTATGCTAGGGATGCTGGCAGTAGGAGTCAAATCAAGAGGAGTTGGCAACCAGGGCCACGACAACCGAATGAGCTACCGGAAAGAGTATGGGGTGTTGCTCGAGGCGATCGCGCACGAGGCGGATACGATCTCCATGCGGTATTTCCGCTCCGACGGATTACGCATCGAGAGAAAGGGCGACGGCACGGCTGTCACCCAGGCCGACCGCGCCGTGGAAGAAATGGCGCGCGCCAAAGTGACTGCAAGCGGACTGGCGCTCGACGTTCTCGGCGAGGAACTGGGCGGCGACAACGCCAAGACCGCCGCTGCTTCCAGTCGCCCACGCATGATCATCGACCCAATTGATGGCACGGAAGAATTTTTGCGCGGGATTCAGACGTTTGGCACGCTGATCGCGATCGAGCAAAATGGCCAAATCATCGCGGGGATGGTGAGCGCTCCGGGACTCCATTCGCGCTGGTGGGCGTATCGCGGAGAAGGCGCGTACCGCGACGGCAAGAAGCTGCACGTTTCAAACGTGACGAGCCTGAGCAAAGCCATGGTTTTCACGACCGGTACGGGACCGAGCAAGAACGCAAACGATCAGGCGCGAATCCGGCGGCTGCTGGACCACGCGCGCAGCAGCCGGTCGTTCGGCGGATTCTGGCAGCACATGCTGGTCGCCGAAGGAGCAATCGAAGTGGCGCTTGATTGGACGTCCAAACCCTGGGACCTCGCGCCTCTCGGCATCATGGTGGAAGAAGCAGGAGGCCGCTCGACCAACGTACGCGGAGAGCGGACCATTTATACTGGGCAACTCGTCAGCACTAATGGGAAAATTCACGACGAAGTGCTGAAGCTTCTGCAATAAAAGACCGCCGAGAATCCGCAAGGAGTTCTCATGATCAAGGTAAAACGCGTATACGAGAAGGCGGAAGCGGCCGACGGCTTTCGTGTGCTCGTGGACCGCCTCTGGCCGCGCGGAATGAAGAAGGAACAAGCGAAAGTGGATCAGTGGATGAAAGACGTCGGGCCGAGCGATGCGCTGCGCAAGTCTTTCCACCATGAAGCGCTGAAGTGGCCGGACTTCGAGAAAAAGTACCAGGCCGAATTGAAAAGCAAGAGAGAATGGCTCGCGGCGTTGAAGATGCTCGAAAAAGAGCACGGCACAGTCACGTTGCTTTTCGGAGCCCGCGACCCAGAGCACAACCAGGCAGTAGTCCTGGCGAAAGCGCTGAAAAGCTAGCTGAGCGACTTCCCCGGAGGCTCTATGGACATTCGACGAGCTGAAAAGGCCGAGCAATTTCGCAAATTGCACTACGGACCGCGCCTGCTTTTGCTTCCTAATGCCTGGGACGTCGCCAGCGCGCGTATCCTGGAAGAATGCGGGCATCCCGCCATTGCCACTACCAGCGCGGGCATCGCGTATTCGCTCGGCTACCCGGATGGCCAGCGCATCTCGCGCGACGAAATGCTCGCCGTAGCAGGTCGCATCGCGCAAGCGGTGAACATTCCCGTGACCGCCGACCTCGAAGCGGGCTACGGCACGACGCCAAGGGACATGGCCGATACGGTGAGAGCCGCGATCAGCGCGGGTATCATTGGAATGAATCTCGAAGATGTCACAGGTGATGAAGAAAGCTTGCTGGTGGTGGATTTGCCTTTGCAAGTCGAGAAGATTCGCGCCGTTCGCGAGACCTCCGCAGCGTTGGGCATTCCCTTTGTCTTGAACGCCCGCACGGACATCTATCTAAAATCCATCGGTCCCGAAGTCACGCGCTACGAGCGCACGATCGAGCGTCTGAGAGCCTACCGTGACGCCGGAGCCGATTGTCTCTTCGCGCCGGGAGTCTACGATCTCGAAACGATCACCAAGCTGGTGAAGGCGGTCGATGCGCCGCTTAACATCCTCGCGACCTCGGCCTGCCCTCCGATCGCGGAACTGCAGAAGATTGGCGTCGCGCGCGTCAGCTCCGGCTCCGGCATCATGCGCGCCGCGATGAGGCTGGTGCAGCGCATTGGAAAGGAGATGCTCGAATCGCGGTCGTGCGACCTGATGTTGGAAGGAGCAATGCCGTACATCGACCTGAAGCGCATGATGACGCGTCGCACCAACGAGGCCAATGCCTGACGCGCCGTCGCAGCTTCGTGTCCTGAACGATGAGATTGTCGCCTGCCGGAAATGCCCGCGCTTAGTGAAGCATCGCGAAAAGATGGCGCGCGACAAGCGCCGTGCGTTTCGTGAATGGGAGTATTGGGGCAAGCCGGTTCCGGGCTTCGGCGACGCGCAAGCGCAACTGCTGATTCTCGGCCTGGCGCCCGCCGCGCACGGAGCCAATCGCACCGGGCGCATGTTCACCGGCGATCGCTCCGGAGATTTTCTCTACGCCGCGCTGCACAAGGCGGGCTTCGCGAACCAGCCCACTTCCCTGCACCGCGATGACGGCCTGCAACTGAAGAACGCCTACATTACCGCCACGTGCCGTTGCGCTCCTCCGGACAACAAGCCGTTGCCGCGCGAAATCCTGCGTTGTCGTGACTACCTCGAACGCGAACTGGAGATTCTCCAGCCCCAAGCAATTCTCGCGCTCGGCAAGATCGCCTGGGACGGCTACCTTGAAATTATGAAAAGCCGAGGCGTCATCGCTTCGCGCGCCTTGTATCAATTCGCGCACGGCGCAGAAGCCGAAGTCGCTCCCGGATTGCCCCGCCTCTTCGGCGTCTACCATCCCAGCCAGCAAAACACGCAAACCGGCCGCGTCACTCCGGCAATGTACGCGAAGGTGCTTCACAGGATTCGGCGCTTCCTCGAGAAATAGACGTCGGAGTCCCTACAGCGCCGCCGCCCGGCACTGTCGGAAAAGGGCGACGCGTCGATGACAGGCCGACCCGACAGTCTGTGCATTCCTCTGCACGCCGCAGTGAGTGCGCGCCAGAAGCCCTTTATCTCCAATCACTTGCGGGAGTCGGGAGGACAGCAGGATTGGCGCGACAGGTGCACTTATGCCCCAGTCCAGCACTCCATGGGAGGAGCACATGCATCGTCGAAACGTCGCCGTTCGTCTCTTCGCTTCAGCCACTTTTGTAGCACTCTTGGCCGCGGGCACCGCGCTTAGCGCCCAGGACCAATCGCAAGAGCCATTAAGAGACACGCCCTCGCAGCCCTCTGACCAACCGCGCCACAGAGCCGACGGCGGCCGGCATGGTCTGCCGCCCGAAACGTTTGCCGTCACTCCGGGAACCAAATTCCTGGTGCGCCTCGAAGACGACCTGGGCACCAAAGGCACTGCGGAAAACGCGAGGTTCAAAGTCCGTACGCTGGAGCCCCTGGAGGCCGGCAGCGGCATCTATCTGCCGTCGGGAGCCGAAATTGTCGGGCACGTCAGTCACGTGGAATCCGCAGGAATGGCCGGGCGGGCCAAGCTCTGGCTGACCTTTGACGAAATCCGCACCAGCTTCGGCACGCTGCCAATCGTCGCTGAGGTCGTGAGCGTTCCCGGCGATCACAGCGTGAAGCCAGTCGCGAATCAGGAAGGGCTCATCGAGGGCAGGAGCAGCACGCAGCAGGATGCCGCGCAGGCCGCGGCCGCAGGCGCGGCGATTGGCGCCGTGAAAGGCGTCAAGGATAAGGACAAGAAAGAGGCCGCGGAAGGCGCGGTGCTCGGCGCGCTCACTGCTTATCTGATGGAATCCGGCCGCGGGCACGAACTCAACTTGCAGAAAGGCACAAAGCTGGAGCTGGAGCTCGAACGCACGCTGTATCTGCTGAAGGAGTGAGCCAAAACTTCCTCTGCGTGTTCACTCATTCATACTTTTTGGCCGCTAGTTAAACCCGCCTGCGTTCTTCGTGGCGTTATTCGCTCACATTGCCGACTCAGATTATAGGGTCTTGATTGCGGGCGCGTCCGGGCGCGCTGTAATTTTCCAATCCATGCTTCTGGCCTGTTTGCCATCATGCAACACTAACTTTTCCAGCGGCAGCTCACCTTCGAGCAATTGGATGCGCAGGGTGCGGGCATCGAGCGCGATGGTGCCGAAGCCGGCGACGGTGCTGAAAAAAGTTTTAAAGGGGCGGACGCTCAGCTGGGGAGCGAACCAGAGGGTGTGTTGGGCGGCGGAGTAACGGAAACCGGCCAGCGCGCTGAGCAATGCGTAGCTGGCCATGGCGCGGGCGTAATAGTTGCCGCACTCATATTCGTTCCAGGGATTGCGAATGCGACCGTCGTAGCGGGTGCGCAGGGCTTTGACGATGGTCAGGCCTTCTTTGACGAAGCCTTCGGCGATGAGATGCGAAGCTACCTGGTATTCGATGCCGGTCCAGACCTCGTCCGAGTAAACGAAGGGCAGCGTGGGCTTGCCGCCGCGGGGCCAGGTGCAAAGGAGCAAGCCAGGTTCGTGGCCCATGGCGTAGCCGGGGCGCTGGGCGTTGGCGTGCTGGCTGAGATCGGTCTTGAAATTGTGTTTGAAGATGGCTTGCAAGGTTTGGCGGACTTTTTCCCGGGCAAGTGGAGTCTCGATGCCGTACATGCGCGCCATCCATGCGCCGATGACGCCATCGGAGAGGCAGCCGTTGCCGTATTGATACTTCGGGCCTTCCCGTTTCAGGAGCTGCTGCATTTCGCTGCTGCGGTCGTCCACCTGGGCCACCATGGTGGCGAAGGAGGTGTTGCGCAGGCCCTGGTATTCGACTTTCTGCTGAAAGTATTCGTCGTTGAAGAGTTGTTCTTCCATGAACCGCGCGCAACGATGGGCGAGATCGTTGTATAACGCTGCATCTTCCGAGTGACCGAGAATTGCGGCCATCTGCGCCAGTGCCGAAAGGGCGCCGACGTAAATGCTGGTGCACATGCCGTCCGGTCCCCAAAATTCAATGTCATAGGTATTGTGATGCGGCTCGAAGAGGCCTCCACGGTGGTCGGGATCCCAGGTGCGGATGGCGTAATCCAAACTACGTTTCGCGAGAGGGTACATCTTCTGAAGCCACGAGAGGTCACCGGAAATTTGCCAGTCGCGAAAAACCTTCATGATGCCGCCGAGTTGGCCGTCGGAGGCAGCATGAAAGTCGTGCTTGACGGGACCTTCCGGCAGAGCGGCACGAAAAGTGACGTGGCCGTTTTCGTCCATCGAGCGGCCGAGCTCCAGTTCGCGTAGAGTGATTTCGAGGCGGGGGAAAAGATGCGGGAAGGCCTGGGCGTAATTCCACACATGTGTGCAGGAACCATGGCAGCAGCCGGCGTCGGGGAAGCAGCCTTCCCAGCCCCAAAGGTCGCCATTTTCAAGGCGAAGAACGGTGGGCGATTTGAGAATGCCTAGATTGGCGGAGACGGCGTCCAGCACATACGGCGGGAGAGTGGAAGAAAAAAGAGCTTCTTGGAACGCGACGGTGCGCGAACGCAGCGAGGCATAATTCTCTTCGACGTAGAGGGCGACCTCGCGCGCGTCTTTCCATTGCGCGGCGTAGTAGGGACGCCAGAGTGGAGGTTTTTCTTCGGGGAAAGACCGGCAGCCGGCGGCGCCTTGCCCTTCGGGGAGCGGGAGGCCACCCGTTTGCAGGTAGCAATTGGGGAAATGCCAGGCGATAACGATGGGATAAGTTTTCGATTCGCCGGGAGCCAGCGTGCCTTCGAGCAAAATCGAGCAGCCATTGCGGCCGGTCTTGTCAATTTCGTTCGAGCCCTCATTGGCGGTGAATTTCGCGGTGGAGACTTCGCGCCAGAGTGCGGAGAGCGAATCGAATTCCCAGCCGGGACTACGGAGCCACATGCCTTTGATGCGCGGCTTGGCGCTGATGGCAATGAGTGAGGCGCTGCCGAAACTTTCGGCGTTGGGCTTTTCTGAATTGTGGAGGAAAACGCCGCGGCCGGGGACAACAGTGTTCCGGCTGTTCGATTCCTCGCCGCTGCATCCGGGAGCCAAATGGGAAAGATGGTAGGAGAATTCGTAGTCCACAGGATGCGCGGAAAAATTGTGAAGCACGTATTCCAGGATGGCGCAGGGGATTCCGGAGTCTTTGTCGTCGAGCGGGATGAAGGGATTCCAGCCCGTGAGGGTGACTTGCAGCGGCACGAGCGCGTCGGAGAGCTTGGCTTCCCCGAAGGGGTATTCTCCTTTGAAGATGCATTTTCCAAAACGAGGAAAACCTTCGAAGCCGCCGCGGTGGTAACCCTGTCCCTGAAGCCCCTGATCGTAAATCTTCAAAATCGGGAGCGGCCCTTCGACGAGTTTCGTGACGGGAGATGCGCCTTTGATGTGAAGGATGGCGAAGGCCGCCTTGGTGCCAGAATAGCCATCGGGTAGGGCTGTGGTGGAGGGATGATTCCCAATGGAAAAATCCTGCAAGCCGCCGTAGCCGTTCAGACACACGCAACCGGCACCAATGCCCCCAATGGGCATGGCGATTTGTGTGGCGCGGTCTCCGGTGAAAGTGCGCTGAGGGCCGTGGGAGAAAAGTTCTTCGGAGGAATAAGGAAAGGTATCAGAAGTGGAGGACGGAGTAGCATCCCGGGGCGGTGAAGTTCCCTCTGCGCCGGTTAGAGGAACGGCAGCACCGAGAGCGGCAGAAGATGTGGTGACCAGGAACTCCCTGCGGGTGGGTTTGTCGAAGGGCGGCATCACACCTCCTCTTTCGGATCAGCGCGGCTTGGAAATTGCTCACTGTGGCTGCATCGTTGGCGAGTTATCTCTGAAGAACACTAATTCACGCTAGCGCCCTCTCGCAACAACGGCTGCAGGACGGCGTCAATGACCTCATCGGTGAGTGCCGCGAGTTTTACGCCGCGGTGAAGACTCCAATGCTCGACTTGGTCAGCGGTTTTCCCGGGAGCGAGCTTGACCATGGGGCCGAGCGTTTCCATTTCCAAGAACTCGTTGTTGGTGAAAGTTTCGAACGAGCAGCCAAAGTCCGGATACGGCGCTCCGGAAACCGCATACGCGCGCTTGATGAACACTTCTCCATTCAAGACGTATGCGCCCCAGGTATCCGGATTGAACATCCCCAGCTTTTGCGGTTCGGAGTTGGACGGATCCTGCTTCAACGTCAAATATCTACGCGTGAAGACCCAGCGTTTGTCGGAAAGATTCGTGTAAGCCCACATCACCAGTGGATTCGTGGCTTCCAGGTGCTCGGGATGTTTGCCGCGCGGGGGAAAGCCGGCGATGGCCACGCCGCCGGGAGCCATCATCGTCAGCGCCCAAACCGAGTATTCGAGCGAGAAGAGCGAGCGGTTGGTGATGCGGTGAAACACTGTGACTTCGCTTCCCGCGGGCGCCATTCGCACTTCAATTTCCTTCTGCAGGCTCGTCAGTGGCTCGACCGGCGCGCGCGCAATCAGCCCGCCCGAGGTTACAGTAATTTCCACCGGCACATTGTCCGGCGCCCACGTCGCCACGGGATCTTCGGGAGCTTTCCAGACACGGTCGCCGCCGCGATGCTGATATTTTTCCTCCCGCGTCCCCCCGAGCTGCTCGGAGAACTCCTTGAACAGATTCTGGCCTCCCACGAAGCCGAAGCGGATGATGCGCGGCCCCACATCGGCCGTCACGATGAGCTCCACTTCGCCGTTGCTGACGCGGTAGCAATTGCGCCAGCCCTTGTATTCCGTTTTTTCCACTTTCACTTCCGCGCGGGCGCTGGCAACTGCGGTCAAACATAAAACAAGTACAACCGCTCGCTTGAACATCGCGCAACTCCTCTAAAACCACGGAGACGATACCACCGCCAAACTTCGCACGGAAAGCGGAAAACCCGGGCCGCCAGCCGCCAGCCGGAACTTGGCAACCAGCCGCGCGGCTTGCTACAGTCGAACTGTCCAGCCAATCATCATCCAACCGGCCAAGCAGCCGGGGAGAAATAGGAACCCATGGCGGAAGAGAGTCGCGCGGCGGTGCGGGCCGTCGAAACCCCGGAGCGAAAAGATCGCATCCTCATCGTCGAAGACGAGGACAACGCGCGCAAAGGCTACGAACAGCTCCTGCAGCGCTGGGGCTATGACGTTCTTGGCGTGGCCACTGCCGAAGAGGTGTTAGCCAAATTCGCCAGCTACCAGCCCGACAC
>CAZGFL010000022.1:0-24126 GCA_964524985.1 uncultured Acidobacteriaceae bacterium
TAATGCAAAGTGCTGTTCCAGTTCTCCAGGAAGCGCAGGAAGTTGTGTACACCACCGTCGGTCCCGAAGTCCTGGCTGCCGTCAAGTGCAGTGGTATCCCAGCCCGGTTTGGGGAAGGAAATCTGCTTGCCCGCTACGGTACCCAATCGATACCACGTATCGTTTGGCACTTGGCGCCCGTTCACGTTAAATGGCGCGTTGAACGAGTTGTAGTCGCTCCAGTCGTTGGAGAGCATGGTGGCGGCATCGGCTACGACGGAAGCCGCCACGTTGGGGTCAGCCCAGCCTCCACCTGCGGAATTGGCGTTGAAGTCTCCCTGGATATACGCCGGGTTTTCCGTGGCCACCGTAAGCCCGCAAGAGACTCCCGTCGGGCAGAGCGGCAGGCTGATGACGTTGCCGTTGACGAGCTTGACCGCGCGCCGGAACAAAGGCGACGGGTTTTCGCGTGCTTCGTTGGCATTGAACAAAAAGGTTCTCGGCCAGGGGTTCGTGCCACCCGTGCCCGTGGCGCAGAGCGGATCCGCTACGACTGGTGCCAAAGACCAAATCGTGGACCAGGTGGCAGTGCCAGTACTGTCAATCAATCCCGGGGGGAATGAAGTCTCTCCATACGAGTAGAGAAGGCCCGTGCCATCGGGATCTTCACCCGTGTCCAGCGTGCCGTTGGGACAGCCGTTCACGTCCGTAGGGTTGACGAGGTCAGTGTATCCGTATTCACCGGTCTCTTTACCGGAGGGAGAAAGTGGCGGCCAGCCGCCGGCAAAGGCTCCAAGGGAGTTGTAGTTGCCGCGGCGGTCGGAGATGTACACCACGAAGTTGTTGGGAGCCACGTTGGGGTCCTTGGTGCTTGGACCGGAACTGCCGGTGGCCGGGAGCGTCCCATTGAACCACTTGGCCAGATTCTTCATATCCAGCTCGATGTAGTACATGGTGCCGCCGATAGTGACCCTGGAGTTGAAGGGCACGGCCGGAGCGGACTCCCGGTTATAACCTTCGCGCGTGTCATAGAGCACGTTGGGCCAGAAGTCCCATGGCTGCGGAACCCACGTACCGCCTGTACCGGCAGCCGACGTGGGGGAAGTACGAAGCTTTGTCAGTGTCGGTGTGGGCGTGGCGGCAAAGGCCGGGTCCACACCGCAAACTTCGGCGATCGTCGAGGTTACCGGATAGTTCGTCGGTGAACTCGTTTTCAATGTACCGCTCTGATAGTTCACCGAGGTCGGATTGTCGCGAATCCGCTCCAGGCGAATGATCGCGTTGGGATGCGGATCCAGGCAAGTCCCAACAGAATATGCCGGAGCGGTGGAGGTCGTGGGCGGATTGGTCGAAGGACCCGTGAACGTTCCAGCAGCCATCGTCGGTCCATTCTGCCCTGACAATTGGTAAGACGCGTTGATGACGCTCAGCATACCCGGCAGCGCGGGGGCAGCGCCACCCTGCATATAAGTGGTTGACCCCGCCCACTCCGGATTCAGGCTCGTGCCGTTAAAAGACTGGGAAACCGGATTGATGTTTCGTCCCGCGTAGCCCAAGCTCAGGATTTCCTGTGTCACGTCTTTGAAAGTGCCACAGGGAGAGCCGTAGGCTGTTTGCGCATCAATCTTGATGTACCCGGTGATGATCTTCGTTCCGTTGGCTTGCCAATACCCGTCGCCACCGGCCGTGCTCGCTCCGCCGATACCGTTGCCGGCCGCGTAGGCACCACTCGCCGCACCAGAGGCCGCCAGCGGTAGTGGAATCGTGCCATTCGTAGTCATCAGAGTTTTCAGGGCCGTGGCGTTGGCGGTGGACCAGCTCGCAACAGGTAGGGCAAGGTCCGCCAGGTTGAAGGGTGCCCCGGAACTGACGCAAGGCAACCCGGTGATGTCGGCAGGGTTGTCAGAAAGCAGAACGCGCAAGCTCGCTTGAGAGAAGTAGCGCTCGCCAAGAACGCCGGAATTCGAGGTGTTTTCCCCCGCAATGGGACGCCGGATGATGTCCACCGGTGAGGCGCTGCCCAAAAGCGTGATGGTCAAATTCAGAGGCTTCACGCCGCTGCGCAGGTTGCCGTTAAATGACGCCGAGACCGTCGGCCAGTTCGGGTTCGCAGTGTTGGCACTCAAGCAGCCGAGCAGGCTGCCTTGCCCAAACCCGAGAGCTTGCATGGTGCTTCCGCCCTTGGTGATCTCCACGCTGCCAGGATGGATTCCTGATGTCGATTCCACGTTACCGTTGGACAGGCAATCGCGGAGAATATTCCCCACGGCGGTCACGGGGCTCGTCATCCACAACTGATTCGTGGTGGTCATCGTGGGCGTGGCACCCGAAGGTCCACCGCTATCCAGGAACAGATTGCCATTGGTGTGGACGCGACCGCCGAAGTTGAAATTGGGACCCGGGAAGAAGCTGAGGTCCGTCTGCGAGAAGACGCCAAACTGAAAGAGCGGGATACCCACGGTCTGCGTTGTGCGTTGCAGCTTGACCTGTGCGCCCGTATTCGTCAGCGCGCCAACGGTAAGCGTATAGGTGGTTTCCAATGCTGTCATGCCCTGGTAGGGGCTGGAGCCTGAAGTAATCTGCGCGAAGGAAGCCAAAGGATTGCCGTTGCCGTCCTTCGGAAAGCCGATGGTATAGGTGCTGTTGCCCTGCGCATCCACGTAGGAAACGCCCGTGCTCGAGGGAAGCGAGGGAACGTTGCTCCCGGTCACCAGCGCGTTGACCTGACCCGCCGTCGGGGCATAGGTCGTGCCGAACAGCGCGCCCAGGTCGGCAGTGAGTTTTTCCATGCCCGATTCCGCGCCATAGAAGGCGCGCAACTGGTCGCTGTCCATGCCGGAAAGCTTTTGTCCTTCCGACACCAGCAGCATGAAGCCCACGACCATGGCGGCCATCAGCAGCAGCAGAAGTAGCGTGGTGATCAGGGCGATGCCCGATTGCTTGCGCATGAGAGTTTTCTCCGATTTCATGGTTCGGTTCCTCATTACTTGTAAGTATTGAAATAGGCCATGCTGCGCAGGGCGACTTGCGTGGCCAGGTTCGTCCGGTAATATTGTCCCGACATGGCTGCTGTCGTAGTCGTCCGCGCGCCCAAATAAACGTTCACCGAACGGATCTGATTCTCGTTGTCACCGGTAGGTATTGCTCCTTGGTTCACCGGCGGGGGCGTCGTGCCGTCCGCAAGATTGAAGGTAAATTGCAAGTTCTCAAAGGTTTCCGCCACCGGCTGGGGCGTATTGAAATTGACGGCGCGCATAAGCCGCGGATGCTTAGGATCGGCGGTGGTATCGAGATAGTAGGTGATCATCCAGACGCGTACGCAGGACGTGGGAGAAGGATAGGTGCCGTTGGGAGCCAAGGGCGCGCCGTTTTGGAGTTGCTTGATGGTTCCAGAGGTTTCTGTTGTGGTTCGGCCGTTTAAGTTGAAAGCATCGCCACTGGCAAAATTCAAGACTTGCCCCGCAACGCTCGTCACCGTCTGAAGAACCCCGTTGGAGTTGTTGGCGTTGTAAATCATGAAAAGGTCGCCTGGGCTTACCGGAATGCCCGCGGCGCCGATGACCACACCGCCGCTGTTGCAGCCGGCGCTGTTGTCAAACGTGATGGAAGAGCCGGTGGCTGTAATGGACCCGGCGCAAGTAGAAGAGATGATCGGGAGGGGCTTGGAGTCCATTGTATTGTCGACATACATGACCGTGATGATGTCGGTTTGCGGCCCTGAGGTTCCATCGGGGCTGGTCACCGTGGGGCCCAGGTCGGGGCCGGGCTCAATCGCAGGGAGGATCACATTGCACCCCGGGCTCGCGGCATTGGGGCCGTTGAAGTTCAGACCCAAAACGGCCGGAGGCCGGTTAACTTTGCCTCCGGTGTTGCACCCGGCGGCATTTGGCGTGTTGGGAATGGAGATCCCGCCGGTGGGAATGCCCGTGCTTGTCTGAATCAAATCCTGGACGATTAAGTTCAGCCCGGCGCGCATGTTGTCGCTCATGTCCGAGGTTTGCGAAACGTTCGAATTGGCTTTCGTCGAGTCTTTGAACATCAGCACCGCTGCCGCCAGCGCCACGGCGGAGACTCCGATAGCCACCATCAATTCAATCAGCGTAAATCCTGCATTCTTTTTCATAATCTCGTCCTCCGGCCGCCTTTAGGAGAATTGCGCGATATAGCTGATCAGCGTGTACTGGCGCTTTAGTCTTCCAGCCGTGTAGTTCATCGTTATCGTGACTTGGCGCAGCCCGGATTCGCCGGGAACGTCTGCAATCACGATGGTCCGCGTCATATTGGTCAGGGGCATCAGCACATCATCCGCGGTCCCCAGAATCTTGTCCGGGCCGGGACCGACAATCACCGTGTCGGGTTGGTTTACGACGTCGTCGGCGGTGCCGTAGAGTCCGTCAGGTCCCGCCGCGAGAAGTGGCTGCGGGCCGACCAGGAATACGCCATCGTTCGCGCCTCCCGCACCTGTCACATTGCGGATGTTGGTCCAGGCCAGTACCTTCGAGTCGCGTGCCGCAAAGATCGTCTCGACCGCCTCTTCCGCTTTCTTTTCCGCGATGTAATCCAGTTGTGTCATGTTCGCGACTTGAATTCCCTGCGCGTATACCGCCGCCAGCGACAAGATGCCAAACGACAGAATGGCGATGGCCACGATCGCTTCAAGAAGGGTAAAGCCGCTCTGTGCTTTGTGATTTCGTATGCTCTTTTGCATTGGCTCTCCCCCTATTCCTGCCACGCCGTACCGTCATAGTGATAGGGACGCACGCGGCCCGTGGCTCCCAAGATCGTGACCGCCCGGGCCGACTGGGGCATGCCGGAAAGCCCCAAGAAGACGGTGCCGTTCACGAGCGTGTTTCCGCCGTCGATGAAAGAACCGTTCGTGGTGAATTTCATGACCGGCGGCCCGCCCGATAGGTTCTCAAAATAAACTGCGGCGCTGTTCCCGAATCCCATGGGCGTATCGGGAACGCCGGTCATCAACTGGTATGTCGCCCCACCTTCAAACGTGTAGGTGACAGGTGCCGGAGGCGTTCCAGTGACCCAAAGCTCCGAAATCGTGAGCTGGTTTGTCCCCACAAACTGCACTTGCACTTCACGTCGATGCGCGATGGCCTGTTCGCGAGCGGACCGCAAGCGGTAGAGCAATTGGTCCATGGCTGAGTTGGCTTTCGCGTTTGGCATAATCGTGGTCCACCTGATGAGCGCCATGGTCAGGACCACGCCAATGATGGCCACCGCGACGAGCGTTTCAATCGCCGAGAATCCCTTCTGCTTTCCGTCCAAGTGCTTTCTCATCCTCAACTCCAAGCGCATCCCTCACACCCCCGAGTACACTCGTTGGGTGACCTAAAAGATGCACGCCCGCACCCAAACCAGATTCATAGCTAAGTCGTTTAGTTTTAATAGATTAGAATAAAAGGGGGCAAGGCAGTCCCCTCTTGCTTGTTACAAAAAGTTACAAAGCGCGTTGTCTGCGTGGACGTACACTCGGACGCTTGGGTGGCAGTTTTCGGTCACTTCCGCGATCGCTCCGAATGGCGAACACTGCGGTGAGGGCACTCGTTGTACTCTACTAGACCTTAAGTCACGTTCTTTGCGGAACGATGGAATGAAAGTTGGGGGAGGCGGCCGCCATGTTTCAGTTCTATTCTCTCCATGTTCGAGAAAAGTCCACGGCCATTCGACGGCTCTCTAGCGCGCTGTTCCTGCTCCTTGTTCTTGGTCTGCTCCAAAGCAGTTTGCATGCCCAAGACCATCAACTCGAGCCGCTGCGCAAGCTGAACCAGTCCGTCGATGCCCTGATCAAAACTGTTTCTCCCAGCGTCGTGCAAATCCTCGTGACCGGCTATGGTCCGCTCGAAGAAGGCGAGCACGGCAACACCAACACCATCATTGGCAGGCAGCGGGCCATCGGATCCGGTTTCGTCATCGAAGAGAGTGGATTCATTGTGACGAACGCGCACGTCGTGAATGGCGCACAGCGCGTGCAGGTGGTCCTGCCGACTCCCGGCGTCGAAAGTTCCCTGGAGGCGGCGCTATCCACTCGCACCAGAATTGTCCCCGCCCGCATTGTGGGCGTATCCAAGGAATTGGATCTCGCCGTCATCAAAATTGACGCCGCAAAGTTGCGGCCGCTTCCCCTGGCGGACTACCGGAAGCTCGGGCAGGGCGAGATGGTGTTTGCCTTCGGGAGTCCTGAAGGGCTGCGCAATTCCGTCACCATGGGCGTGGTCTCGGCGGTGGCGCGCCAGCCCGATCCCGATTCACCTTTGATTTACATTCAAACCGATGCAGCCATCAACCCAGGGAACTCCGGCGGACCTCTGGTCAACACCAACGGCGAAGTCGTTGGGGTCAACACCTTCATCCTCTCGCAGTCCGGAGGAAACGAAGGTCTGGGCTTTGCCATCCCCAGCGGCGTGGTCGGCGTGGCCTATCGTCAATTGCGTAAGTTCGGCCATCTTCACCGCGCGGAGATTGGGATTGGCCTGCAAACCATTACGCCCACGCTGGCCGCTGCCCTCAATCTGCCGCGTGACTACGGAGTCGTCATCTCCGACGTGCTCCCCGGCAGTCCGGCCGAAGCCGCAGGCCTGCAAATCGGAGAAGTCCTCGTGGCCGTCGACGGAAGGCCTGCGGAAAACCTGCCTTTTGTCGCCTTTCACTTCTTCGCTCTGGAGTTCGGCCAGAAAGCCCACCTGGACGTTCTTCGAGGCAAGGAGCGCCTTACGTTCGATGTCCCTGTCGCCGAACCACCGCGGGATATCGATCAAGTCGCCGCGTTGGCCGACCCGGAGAAAAGCCTGGTCACCGCGATTGGAATTCTCGGAGTGGAGATTGATAAAAAGATCGCCGCGATGGTCCCGGATCTACGCGACCCGTTTGGGATTGTTGTCGCAGCGCGCGCCACCGGGGCAGGCGTGGAAGTTCCTCTCGCCGTCGGCGACGTCATTCGCACTTTGAACGGGCAGCCTATGACTACACTGGATCGCCTGCGAAGCACTTTAAAAGCACTGCCGCCGGGAGCACCTGTCGCCTTGCAGATCCAGCGCGATCAAAAACTGATGTACGTCGCCTTCACGCTCGACTAACGATAGTTTTGTTTGCTGCGCCGCTGTCGGGCGCTTTACCCTGAGGAACGAAGGGCGCGTCCCCGTCAGACCGGCTTTTCCATCTTGAGTTTGCCTCTATCTAGGCGGAGCCCGCCTGCGGCAGCCAGGCAATGCTTGCGCCCGGATCGTTTTGGAGTTGCGCCCTGCCGGAGTCAGGCAGGCTTCGCACCGCCTCGGTAAAATACTTAATAGGCCGAAGTCAAATTTTGCGTTTGCCTTTCCATTGCACACACCGCAGTCTCAAACCCAGAACGTGACGGTAGCCAACTCGCTAAGCGCTTAAAGATCTTTAAGCTATTACGAGGACGTTCCCTTCACCAAACTATCGGCGTTTTATGCGTTAAGGAGCCGTGGTATTTGGCCGATTGGATTCGCCCAAATACCGGTCTTGGTCGCAGTGTGCGACTACGCTATGTTGTTGCCCTTACTAGAGAAAGCAAAAGGACAGAGTGCGCACTTTTTGCTTACCGCTAAAAGTGGGTCGCGTTCCAGTGCGGCACCTCAGTGCGGGGTACCGTTCGCTCCTGAGGCAGCGGCCATCCCGCAGCGTGCTCTCTTGCCCGGAGAGCAGTATCGGTTTCACTTCGACATGACCAAATGTATCGGCTGCAAGTGCTGCGTGGTTGCTTGCAACGAACAGAACGGCAACCCCGCGGACATCAACTGGCGAAGAGTGGGAGAGATCGAAGGTGGCTGGTACCCGAATACGCACCGCTCCTATCTTTCCATGGGCTGCAATCACTGCGTGGAGCCGACGTGTTTGGAAGGCTGTCCCGTGGACGCCTACTCGAAGGATCCCATCACCGGCATAGTCCTACACTGCGTGGAGGCCTGCATTGGCTGCCAATACTGCACGTGGAATTGTTCGTATGGAGTTCCACAATACAACCCGGAGCGCGGGGTCGTCGGTAAATGCGACATGTGTCATAACCGGCTCGGCGAGGGGCGCGCGCCGGCGTGCGTGAGCGCTTGCCCTGAGGGCGCGATCCGCATCGAAATCGTGAACATCGCCGATTGGAAGCGTGAGTACGCCGCGAACGCTAATGCGCCGGGCCTTCCGTCAGCCGATGACAGCATCTCTTCGACGCGCATCACTCTCCCCGCCAATTTGCCGCCTGACACGCGCAAGGCGGACGTCTTCCGAGTGAGGCCCGAAGATCCGCACTGGCCTCTCGTGGCCATGACCGTGCTGACCCAACTCTCGGTCGGCGCATTTGTCACCATCTGGCTGCTGCAATTGTTCGGAAAGACCACGCGTCTGGGTGTTGCGGCGCTAGTGTCGCTGCTAGTGGCCGGGCTGGCGCTGAGCGCCTCAACGCTTCATCTTGGACGCCCCATTTATGCATATCGCGCTCTGAAAATGTGGAAGCGGTCCTGGCTGAGCCGCGAAGTCCTTCTCTTCGGATGCTTTTCTAGCGTGGCGTTTTTGTACGCGGCGCTGCTTTGGTTCAAACTCCCCGGAAGCCTTGCAATTGGAGCGCTAACCTCCCTGCTTGGCGCTGCGGGCGTCACCGCGAGTGCCTGCATTTATCTCGTCCCAGCGCGCCCTGCATGGAACTCCAAGCACACCGTTGCCGGATTTTTTCTCACCGGGATCCTGCTCGGCCCATTGCTTGCTGTCAGCCTCGGAATCGGGGATCGCCGCTGGCTAACCATAGCGATCGTTGTCGCGGCAGCGGGGCATTTGCTAAACAAAGCCGGCAAATTCTTCTGGCTGACTGCGTCGGACTCGTTCGAACTCCAAGCATCGGCGCGCCTGCTTTCCACGACATTGTCGTTTTCCTTCCTGGGAAGCGGCGCACTGCTGTGCCTGGGAGGGATCATTCTGCCGCTGTTTGCGCCTACCTGGGTAGGCGCGTTCGCCTCCCTTCTCATTGCTTTAGCGGGTGAAGTTTTTGGCCGGTATGTTTTCTTCGTCAGCGTAGTTCCAAAAAACATGGCTGCTTCGTACGTGGCTGCCGGAAAGGCGTCAGCATGAGCCTAAAGCGGCAACTCGGATTGGACATCCTAGAAGAAAGGTATACCTACGCCAGCGATCCCGTCATGGGGCACACCTCCGAGCAAAAAATCCCGGACACTTGGGTTTCTACGACGTGCGGTTACTGCTCGATCGGGTGCGGCATGTTCATCGGGGTCAAGGACGGCCGCGCCGTAAGCGTACGCGGCAATCCCGACCATATCGTCAATTCGGGGATGCTTTGCCCGAAGGGTCTTTCCGAGCACTACACGCTGGAGACCTCGAACCGCGCGCGCTACCCGCTCTTGCGCAATAAACGCGGGAAGCTGGCACGCATCGGCTGGGACGAAGCGCTGGCCACCATGGTAGAAAAATTCCGGGGCGTTCAAGAGAAGCACGGCCACGACGCCCTCGGGGTTCTCAGTACAGGTCAGCTTGTCACGGAAGAGTTTTATGCGCTCGGCAAGCTGGTACAGCTCGGCTTTGGCACGAAAAATTACGATGGAAACACAACGCTTTGCATGGCCAGCGCCGTCTCCGGGTACAAGCGCTCGTTTGGCAGTGACGGCCCGCCGGGGGCTTACGAGGACCTCAGCCAAGCCGACGTTATTTTTCTAATCGGCGCAAATATCGCCGACAACCACCCGATCCTTTGCCAGTACCTGGAGGCCAATCCTGGAAGGACCTTGATCGTGGGCGATCCTCGCGTGACGAAGACCGCAATGATGGCCGACCTCTATCTCCCCCTAAAGCCGCGCTCAGACATTGCTCTTCTCAACGGCATGATCTACCTGCTCATTGAGAAGGGTCTCATCGATCGGGAATACGTCGCGGAGCACACCACCGGCTTCGACCAACTGGAACAGTCGGTGCGAAAGTACACGCCGGACTACGTCTCACAACTCACGGGCCTCTCGCCCGAGCAGATTTACAAGGCCGCACTAATCTACGGCAATGCCAAAGCCCCTTTCATTGGCTGGACGATGGGCGTGAACCACAGCACCAAGGGCACGGAAACTGTAAATGCGATCAATAACCTTGCGCTGATTACGGGCAATGTCGGCAAGCAGGGAGCATCTCCTTTTTCGATCACCGGACAATGCAATGCGATGGGAACACGCGAGGCTGGCTTCACCTCGAGCCTTCCGGGCTATCGCAGATTCGAAAGTGCGTCCGACCGCGAGGAATTGGCGGCGCTCTGGCGGATCAGCCCAGAGCGCCTGCCCACTTCGCGCGGATGGGCCTACCCGGACATTGTCGAGGGCGCTGTTGCAAAGAAAATTCGCGCGCTCTGGGTCGTCGCCACAAACCCCGTTGTGTCATTCCCCAATCTCGGCGTGTTACAGCACAGCCTCGATGGCTTGGATTTTCTGGTGGTACAGGATGGATTCCATCCCACGCCCACGACGGAGCTGGCTGACCTCGTCCTCCCCGCCGCCATCTGGGGAGAAAAGGAAGGCACGTACACGAATTCGGAGCGCCGCGTAAGCAAGGTAAATCGCGCAGTGAATCCGCCGGGAGAGGCTCGCACTGACTTCGACATCTTCTTGGGTTTGGCAAAACGACTCGCTTGCTACAATGAACTTTTTCCTGGATGGACTCAGCCCAAAGATGCCTTCGAGGAGTGGAAGCGCGTTTCCGCAGGCCGCCTGTGCGATTACTCCGGACTCACGTACGAACTCATCGAGCGTCACGGCGGGATTCAGTGGCCCTATCCGGCCGGCGCCACGGAAGTAAAGACGACGCGGCTCTATGCCGACGGCCGTTTCTCGACGGAAGATGGGAAGGCCCGGCTTCTCGCCGTCGAATGGGAACCCTTTCCGGAACAACCGAACGCCGAATTCCCCCTCGTGCTGAATACCGGCCGCACCGTCGAGCATTGGCATACCCGCACGAAGACGGGCAACGTCCCGATCCTCGAACGCCTCTCGCCAAACGCCTGGCTGGAGATGAATCCCCGGGACGCGCAGTCGCTCGGCCTGAAGCCGCACGACCGCGTGGACGTCATTTCTGCACGTGGGCGCGTGAGAAGCGTCGAGCTTCGCGTCACGGAGATTATCGCACCGGGCCAAGTTTTCATGCCCTTTCACTACGCCGAGGCGAATGCCAATCAGGTGACGCAAAGCGCCTTCGATCCAATCTCGCGGGAGCCCAATTACAAACAGTGTGCCGTGCGGATCGAGAAAGGGCAGGCGTCTCCCCTGTATTGGGGCGTGCGCGGGAGCCCAAGGGTCAAGTATGAAGTGTGGCGGGATAGAAAAAATTCCGTTTCGCGCAAGGAGATGGGATGAAAAAAAGTAAGTTCATGGAGAGCGGCCACTTCCCGACGCTCATCGCGGCGTTTCTCTATTTCGATGTCAGTTTCATGGTGTGGGTCTTGCTTGGCCCTCTTGCGCCGTTTCTGTCCGAAACGCTCAAGCTCACGCCCTACCAGAAAGGATTGCTTACAGCGATTCCTCTTCTGGGTGGAGCGCTGTTCCGGCCCGTACTGGGATTCTTCGGCGAACACATTGGCGAACGCAGGACCGGTCTGCTCGGGCTTGCGTTCACGTTGCTGCCTTTGATTTTCGGCTGGCGCTTCGCGCATACTCCCGCGCACTTCTATTTTCTCGGGCTTCTGTTGGGTATCGCAGGCGCGAGTTTCGCCGTAGCTCTGCCGATTGCGGGACGTTGGTATCCGCCCGAGTATCAGGGGCTCGTCATGGGCATCGCTGGCGCCGGTAATTCAGGGACTCTCATTGCCACGTTATTCGCACCGCGCCTCGCTCAAAAACTCGGATGGGCCAACACGTTTGCGTTGGCTATACTCCCCATAATCGTTGTGTTGATTCTCTTCGCCCTGCTGGCGAAGAACAGCCCGCGCCGCACTGAACCTCCTAAATGGAAAGCCATCGCGGCCATTTTGCGCGAGCCTGATACGGCTTGGTTTTGTTTTTTTTATAGCTTTACCTTCGGCGGGTTCGTGGGTATGGCCAGTTTTCTCGCCACCTTCTTCCATGACCAGTACGGGCTCTCGAAAGTGCGCGCTGGCGACTTCACCACTATTGTTGTCCTTGCGGGGAGTTTCTTGCGGCCCGTGGGCGGATGGCTGTCGGACAAGATCGGAGGCTACCGCTTGCTCTTGCTGCTCTTGGCCGGGGTGGCCTGTTGCCTGGGTGGTGTAGGGAGACTTCCCGCACTTGCAGTGGAGGTTCCGCTGCTATTTCTTGCCATGGGAATGATGGGCATGGGAAATGGAGCCGTTTTTCAGCTCCTGCCGCAGCGATTCCCAGAACGCGTGGGCATCCTCACGGGATTGGTCGGCGCCGCTGGCGGCTTGGGCGGTTTTTTCTTGCCTTTTCTCCTCGGCGCAATCAAGCAGCGAAGCGGCCAGTATTCGGGTGGCCTTTTTCTCTTCGCATGTGCTTTCCTTGCCGCTACCTTGATCTTGCTGCAGCTCGGTACTAAATGGCGCGCGAGCTGGAAAGAGGATTCCATTGAGCGAGCCGGTATCTTCTCGTATCGCGGCTTCCTCGGAACTCCCGCGGAAGAACCCGCCGAATGAACCGAGTTGGCAAACCGGACTAATCGGTACGCAAGGCGGACATCCGCGGTTAACTTCTGCCTCGTCGAGGGCACTCCTCACGGCCAACAAGCTTGCTAGTACCAGATTTCCTTCACGAATAAAGCAGGCTGGTGTCCGCGCTCAACTCGGACATACCCTTGATTGAGCCGACGGGCCCCTGAATCACGAAACGCCGATGATACAGCAGCAGCGCGCGCAGTCCCGCAAGTTCCTCGCCGCCGCCCGCCCTTCCAGGGCCTCCGTGCAAGCAACTGGGGACGACATTGCCGTGACCCGTGTATTGGCTCGCCACCGAAGAATCCACTACCAGGATTCTCCCGTGCAAATCCCCGATTCCGAGTGAGACTTGCTGGATGAACTCGCCATCATTCGAAAAGACGGACGCTACCAAAGAACCCCTTCCTCGCCTCGCCATGGCAGTCAGATCCTCAGTCTTGTCATACGCCACCAGCGTTGCCACCGGCCCGAACACTTCCACGTCGTGAACATGCTTGGCCGTCAGCCCGTTTTCGTTGGAGAGCAGCGTGGGCTGCACGAAAGCCGACTTCTGCGGGTCCGCGTCCACTAATTGCAGTTGCTGCTGCCCGCCGAAAACCACTGCGCATTCTTCCTTGAGCTTGCTCAGCCCTTCGAGACATGCCGCCTGCTGCGCCTTGTTCACCACCGGCCCCACGCTGACTTCCGCATTCCGCGGATTCCCGACCTTAGCCGCTCTCAATTGTTCAGAAACCGCATCGCCAAAAGCCTTCATGTGCGGACGAAGAACGAGAATGCGTCGTATCGTCGTGCACTTCTGCCCGGCCTTCAGCGTCATCTCTTTCAGGACTTCTTTCACCAGAACTCCGAACAGCTCCGTTCCGGGCCCGCAATCCGGCCCAAGAATCGCCGAATTGATGCTGTCCGCTTCAATATTCACGCGCACCGATCGCCGCAGCACATTCGCGTTCGAACGCACGCGCGCCGCCGTATCCGCCGATCCTGTAAACGAAACGATGTCTTCCTCCTGCACGTGGTCGAGCAGTTCGCGCGCGGAACCGCACAGCAGCGACAGCGCGCCCGCGGGAAGCAGATTTGCTTTGACGATGTCTTCCACCATTTTGTGTGTCAGCCACGCCGTCGGCGAAGCCGGCTTCACCACTACGGGAACGCCGGAAAGCCATGCCGACGCGGCCTTTTCGCAAAAGCCCCAGGCCGGGAAGTTGAACGCGTTGATAAATACCGCGACACCTTTCGTGGGCACGAGGTAATGCTGTCCGGCGAACGCCCCTGTCTTCGAAAGCGAAACGACCGCTCCCTCTTTCAATAACTTTCCTTCCGCCAGCGCTTTGCCAATCTTCGCGTAATATTTCAGCGTGTAGAGCGCGCCGTCCACGTCGAACGATGCATCCGCCTTGGTCGCCCCCAGGTTCAGTTGCGAAATCCGGAAGTATTCGTCGCGGTTCGCGGAAAGCACCTCCGCGACCTTGCCCAGCAGCTCTGCTCGCTGCACATAGCTCAACTCGCGCAGCGCGGGCCCGCCCTTCTCCCGCGCAAACGCAAGCGCTTCCCGAAAATCGATGCCCTGCGTGGAGATCCGCGCCAATTCCTCGCCGGTCACTGGATCCACCAGCGCTTCCCCCGGCCCCGCGCCTTCCATCCATTGTCCGCAAACATAGTTGGGCAGCTTCATTCCTAAATTCCCCCGTTTTTCCGCCATCAGGCCCTTGATTCGTCCTGCGGCAACCATCAGCCTTTTGCTTCGCGAAAGTATTCAGCTATGCCGAGCGGTTCAACCGCCACTCCGTTTCGCTGACGCGTCTCCCGAAAACGCGTCAAGCTGTAAACGGGCTTGCTGCTCGGAACTGCGCTGTCCCTAGCCGGTTTTGCCGGGTGCGCCTGGGTTACCTGTCTACGTTCTTCAGCCATGGACCTGGAGACCCCGCGACCTTGTGCTCGGAGTTCCTGCGCGGGCGTTTGCACCGCCGCCCGCACGCGCCGCTAGTCACCGGCGAGATCACTGTACTTTGCACGACAAACTACTCTGCAACGAAAATAAGATTACCCCATAATCTAGATTATCTCATAATGTAGTCTGGGATTCCGGTTTTTGGCCCCAGAGCAACCCGCAACAGGCATAATAATGCATGTTCCTGTAAACAAATGCCAGTGATTTCATCCGCGACTCCAGGCCAAGCCCCAGAACCTATTCTATTGTCCTTTAATGATTTAGCGCGTCATTCTTCTTCGTGACCATTCTTTTTGCGGTTCTGAAGTAAAACTCCACTTCCCTGTTGACGAGCTCCCTGCAGAACTGTACTATACTGCATATCGACGTCTCGATCAGGAGCGTATTGCTACGAGCATCCAGCCGAAAGTTCCGGCCATTCTGAGGCCGGTAGCGCACACGGAGGAGGATTTTCTGGCCTTCCTCGGGAAGCGTGTGCGTGAGTTACGCAATCGCCGGGGCATGACCCGCAAAATGGTCTCGCAGGAAGCGGATGTCTCCGAGCGCCATCTCGCCCAGGTGGAGTCCGGCGAAGGAAACATTTCGGTTGTGTTGCTGCAGAGAATCGCGAACGCTCTGAATGTTTCGTTTGTGGAGATGTTTGCGCCGGAGATCGAAGAGGCCGTCGAGAAGAAACTAATCCTGCGATTCCTGGAACGCCTGCCGCAGCACCGGCTGGAAGACGTGGTGTTCCGCCTGATGCGCGATTTCGGCCATAAAGAAAAAATGCGCCGCACGCGCATCGCGCTAATCGGCCTCCGCGGCGCCGGCAAATCGACGCTTGGAGGAAAACTGGCAGCGGAGTTGCGAACCCGTTTTGTGGAACTCGACAGCGAAATCGAAAAAGACACGGGCATGCCGCTGGGCGAGATCTTTTCGCTTTATGGGCAATCCGGCTACCGCGCCATCGAGCGGCGCACGCTGGAGCGCATTCTCAAAGAGCACGACCGCGCGGTGATCTCCGTGGGCGGTGGTATTGTCTCCGAAAAAGAGACATACGATTTTCTCCTTTCACACTGCTTCACGGTGTGGGTGAAGGCGCAGCCGGAAGAGCACATGTCGCGCGTGCTGGCTCAGGGCGATTTACGCCCCATGGCGGCGAACGATCAGGCCATGGAGGATCTGCGCCGTATTCTCGAGGCGCGCGAGCCCCTCTACAAAAAGGCGGATCTTTGCCTGGACACTTCGGGCTGCAGCGTGGAAGAGAGTTTTGCGAAACTGCAGACGGAATTGATTGCGCATTTGCAGTAGGAGGATGTCGTGGACGTAGCCGTATCTCAAGAACCGCAAACGAAAATGGAACCGGTCAGCTTTCAACTGGAACCTTCGCGCTACAAGCACTGGCGGCTTTCTCTCGACGCACCGGTGGCCACGCTAACCATGGACGTGGCGGAAGACGGCGGCATCCGCCCGGGCTACAAGCTGAAGCTGAACTCTTACGATCTCGGCGTGGACATTGAGCTGTACGATGCGCTGCAACGCATCCGCTTCGAGCATCCGGAGATTCGTTCCGTGGTCATCACCAGTGCGAAGAACCGCGTTTTCTGCTCCGGCGCCAACATTTATATGCTCGGGCTCTCTTCGCATGCCTGGAAAGTGAATTTCTGCCGCTTCACCAACGAAACGCGCAATGGCATTGAGGATGCGAGCGCGCATTCCGGATTGAAATTTCTGGCGGCTTGCAATGGCTCGACCGCCGGCGGCGGGTACGAGCTGGCGCTGGCGTGCGACGAAATTGTCTTGGTCGACGATCGCTCTTCTTCTGTGAGCTTGCCGGAGTTGCCCTTGCTTGGAGTTTTGCCGGGCACGGGAGGCTTGACGCGCGTAACGGACAAACGCAAAGTCCGCAAAGATCATGCCGACATGTTCTGCACCAGCCAGGATGGCGTGCGCGGGCAGCGCGCGAAGGATTGGCGGCTCGTAGATGAAATCGTCAAGCCGCAACAATTCGCGGAATATGTGAAGCAGCGGGCGCTGAAGTTGGCGGAACAGAGCGATCGCCCAGTTGGCGCAAAAGGCGTGACGCTGACGCCGCTCACGCGAACTGCCCACGACGCGGGCTTGCATTATAAATATGTCGATGTGCGGTGGAATCACGCGTCGCGCGCCGCAACGATCACCGTGCGCGCGCCGGAATCCTCCGCGACACAAACGGTGGAACAAGCGCTGGAGCAAGGTGCGGCCTGGTGGCCGCTACAAATCGCACGGGAACTGGACGACGCGATCCTCAGCCTGCGCATGAATGAACTTGCTCTGGGGCTGTGGATCTTGAAAGCCGAAGGCAATCCCGACGCGGTACTCACGATGGATGAATTTCTTCTCACCCATCAGAACAATTGGTTCGTGCGCGAAGTGCTGGGAATGATGAGGCGCACGTTCGCGCGGCTGGAAGTTACTTCTCGTTCGATCTACGCGATTGTCGAGCCGAGTTCCTGCTTTGCGGGAACGTTGTTGGAACTGGCCCTCGCCGCTGACCGCGTGTACATGCGCGATACGCAGGAAGGAGAGAGCGTTGCGACCATGACGCTTTCGCCGATGAACTTCGGCCCACTGCCCATGGTCAACGGCCTCTCGCGCATCGCCGCGCGCTTTTACGAGGACGGCACACAGATCGAAACGCTTCGCGGCTTGATCGGCAAGAAACTGACCCCGCAGGACGCGCTTGAGGCGGGGTTAGTCACTGCGGCGCCCGACGATCTCGACTGGGAAGACGAAATTCGCCAAGCCATCGAGTCGCGCGTGGCGCAATCGCCGGATGCCCTGACAGGCCTTGAAGCCAATCTGCGCTTCGGTCCGGCGGAAACGCAGGAGACACGCACGTTCGGACGTCTTTCCGCGTGGCAGAACTGGATTTTCGTCCGGCCGAACGCGGTGGGCCCGAGCGGAGCGCTGAAAGTCTATGGCAGCGGCGCGCCGGTGAAGTTCGACTGGGAACGAGTTTAGTGGTCACTGATTCGCGGCACAAGTGGGACACGCTAAAGCGCGCCCCTACAACGGCGAGAACTGAGGGACGGCCATGATCAATTACACGGAAAAAATTCCCAACAACGTGGACCTGGGGCGCGACCGCGTCTTGCAGCGCGCGCTCGAGCACTGGCAGCCGGCGTTCCTCGGCTGGTGGTACGACATGGGGCCGAACGAGAGCCGCGGCTACGATGTGTACCTGCGAACCGCGATCAGCGTGGAACCGGACGGCTGGGCGCAGTTCGGCTACGTGAAGATGCCGGAGTACCGCTGGGGAGTTTTTCTGCAGCCGCGCGATGAAGCGCGACAAGTCAATTTCGGCACGCACAAAGGCCAGCCCGCGTGGCAGGAAGTCCCCGGCGAATATCGCTCGGTGCTGCGGCGCATCATCGTGACACAGGGTGACACGGAGCCGGCCTCGGTGGAGCAGCAGCGCATGCTCGGGATGTCCTGCCCCTCCCTCTATGATTTGCGAAACATTTTCCAGGTGAACGTGGAAGAAGGCCGGCACCTTTGGGCCATGGTCTATCTGCTGCACCGCTACTTTGGCCGCGACGGCCGCGAAGAAGCGGAAGCGTTACTGGCGCGGCGCTCCGGCGACACGGACAATCCGCGCATTCTCGGCGCGTTCAACGAACCGACGCCGGACTGGTTGGCGTTTTACATGTTTACGTTCTTCACCGACCGCGACGGAAAATTCCAGCTCTGCGCGTTGGCTGAATCAGGCTTCGATCCGCTGGCGCGCACGTGCCGGTTCATGCTGACCGAGGAAGCGCACCACATGTTCGTGGGCGAAACGGGTGTGAGCCGGATTATTCAGAGGACGTGCGAAGTGATGAAGGAAAACAAAGTGGATGATCCTTCGGACGTGCGCGCACTCGGGGTGATCGATCTTCAGACCATTCAAAAGTATTTGAACTTCCACTACAGCGTGACGCTGGACCTTTACGGATCGGATGTTTCCTCAAACGCAGCGAATTATTTCACGAGCGGGCTGAAGGGCCGGTTTGAAGAGACTAAAGTTCAGGACGACCACACGCTAGCCAACGCCGAATACCCGGTATACGAAGTCGTTAGCGGAAAAATTTTGCAGAAGCAGGTCCCGGCGCTGACGGCGTTGAACGAGCGGCTGCGCGACGATTACATTAAAGAAATCGAATCGGGCCTGAGCCGCTGGCAGCGCGTCATCGACAAGGCAGGGATTCCCTATCGCCTGACGCTGCCGCATAAAGGATTCCACCGCGCGATTGGAAATTTCGCGGGCCATTTCATCAGCCCCGATGGCGAAGTCCTAACCGAAGAAGCCTGGAAGAGCCGAGAATCGGATTGGCTGCCGAGTCCGAAGGATCATGGGTTCGTGCAGTCGCTGATGACTGGGCGGGTGGCGGAGCCGGGAAAATTTGCCAACTGGATTGCGCCGCCGGCGCGCGGGATCAACAATCAGCCTTTGAATTTCGAATACGTGCGCTTCAATTGAGAATGCCGCAAGTCACGTACATCTCTCACAAAGGCGAGGCGCGCGAGATTGACGTCCCCATCGGCATGACGGTGATGGCGGCGGCGCTCAAGAACGGCATCGACGGAATTGTCGCGGAATGCGGCGGAGTCTGCATGTGCTCCACCTGCCATGTCTTTGTGGATGAGAAGTTCTACGGGCAATTACCACCGGCAAATGACACGGAAGAAGCCGTACTGGAAATTGCTGCGGTCGAGCGGCAGGCGACAAGCCGGCTGAGCTGCCAGATCAAGATGACGGACGCGCTGGACGGATTGATCGTGCGCATTCCCGAGAAGCAACGTTGATGGGCACGGGTACCGTCATCGTCGGAACGGGCCAGGCAGGATTCCAGACCGCAGCGAGCTTGCGCGCGGAAGGGTACGCGGAGCCGATCACGCTGGTCGGCGAAGAGCAACAGATTCCCTACCAGCGGCCGCCGTTATCGAAAGGATTTCCGCTGGGCCAGCAGGATCTTGAGAGTATCGAACTGCGCCCCGCGAAGTTTTATCAGGATCACCGCATCGATCTTCTCACGGGGTTGCGAGTGACGCAGATTGACCGCGCGGCACGATACGTGAAGCTGGATTCCGGAACGCGGCTACCGTACGAAAAGCTGGTTCTCGCGGTGGGAAGCCGCAATCGCAAGTTATTGATTCCCGGCGCGGAACTGGATGGAGTGGTTTCTCTTCGCTCGCTCGACGAAGCGATGGCGTTGAAAGAGCGGCTGGGGCCCGCGAGTGAAGTAGTGGTGATTGGCGGCGGATTCATCGGTTTGGAATTGGCAGCGATCGCGCGCACGCTCGGAAAAAACGTAACCGTTTTGGAAGCGCTGCCGCGACTGATGTCACGCGCGGTCGCTCCGATCATTTCGGAGTTCTTTCGGGAGCTGCATACAAGCAAAGGTAGCAAAGTCCTATGCGGGGCTTCCGTTGAAAGGATCGGCTCTGCCTGCGGCGGAGCGCTGAAGGCGGTGCTCAGCGATGGCTCGATGCTGTCCGCAGGTTTGATTATCGTAGGCATCGGCGTGGTGCCGAACAGCGAATTGGCGCAGGACGCGGGACTGCCGGTGGCCAACGGAATTAGCGTGAACGAAAATCTGCAGACGGCCGACGAACATATTTTCGCGATTGGCGATTGTGCAGCATTCCCGTGCGCGTTTTCGGGAACGCGGCTGCGGCTCGAATCGGTGCAAAACGCGGCAGACCAGGCGCAATGCGTTGCCGCTACGATTGCCGGACGGCCAAGTGCCTACTCCGCGCTGCCTTGGTTTTGGACCGATCAGTTCGATGTGAAGCTCCAAATGGCGGGAATTTCCCAGGGCCATGACCGCGTCGTCACGCGCGGGAAAGCCGCGGACAAAAAACTCTCGGTCTTCTATTTTAAGGGCGAGCGATTGGCGGGCATCGACTCGATCAACCGGCCGCTGGACCACATGATGGGACGCAAGCTGATGTCGGCACACGTGCCCCTGACGCCGGAACAAGTGTCCGATGAGAGTTTCGACCTGAAGAGATTGGCGCACGGAGTGGCGGCGCACCACTGAGTTGGCAGTTTTCGTTGGATTCAGAAGTTTGGAGAAAAGCGTGCAACCGATCATCGACATTCACGTTCACATCATGCCCTACCACATGGTGAAGCCCTCCGCCCTGGAACTGATCAAGAAAGGGCGCAAGGACTACGCGGACGTGGAGCGTTACTCCGCCGATCCCAAAGCGTTCCTGGCGTTTTTGGATACGCTCGGAGTCGAGCGCGCCGGGATCATCAATTACGTCGCGCCGAAAATCATCGGCTTCACGCCGGAAGTGAATGACTGGAGCGCGAAATATTGCAGCGCCGCTCTGGACCGGCTGATTGCTTTCGGAGGCGTATTGCCGGGAACGGTTCCGGATCCCGGCGCAGAAGTGGACCGCCTGGCGAAGATTGGGATTCGCGCTATCAAGATGCATCCGTCGCATCAAGTGCTTTCGCCGAACGACTATATGGACGGGAACCGCGGGCTCGCGGCGATATATGAACGCGCGCAAGCCAACGGGCTGCCGATCATGATCCATACAGGCACGTCCATCTTCCCGGGAGCGCGGAACCTGCACGCGCAGCCGATGCTGTGCGACGACATTTCGATCGACTATCCGAAACTCGTCGTGATCCTGGCGCACGGCGGCCGCCCGCTGTGGATGAACGAGGCGTTCTTCCTGGTGCGACGGCACAAAAATATGTACATGGACATCTCCGGTATTCCGCCGCAGAAATTGATGGAATATTTTCCACGAATCGAGGACATCGCCGACAAGGTCTTGTGGGGGACGGACTGGCCCGGGCCAGGCGTGCCGGAAATCCAAGGCAACATCGAAAAGTTCAATGCGCTGCCGATCGGCGCAGCCGCGAGGAAGAAGATTCTGTACGACAACGCGGCACGATTGTTTCCGAAATAGATTTCAGGGGTTACGAAGAATCACATGGCGGGCTTCGATCCATCGATTGAGAGAACTCCACGCGAACAATTGTGCGAGATGCAGCTCCGGAAGCTGCAGGAACTGCTGCGCGCCATTGATGGACGCAATCGCTTCTATACGAAGAAATCGCGGGATGCAGGGATAACACCTGAGCAGATCAAATCGCTGGCGGATCTTGCCGAGCTTCCGTTCACGACGAAGTCCGAACTGATGCAAGCACAGCAAGAGGCGCCGCCTTTTGGAACGAATGCGACTTTTCCGGCAGGCGCGTACTCGCGCGTGCATCAAACTTCGGGAACGACGGGGACGCCGCTGCGTGTTGTGGACACTCCCGACAGTTGGGAGTGGTGGGGAAGATGCTGGGAGCATGTGCTGCGCGGGGCGGGCGTGACCGCGGAGGATCGCATCTTCCTGCCATTTTCGTTTGGGCCGTTCATCGGCTTCTGGGCCGCGGTCGAAGGGGCTCGACAGCTGGGCGCGATGATGATACCCGGCGGCGGCTGGGATTCCGTGCAGCGGCTGCACATGATGCGCGAGCTGGGCGCGACGGTGATTTGCCTGACCCCGACGTACGCGCTGCGGCTCGCCGAAATCGCACGCGAGAATCATTTCGATATGCGATCGATTCCGGCGCGTGCGCTGATTCACGCAGGAGAGCCGGGCGCCAATGTGGCGCGCACGAAAGCACGTATCGAATCCGCATGGGGCGCGAAGTGTTTCGACCATGCCGGCGCTTCGGAAGTGGGCGCACACAGTTTTGAATGCGAAATGCAACCCGGCGGAATTCACGTCATCGAGAGCGAGTTTATCGTCGAAGTGATTGACGGGAAAACAGGGAAAGAAGTCCTACCGGGCGAAATCGGAGAACTGGTCATCACGAATTTGGGGCGCCCCGGCTTTCCGGTGATTCGGTATCGAACGGCGGACCTCGTGAGGATGAATGTCTCGCCATGCGCGTGCGGGCGCACGTTTGCGCGCTTCGACGGCGGGTTGCTCGGACGCAGCGACGACATGGTGACCATCCGCGGCGTCAACGTGTACCCCGCGGCGATTGAGAATGTCATACGGCAGTTTCAAGCAATCGACGAATTTCAAATTACGGTGAGAACGCTTCAGGAGATGCACGACCTGGAAGTGCAAATCGAAGTAGCTTCCGGCCACGACCGCGAAGGCGTCCGAGCACACGTCGAACAGGCGCTCTACCGCGCGCTCTCCCTCCGCCCGACAGTGGCTCTGGCAGAGCCTGGCGCATTAGCGCGCTATGAACTAAAAGCCCGCCGGTTTCGCAGGCTTGATCGCACCTAACCAGAGACACCTTCCCTTTGCGCACAACGACTTGCCTGCCTCACATAATTCTGAACCTGTGTTCGTTTCCTGAACGCATGTTCAGATTTTGTTGACATGGGGGACAGGATGGAGGGACACTAAGAGCGGTTCAGAAATCCCCGCAACCTTTGGTTGTCGCAGCGGAGAGCGGATTTGCCAATCCACGAACCCAGGACGCAACGGAATGGCCGGTTACAGCGGCGGTACTTGACCCGAAGGCTGGAGATTCTGCGCGCTGCCGGAAGAGAGTTCCGCGTACGCGGCTTTGCCGAGACGGGCATGCGCGACATCGCCGAAGCTGCTTCCCTTTCTCCTGCCAACCTCTATAACTATTTCAAGGGTAAGAATGAAATTCTCTTTTTCTGCCAGGACAGCTCGCTGGATCGCATGTTCGCAGCTCTCGACAAGGCGCGCCGCATGAGAACGAGCTCTGCCATCAAGCTGCGCTTGGTGATCGTCTCGCATCTACGCTGCTTGCTGGACGAAGTCGAAGGCTCCGCCGCGCATCTCCTGACCAATGCCTTGCCCCCACGCCAGCAACGTTTTCTAGTTGCAAAACGCGATCGCTACGAACAAGGCGTGCGCAATCTCATCGCCGCCGGCATGCGCGCCGGCGAATTCAGCTCCGGCGATGCCGCGTTGGCTGCGCGCGCCATGCTGGGAGCGATGAACTGGAGCGTGCAGTGGTTCAACCCGGGAGGGCCGCTCAGCGCGACGGAGATCGCTGAAGGTTTGGCAGACTATTTGATCCGCGGCTTGCTGGCTAAGCCCGATTCCCTTTTGCGGTCGGCCCTCGATAGGGCATCACGGCAAGCGATTTCACAATTGATTCCACAACAAGCCGACGAGAAGTTGCGGTCGGATAGAGTTCTCGCGAGGTGAATGACAAGTGGCTACGCTTCCTATCGCATCGGAAAAGACAGCACAGATTCGTTTCACCTTAAACGGTGAGCAAACGGACGTTTCATTTGCGCCGTATAAAACCCTTTTGGAAGTGTTGCGGGAGGATCTCGGCCACACTGGCACCAAACATGGCTGCGAACTTGGCGAATGCGGCGCGTGCGCGCTGCTGCTGGACGGGAAGCCCGTGCTGTCGTGCCTGGTGCTGGCGCTGGAATGCGCGGGGCGGGAAGTCCTGACCGTCGAAGGCCTCGGACAAGATGGAAGACTGCATCCGCTGCAGGACACGTTCGCGGATCTGGGCGCGGCGCAGTGCGGGTATTGCACGCCGGGCATCCTCGTGACCGCAAAGGCGCTGCTGGACGCAAATCCACATCCCAACCGCGAGCAA
>CAZGFL010000023.1:0-53151 GCA_964524985.1 uncultured Acidobacteriaceae bacterium
TTTCTTCGACTTCGGTCGTCGTAGCCACGGTCATATTCGTTGGCCCCCAAATCTTCCGCTCTTAAAAACTTCGCGCCCAAAAACAAAAAAGCCCACTGAACCAGGTGTTCTGGCTCGTGGGCTTCGGAACTTTAGATTTAAGCTACAGCTAAGTCCGTAAACTCCTCTGGCCAGAGATGGGGGTCATGCAACACGCAGCGTTGCACGCGCAGCAGCAACACATCATCTGGCAACAGTTCCTCATCAAGCTGCAGCATACTTTCCGGAGCCCTCCCATGTCAAAGGAAGGCTCACTGCAAAGATTAGATGCATGCCATGCAAAAAAGTAATCACAGGTTAGATCGGATTTTTGCTCCCTACCCGTCCGGCAGAGTCCTACTTCCCTACCAGGGTCGCGGACTTGATGGAGTCGAGCTTTGGCCAGCCTTTGTCCAGATAAGGCTTGCCTTGCCGGGTGATCTGGTCCTGGTCTGGACCCGCAGCATCGCCATATTGATCATAGAACATGTCGACGATGTTCATGCCCTTGCCGTCGACCACGCCGAAGGGTGAGAAGCCCTGGCTATCCAGGGAGTCGCCGTTGTCCTTGAGATTGATGAAGATCTGGGTGGTGCGGGTATTGGGGCCGGCAGTCGCGAAAGTCAAGGTTCCGCGCTTATTGCGCTGGGTCACGGGGTCGTCTTTTATATCGGCATGCTGCCAAGCCGCGGAGACCGGCGGATAGGCGCTGATACCGAATTGCGCCACGAAGCTGGGGACGACGCGGAAGACACTGGCGTTGTCATAGAAATGATGCTTGACGAGGTTGTAGAAGCGGTCTGCGCCGATGGGAGCCCAGGAACGGGTGACAGTGACGGTAAAGTCGCCGCGCGTGGTGGAAAACTTTACCTGATAGGTGTCCGGAGCAATCTCGCCGAGCATGGCGGGACGCAGAAGCGCACGGTCAAACCCAGACTTGGGGACAACGGGGGGCGCTTCGCTGGCGGCAGGTGTCGGTTGAGCAGGTGCGGGTGTTGTTTCGGCCGGCGCTGCGGCCGGAGGTTGAGCGGCGGCAGGTTGTGCCGGGGGCGTGGATTCCGCGACCGGCTCTTCTTTCTTACAGCCAAAGGACGCTACCGCCAAAGCTGCAACCATCCAGATCCAACTCGCTTTTCTCATTTTCATTCTCCTCAGTAGAGCTGTACCCAATTCCCTATCGCGATTTCGAATTCGCCGCATTCAGCTCACGGCTGACCAGTTCGACCTCGGTCATCACCCGCAGAGTATTTTCGCCAAGAATCTTCCTTACGTCATCTTCGGAGTAGCCCTTCTTCAGAAGAGCATCGGTGATTTTCGGCAGTTTCGAGGCGTCCTCCATGCCAAAGGGCATGTTGGCGCCGTCGAAGTCAGAGCCGAGACCGACATGGTCGATGCCGGCGATTTTCACGGCATGGTCGATGTGCTCGATGATTGTCTTCCATCCAACGCGGGGCAGCTTGCCTTGCTCTACATATTCCCGGGTGACACGATCGCCTTCGATGAGCAGGCAGGCTTCGTTGTCGCCGCAGGCTTTTTTCACTTCCGCGGCGATGGCCTGCTCCCACTCGGGATGGGCCTTTTCGGCGTTGCGAAATTCCTGGCTCAAGAAGCCGACGTGATAATTGATTTGAACAACGCCGCCTTTGGCGGCCAGGTCCTTCATCATTTGGTCAGTCATATTGCGGGCAGCATCGCACAGGGCGCGGCAGGACGAATGCGAGGCGATGAGCGGAGCTTTGCTGACTTTGAGGGCGTCATAAAAAGTCTTGTCGCTGACATGCGAGATGTCCACCATCATGCCGAGGCGGTTCATTTCGCGAATCACATCTTTGCCGAAGTCGGACAGGCCGTTGTGTACGGGCTTGTCCGTGGAAGCATCCGCCCATTCGCAATTGCCGCTGTGGGTGAGAGTCATGTAGCGAACACCGAGAGAAGCATATTTACGCAGGACGTCGAGATTGGAATTGATCATGTGGCCGCCCTCGACGCCCATCAGCGCGGCGATTTTGTGCTGCTTGTGGGCCTCGCGGATTTCGGCCGTAGTGGTGGCGAGCCCCAGATCTTTTGGATGGGACCTTACCTGCGCACGCACGGCATCGATCTGAACGAGGGCGCGGCGGACCGCTTCTTCCCCCGTGATCTTGCTGGGAATCCAGATGGCGAAAAAGATGGCGCCGAGATTGCCCTCGCGCATGCGCGGGAGGTCGATGCTTCCCGTGGCGCTCCGCGCCGCGAGGTCGAATTTGCCATCGAGGAACCGCTGCGTGGTGTCATCGTGCGTGTCGATGAGAATCGCCGAGAAATGCAACTTCTTGGCCCGGGCCGAAATGTCATCCGCGGTCACGCGAGGCACGAGGAACCCTCCAGTGGTGACGCACAATCCCGCGGTGACGATGGTTCGCAGCATTTCAATTCTCATTTACTCCTTGAGATATTCGAATGCGTCACTGTGCCTGCATTTCCTTACTGACTCTTTCCGTTTGCTCCAAAACGCGCAACGTGTTTTCGCCCAGAATTTTGCGAATGGCGGCGTCCGAATAGCCCTTGCGCATCAAAGCTTCTGTAATTTTCGGCAACTTGGAGCAATCCTCCATGCCGTCGGGCATCGTCGCGCCGTCGAAATCGGACCCGAGGCCAACATGATCGGCGCCGACGAGCTTCACGGCGTGATCGATGTGGTCAATGATTCGCTCCCAACTAACGCGGGGCAGCGCGCCGGTGGCTTCCATCTGGGCCTGCAGTTCCTTGAGCTTGCGGTCCACGCAAGTGTCGTCGCCGGCGCAGTCTTTCGTGACCTTCTCCGTGGCCGCTACAACTCCCCCAGCGACCTTGTCATACGCATCCTTGTAGGCCTGGTCGATGAAGCTGCGCTCGTAGTTGATCTGGATGACGCCGCCTTTGGCGGCCAAAGCCTTGATCATGTCGTCAGACATGTCGCGCGGATGATTACACAGGGCCCGGCAGGATGAATGCGAAGCGATGAGCGGCGCTTTGCTGACTTCGAGAGCGTCGTAGAAAGTCTTGTCGCTGACATGAGAAATGTCCACCATGATGCCCTGGCGGTTCATTTCGCGGACGATCTCTTTGCCGAAATCCGTGAGGCCGTTGTGCGCGGGCTTGTCGGTGGAGGAATCGGCCCATTCGTCGTTGTAGAAATGAGAAAGCGTCATGTAGCGGACGCCGAGGTCGCCAAACGTGCGTAGGACGTGAATGTCGTTTCCAATCATGTGGCCGCCTTCGACACCTATAAGCGCGGCGATCTTGCCTTCCGCGTGGGCGCGGCGCACTTCTGCGGCAGTGCGACAGAAGACCAGGTCTTTGGAATGGCTGCGGACGTTTTCGTGAACCAGATCGATCTGGTCGAGGGCCTTTTGAACCGCCGGCGGGCCCATGATGCGGCCATCGATCCAGATGGAGAAGAAGATGGCGTTCATGCCGCCTTCGCGCATGCGGGGGATGTCGATGTGGCCGTCGGAATTGCGTTTGCCGATGTCGAAGTCCTTGGTGAGGAAACGCTGCGTGGTGTCGTCGTGCGTGTCCAGAACGATCGCGGAGAGGTGCAGTTTGTGCGCGCGATCAGAAATCGCATCGCCGGAAGTTCCGACTGTCATTAACGCCGTAGCCAAAACACAGAAAACCGCCATCAAACGGATGCGGACCATTTCTCCTCCGAAAAAACGAAGAGAGATTGTATACGTTTTTCTACTTAGGTGGATTTGACTTTTCAGAAATTTGCGGGCTGCTTTAAGCGCAACTCGCAGAGAAGACAGTACACGGAATTTCAGTTCCAGCACCCCAAGGCGCAGTCCCAGGGCGCCTCCAAATGCGCCATTCTCGGCAAGCACCACAAGAATACAACCGCAGCCGCGACCAACACGATTGTTCCGACGTGAATCCCCAAAACTGTGCGCGGAAGACGGCGCAGGAACAGCGCCACAGCCACGCCGAGGAACATCGCCGCGGGGAAATAATAATAGTAAAAGGTGGCCTTCATCGGTGTGACGCTCCACTGCAACAGATTAGCAGTGTAAAGAAGAAGCAACATAGTTTCCGCCACGGCCAGAGATCGCCAAATTCGCCGCAGACTGAAAACCAGGCTCGCTACGCCTCCCCACATGACCACGGGGTTGCCAAGCAAGTAGGAGAGTCCGCGCTGTGGCGAGACATGAAACGGCCACGTATACCACGACGATGCGATGGCCACATTGCACACAGCGGAGGTCTTAAAATGCCACATGAAGACATTTATTTGGGCCAATTCGCGCATTCCAAATGGCATTTGCAAGCGGTGGAAAAGGGGCCAGAAAACCAAACTATACGAAATCAGCGGGGAGGCCACTAAGCCAATGGCGATCCCTGAAAAACCCGCTTGCCTTAGATTTTGTGAGTAACGGGATAGCGGCGCATTGGAATCCACTGTGAAACGCTTTGGGATCCACAGCAACAACCCACTGACCAGCGCCAGGACCGCCAGCGTGTCTACGGCGTTCACCTTGCAACCGGCGGCAAGACCCAGCAAGGCACCTGCGCAGCACAAAAGGATTCGGCGCTGTCCAGCGCCGACGTCAAGCTCGAGAGCCGCGGTGTATGCCACCAAGCCCCAGAAAATAAAGCAAACCAAAAATACATCGAGCATCGCCAGGCGAGACATCACGAAGAGAAAATTATTGGATAGAGTCAAGGCCGCAGAAATTGCCGCGAGCCCCAGATTGCGGGTGAGGAGAAAAGTCCATAGAAACACGGCAGAAAGCGCAAGCGCACCAAAGGCGCTTCCCGCGATGCGCCATCCCAGAGGATTGTCCCCGAATTCTTGGATGCCAGCAGCAATCAACATTTGCCCCAATGGAGGGGAACCTCTGTTCGGGTTTGGTTCGCCGATCAAGAACGCCTTGGCCGATTCAACGTAAGATCCCTCATCGTAGTAGGTATTCGCGGGGATGCGTATGCCGGCAAAAAAGAGCCGCCATGCAACAAAGAAGATCACCGTAGCGATAAGAACGGGGTTGCGCAGAATCCCACGCCGGCCTGAGGCTCCTGAGGCTGGAATTGTGCTGGATTGCTGCGCGCTAGCCGCCGTATTCAGGAAACCGGATTCGCCTGTTAATACATCAGGGACCGTTCGCAAAGAATCGCCCATGTATTGAGTATACCGGGGTCAGCTAGAGGAGCCCTCGGGCTTACGGGTACTGTCGTCGTTTCATTAACGGGAAGGCCAGGCCCAACTCACCGAATAGTCACCCGAGGAGCGCTTGCTTCACGGCGTGGCACTACAAAACAACCGTCTCAAGAGACGAGATTAGCCGACCCCGCCGGACGTTGTCACCGGACGTTCGGTGAACGCCGCCTTGATGTAATCGGCGTTGCTCTGGGCGATGACTTCCAGCTTGATCTGTTTGGGGCAGGCCGCTTCGCATTCCCCGATATTCGTGCAGTTGGCAAAGCCTTCGCGATTCATCTGGCGAATCATGGACAGCGCGCGGCGGTCGCGTTCCGCCTGCCCTTGCGGAAGATGTGCGAGGTGCGAAATCTTCGCACCGACGAACAAGGCCGCGGCGCTGTTCGGACACGCCGCCACGCAGGCTCCGCAGCCGATGCACGCCGCTGCGTCCATGGCTAGATCAGCGTCCAGTTTGCGAATGGGAATGGCGTTTCCATCGGGCGCACTTCCGGTGGGCACAGAGATAAATCCGCCGGCGGCGATGATACGGTCAAAGGCCGAGCGGTTCACGGCCAGATCCTTAATCACGGGAAATGCCGCGGCGCGCCACGGTTCGAGATACAGTTCCTCGCCATCCCGGAAGTGCCGCATGTGCAACTGGCAGACGGTAGTGCCTTTGAAGCCGCCATGGGCCTTGCCATTGATCATAAAACCGCACATGCCGCAGATGCCTTCGCGACAATCGTGATCGAACGCGACGGGGTCCTCGCCCTTCTCGATCAACCGTTCGTTCAGCACGTCGAGCATTTCGAGAAACGACATGTGCTCGTTCACGCCGGGGACTTCGTAGCGGACCATGCGGCCCTCATCCATCGCGTTCTTCTGCCGCCAGACGTGGAGTGTCAGTTCCATATTACTTGTAGCTCCGCTGCGACGGATTTACGTAGTTGAAGACCAACGGCTCTTTGACTAGCGAAGCCGGCCGCCCTGCGCCCTGGAAGTCCCACGCGGCCACGTAAGAAAAGTTGGCATCGTCGCGCAACGCTTCCCCTTCCGGCGTCTGATATTCCTCGCGGAAATGGCCGCCGCATGACTCATTGCGTTGCAGCGCATCGATGCACATCAGTTCGCCCAGTTCGAAGAAATCCGCCACGCGCCCGGCCTTCTCAAGCGCTTGATTGAACTCCTCATTCGTGCCAAGGACCCGCACGTTCTTCCAGAAATCCTCTCGCAGCTCGCCAATCATTCCGACAGCCTTTTTCAGCCCTTCGGCGTTGCGCGCCATACCGCAGTCTTCCCAAACGATTTTGCCCAACTCGCGATGGTAAGAGTCGACAGTGCGCTTGCCGCCAGCCTGGAAGAGCTTATTGGTTATGGCTGTAACGTTGGCGACGGCATCTCTTGCTGCCGGAGCGTCAGACGCCACTTTTGAGAGCTTCGCACTCGCGAGGTAGTTGCCGATGGTGTACGGAATGATGAAGTAGCCGTCGGCAAGACCCTGCATCAACGCGCTGGCGCCCAAGCGGTTCGCGCCATGGTCGGAGAAATTTGCCTCGCCGAGCACGAACAGTCCGGGGATGGTAGACATGAGGTTGTAGTCCACCCAGAGGCCACCCATGGTGTAGTGAATCGCCGGATAGATGCGCATCGGTACTTCGTAGGGGTTTTCTCCGGTGATGCGTTCGTACATTTCAAAGAGGTTGCCGTAACGCTCCGCGATCTTTTGTTTGCCAAGCCGCTTAATGCAATCCGTGAAATCAAGATAGACGCCCAATCCGGTTTCGCCAACGCCGTGGCCGGAGTCGCACTCGGTTTTGGCGGCGCGGGAGGCGATGTCGCGCGGAACGAGGTTGCCGAAGCTGGGATAGCGCCGCTCCAAATAATAGTCGCGCTCCGCCTCCGGGATCGAAGCCGGATTGCGCTTGTCGCCCGGCTGCTTGGGAACCCAGATGCGGCCATCGTTGCGGAGAGACTCAGACATGAGCGTGAGCTTGGACTGATAGTCGCCGGAAACGGGAATGCAAGTGGGGTGGATCTGCGTGAAGCACGGATTGGCGAACAGGGCGCCGCGCTTGTAGGCGCGCCAAATCGCGGTTGCGTTGGAACCCTTCGCGTTGGTGGAGAGATAAAAGACGTTGCCGTAGCCGCCTGTGGCGAGGATGACCGCATCGCCGATGTGAACATCGATTTTTCCGTCGTTGAGGTTGCGCGTAACGATTCCACGCGCCTGGCCATCCACGACGATGAGGTCGAGCATCTCGGTGCGGGGATACATTTTCACGGTACCGAGGCCAATCTGACGTTCCAGGGCCTGGTAGGCGCCGAGAAGAAGCTGCTGGCCCGTCTGGCCGCGGGCGTAGAAGGTCCGGGAAACCTGCGCGCCGCCGAACGAGCGATTGTCCAGCAGGCCTCCATATTCGCGAGCGAACGGCACGCCTTGCGCCACGCACTGGTCGATAATGTTGACGCTCACTTGCGCCAAGCGGTAGACGTTGGCTTCGCGGGAGCGGAAGTCTCCACCTTTCACCGTGTCGTAGAAGAGGCGATACACGCTGTCACCGTCGTTGTGATAGTTCTTCGCGGCGTTGATACCGCCTTGGGCGGCGATGGAGTGGGCGCGGCGCGGTGAATCCTGGAAGCAGAAGCAGTGGACGTTGTAGCCCAGCTCCCCCAAGCTGGCGGCTGCGGCACCACCCGCGAGGCCCGTACCGACGACGATGACGTTGAACTTGCGCTTGTTGGCTGGATTGACCAGCTTCAGACCGAACTTATGCGCTTCCCAAGATTTCTCGATCGGCCCGGTGGGGGCGTTGGAAACCAGTTCCATGTGTCAGCCCCTCCTCATACCGGCTTGATAAAACCGGCCAGGACAGCAACCGGAATTGAAATATTGCCCGCGGCAATCAGAATCGCAACGATTTTGGCCAGCCGCTGGATCCAAGGCGTATAGACCGGGTGGCTGAAGCCCAGCGACTGAAACATGCTCCACAGCCCGTGATACAGGTGATAGCACAGCATGACCATCGCAATGATGTAAAACAGCGAAACCGGCCAGAATTGAAACCCAGTCACGACATTGTTGTACACGTTGCGCTTGTCGAAGGGACCGCCCGGATGCACGACCCCGAACGTAAAATGCAGCAGGTGGAAAACCACGAAGGCCAGCACGATCGGTCCGCTCCACATCATGGTGCGCGAGGCGTAAGTCGAGTGCAGGTTGGCCTTTTTCACATACGGAATGGGCCGCGCGGCATTTTGCAACCGCCACAGCACGAACGAAGCCCAGATATGCAGGCACACGGAGACCAGCAGGGTGATCCGCGCTCCCCAAAGAAGAAGCGGTACGGCTCGCAGCGCTTCCGAGTAATGATTGATCTTCTCTGGCGGCAGATAGATTTGCAGATTGCCCAACAGATGCGCGACCACAAAGCCAAATAGGATGACACCCGTGACCGCCATGATGGCTTTTTTCCCAATGGTCGTTTCCCAAAAGCGCAGTTGGGCCAGTGGAAAATTCGCGGTGGTGCTCATCCGTGGCACTGCCCCTTTCGGCGGGAAAATCTCGCCTGCAAAGGATGATTGGCGATGTGAGGAAGAGAATCCGAGCCAGGCCGGGTTGTCTTTGCGGACATGCCCTCTCCGCCGCGGACTCCTGCCGTTCGAGCTAGTAAAACACGGCTGAGCGTCGAGAATTCGCAGCCCCGCCAGTATAGGAGTATGCCATCGCGGATGCAAGTTAGCCTGTTCTCATGGACCGTTTTGTTCCCGCAACAATTGAGGGCAATATTCCTTGCCGCGCCTTCTCTCCAGCGCGACAATAGGTCAGCCACGGAAGCGATCCGCCGGGTTAACTCCTCCCTGGCCGACCTCCTTGCATTCTTGGAATCATCATGAGCGCGACCCTCAGCCTGGTTTCTGAACTCGAACGCATCGCCTCGGCCATTTCCGAGAATGAGCCCGATACCACCCAGATCTCCCTGCCTTCGGTGGCTGAGAAGATTGGCAAAACCATCGGTGTGCGCACGGATGAAGTGGCCATCCTGGGCGTTTCCCGCCGGTGGAAGCATCTACATTTTCTCGTTCCGGAAGCCCTGAAAAAGGTCGGATTCATCCCGCTGACCAGCAACTCCGCGCTTGCCGCCAAGACCGCGCGCGACAGCCGGCCGGAAATCGACAACAACTTTGGCGCCGCGCGTCACGCCACCGTGTTTGAAGGCGTCAAAATCACGGGGGAATCCCCGGAATCGATCCAAAAAATCATCAGCGCGCCCATTCTCTTGGATGGCAAGGTAATTGGCGTCATTCAAATCAGCCGGAAAGGGCTAGATCATGATTCCGCGGGCGAGGATTTCACGGCCGATGATCTGGGCAAGATTCTCGCCCTCTGCAAACCGCTCGGGAAACTCGTGCAACGCGTAGCCGGCGAGTAATTTTCTCGAGACACGTCTGGCTGCCTGTCATCTCTCGTTCACAATTGCTTCGTTTGTCGCTCTCAGGCGCTCGAAAGGCGTTGACACTCGAATACCTTCTTGTTACTTTTCCTTCGCGGGAAAATTTTTCGGGCTCAACCCATTCACGGAGGCACGGCAAACCGGCACCATGGCGTTCGTTGCGAAGAAGATCTTCCTCACCAAAGGCGTCGGTAAACATCGTGAAAGGCTTTCGAGCTTCGAGCTTGCGCTCCGCAACGCGGGCATCGCCGCGTGCAACATCGTGCGCGTTTCTTCCATCTTTCCTCCGAATTGCAAACTGATTTCCCGCAGCGAAGGCTTGAAGCACATCAAGCCCGGCCAGGTCGCCTTCACCGTCATCAGCGAAAACTCCACCAAGGAAGCGCACCGCCTCATCGCCGCGAGCATTGGCTTGGCGCTCCCGAGCGACAAGAGCATGTACGGCTACCTCTCCGAGCATCACTCCTTCGGCGAAACCGAAGAAGTGGCCGGCGAGTACGCCGAAGAGCTCGCCGCGGAAATGCTCGCTACGACTTTGAACGTGGAATTTGATCCCGATTTAAGTTTTGACGAAAAAAAAGAGGTCTACCGAATCTCCAATAAAATCGTCCGCACCATGAACATCACGCAATCCGCCGTCGGCGACAAGCGCGGCCTGTGGACCACCGTTCTTGGCGCCGCCATCCTTATCGGCGAAGACGACTAAGGACCCTACCAAGTCTCCTGGGAGGTTCTTGATGAAAGTTATTCGCGGACTCTTCGGGCTCACGCTGGCTTTTGTCCTTGCAATTTCCGGAAATGCTGTTGCCAAAGACCGCGTTACTATTCTCTATGACGCGTTTTCCGACAACAAAGCCATCACCAAGGACTGGGGCTTTTCGGCTCTCGTTGAGCATGACGGAAAACGAATACTTTTCGACACAGGAAACAATGCCGCGATATTCGAGCACAATGTCAAAGCCCTTGGCGTCGATCTCTCCAAGCTGGATTTTGTCGTCATTTCTCACCGTCATACCGACCACACCACAGGACTAAAATACCTTCTTTCTGTGAACCCGAATGTCTCTGTTTATGCTCCACTCGAGTCGTTCGGTATTTTTGGCGGCGCCGTTCCTCCTACATTGATCAAGCCGATTACTTCTCTGCCCGAGCGCATGCGCTATTACGACGGAAAATACCCGGACAAGATTCCGACCGGCTATCCCTGGAATGGCGGCAACTTTCTGCTGATCGACAAACTGACCGAGATTTCCTCGGGCATCTTCGTGGTTTTTACTATTTCGAAGACTCCGGGCACTCTCGAACTGCGTGAACTGTCGCTCGCTCTTCGGGGACCCGATGGATTGTCGGTCATCGTCGGCTGCTCTCACCCAGGAGTCGAGGAAATCTTACAGGCCGCTTCTGTCATTGATCCGCACGTGCATTTTCTTGGTGGCGGCTTTCATCTCGTCAGTACGCCGGAAACCGAGATTGACCGCCTGGTGGACAACCTAAAGAACAAATGGAAACTTGAAAAAATCGCTCCCGGCCACTGCACTGGCGAACCAGCGTTTCTGCGTCTGCAAAAAGCCTTCGGTGATGATGATCTTTACGCCGGAGCAGGCACGCGCCTCGAGGTACCTTAGAAATGTCTACGCATCTAAATCGTATGCAGTCTTCAGCCATTTCTTCACTTCGGCGTCAATATCCGCGGTCGAAGTGAGCTCCATCCGGTGTGTGATGCGGTCTTTCTTCGTCAGCCCGCCGGTATCGACCAACCGCTTCGGCAATTTCCCTTTGTAGCGGGTCAGAGCCAGGCCAAAGTCGATGCGCGTGTTGGTCGTTGGCTTGATTTGCGCAAACACGTGATTGCGGTACAGCGGCACCATGGTTTTGCAGGGGCAGGCTTTCACATCGCCGCCTATGGATTGCCCGAGCTTCAATAGCGCATCGTAGATCGGCCGCCACTTTTCTTTCGCCCCCGCGTACTGTTCCTCCACATACCGGACCGCGCTCTTCAAATACACTTCTGGCGTGTCTAGATCCCCGCCCTTTCCTTCCGCGCGCTCCGCAATCCACCGCGCATGATTCATTCCTAACTTGTGCTTCGCCTTCAGCCATTCACGCCGGGCCTTTTCGTCTTTCGGCCCGTCCTTCTTCACCAGTGCAATCCACTCTTCCAGTGCACGCCCCGTTTTTTCTTTCAGCTCCGCCATCGACTTCTGCACCATCGCCACACTTGGATGTACTCCATACAGTGATTCGCTTTTCGCAAGGTTCGCTTTTGCCATTTCTTTTCCCCCCCTAGATCAACTTTTGCGAACCAGCACCCCATTCGACTTCTTAATCCTTTTCTTCTTTTTAAAGTACCCGACGCGTTCCAGCACCGCCCTGGCGATCAACGGCAGCGCCACCGTCGCATCGTCGAATACCTCCGCGAATCTCCCGCCTTCTTCCGGCGGCACAAACTTGCCCCAGGAAACCGCTTCCGTATACGTGCTTCCGCTGAGGCCTCCCCAATGCACCGGCTCCGGACAAATGCGCACTCCGTAGTTGTAGCGTTTCAGCGGCAACTTTTTGTACCCTCGCCTCGCCAGCAATTCCGCATACACTCCAAACTGCTGCGACCAATTGCGCGGCACACCTCCGCCGATGGTTAGAATCCCCATACGCCGCGTGGCCAACATGGTGTCGGCAAACTTCTCGAAATCGAGAAAAGGATCAAACCGCAGCAGTGGGCGCTTGTCCCTCTGCCGGGCGATCTTGTGCAGCGCAAAGTCGATGCCCAGCTCCGAATCGCTAAACGCGGGAACAAAAATTGGAACGTTGTGCTCGTAGGCGGATTTCAGAATTCCTCGACCTTGCGCCGTCTTGTGCAGATACTCGCCGATCTTCCGATGAATCTTCCAACTGCACGCGATGTCTTCCGCGTCCCATCCCGTGAAAATGTGGTCCATCACCTCTTCGACGTGGTCGAGATTGGTTTCCGGCTCGAGCGAGTCATACACCCGGTTGTATCCGGCATGGAAGAGCTCCTTATCGCCCATGTCAGGGTTGTAACGGAAATGCGAGTAACCGGTGGCTTCCACCAGTCCATGAGCCATGAGCGCACCGGTCGAAACGATGGCCTTAACCATGCCTGAATCAATTAGGTCGCAAAAAACCAGCCCCATCTTGCCGACCGTCAAAGCGCCGGACAGCGTCATCACCACAAAGCAATCCTTATCGCGGGCCATCTGCTCGAACACATCCGCCGCGTCGCCGATCTGGCGCCCGGTGAATGCCGTGTCTCCCATGGCGCGAACCAACTCGTCGACCGTCCGGCATTTCGATAAGTCCAGCGGAAACATCGGCCGGAGTTTGTCTTTCACTGGATCGTGGAGAATCCTCCCCGTCACAGTCTTCTCTCGCTGCTTCGCCATCGCTTCTCCTCGGCAGAACATGAATCCGTCGTGACAATCAGGCTTTCGCCGCGTGAATCAAAATGCAAATTCTTCTTGCTGATTGATATTGCAGATGCGGTGCAAAAGATACTACAAAACGGCCGAAAATAATTTCTTTCCTGCTCATGCTAAACTATTTTTCATGGTCAATAAATTTACCGTCGGGCTTGTGCAGATGAAGTGCACGGTAAACGCGGAAGAAAATCTCACTCGCGCGATCGAAAAAATCCGCGAGGCCGCGGCGCGTGGCGCACAAATCATCTCGCTTCACGAACTCTTCCATGGCGAATATTTCTGCCGGACGGAAGACGCCGAACTGTTCAATCTTTCGGAAGCCGTGCCGGGCCCCACCACGGAGAGGCTTGCGCAGGTCGCCAAAGAAAGGAAAGTCGCGCTGGTCGTTTCGTTATTTGAGCGCCGAGCGCCTGGCGTCTATCACAATTCGTGCGCGGTGCTGGATGCCGACGGCACGTTCCTTGGGAAATACCGCAAGATGCACATCCCTGACGACCCGCTCTATTACGAGAAGTTTTATTTCACACCTGGCGATCTGGGATTCCCGAATTTCGACACGAAATACGCGCGCATTGGAGTACAGATTTGCTGGGACCAGTGGTATCCCGAAGGCTCACGCGTCACGGCCCTTGGCGGTGCGCAAGTCATTGTTTATCCGACCAGCATCGGCTGGCACCCACATGAAAAGGCGCAATTCGGCGCGGCGCAACTTGACGCGTGGAAAACCATTCAACGGGGCCATGCCATCGCCAATGGCGTCTATGCGGCAGTGGTGAATCGTGTCGGGTTCGAAGGCAAGCCGGAGAAAGGCGATGCTGGTCTGGAATTCTGGGGCAATTCGTTTGTCGCCGATCCATTTGGGCAAATCGTCGCGGAAGCTTCCAATGACAAAGAAGAAATTCTCGTTGTCGAGTGCGATCCTGCCAAGAGCGAGGAGACGCGTCGCAACTGGCCGTTTCTGCGGGATCGTCGCATCGATGCTTATCAGCCCATCCTCAACCGCTGGGTCGGCGAAAAATAGTCCTTTTTCTCTTTTCCATTTTCTGTTTTTCCTCTTTTCACTGCGATCTCTGTGTCCTCTGTGCTCTTTGTGTTAAATTCTTTCGTCCGATGAAACCGAGATCATCCATCTCCATCCTGGATTCTCTCGACTTCCGCATGCCTTCAGTAGCACAGGCTTCAGCCTGTGTACCGAGCTACGAACGAGGTTTGGCCGGTGCCTAGCACTCAAAGCACACCGCCTCCCTTCTCACAGGGCTTCCGCATGCCCGCCGAATGGGAACCTCACGAAGCCACTTGGCTGGGCTGGCCGCACGAAGTCACGGATTGGCCCGGGAAATTTCAGGTCATCCCCTGGGCGTTCGCGGAGATCGTCCGCCATTTGTCGCAAGTCGAGCGCGTCTTCCTGCTTGTCGCAAGCGGCGATGTCCAATCTCGCGTGCGCACCATGCTAAAAAAAGCAGGCGCGAATCTGGACGCCGTGGACTTCTTCATCGTTCCCACAGATCGTGGCTGGATGCGTGACTCCGGTCCCCTTTGCGTGCGCAACGAATCCGGCGAAGTGGCCTTCAACAACTTTCAGTTCAACGGCTGGGCCAAGTACCCGAATCACAGGAAGGACGCCGCCGTCGTCACGAAGGCGAACAAACAACTGAAGCGCCGCCTGTGGGAGCCACAGCACAACGGTCGCCGCGTGGTACTCGAAGGCGGCAGCATTGACGTCAACGGCTGCGGCACACTCCTGACCACGGAAGAGTGCCTCCTGGGCAAAGTCCAGGAACGAAATCCCTGCTTCACGAAGGAAGATTACGCGCAGGTCTTTCGCGAATATCTGGGCGTCACCAACGTCCTGTGGCTTAAGAGCGGTATCGCCGGCGACGACACTCACGGCCACGTCGACGACCTCACGCGCTTCGTGAATCCCACGACCCTTGTGACGATCGTGGAAGAAGATCCCAAGGATGTGAACTTCGCGCCTTTGCAGGAAAATCTCGCGCTTCTCAGAACCATGAAGGATCAAGACGGAACCTCTTTGCGTGTCGAGACGGTTCCCATGCCTGCGCCGGTGTACTTCGACGACTTCCGCTTGCCCGCCAGCTATGCGAATTTCTACATCGCCAACAAACTCGTTCTCGTGCCGACCTTTACCGACGCCAACGATCGAGTTGCCTTGAATACCCTGGCGCGCCTATTTCCGGATCGCGACGTCGTGGGCATTCCCTGCCGCGACTTGGTCCTCGGTCTCGGTACACTCCACTGCATGACCCAGCAGCAACCGAGCGGTAGGTGATCGATCGAATTTGTGGGCGGCCGGCCCATGAACGCCGGGGGCGAATGAAAGAATGGGGATGGGCGCAGCGTATTCTTGAAAGATATACTGGTCATCCTTCTCTGATGCTGGAGGCGCAATGGTTCTCTCGCTTATTGCCGTCTTTCTTGAAGAACACATCGTCTATTTCGAGTATCGCCGTGGCCTCCTTGGTTGGCTTCTCATCGGCTTGATCGCCGGATGGCTTGCGGGGAAAATCGCGCGCGGCCGCGGCTTCGGGTGCATCGCCGATGTTGTTCTCGGGTTAATCGGTTCGTTCATCGGCGGCTGGGTCTTCGTGAAGCTGGGAATCTTCGGCGGCGGCTTCTGGTATTCCCTGGCTGCCGCCACGCTTGGCGCCGTGATTCTCGTCTCCATCGCCCATCTTTTTAGCGGCGGCCACGATCACTGACCTACAAGGCGACTTGCGGTAATTTTCACGAGTCACACGACTCACACGACTCACTAATCACTTCCCTGTGATACGATTCTCCGTTGCATCACGGAGCTGACGCTTCTTTGCGTACGACTGCACAAACCCTCACAGCGATTCCCCTTGGCGGCCTCGGCGAATTCGGTATGAACATGATGGTGCTGCGCCTGGGAGACGACCTCATCGTCATCGACGCTGGCATGATGTTTCCTGAATCCGAGCTTCTCGGCGTTGACCTCGTCATTCCGGACATTTCTTACCTGAAGCAGAACCGTTCGCAGGTACGCGCCATTGTTTTGACGCACGGGCATGAAGACCATATAGGTGCTTTGCCCTACATCCTCCGCGATTTGAATGTGCCTGTCTACGGGACGCGCTTCACGTTGGCGCTCGTAAAAAAACGCCTGGACGAGGCGGGTCTGCTCGATTCGACCACGCTTCTCGAGGTTCTGCCGGGCAGGCTGGTCGAAATCGGCCCATTCGAGATCGAATTCATCTCGGTTACTCACAGCACGGTGGATTGCGTAGCGCTGGCGATTCGCACGCCGGTCGGCGTCATCATCCACACTGGCGACTTCAAGATCGACCAGACACCCGTCGATGGCGGCCCGTTTGACCTGCATGCGTTCGCGAAATATGGCAGCGAAGGCGTGCTGGCCCTTTTCAGCGATTCAACAAACGTGGAACGCCCGGGCTTCACGCCATCCGAGCGCGCCATCGTTCCGCGGATCGAGGAGCTGTGCCGCTCCGCGCCGCGCCGCGTGATTCTCTCGTGTTTCGCCTCCTCGATTCACCGCATTCAGCAGGTGATCGACATTGCTACGCGCGTGAACCGCAAAGTGGCGTTCGTCGGTCGCAGCATGGTCGACAATGTGGAGATCGCGCATTCGCTCGAGCTGCTGCGCATTCCAGACGGCACGGTGGTTCGGCCACAGGATATTCGCGGGTTCGACCCGAAGCGCATCCTCATTCTCGCGAGCGGCAGCCAAGCCGAGCCGATGTCCTCCCTCTCGCGTATCGCCGTCGACAGTCACCGCCACGTTTCGGTGGACGAAAACGACTGCGTAATTCTTTCTTCGCGCATCATTCCCGGGAACGAAAAAGCCATCTTCCGCATGCTGGACCACATGTTCCGCCGCCGGGCCCTAGTGTATTACGACAATTCCGGCGGAGTGATTCACGTTTCCGGGCACGCCAGCCAGGAAGAACAGAAGCTGATGTTGCAGCTCGTAAAACCAAAATATTTCATCCCCGTTCATGGCGAGTATCGCCATCTGTTTCGCCACGCGGCGCTGGCGCATCAGCTTGGTGTGGTTTCCGAGGAAATCCTGCTCATCGAGAACGGCCAGTCGATCGAGTTCACCGAGGAGGGAGCGTTCCGGCGCGAGCCCGTTGCCGCGGGACGCGTTCTTGTGGATTCCGGTTCGCTTGAAGAGATTGAAGAGGTCGTTATTCGCGACAGAAAGCACCTCTCCGAAGACGGCGTGGTCGTGCCGATCATCGCGATCGACAAGCACACCGGGAAACTCGAGTCGCAGCCGGAAATTGTCACGCGCGGGCTGATGAGCGACAACGGACAGGAACTGCTCATCGGTGCTCGCGAAGTCCTGATGAAAACCGTTTCGGAATCCAACGCCGAAGAGAACTCCGACTGGAGCGTCATCAAGGAAAAGATCCGGGTGGACCTGAAACGGTACATCAGCAAGCAAACTTCCAAGCGGCCGCTGATTCTCCCCGTCATTCTGGAGGTCTAGCCGCCGGGCCACGTTCATGGCCGAGGATCCCTGGAATGGTGGTGATCCATCGGAGTGAGATTCCGTGGCAAGCCGTATAATAGTGAGGAGGAAAAAGGAGAAGTCGCGTGACTGAGGAAAACGTGCAAGAGGCTACGCCCAAGGCCTCAACAAAAAGACGCGGCGAGCGGGATGCTCCCGCCCGGCCGAACGAGATCTGTCTGTGCGGACATAGCGCCAGCAAGCACACCGCTTTACGGTATACATGCCAGGCAGCGGGCGACCGCAAAGGCTATTGTCCTTGCATGCGCTTCGTGGCGCGGAATTCCGCCATCGGAAAAAGGACGCGTGCGGCCACGCAAACGAAGACCGCTTCCAACGAAGATACTTCGCAGTCGTAAATCGAAACACGCGCACCATTTCTCCTTCCTGCAATCTTGATGGTGAAACATGGATCTTGCTAGCGTGCGATCGCCAAGCCGCTTTCTGGCTGAGAGGATAGGTCCGACTCCGTACGACCAGGCGCTGAGCGATTGGCAGAGCTATTGGGAACAGGAAGGGCGGGCCATCTCGGCGGCAGTGGATCGCGCGGGAACGCCATGGGTGCGGATGTTCGACGCCAACGGGAAGCGCGTCGATGAAATTCTCTATGCGCCGGAGTACTGGCGGCTGCTGAAGAAGGGTTACACCTCGGGAGTGATCTGGCGTGTCTTTCAGGACAATTCCCTGCTGCCTGCGTTCCTGCTTATCTACGCGACTTCGTTTTATGACTGCGGACTGACGTGCCCATATACCGTATCGCTGTCGACCGCGGTTCCCTTGAGCAAATATGGCGATGCCGATGTAAAGGGGAAGTTTCTCGACAAACTTCTACGCCGGGACGATTCCGTGTGGCAGGGCGCGACGTGGATGACCGAAATCAAAGGCGGGTCGGACCTGGGGGCCGGAGTGGAAGCCGCAGCAGTGCCGGACGGCGAAAGGTGGCGGCTGACGGGAGACAAGTATTTCGCAAGCAACGCTGGAGCGGAGCTGGCTGTGGTGGCGGCGCGGCCGCAAGGAGCACCTGCTGGCGTTCGCGGATTGGCTCTTTACCTGCTTCCCCGCTGTCGCCAGAACGGAGAACTGAACTATACGATTCGCCGGCTGAAAGACAAGATCGCCACGCGGTCTGTGCCGACGGGCGAAGTGGAGCTACGGGGTAGCGAAGCATACCTGCTGGGACGACCCGAAGAAGGAATCTATCTGATCCTGGAAGTGTTGAACATTTCGCGCGTGGCGAACTGCATGGGAAGTGTTGCGCTGGCGCAGCGGGCCATCGCGGATGCGTTGCAGTACGCGGAGACGCGCATCGCTTTCGGGAAGCGGATTGCCGAGCATCCCATGCTGCGGGCGCAATTCGATGAGCGTTTGCAGGAACTGCGGGCGGCTTTCGCGCTGGCATGGGAAGCGGTCCAACTTCTGAACGAAGTATGGCAAGAGCGGCCGCCGTATTCCCCGCGCTATCACTTGTTCCGTCTGCTAGCGCACTTGGCGAAATATCACACCGCTGAGTTTGCCGTGCAGACCGCCAAGTGGTGCATGGAGGTGCACGGCGGACTCGGCGTCCTGGAAGAATTTGGCGTGGAACGCTGGCTTCGCGAAGCGATGATCCTGGCAATCTGGGAAGGAACCGCGCACCGGCAGATGCTGGATGCTCTGGAAGTCATCAGCCGGAAACAGGCGCATCATTCCCTGTTGCAGCACCTTCAGAAGGCGGGACCGGTGCAGGAGTTGGAGGAATTGGTGAAGGAAATTGATGGACTCCTGAAGCTGCCGGAGTCCGAGCGGGAGCGCACCTGGGAACCGATCGCAACGCGCCTAGCCCAGCAAACTGCAAAGACCCTGGTCCAAAACGCGCCGCCACAAGCCAGACAGCGATAGCGCCTTGCCTCCAGCAAGTCAGAGGTATAGGCTTCTTCCCCGGCAGAAGGCTTGCGTCTGGCGGGGCCTGCCCTTCGGCGATTGCGCCTCAGGGTAAAGGGGTAACCCGCACCCACCTAGTGACGCGAGCACGCTGGACTGAAGGAGGAATTAAGATGGCGACAGCAACGATGGTGCAGCCGGAAATCAAGATTGGACCGACAAAACTCTTAATCAACGGGAAGTGGGTGGACAGCGTTTCGGGGAAGAAGTTCCCAACAGTCAATCCATCCACAGGCGAAGTGATTACACAAGTGGCCGAGGCGGACGCGGCGGACGTCGACAAGGCGGTAGCGGCGGCGCGCGCGGCGTTTGACAAGGGACCGTGGCGAAAGATGAGCGGCTCCGAGCGTGGGCATCTGATGAATAAGCTGGCCGATCTCATCGAAAAGCACGCTGACGAGCTGGCGCAGCTCGAAGCGTTGGACAACGGCAAGCCGGCGCACGTGGCACGCGCGGCGGACCTTCCTCTGACGATTGCCTGCTACCGCTATTACGCGGGCTGGGCCGACAAGAACCACGGGAAGACCATTCCTGTGAATGGACCTTATTTCTCTTACACAAAGCACGAGCCAGTGGGCGTGGTCGGACAGATTATCCCGTGGAATTTCCCGTTGCTGATGCAGGCGTGGAAGCTGGGCCCAGCGCTCTCGATGGGCTGCACCGTGGTGATGAAGCCGGCGGAGCAGACGCCACTGACCGCGCTGCGCGTCGGTGAACTCATCCTCGAAGCCGGTTTCCCCGAAGGCGTTGTGAACCTGCTGCCCGGATACGGCCCTACGGCCGGCGCGGCGATCGCGCGCCACATGGACGTAGACAAAGTCGCGTTCACCGGTTCGACGGAAGTCGGCCACCTCATCATGCGCGCCGCTGCCGATACCAATCTCAAGCGCGTGACGCTGGAGTTGGGCGGCAAGAGCCCGAACATTGTTTTCGCGGACGCGAACATGGATGAGGCCATCGAAGGCGCGCACTTCGCCTTGTTCTTCAACCAGGGGCAGTGCTGCTGCGCAGGCTCGCGGCTGTACGTCGAAGAGAAGTGCTACGACGAATTCGTAGAGAAGAGCGTGGCGCGAGCCAAGAAGCGCACCGTGGGCAGCCCATTCGACACCAATACCGAACAGGGCCCCCAGGTGGATCAGGACCAGTTCAATAAAGTGATGAGCTACATCGACTCTGGCAAGCAGGAAAAGGCCAAGTTGCTCGCAGGCGGCAGCCGCGTCGGCAACAAGGGCTATTTCATCGAGCCGACGGTCTTCGCGGACGTGCAGGACAACATGAAGATCGCCCAGGAAGAGATTTTTGGGCCGGTCATGTCGATCCTGAAGTTCAAGACCATCGATGAAGTCGTGGAACGCTCAAACAAGTCATCGTATGGTCTGGCGGCAGCGGTGTGGACCAAGGACATCACCAAGGCACATGCCATCGCCGATGGCGTGCGCGCGGGAACTGTGTGGATAAACTGCTACGACGTGTTCGACGCGGGCGCACCATTCGGCGGATTCAAGCAGTCCGGTCTTGGCCGCGAACTCGGCGAATACTCCCTCTCGAACTACACGGAAGTGAAGACCGTCACCATCAAACTATGAAAACTCGACAGCGGATGGCATCTCTCGCGGGGGCACGATTCGTCGTGCCCCCGCATTTTTTCGTAATCGCCGCGCTGACCGCAGCGTTGCTGGTTGGGTCTGGCAGCGCGTATGGGCAGGCGAGTCTGGCTCAGCGCCGCGCGGCGCATCTGCAGCATGGCATCAACCTGAGCCATTGGTTTGCCCAAGTTTACGAGCCCAAGGGCTACACCAAGGAACATTTCGACGCGTACGACACCGCGCAAGATATGGCGCTGATTCACGCCATGGGCTTCGATCACGTGCGGTTTACCTTGAATTCCGAGCCGATGTTCCGTCGAGGGCAGGCAGACAACATTCCAGCGGAGTATCTGGCTATGGTCGACGGCGCGGTAAAGATGATTCTGGATCACGGGCTCAACGTCATCATCGACATTCATCCGGAGAGTGACTTCAAGCAGAAACTAGTGAGCGATGATGTCTTCGTCGAGCAATTCGCGGATTTCTGGCGGGCGCTGGCACGCCATTATTCCACGTTGGATCCGGAACGTGTCTTCTTCGAGATTCTGAACGAGCCGGAATTCCGTGATCGCTACCGCTGGTACGGCGTACAGGCGAGACTGGCGGTGGCGATTCGCGAGGGCGCACCAAACCATACGATAATCGCGGCGGGTGCCAACTGGTCTTCGGTCAGCGAGTTGCTCTTCCTGGAGCCCCTCCACGACCCGAATATCATCTACAATTTTCACTTTTACGATCCGCACATCTTCACGCACCAGGGCGCAACGTGGTCGACGAATTTTCAGCACTACCTCGCCAACGTTCCGTATCCCTCGACACCCGAAAATGTGCGGGCCGCGGCGGCACTCGTGCCCGACGCCATCAACCGCGAAGCGGTCATTCGCTACGGCCTGGACGAGTGGAATGCCGCGCGCGTGGACGCGGAAATCGCGGAGGCCGCGGCGTGGGGCAAACGCTGGAACGTGCCGCTGACCTGCAACGAATTCGGCGTGTACCGCAACGCGGCGAACCCCAACGACCGCGCGGCGTGGCTCTCCGACGTTCGCAAAACGCTCGAAAAATATGGAATCGGCTGGACGATGTGGGATTACGCCGGCGGATTTTCCGTGGTCGTGCGCAAGGACGGCGTCACGACTCCCGACGAGTTGACCATCAAGGCTCTCGGCATGAAGGTGCCTCCTCCGGCGAAGCCGTAGGAACAAGCCGCCACGCCGGTTCTGGACTACAATCCGCTCATGGCGGTCACCCTCCGGTCCTACGAGCCGCACGATTTCGCCGCGCTGCACCGGCTGGACCAGTCCTGCTTCCCGCCGGGAATTTCGTATTCGAAGACCATCCTACGCTATTTTCTGACGCTGGCTTCGGCGGACTGCGTGGTGGCCGTAGAAGGCACGCGCATTATGGGATTTGTGTTGTCAGAGGAAAACCCGCCGCTGGCCCACATTATTACTCTTGACGTGGCAGAGAAAGAGCGCCGGCATGGCGTCGGGACAACGCTGCTGGAAACCCTGGAAGCAAATCTCGCCACTCGCGGAGTGCGTTCCGTGCTGCTTGAAACCGCAACCGACAATGAAGCCGCGGTTGCCTTCTGGCAGCGGCGCGGCTATCGTATCGAAGCGACGTTGAAGCGCTACTATCTGGGCCGCATCGACGCCTACGAGATGCGCAAACTCCTGCCGGGCACGGCACGCGCGAAGCCCGCAACAAAGGAAACCTAAGCGTACATGCCACTCTTTCAGGCCATCATCCTGGCGCTCGTGCAGGCCCTGACGGAATTCCTGCCCGTGAGCAGCACAGCGCACCTGATCTTGTTTCCCTGGCTCGTGCACTGGCAGGATCCGGGACTTGCATTTGACGTGGCGCTCCATGCGGGAACGCTACTAGCGTTGGTTCTCTACTTTTTCAAAGACTGGCGGAAGCTGCTCTTGTGCGGACTGGGGCTGAAATATCCGGCAACGGCCCCCGCCGACGAGGTCGCCCACAATCGCAAAATGTTTTGGTATCTGGTCCTTGGAACAATCCCCGCGGGACTGGCCGGGGTGCTTTTCCATCACCAAATCGAAGAGAAACTGCGCCAGCCGAAGATTATCGGTGTTTCGCTGGTGGTCATTGCGCTGGTGATGTGGTGGGCGGATTCAAAAAAAGACTTGTCGCGGAAAGAAACGGACTCCAATCTCGGCGACGCTTTGACCATAGGAACCGCCCAAGCGCTCGCCTTGTGGCCGGGAGTTTCGCGCTCGGGCATCACCATTACCGCGGGGCTTTTCCGGCGGCTGACCAGGGCGGCCGCGACGCGATTTTCCTTCATCCTGTCGGTGCCGGCGATCGCGGGCGCCGTGGTGATGGAACTCCCGAAGCTCATCAAAATGCACAAAGCCGGTGGGTTGGACCTGCCAATGTCCACGCTGGCCATCAGCATAGTCGTCTCAGGAGTCGCCGGCTATTTCGTCATCGCCTTCTTCCTTCGTTATCTGCAAACACGCACCTTGAAAGTATTTGTTGTCTACCGGCTCGTGTTTGGTATCATCGTTCTTGTTTGGGCGTTCCTCCACCCGGGATTGCGTTAGCGCCGGCGCCCGGGGCGACACTCAGCCTTCCCCAACAGCTGAGGAGAGATAAGTGCGCTTTCTGACACCAACCGAAAACAAGCGGCTCAATGAGCTGATTGGCTTTTTGTGTATTTCGCTGGCGATTCTGATCGGCCTGGCGATGATTTCCTATTCGCCAAGGGATCCATCCTGGAATGTGAGCGCGCCATCGGGCGCTCCCACGCAAAACTGGATTGGCCCCGTGGGAGCCTACGGCTCTGACGCCCTCTTCCAGGTCTTTGGATTTGCGGCCTTCCTGCTGCCGGCGGCCATCTTGGCGCTCGGCTGGCGGTGGTTCCGGAGCCGGGCGATTGATTCCCAAGTCGCAACGCTCGTAGGCTATGGCCTGCTGCTTCTGTCGCTCCCTTCCCTTTTGGCGTTGTGCCACTTCCCTGCTGTGCGCGGTGCCATTCTTCCTGGTGGCATCACGGGCTCGGTTATTTCGGGCGGGCTGATCGCGGGGTTTAACTTCTGGGGCGCCTTGCTGGTGGCCGTCGCCCTCTTTTTTACGTCGTTATTCATGGCCACGAGTTTTTCTTTTTCGGGCGCGCATGCCTGGGCCAACGGGCCGCACGGGCCGCTTGGTGCCGTGGAACGACTGGGCGTTTTGCAGAAGGCCCAAGCCCGCTGGCACGCTTGGCGAGAAGAGCGCGAGCAAAGGCGTATGCGGCGGCGCGTGGAAGAGTCAAGGCTGTCCGGCAGGAAGCCGGTACCGTTGCAATCGATTGGGAAGGCAGAGGTCGTAAGCGATCAGCTCCACCCGATACCCCTGCCAGATCCCAGCGACATCTTCCATTCCGAAGCGGAAACAGAAGAAGAGGACGAGAAGGAAACGAAGGATCTGGCGCCCAAGTCGCCGATCTTTGTTTTTAACCGGGACGCCACGAAACCCGCGGTCAAGAAGTCCTCCGACCCCAAAATCGCCAAGGGCCACCCGAATTACAAGCTCCCCTCGCCTTCCCTGCTTCGCGAAGGGGAACGCAGTCACAAGCTGGATGAAGAAGAACTAAAGCAGCGCGCGCGGGCCATCGAAGCCAAGTGCCTCGAGTTTGACGTGCAGGGGCGCGTGACGCAGATCAATCCCGGCCCGGTGGTCACTACGTTCGAGTTCAAGCCGGAAGCCGGCATCAAGTACAGCCGGATTATTGGCCTCACCGAAGACTTGTGCCTGGCGCTGCAAGCCGAATCGATCCTCATCGAGCGCATCCCTGGCAAATCCACCATCGGCATTGAAGTCCCGAACGACCGGCGGCAAACCATCGCGCTGCGTGAAATTATCGAAGCCCCCGAGTTCATCGCCTCGCCCAGCAAGCTCACCTTGGCCATGGGCCGCGATTTGCACGGCCGCATCCGCGTGACCGAGTTGGCCGCCATGCCGCACCTGCTCATTGCCGGCTCTACCGGAACCGGCAAAAGCGTCTTCATTAACTCCCTGATGATGTCCATCCTCTTCAAAGCCAGCCCTGACGAAGTGAAGATGGTTCTCGTCGACCCTAAGCGGCTGGAACTCAATCTCTACGAAAACATCCCGCACTTGATTGCGCCGGTCGTTACCGATCCGAAAGTCGCATCGAACGTTTTGCGCAATGCGACTCGCGAGATGGAAAACCGCTTGAAGCTGCTGGCGCAGCGCGGCGTTCGCAACATCGACCAGTACAACCGTACGTTCAAGAAAGACCAATCTCTCTCGCTTTTCGACAATCTCGAAGAGTCCGAGCACAAGCCGCTGCCCTATCTCGTGATTGTGATCGACGAGCTGGCCGACTTGATGATGGTCGACACGAATACGGTGGAAGAGTCGATTACCCGCCTCGCGCAAATGGCGCGCGCCGTGGGCATTCACCTGATTCTGGCAACGCAGCGCCCGTCCGTGGACGTGATTACCGGCCTGATTAAAGCCAACTTCCCGGCTCGCATTTCCTTCCGCGTGGCCAGCAAAGTCGATTCGCGAACGATTCTCGATTCCAACGGTTCGGAATCGCTGCTCGGCAAGGGCGACATGCTGTATCTGCCCGCGGGTTCCGCGCGCCTGCACCGCATTCACGGCCCGCTCGTCACCGAAGACGAAATCACCGCCGTTTGCGACTTCTGGCGCGAACAGGCGCAAGCCAAGTATCAGGAAGAACTGCTCGAAGCGCCGAAAGACGAAAACGCCAAGGCCGAAGCCGGTGACGCCGAGGATCCCGAAGCCGGCGACGACGTGGACGACGATCTCTATCAGGACGCGATCCGCGTCGTGTGCGATGCGGGGCGCGCTTCCACTTCGACGTTGCAGCGCCGTTTGCGCATTGGCTACGGCCGCGCCGCTCGCCTGATCGACTTAATGGAAAAGGACGGCATTGTCGGGCCGCCCGATGGCACCAAGCCCCGCGAAGTGCTCAAGAACCGCAACTGGATGAAGGAATTCGACGAATCCGCAGAATAAAAAGCGTCTTGAGACTCTTGGTATTTAGTTGTTAGTCGGAAAACAAAGCCCGGCTACTATGCGCCTTTAGCGGCTCTTTTCCACTTCCGCAAGGAGCTTCTTGGTTTTTTCGTCCGGGGCGAAATTATCGTCATTACGCATAAACACCCCAGTCGCTTCAAGCTTTTGGGAGTTGGAGATTTTGGAGAGTGGTGCCCTCGGCCTCGTCAAAACAGTTGATCGGGGGATCTACATCAAAAGAATTCAGAAAAATCGAAATTTCTATGGAATCGAAAGAGACTCTTTTGACGTCTGCGTCCAGAGAGGAACAACGCTTTTGTTTTTCGAGAGTCCTGATAGGATCTCTCCAAGTCTGAAGGAGCGTTGATTCTGTTTTCACTTTTCCGTGGTCGTCAAAACCTATTACAGTGATAGCGCCCTTTTCGAAATAAACCCCTCAAGGAGACAGAGGGGGATTTGTCTTGGTTGGATGCGTTTCCTACCGTGCACCATTCGAAAGTGTTGATGAACTTCGCCATCAAACCCGTTACGTCTACCTTCTCGGCAGGACAGGGGCAGACGGTATCTTCAATAACTACATCGAACCCACTGGCACAGTAACCGGCCTCGAAGTAGTCTCCCTTCCAGACGGATTTTCTGCTGATTAGATGGAGGTTGGCGTGCCTGCGATTCAGGACCGTCGACCGTCACCCTACTCATCCACGGAGGGGACCGCGAGGAATTTTGTTAGCCGGCGACCGATTTTCTTAATCAGCCTTTGCAACTTCATGGAATCAGTTGTGCGGCCAGGCCGATCTTCATTTCACATTCCAAGTGGATTGCGCGGTGTGATCCGGTCTGTGCTGGGAAGCGGCCGCGGCGGATCCGCGGGCTGCGAGTACACGCCCGCCTGCGCATGCAGCTGGACATCACCGCATGCTTGGCATCTTTCGCCATTCGCAACGACTTGAAACGGTCCTTCGCTTTGGCACACCGCACAGATTTTGGTTTGTTCCGACATTTGTCGCTCCTTTCAACAGCCCATCGGATTTTTTGCCGTCGGCGTTTGTGGTTGCACGCGCCGCGGGCGTGATGACGCCGGGCTGAATGTAATTTCCCGTCGGTGGCGTCACGTTGCAGTAGCGCGGTGGTGGTGCGGGCGCTACCGTCGCAGGCTCGGTTGTGTTCGGTTGTTGATAGTTGCCCGCAGCGCATACGCCCATAGGATGGCCAGAGCTCGCGGTTAACGAGCTAACCTCCCAAGTCCCTACTAGTACGGATTCCCTGGCTGATTTGTGGCCATCCCTCTGGCGGCAAGTCCAGGATTGCTAGCCGTTTTCTGATTTTTTGATTCTCCGCAAGATTACATTCTTCCGTTGTCACCCAAGGACCGTACTCCAAGTAGGACGAGCTGGATTCGCATGTAGCTGGCGAATTCTCCAGTTCAGGCGAGGCACTCTGCACTCGTGAGGGAAGGTTGTATCGAACCGTCACCAAACCAAATGGAAGTCGAGGTGTATGGCCATGAGACGGATTGGTTTCCTGATCACTTTAACTGCAACAGGGCTTCTTGCTCTGGGTTATCCTCGTGGGGAAAAGGTCCACCAGATTGGACCGGGAGACTCGGGGGGAGGTCGGCCTGCCTCCGTCGTCGTGATGCCGAAGAACGATCGAGCAATATCGGACGGCGCTCGAAGGGCCGCCAGCCCCAATGATTTTTCTTCCAGCCAAGCAGCGCCCGCGGCATTCGCCGAATCGCCTGCAGGAAAAACTTTGCTTGGTAGGACCCAGGAGAGTGAGGTTGCTCCCAGCACTCCGGCATTTGCTTCAATTGTAAATCTTCAAAGCGACTTCGGTAAGCTGCCCTTGAGTTTTGAAGCAAACGAGGGGCAGACCGCCCCATCCGTCCAATTCCTATCACGCGGGCCAGGCTACACGCTCTTCCTCGCGGGTGGGACGACGGTACTCTCCTTACAAAAGCCGGTTAGTCAGGCAAAGTTCGGAGCCGACCCTTTTACGAGTCCGGATCGAAATTCCTTCACTGCCGGGACGCTGCTGGCCCCGCCGCTTTTTCTCACCGAGCCAGGAATGAGTTTAGCGGGCTTTATCGCTAATGTCCAAAGCCCGGCCGCGGGGGATGTGATTCAAATGAAGCTCGTAGGAGCTAACCTACACGCTCGCGCGTCGGGGCTCAATCCTTTGCCAGGACGCACAAATTACCTGACTGGCAGAGATCCCGCCAAATGGCGAACAGGTGTGCCAAATTTTGCCAGGGTCAAGTACGAAGAAATTTATCCGGGAATTAACTTAGTCTATTACGGCAGCGCTAGCCAGCAGCTCGAATACGATTTTGTTTTGCAGCCAGGCGCGGACCCCGGCGCGATTCAATTGGAACTAGAAGGCGGTGTTTCCAATGTTTTTCCCACCGGTCTCAAGAAAGACTCCGAATCACCTAAGCTGGACGTTCTTGCAAACGGCGATCTCCGCATTCAGTTGAACGGGAACGAAGTACTGTTCCATAGCCCGGTGGCGTATCAACCCGGAGACGCTGACGAAACAGGCGCCCAAAAAGATCGCGCGGCCCGAGCGGCAACTCCAGTCGCAGCACAATATGTCCTCCTGGCGGGGAATCGGGTCGGTTTTGCACTCGGAAAGTATGACCCCGCCCGGGCGCTCGTCATTGATCCTACGCTTGTGTATTCGACATACCTTGGGCCAGTGAACTATCAGGGCGTCCTCAAGCTTGCGGTGAATTCCAGCGGAGAACTCTACATTGCCGGTTCGACGCCGTCGGCAGCGTTCCCCGTCGTAGGCCCGCTGCCCGCCCCGAACAACGCACTTCAGGGAACGCAGGACGCCTTCGTGGCGAAAATGAATTCGACTGGAACAGCTCTGGTCTTTTCCACCTTTTTGGGCGGTACTGGAGTTGATACGGCACTGGGTCTCGCATTGGACTCCTCCCTCGACGTCTTTGTTTCCGGGACGACAGCATCATCCGATTTCCCCGTGACCGGTGGATATCAGACCTCATTGACCGGGACCAGCGCTGGATTCCTCGCGAAACTGAAACCGGATGGGAGCGCCATTTTGTATTCGACTTATATTGGGGGCGGAATCGGCTACGGCAACGGCGCGCGAGCGGTGGCCGTGGATTCACTCGGTTTTGCTTACGTGACAGGCTCGACAACGTCGTCCAGTTTCCCAACTACAAGCGGAGCGTACCAATCCGCATTAAACGGTAGCCAAAACGCCTTCGTAGCCAAATTCGACACGACCAAGACCGCCGCAAACTCGCTCGTCTACTCTACGTTGCTCGGCGGCTCCGGATATGATTCGGGATGGGGAATGGGAGTTGATTCTTCGCAGAACGCCGTCATTACCGGCGAAACAAACTCAACGAATTTTCCAACGACCTCCGGCGCGTTCCAGAACAGCATGGGGAATGCTTATACGAGCGCATTCGTCACAAAATTGAATTCGACCGCTACAGCGCTGGTTTACTCCACTTATCTGGCAGGACCAGACCAGAGCGGGTTCACCACGTCTCAAGCCTACAATATTCCCCAAGACCTGGCAGTAGACAGCTTGGGTAACGCCTATGCGGTCGGGTATACATCTTCCTACGATTTCCCACTCCACAATCAGGTAAAAGGGACTTGCCAAACCGCCTGCACATGGGATGGATACGTCGCAAAATTCGATCCCAGTGGGGCAAATATCTACTCCACCTATTTTGGCGGAAGCACGTTCATGGGTAATGGGGATTACGGGGGGCAGATATTTGGCGTCGCCGCCGACTTGACCGGCAACGCGTACATTACCGGTGGCACCGATACAGATGTCCTGCCCTTGAAGACGCCCCTGCAATCAACGATCGGTGGCGGGCTGACGGTTACGATAGCGAACGCCAATACCACTTCCTTTGTCGCCGAATTGAATCCCACAGGCGGGCTGGCGTTCTCCACCTATCTCGGCGGCAGCGGGGCCGACCAGGGCAGCGGAATCGCTGTCGATGGACAGGGAAACATCTACGTCGCGGGCACTACGAATTCGGCGGACTTTCCGGTGATTGCGGGAGACTATCTGACCACCTTGGGCCAAAGCAGTTCTTACGTCTCCAAAATCGGCACAGGCAGCGCGCCTGCGATCAGCGTCTCGCCTCCGGTGGTGACGTTCGGCGCGCAGGCCGATGGGACGACGAGCGCCGCCCAAAATGTTTTGGTTCATGACCTGAGCAGCACCGCGGTGAGCGTTTCGAGTGTTTCGTTGAGCGGGGCTTATCCAGGCGATTTTCAGTATGCGAATTGCGCGGGGCAGGCACCGGCCGGAGGCGCTTGCGCCATACCTGTAACCTTTACCCCAACAATTATTGGCCCTGAAACCGCCATCCTGACGATTACGGCCAGCGGAGCCAACGGAAGTCCGTCAATGATTACCTTGAGCGGCATTGGCGCTTCCAACGGGATTCCAACGATCACGCCGAATACCAGCATCAATCTTGGAAATGCCAACGTCGGCAGTCCCACCCAACCTCAGGTTGTTACGCTAACAAACAGCGGGACGGGCACACTCGGGGGGATTTCAATTACGTTTGGAACGGGAATCCTCGTGAGCGCCAATGATTGCACGTCCATGCTTGCGGCCGGCGCCAATTGCATGTTCACCATCAGCGCGGTTCCAACCTCGATTGGCTATTTCTTTGCGCAGATCACGATTGGGAATGATTCGGCCAAGGGGACGCAATATATCAACGTGACCGCGACCGGCGTCCAGGCTCCGCTTCCTCTGCAGACCAATGGTGACGTGCTGGCCTGGGGCTTCTATGGGTTCGTGCCCGGCTTCTATTCCACGACTCCAACTACGGTTCCAAATCTTTCAGGCATCACCGCAATCGCCGGCGGCTGGGACAGCAGTCTGGCCATTGACAGCAACAAAAATGTTTGGGCCTGGGGCTCGAACGGGTCGGGCGAATTGGGGAACGGCTCGGCCTGCTGCGTTTCGGCGCCAGTCTACCCGTACGTCAATGGTTCCTTCAGTTCGTACCTCTCGGGAACGATGACGCCGGTGCAAGTCAGCGGTATTTCCAATGTCACTGGCATCGCCGTCGCTGAATGGGAGAGCCTCGCGGTAAAAAGCGACGGATCCGTTTGGACCTGGGGCTCGAATACCAACGGCAGTCTAGGCAACGGAACCACCACGGATAGCTATAGTCCTATTCAAGTGACGGGATTCCCGGGCGGCTCCGCGGTTTCCGGTGGCGGAAGCTTTGGCGCGGCGCTCGATAAAAACCTCTCGGTTTGGACCTGGGGCTACAACGGCGACGGCGAACTGGGAATTGGAACGACGACGGACTCAACCGTACCAGTCCAGGTCACCGGCGTTACTCATGTCTACCAGGTCTCTGCGGGTGCAAGCCACGTCCTGGCCCTGAAGGAAGATGAGACGATCTACGCCTGGGGCGACAACACCTACGGCGAATTGGGCAATGGCACAACCACCAACAGTTCAGTTCCGGTGTTGATACCGAATCTCGCGACAGTAGGCGCAGTAGCGGCAGGCAACGCTTTCAGCGTTGCTCTAAAGAATGACAACACCGTTTGGACTTGGGGCGACAACTCTACGGGCGAGTTAGGCAACGGTACTAACACCAACAGCACAACGCCAGTTCAGGTCAGCGGCCTCACCAACGTGAAAGCAATAGCCGCAGGCTTCGGACATGCTTTGGCTCTAAAAAATGACGGCACGGTCTGGGCTTGGGGCGACAACATCGAGGGGCAACTCGGCAACGGGCAAACGATTGGAAGTTCGACGCCTGTACAAGTAAATCTGCCATGCGGCGTTTTGGCCACCGCGATTGCGGCCGGAAGGGCTTACAGTCTGGCGCTTACGCAGCAAACGGCGAACCCCGCTCCCTGTTTCACCTCCCCCAACAGCGCGGCCTTCTATGAAAATTTCAACGGGACATTCACTATCTCCGCAACCGGCAATCCCACACCCACCTTTACGATGGGAACTCTGCCTTCCGGCTTGACGTTTGTGGATAACGGCAATGGCACAGGAACCCTCAGTGGTACGCCGGCGCCAGGAACTGCTGGCACATACTCCCTTGTCATCACCGCGCAAAACACGGTCCTACCAAACGCCACGCAGAATTTCACCTTGATCATTGGCCTGATCACTTCCGGAGGCAGCGGCGGAGGCACAGCCAGTTCTGGGACGAATGGAAACGGCGGCAATGGAACCACGGGCAGCACTGCGTGCTCTTGCTATTACGTCGGGAATTATTTGAACCCAGCCGCTCCCTTGCCGCTTGGAAAAACCGTGGCGAAAATTTCGAACATCAGCAACGCCAATAACAACAGCAACGTCATCGTTACCGTTCAGACTGCCACGAATAACGGGATTGATCCGACCCAAGTTCCTCCGGCTACCGGGCAAGTGGGCCTGGGACCCACGGTAACTATTGCCGGAGTGCCAGGCCCCCAGAATCAGACCTACAGCCCGTACAACGGCCCGTTCAATGTTTATACGCTGACCGATCCTACTCACTACACAGTGGTGAATAATTACGCACTGAGCTACGGTCCCCAAGCGAAAGGAACCTCCACCGCCCCCAAGAATCCCCTGGGTTCCGGCAAGGGAAAGTATAAGGTGGTTCCAACGATTAGCACCAACCCGACCAACTATGCGCAAACCTATTCGGACATCAAGGTAACAACGGCCAGCGGCGCCCTGGTCTATGACTTCGCCGCCCACCACATCACGACGCACTGGGACTTCAGCCCGGACGAGGACCGCTTCTACATGGATACGACCGATCCCACAAGCGCCAGTCCGTGTAGCGAAGAGGTGGATGTGTACGACCTCACGGTTAGTCCTCCTCGTCTTCTGGTCCATATCACCCAGACTGTCGACGCGAGCATGTCGCAATTCAGTCCCTCGGGCGAATACTTCGTGTACCGGGGCAAGCTGTACTCCTCGGGCTGCTACTCCCCTACAACCAATCCGCAGATTGACTTGGAGATCTATAAAGTCCAGAACGTCTCCGCTGTCAATCAGGTTTACAGCACGACGTATCAGATTCAGGAAGGCGGGACGACAACGGAGGATCCTTACTTCGGCACGGTGGGGAACTGGGGGTTTAGTCCCGACGCACCCGAAACGAGCTTCGTGTACGCCTACTATCCAGCGGCGGGGAGTCCCACCGGGGACCTGAATTGGTCGCTTATCAATCTCACCACAGGGCTTATTGTGGCGAGCAACAATAGCGTGCCCGCAACCGGCTCGTTCTGGCAGTTCAGCCCTTGTGGCGACATCGCCGCCCTTGTGGTTCCGGGACAAGTCTCCTTCTTCAGTACCGGCAGTGGAAAGGTTCTCGGTTCAACGGCGATCAGCACTTCCGTCAGCACGGCCACGATCACCCTGCAGAGCACTCTGGCTGGGGAAGAAGTAACTTATGGGCCCGCCAATTCGCAAACCACTCAAATCGGGGTGCGTCCCGCGTGTGGTAAGCCCAACACTCCACAAGGTCAAAATGTAAAGGTCCAGCCTGTGGACTCGGGCAGCACGACCGCGCCGATCACGGTGACGTTTTCGACGGTCGTTCAGCCCGGCGAGACAACCGTCTCCAGCACGACGACCGCTCCGAATCCGGCCACTCCGAACAGCTTCCAATTAGGCACACCACCGACGTTCTACGACATTGCCACCAACGCGGTTTACGCACCGCCTACACCACCGATGATCACGATCTGCATGAACTACAAGGGATTCAAATACCAGAATCCTTCCCAGCTCACCATCCAGCATTTTGAAAATGGAGCCTGGAAGAATGTCACCATCACCGGCACGCCGACGGATCCGACCAAGGATATCCTTTGCGGCAGTGTCAGCTCGCTTTCTCCTTTCGGGTTGTTCGAGCCGATTGCTTCACCGCCGGCCAAGATCACGGCGACTGCGGGCGCCACGCAAAACGCGCCGATAAACGGCAAAATGCCATCGGTTCTGCAAGCTACCGTGACCGATGCGAGCGGCAACCCAGTTAGCGGCGTGCAAGTCACATTCAACGCTCCGGGTGTTGAGCCGACTAGCAGTTTCTCCGGCTCGTCCATTGCGTTTGCGACCACGGATTCTGCGGGCAACGCGGTGGCTCCCGCATTAACTGCAGATGGAATGGCAGGGGGGCCGTATACCGTAACCGCCTCGGTGGACGGGGTCGCGAATCCCGCAAACTTTGTTCTGTCAAATGCTCAAGCGGGCACCACGGTGCAGTTGACTGCTTCGCAGACTGGCCCGTTGCCGGACGGCGTTTCTGTGACGCTTACTGCGACCGTTACACCGGCGACAGCAGGCATACCGACGGGGACTGTGACATTCACCAACGGATCTACCATCCTGGGTTCCGGCCCTGTGTCGCTTTCCGGCGGCGTGGCAACGTTGCAATCCATTGTCCTCCCGGTCGGGAACAACAGCATTCAGGCGTCATACACCGGCGATGCCAATTTTACAGCCAGCAAATCCGCCGCCCAGACGGTCAGCGTCGACACGCCGGATTTCACTGTCAACGCGAGCTCTTCCAGCGTTACGCTGGCCGCCGGGCAGTCCACCAATCCGCCGATCACCATCACAATCACTCCCGAAGGATATGCGGGTACGGTTACGGTTAGTTGCGGGACGCTTCCCGTTTACATTACGTGCGCCCTCAATCCCACGAGCGGCATGGTCACATTTGCGAACGGCGCGACCGCCGCGCAGACCGTCCAGGTAACCATCTCGGTTTCCGCGACCACCACCGGCGCGATTCAAATGAGCGAGCCCGTCCTCTGGGCTTCACTGGTAGGCTTTGGATTGCTGCTCTGCATTCCTGCCGTCGCGGCGGACCGCAAGAACTTGCAAAGGTATATCTGCGTGCTAGCAATGGCGGTGATCGTAGGTACATTCATCGGGGGGTGCAGTTCAAGCAAGAAATCCAATCTCCCGCCTGCGGGACCCCAAACTGTCACAATCACTGTATCCGGGCCGGGTTCGACAGGAACGATCTCGCACCAGGCGCCAGTGACAGTCAACATTTCGAATTAAGACTGGAAATCGAGTCTGGCGCGAATATTTCGTTTAGACCTAGCGTAATACGACGCCCCTGAGCGTCGCGCCCAAGGTTGAGATGATAAGCTGCGGAATGAAGCTAGGAATTGCCGAATCCGTAATCCAGCGCCGACCCGCAGTCTGTTGCGTTGGTTCAACCATCGTTACCCCATGAGACAACTCTGTCTGGTGTCCTCTGCCAGAAACGAAAATTGTTTTCTGGACACCATCACCGCCAAGGTCAATCTCCAAAAGTTGGAGGCGCTCGCGAAGGACAATGCGAACCCACATGAAGCAGAAGCGGCAGCGGCCAAGGCGAAGGAATTAAAAGATCGGCTAGCCGCACGGCGAGCTTCGAAGCAATCTAGGCTTCCCAAAGGCATAAGAATTCGCAACGGCAGTTTCGTTGCTTACGTCACGATGAACGGCAAGCCAGTTAGAAAAGTTGTCGGACAGGTTGGCTGCATTACCCCAAAACAGGCGGCACAAGAACGCACTGACCTTCTCAGGGATATCCGCGACGGCAAATATCCGCAGGCGCCAACTCCCAAAGTGGATGAGACGCCAGAGTCTCCGGTCATCACGTGCGCGGACCTGTGGGAAGCCTACAAAAGAGATTGTCTCCAGCGCGAAGTCAAACGACTTGACCGGCTGGAACTGGCATGGACGCATCTGAAACCGGTGTTTGGCGCGAAGCCCGCGGCGGACGTCAAGCCGAGTGAGATTGCGGCCTATGTTGCCTCGCGTAAAGAAGCGGCTATGGCCAACGCGACATGCAATCGAGAGGTCGCCATCTTGAAAGCCGCTTATCGGCACGGCGCCCGCCTCGAAATGATTGACCGCGTGCCGACGTTCCCAAAGAAGTTGAAAGAGGCAAAACCGCGGGAAGGTTTCATCGAACCGCAAGACTACGAAGCTCTGGCCGCGAATGCCTCTGAACTGTGGCTTCGCACATTTCTGGCGATCGGGTTTACTTGGGGCTGGCGTAAGTCAGAGATCCTCGGTTTGCGCGTTCGCAATGTTGACCTGTTCGGCGGATGGCTCACGGTCGAAGATACCAAGAACGGGGAGAGTCGCCGGGTTTCTCTGACAACCGAAACGAGAACGCTTCTGGCCGAATGTATCCGCGACAAAGAGCGGGATGCGTTCGTGCTCACGCGCAAAGATGGCACCCGCGTTGCCCAACCGAGAAAGGACTGGTATTCTCTTTGCTGCCGGTCAAAACGGTTAGATGGAACGCCGTTGGGCAAGCTGGATGAGAACGGCCATTACTTGGGATTGCAGATGCACGACTTGAGAAGGTCGGCTGCGAAACGACTCCTGAGTCTTGGTGAGCGTGAACCGGTCATAATGGGTGTAGCAGGTTGGCGGACACGCTCGATGTTCGACAGGTATTTCGGCAAACCGACAGACAAGGAACTGGAACGAGTCGCCGCAGCGGTGGACCGCCAGGCCAAGTCCAAAAATCGTTCAAGAAACCGTCACCAAACCGACACAACGAATTTTGCGGAAGCGGCAGTTTCCCATAAGTCGTTGAATTGATTCATCGTGCCGGGGTAGCTCATTGGTAGAGCGCCGCCCTGAAAAGGCGGGCGTAGCCAGTTCGATTCTGGCCCCCGGCACCATCCCGCAACCCGCCCGCAAACTCGCGTCTGAGGTACAATCCGCAAGCGAAAACAGAGGTGGCTACCTCCATGAATACAAAACAAAGGCTCCTTAGTGCTATGAGCGTTTGGCGGGCAGGAGCAATTCCCGTACTAGTTGCGGCCATTTCGATTGGAATGGCAAAGGACGCGCACGCCCAGGAAGGCTACCAGAAGCCGCCAGCCGCCGTTCTCAAGGTCCTGAATGCCCCGGTGACGGCAAGGGCCAGCGTTGGGCGCGCACGCGATATCGTTCTCTTCTATTCACCGGTCCTTTATCCACCTATCGCGGATTTGGCACAGCCCTTTGTAAGACTGGCGGGCCTCCGTATCGATACAGCTACAAATGGACCGCATAACGCGCCTCAGTTCGACAACCTAATTTTGAAAAGAGTCGACAACGGGCAGGAAACAAAACTTGATTTGCCGCCGGCGTTCAACGTTTCGCTGCCATTGTGGTCCCCGGGCGGACACCGGATCGCGTTTACTCACGCGACCCAGTCGGGGATCGAGCTCTGGCTAGCGGATGCCTTGACCGGAAAGGCTGCTGCTGTTTCAGGAGTCAAATTGAATGCGGCGTTCAGCTCGGCAGGCCCATCGGAGGCAACCGGGCCTTGCCACTGGATGCCGGAAGGCAAAGCCCTACTTTGCCAGACCGTCCCTGCCGGCCGAGGGCTTGCGCCAAAGCCGCCCAATGTGCCCGCCGGCCCAAGCGTCCAGGAGAGCTTCGGCAAGTCCGCTCCGGTGGCGACCTTTGAAGACCTGCTCGAAAACGAGTTTGACGCGGCGCTTTTCGACTTCTACGCGACGTCGCAACTCGCCCTAATCGACTGCGATACCGGCACAAGCACCGCAATAGGGGCGCCCGCGGTTTTCCTTGTCGCCGATCCTTCGCCCGACGGCGAGCACGTGCTGGTGGCGCGCGTTCACCGTCCCTACTCCTACATTGTTCCCGTGCAACGCTTCCCGCGCGAAGTCGAGGTGTGGGACATCTCCGGCCAAACCCTCCACAAAGTGGCGAGTCTCCCTTTGCAGGAAAACGTACGCATCGGCGGAGTCCCGACAGGGCCTCGCGATATCGAGTGGCATCCTAACAAGCCCGCTACCCTGGTGTGGGTCGAGGCGCTGGACGAAGGGGACCCCAAAAAACACGTGAAGGAACGCGACAAAGTGATGTGGGAGAATGCTCCTTTCACGGAGGCGCCCAAGGAACTCGCTCGCACGGAGAAGCGCTTTGCAGGCATTGCTTTTGGCGAACGCGGTGATTTTGCGATTCTGCGGGATTTTGACCGCGACACCCTTCGCGGCCGCGCTTGGTTTTTCAATCCACAACCCACGCCCGATCAAGCCTGGACGTTTCACGCCGACAAGCCCAGCGAAAAGACGCTCGTTTGGGATCTCAGCACACAAGACCGTTATCACAACCCCGGCACGCCCGTGTCTTGGCCGCTCACAAACGGCCACAGCGCCGTGCTCATGCAAAGCAATTTCATTTTCTTGATCGGAGCCGGGGCATCACCGGACGGAGAACGGCCGTTCCTGGACCGGCTCGATATCAATACCATGGAACTGAAACGCATCTTTCAGGGTGAAGCAAAAAACTACGAAGAAATCGTGGCCATGCTGTCTACGGGCGGAGCAGAGTTACTGACGCGGCGCGAAAGCCCTCAGGATCCGCCCAACTACCTGTTACGTGAATCAGTCAAGTTCAATGGGAACTTTGCTGACCCGGATTCTCTTACCAAAGTGACTGCCTTCACTCATTTTACGGACCCCGCTCCGGAACTGCGCGCGATCAAAAAACAGTTGGTCACCTACAAACGCGCGGACGGTGTGGACCTCTCGATGACCGTGTACTTGCCGCCCGACTATAAACAGGGCGAACGCCGGCCAGCGGTTGTCTGGGCGTATCCACTCGAGTTTACCGATGCCACCGTCGCTGGGCAGGTCAGTGGTTCACCTTATCGTTTTACGACGATTACCGGTCCGTCCCCGCTCTTCTTCCTGTTGGATGGCTATGTCGTTCTAGACGGAGCATCCATGCCGGTGGTCGGGAACCCCGAAACGGTCAATGACACATACATCGAGCAGATTACCTCCAGTTCAAAGGCCGCCATCGACAAGGCCGCCGAGATGGGCGTCATTGATCCCGCGCGGGTTGGCGTTGGAGGACACAGCTACGGCGCGTTCATGACGGCGAATCTTTTGGCGCACTCGGACCTGTTCCGCGCCGGGATTGCGCGAAGTGGTGCGTATAACCGTACGCTCACTCCATTTGGCTTTCAGAACGAGCGGCGCACTCTCTGGGAAGCACAAGACTTGTACCTGAAAGTCTCCCCATTTTTGTTCGCGAACAAGATCAAGGTGCCTGTCCTTCTAATCCACGGCGAGGCCGACAACAATTCTGGCACTTTCCCGATTCAGTCCGATCGCATGTATCGGGCGATCAAGGGAAACGGTGGATCGGTGCGCTATGTCACTCTGCCCCATGAAGCGCATGGTTATTCAGCCCGCGAATCGATTGAACACGTGCTCTGGGAAATGCTGACCTGGTTTGACAGATTCGTGAAGCCCGGCACAGCTCGCGAAGCTGTCGCAAGTTCACAGAGTTTGCCGAACTAAATGGTTTCAGAGCCTTGTGTATTGGCAGTCGCGGTCGCCGCGATTCTCCGAAAGCTCTGCTCCACCGATGTGTAAGGGGGAAAGGGATATGACCTTTTTGCGCTCTCCTCTACAAAGTCTTCGATACTTCAGCTTGCCTCAGGTCATGGTCGTACTCGTTTTTTGCTCTTTCCACGGCTTGGCACAGACGAAGGACCGACCGGCTTCTCAGCTCTCCCCTGAGCGCGCAGCCCAGCTCAACCTCGAAACCGCGCGCGCCAATCCACTCCAGTTGCGCAATCTCCTAAAGAAACTGCCCAAGGGCGCCGACTTGCACAATCATCTGAGCGGCGCCGTGTACGCCGAATCCTGGATTCGCGCCGCCTCAGAAGACCATCTTTGCGTCAACGTCGCTGCCCTGTCGTTCGCCAAACCGCAAGCCTCGGGAAATGCGCCCCAGGAGTCCTCTTGCGGAGAGGGCAAAGTCCCTGCCGCCCAGGCCTACAAAGATCAGGAGCTTTTCGACGCGCTTATCGACGCCTTCTCGATGCGCGGCTTCGTTCCCTCTCCCGGCGTGACCGGCCACGACCATTTCTTCGACACTTTTGGGAAATTCGGCGGCACCGATCACCGTCATCTGGGCGAGTGGCTGGACGAAGTAGCCACCCGCGCGGATGCACAAAACGAACAGTATCTCGAACTGATGCACACTCCGGAATTTGGCCACGCCACTAAAATCGCCGCCGAGCTCGGCTGGCGCGACGATTTCGCCACGTTGCGCGAACAGCTCATGGCGCGCGGCCTTCGCGATGAAGTTCCTCTGGCAACCGCCGCTCTCGATCAAGCCGAGGCCCTCCGCCGGCAGCGCGAGCATTGTGGCCAGCCCGACGCCGCCTCCGCCTGCCGCGTGGAGATTCGCTATCTTTGCCAGATCCTGCGCGGCTTTCCCAAACAACAGGTTTTCGCGCAAACCCTTTTGTGTTTTGAGGCCGCTTCAGCCGACCCCCGTTTCGTAGGCATCAATTTCGTCATGCCGGAAGATGGTTACACCTCCATGGCCGACTACGACCTGCACATGCGTATCGTTGCTTTCCTTCACGGGCTCTACCCCAAGATGCACATCAGCCTGCACGCCGGCGAACTGGCGCCCGGCCTCGTTCCCTACGAAGGACTCTGCTGCCACATCCGCCTGGCCGTCGAGCAGGCCCAGGCCGAGCGCATCGGCCACGGCGTCGACGTGATGTATGAAAACCGTCCCCATGAACTGATCAAGGAAATGGCGGCGAAGCACGTGATGGTGGAGATCAGCCTCACCAGCAACGATCTAATCCTCGGCATCAGCGGCAAGGATCATCCGTTCCCGCTTTACAGGCAGTTTGGCGTGCCTGTCGCTCTAGCCACCGATGACGAGGGCGTTTCCCGCATCGACCTGACCCACGAATATGTGCGTGCCGTTCAGACCTATGGGCTGAGCTACGCGGACCTTAAGCAAATGGTGCGCACGGGCCTGGAACACAGCTTTTTGCCCGGCGCCAGCTTGTGGAATGCGCCAGACGTTTTCACGCGGCCTGCTTCAGCCTGCGCTAAGGATGTTCTTGGTAAAGACGCGCCTTCTCCCGCTTGTGCTGCCTTCCTAAAATCCAGTGAGAAAGGCGCGCAGCAGTGGGAACTCGAGCGGCGCTTCCGCGAGTTTGAGTCCTCCCTCTAACGAAAATCGCACCTCAGCCTTGCGTCTGCTGATGGCATGGTTTAGATTGCCCGCGTGGGGTAGTCCGCAGAACCGTGTCTTCCCAGGGAACCAGTTCGGGCAAACATTTTGTTGGCAAGCACATCCAACTACCACCAACCGCGAGAGGGGGCTTACGGTTATGAAGCATAAAACCGTATTCATGGGTTTGCTCGTTCTCCTGAGTCTTCCATGCTGTTTGCGAGCCCAGACCGGTTCGCTCGCCGGCACCGTATTTGATCCCTCGGGCGCAGTCATTCCAAAAGCCAAAATCACGGTGTTGAATGTGGCGACAGGCCAGTCAACCTGGGGGGAAACCGACGATTCGGGGGTCTACCGGATCACTAACCTGGATCCCGGCGTCTACGACATCACCATCGAGCATCCCAACTTCAACCCGTTTCACTATTCGCAAATCCCTCTCAGCGTCGACCAGGTGCTTACGCTGGACACCAAGCTCTCGCTCGGCCCCGAGCGGCAAATGATAAGCGTCACCAGTGAATCCGTTGCGCCTGTGGATTTGAACGACGCGCAGGTCGGCAATCTTGTCGACAGCCGCCAAATCGAAAACCTGCCTTTGATCCTGCGCGACCCCTATCAGCTGGTTCTGCTGTCTCCCGGCGTCGTCCAGTCGAATACGCTCTTCGGCGGCTTCTCCGTGAACGGCTCGCGCGAGCGCAGCAACAACTTCATGCTCGACGGCGCGGACAACAACGATCCGGACATGGGCGGCTTTCCGCGAGGCCTGAGCGCCCTGAACCCGGAAACCACGCAGGAATTCCGTGTCCTCACCAACAGCTACTTGCCCGAATTCGGCCGCAACACTGGAGCGATCATCGATATCGTCACCAAGAAAGGCTCGAACGACTTCCACGCCGACATCTACTGGTTTGGCCGCTACACCGCGCTCTCCGCAAAGGATTTCTTTGCGCAGGACCGCAATCAGGATCCTTTCGTGCGCAACCAGTTCGGCTATTCCGTGAGCGGGCCGATTCAAAGGACGAAGACCTTCTTCTTTGCCAACGAAGAGTTGCAGCGCTTCAGCACCACGCTTTTGGAGACCAGCATCGTTCCTACGCCCGAGTTCAAGACCGGGCAATTTGTTTTTAATGGAACGCCCGTTAACGTCCAGCCGGGACTTCCCGGGACCACCAATAACATTTTTGGATTTCCTCTCGACACCACCGTCCAGAAGATTCTGGCGCTCTACCCCAACCCCAACGGCACGATTTTGGACGGCGCTCGCGGGCTGCTCCATTTTCCCAGCCATTCTCTCGCGAATGCCAACAGCGTTACCGGGCGCATCGACCACGATTTCTCCGAGCAGGCTATGCTTTCCGTTCGCTACACGTTTAATCAGTATTCCGACTCGGATTACCAGCACGAAGATTTTCTCCCCGGGCTGGGCGGAGTCTCCACAAACCAGCACAATCACAACCTCACGGCGCGCTTGACCTCCACTGCCGCGCGCGGCCTGATCAACGAGCTGCATCTGGCCTTTAACCGCCTGGAGTTTCCGCTCACCTGCACCGGCGCAAGCGTCTTCGACGGTTTGAGCAACGGCCTGGATGCAGTAGGCCGCGGCAACGACGTTCCGCTAACCGGCAACCTCGCCGGCTTCGGGTGCATTTTTCTGGGCGATACCAGCGGCTCCACGCGCAACGCGGGAACCTATACGGCGGGCGACAACATTTCCTGGGTGCTTGGCCGGCACAGCGTCAAGATCGGCGGCGAATACCGCGGCGTCTATTCCAACAGTTCCAACAATTTTGCGTCACGTACGATCACCGACTCCGCGGTCTTCTCTAACTTTGGGATTCCCGCCGCGGCAACAGGCACAAGCCTCGACCAGGATCCTACGTTTCAGAATCTCGTGTGGTTGCTCTATGGCGGCATCGATCTGCAGTCGCAAGCGCAGTTCTTCAACAACTCCGGCACTCGCACGGTCAGCGACCTGCGCGGTTTTCGTCAGCGCGAATTCGCGGTCTTCGCTCAGGATTCCTACAAGATTCTTTCCAACCTCACTTTCACCTACGGCCTGCGCTACGAATTCTTTGGTGTCCCGGTGGAAACGCAAAATCGCATGTCCACGCTTACCGTTTCACCCGACGGCCCGGGACCGTTCACCTTTACCCAAGTTGGCGAAGGACAACGAAGAGCACCCCTCTATCACGACGACTGGAAGAATGTGGCTCCGCGCCTCTCGGTTGCCTGGGATCCCTTCCGCACGGGCAAAACATCGATCCGCGCTGGTTACGGCGTCTATTACGACCGTGTTTTCGGCCAGCTCGCCAGCCTGCTGCGTGCCGATCCGCCGTTCCAGATGCTCGAGACGCAGATCTGTCCCGGAATGCTGGCCTTTGCCGGGAGCTTGCGGGGCGGCACTCCAGATCCAACACTTCTTTCCTCTTGTACGCTTTCTGCGCTCCAGCCGCTGTCTACATTTCCAGATTCACCCACGGTGAACAACTGCGCGCCTGCTGGTCAACCGGGAAGTCTCGCCTGCTCTCCCGTCCTTCCCTTCCTCATTGATTCCCATTTGCGCACTCCTTACAACCAAAGCTGGAGTGCGGGCATTCAAGTCGAGCCGGTGCCGAGTCTGCTCCTGGAGGCCAACTACGTGGGCTCAAAAGGAACGCATCTGATCCGCCTGGTGGACGGCAATCCGCCGCAGCCGGATCGCCTTGCGCAACTGGAGGCGTTCTGCGTTCCGGGCAATCCGTTCAACGCAGGGCTCAACACTCCCACCGGCCAATGCGATCAAACCACATTGCAATTCACAAACCTGTGGCTGGGCGTCAATAACGGTTCCTTGCCGCCACTCTTCCCCGATGGCAACGCCGCCGCCAACAACAGCGCCTTCCTGCAAGCTACCCTCTATAAGGACATTGCCAATTCCATTTACCACGCGCTGCAACTGAACATCACCAAGCGCTTTTCACACGGCCTCGCGGTTCAGGGTGCGTACACCTACTCCCACGCCATCGACGACGGTCCTGATCCCTTGATTCCCATCGACAACAACATTCTCTTTCCTCCCTACCCGCGCGACTCCTTCAACCTGCGCGCCGAGCGGGGAAACTCCGAATTCGACGTGACGCACCGCTTGGTGGCGAATTATTCCTGGCAAGTTCCCTTGGGGCAGGGCAAAAAACACCTGGAAAAGGGCGCCGCCAGCCACATTCTGGGGGGATGGACGGTTTCCGGCATCTCGACATTTTCGAGCGGCCTCCCCTACGACATTTTCACCAACGTGGATACCGCGCATACCGGTCTCGTTTCCAGGCCAGACTTCACTCCTGGCGCTAGCCCTTCCGCCAGTACCGATCCGCGCACGCAAACCGGTCCTTCGCTCGCCTTCTTTGCGACCCCGGCGTTTGGCTCCGGAGGGAATCTCGGGCGCAACCACTTCCGTGGACCAGGCATTAACAACTCCGATGCCGTGCTGAACAAACAGGTGGGGATTCGCGAGCGCGTCAAACTCGACATGCGCTTCGAGTTTTACAACCTCTTCAACCGCGTGCAGTTCAATCAGCCGGACAATCAGATTGCGGACGGCCCGGTCTTCGGCCATTCAACGTCGGAGTACGTTCGCCCCGATTTCACCACCGGCGCGCGTCAGATTCAGCTGGGGATGAAAATCAGTTTCTAGCAGCTTGCCGGAAGCCGCCTCAGTTTGGAGTGCGGCGGCTTGACGCCGCTTTCTCTGCGCCGAAGATTGCTTGGGCTCTTCACTTTCCGACGTTTCGTTAAGGATCTCGAGCAGCCGTTCGCATTGGGGTCCGTTGACCACATATCGCATTTATGCGATAATCTAAGCGCGCGTGAACGGTGAATTCGCAATCGCGTATGTGGAGCTGCCGAACGGACGGGTGCCCGCTCGGGAATTCGTGGATTCGCTGGACGAGAAAGCGGCCGCACGTATAGACGCCTTTATCGAGCGCCTGCGCATCAATGGGAATCGCATGCAAGGAAAGTTCGTCAAGAAGCTCACGGATGACATATTCGAGCTACGGGTTAAACAATTTGACCGCATTTTTCGAGTGCTCTTCTTCTACCAGCCAGGAATGTTGATCGTGATTACCTCGGGATTTCAGAAGAAGACCGAGCAGGCGCCGCCGGCCGAGATTACCAGGGCAGAGCAGCTCAGAGGGCTGTGGGTGAAACACCGCAACCATTACACGGGATCGCAAAAGGAACGGGAAACCATCCTGAAGGAGTTCGGTCTATGAGGCAAGCCGTCAAAGCAGATAAACACACTGAGATTGTCGAACAACGTGCACGCAAGAGCGCAACCTACCGCAAATCCTTTGCGCGCACCCTGCAGCAAATTGATCTGGCGCTCCTGGTTCGCGAGATGCGGGAGGATGCGGGCATGACTCAGGCGGAACTTGCCAAGAAAGTGGGCACCACGCAGTCGGTGATTGCCCGCCTTGAGGACGCCGAATACACCGGGCACTCGCTCACGATGCTGGAGCGCATCGCTGCGGCCTGCGGTGTGGCCTTAAAGCTCCGCGCCGAAAAGAAGCCTAATTTCGACCGCGAAGTCGCACTGGTATAGCCTAGCGTTTTTCTCCCGTGGCTCCGGTCCCGGCAGCCTTCGTCTTGGCCAGGGAATCCATGGCGGTTTCGCCGGTGATCAGCCGCGCGCCGCGGCTGAACGTCAAATACTCGAATCCCCACTGAATGAAAACCAGCACGCGGCTCTGGAACTCCACGATGTACATCAAATGGATGAATAGCCAGATCAGCCACGCGGGCAATCCCGAGAGATGGATGCCAAAAACATCCGCGACGGCTGCCGCGCGCCCAATCACGGCGAGATTGCCTTTGTCTAGGTAATGGAAAGGTGGCGGAGCCGCCTTCTCTTCCACACGCGCGCGAATTGTCTTCGCGGCGTACGCGCCGCCTTGAATCGCCACCTGCGCCACTCCCGGTAGCGGCTTTCCTTCTTCATCGACGGCGTGGGCCAAGTCTCCAACAATAAAAATCTCCGGATAATTCGGGACCGTCAGGTCGCGTCCCACCTTGATGCGGCCACTGCGATCCGTTTCCGCCTTGGTGCGTTCGGCCAGCTTCCTGCCGAACGGCGTGCTCGTTACTCCTCCCGCCCAGAGCACAGTCTTCGCTGGGAGCGATTCGGTCACCTCCCCGCGCTTGAAGGTTACCCCTCTCGCGTCAATGTTCGTGACCAGCACGCCTTTCACCACTTCCACTCCCAGTTGCGTCACCAATTTCTCAGCCTTGGCCGACAAGTCTTCCGGAAAGGCGCCGAGAATCCGCGGCGCGCCTTCGAGCAGGATAATTCGTGCCTCCTGCGGATGAATCCTTCTGAAGTCGTGCTTCAGCGTTTCTCGCGCGATCTCCGCCAGCGCTCCCGAAAGCTCCAGCCCCGTAGCCCCCGCGCCGACAATCACGAACGTGAGCCAGTTGCGCGCTTCTTCTTCCGTTTCGGCGCGCTCCGCCTGCTCGAACGCATACAGCAGTTTGTGCCGGATGGTCGTGGCTTCTTCGATGGATTTCAGGCTGGGCGCGCATTCGCGCCACGAGTCATTGCTGTAATACGACGTCTGCGAACCGGTCGCCACAATCAATGAGTCGTACTCGAAGCCGGCCCCGTCGGCCAGCATCACCCGCTTCGCGTCCGGATCCACATCCGTGGCCTCGCCCAGCAGCACGCGTACATTTTTCTGCCGGCTCAGCACACCGCGCAACGGCGCCGCAATCTCGCCCGGTGAAAGCGAGCCCGTCGCCACCTGATAGAGCAGCGGCTGAAACAAATGGAAATTGCGTTTGTCGATGAGCGTCACGTCCACCGGCGCGCGCTTCAGTTTCTGCGCGGCCACCAGCCCGCCAAACCCGCCCCCCAGGATAACGACACGGTGTTTCTCCGCCATTTGCGATGCCCCAGCGCAACCTCCATCCAACTACCATCATCTCATTATTTGTGATTCGGTTATGCTGGCTGCGTCCGGTCCGCCCCGCAGCACTCGGCCGCCTGCCTTCCGCGCCCTGAGGCAGGTATCGCCACAAACCCACTGTAGACTACTCTTTATGTCTCACTATGAATCCGACAATCAGCCGCTGCTCGAAAGGAACACTTTGCGATTCCTCTGCTCCGTATTGATCAAAGGCGGCACGCGCTCGGAGCTCTGCAAGCTGCTCGATCCCTCCGTCTTTCAGGATCCCTTGCGGCGCGTGGTCTTCGAAGAGATTCGCAGCCTCGGTTCCATCGAATCCCGCCGTCTGCGCGAACTTCTCCCAGCGCGCGTCACCAATCGCGGTTTTCCCGACTTCGATCTGCACGCCCTGCTTGTGCCGCACGAAGTTGGCGAATCCGAAATCGACGAACTTTTTGAAAGCGCCTTGCAGCTTCTCGACTTGAGCCATCCTGACGAAGAGAGTCTGGCGAACTGACCGTCCATGATCAGCCAACCCCTGCGCTACCCTCCACTTATTGAGGCGCTGGTGTTTAGCGCTTTTGTCGGTCTCTATATATGGCAGCTTCAGGAAGCCTATCGGCTTTCCTGGATTGTTTTTGTGGTCTGGCTTGTGGCTAGTTTCCTTCTACACAAAGACACGCCGAAATCCCTCGGCTGGCGCGCGGACAACCTTTGGAGCTCCATCCAGCAATCCGCCAAAGTACTCCTCCCCTGCGCTCTCGCGCTCGTCGTCATTGGTTTGCTGCTGGGCGCAACCCATCGATCATCGGCCTCTCTCCTGGCGCCCCGGCACTTCTTTGGCTACATGTCCTTCTGTCTGCTCCAGCAGATTGGGCTGAATTCCATGGTCAGCAATCGCTTGCTCGCTGCGACCGGCAGCCCGCTGTGGACCTCAATGCTGGTAGGCGCGCTATTCGGCTTGCTGCACTGGCCAAATCCCGTCCTTGTTCCCATAACGGCTGTCGGGGGAGCGCTCATGTCCTGGCTCTTCTGCCGGGAACGAAACATCCTCTCGCTCACCGTCTGGCAAGCGATTCTCGGGACTCTGGTTTGGTGGGCGTTTCCGTTAGCGTGGCATCACGCGATGCGCGTAGGTCCCGGCTTCTACCGTTTTCATCTGCACTAATGCCGCTCCAACCTGCTGCTCCAATTTCCGGACGCCGGCACGCAAGCGCTACTCAGCTGCGCAAATACATTGAAATGCAAAGAGATAAGTTCTTCCCCGAGCTGTTCTTGTTGATTTATCTCCACACTCAAGAGCAGCTAGCTTGTCATCCCGACCCTCAGGCTGCGGTCTTCCGCAGCCTGAGGCGCGATTTTTGCGCTCCGCGCGCTTCGCCGGAGCGGAGGGATCTGCTTTTGAATCTCAACAGTGCTGCTCACAGATTGATGTGGATATACTTCGCCGCAGCCGCGTTGTTTTTAAATCGGTTGCTCCGCTTCGCGTCGTTTTTCCAGACGCCTGAAATCGTAAATCCGCAGCGTGGGCACGCGCCGTCTTTCAGTCGATTCTCCAGCACATCATGCCACGAACGCCGCACCAACAACTCCTTGCATTGCGGGCAGTATGTGTTCGCGCCGTCGCTGTAGATATTCCCTTCGTAGACGTAGCGCAGTCCCACTTCCATCGCAATTTGCCGCGCGCGATGCAGTGTGGTCGGCGGCGTGCGCGGCTTGTCCTGCAATTTGAAATCCGGGTGAAACGCCGTGAAATGCAAAGGCACATCCGCTCCCAGATGCGTCAGGACCCATTCCGCGAGCTTTCGCGTTTCCGCCGGGTCATCGTTCAGCGTGGGAATCATCAGGTTGGTCAGCTCGAACCACACGCTGGTTTCCTTCTTTAGCCACTCGAGCATTTCGAGCACCGGCTCCAAATGTGTGAGCGTGATTTTGCCGTAGAAATTCTCCGTGAACGCCTTCAAGTCCACGTTGGCGGCGTCGATGTGGTCGTAAATGTCGTGGAACGCTTCGTAGGTGATGTAGCCGTTTGTCACCATGACGGTCTTCAATCCGATTTTTTTGGCTTCACGACAGATGTCGATGACGTATTCGCCCCAGATCGTCGGCTCGTTGTAGGTGAAGGCGAGTGAATCGCATCCGTATTTCAGCGCCAGCAGAGGCACATCTTCCGGCGGGATTTCTTGCGAACGCACCTGGTCCGAGCGCGATTTCGAAATATCCCAGTTCTGGCAGAAGAAGCAGCCCATGTTGCAGCCGGCTGTTCCCATACTAAAGACCTGGGTGCCCGGGAGGAAATGGCTCAGAGGCTTTTTCTCAATGGGATCGATCTGCAAGGCGGCGGGCGAGCCGTAGCCCAGGTTATAGAGTTTTCCGTTTTGATTGATTCGAATGAAGCAGAATCCCGACTGGCCCGGATGGATGTGGCAGTGACGCGGGCAGAGGTAACAGTGAACGCGCCCGTTGGGTTCGGGCTCCCACCAGCGGGCCTCGTGCAACTCGTGCGTTTTCTGGAGGATCTTGAGTTCTTCCATGGACCCTCCCTTCCGGTCTCAGTATACCTCCGCCCACATGATCTTGCCTTGGACGCCGAAGTTGAAGAGAGATTCCTGCCTGCGGCAGGCAGGCCTCCGCCTCTGGCCGCGGAAGACCGCGGCCAGAGGGTCGGAATGACAAGTTTGCGTGATTGTGATCGGGACAAGATCCAACTTCGGTTGCCCTTCCCCGGCAAAGACGGTGGAGTTCTACGGTCGCGGAGAGCGTGACTAGTGACTCGTGACTGGTGACTCGTGGCACTAGACGAGCAAACTGATCCCGTCGAATGCACTGGTAAATTTCAGAGAAAAACGAATCTGGTAGCGGCCTGGATCAGGCGTGGCGGCGGCGCTGGAACTGTCTTCGTTCGGTGGCCCAATCCACGAAGCGCTCCATGTGGTCGCGGTATTTCCACATGAGGTGGAAGAATTTGCCGGGAGTCAGATTCGCGCCTTCCTTGCCCAGGAAGGTTTCGAATCGCCACTGCATATAGGGGCTTTTCCAGGGACTCAGACGGTAGCCACGAGCTGCATTCCAGTAATACTGCAGTGCTCTCCACATGGTCGTGCGTTCTGGCCGGCTTGCGCCGCCCAGCCCTCTTTCTTTAACTTTCCGGAAGCGGCGCGGACAAGTGATCGTGTACGATCACCCAGCTTGCCCCGCGCTTCTCCCAGATGGCCGTATAACGTAAATCCGTCTCCATAGTTTTGCCGCTCTTCGTCTTGTCCACCAGGTGCATCGGCACCGTCATCCAGGCAATCATGCCGCGCCGGGTCACCCGGAGGTCCGCTCCGGCCGTCAGCTTGATTTCCGACGCCGCCTCCAGAAATTCCTTCTGCACGCCGTCGTGATATTCCTTCCATCCGTGGTAGGAAAACGGCGCCACGTCGTAAAACACCAGCCCCGGATCCTTGGCGTAAAACTTTGCCGGGGCTTCGGCGTTCCCTGTGCTCCAGGCCACGCAAAGATCATCGACCAGTTTGCGAAACTTCGCGTCGTCCGCAGCCTTCTGCTGTGCCCGCGCGCCCACCAATGTGAGCAGCGCTCCGGCAAGCGCCAACACCACGTATCCCGTCCAGCGCCATCGTCCGCCTGGTCGGACACTACTCCCGTCTCTAGACGCACTCATCTCTGAATCTCCTAGCAACCTGGGGACAAAGTTTGCAGGGGATGCCCCATCACGTGGGGCATACCATAGTGCGATTCGATTTGTTTTGCAAGCTCTCTGTGCTACTCAGTCGAGGCTTCGTCTTTGGGTTCAAAACTACCAGAACCCCGGTTTCTGGATAGTTTCCGAATTGCGGACATGCCAGGCGCTAGCCCACCGCCAGGGACAGTTAGCGTAACGCAATAGGGTTGCTGCCGTGTTTGAAAGCGTGATTCTTGCTAGTCTCCCAGCAATGACCCGATGCCTGACTAGCACAAACCGGACACAGGGTTCTTAATGTCCGGTTTGCTGACAACCCACCTGGAATGCTCGCTGTGCGAGCCGTCGCTCGTAACGCGAACGGCGCTCAGTGTTGGGAGGGATCAAAGGGCACAAAGCTGTCGGCCTGCTTCGGATCGCCCTTTCCGGAATAACGAGCCAAGACTGGATATGGGAAGACCGGGCGCGTGCGCTCGACAACGCCATTGCTCAATCGTCCTGTGATTAGTTTTTCGGGCGCCTGGCCCTTTTCTACCCAATTCTCCAGCGCGGTCAAGGAGTCAAACTCGGTGAATCCGGGGCCGCCGCCGCCGTGATGAACTCCAGGGACGAGAAAAAGCCGGAAAAAGCCTTCGGTCTGTTTGCGGCCGCCCATGGCCTTAACGACTCCCTCGTAGTAGCCAATCGAAGAAGTTGCCATGATGGCCCCGTCGGCCCAGCCATGCCACATGAGGATCTTGCCGCCTCGCGCTTTGAAGGCGCTCAGATCGAACGACGACGCGTCATAAATTCTCCGCGACCGAGCCAGGGTCGCGGGCCCACGATCGAAGTCATATTTGAGGGCGTCGACGTTGTCTCGAATCTTCTCGTCTGCTAAATACTTTTCATGCTGCGCCGGCAATTCCAAATTGGCAGTGCGCGGTGTGTACCCTGCGCGCGGAGCCCCAAAATAGTTCCAACCCGCCCATTGCGTCTCGGTTCCCGGGATGTAAGGGTACGCGTAGAGCACTTCACCTTTGGAATTGGTGATCGGGGTCATTAAGCGCTTTACGGCGGCAACTTGCCTTGCATTCAGGCAATCAGAACCGCTGCTTCCTTGAGCGCAGGCAATCATTTCCGGCTGCCACTTGCAGGAGGGCGGATCAGTGACCAGCCCTTCTTCCACGCCGGCCTGAGCGCTACAGAGTTTCAATACTGACTTGTGGACTGCCAGGGCAGCTTCGGCGTTAAGCACTGAGCCGCCGTGCCCGTCACTGATGGCTTGAGCATACCAAGCTCCGGCGAGCACGTCCCGTCCGGTGTAATCGTAAACGGGCGCGCTCGGCATCAATCCGTCGAAGTCTTCGGGAAACTTTTGCGCTTCCAGCAGAACCGCCTGGCCTCCCTTTGAGTTGCCCACCATATAGGAATACTTGATGGGCTTTCCGTAGAATTGGGTGGTGATGGCCTTGGTAATGAGCGTGACTACGTGATTGCTCCGCCAGCCAAAATCCTCCTGTAATTCAGGTGCGTTTGCGGCCCAAACCCCATCGAATCCTAAAGCGCTCTCATGCCCTCCGTTCCCAGTGGCAGCTGCATAGCCCCGGGCAAGACCCAGATTGGGAGCATCCGTAAAAAGGGTGCCGCAGAAACCGCCGCATGCATAAAAGAAAAACTTCTGATTCCAATCGTCTGGCAGCGGCAGCTTCAGGACGAACTTGTTCTGCGGGGCAACGTAGCCGGTCACGTTACAATACTCACGAATGCGAGAGGCACGCTCAGGGGTGAGGCTCCCATATCCGCTCTGAGTGAAAATGAAGTGCTCCAGGCCCGTGGCAGGAACCTCGATGATGTGCGCTGAGGTGATGATCGCCGGACCTCCCGGAATGGCCTCGAGGTTGAACTCGGCCAGTGCGTCGCACTTCCGGGTGCCTTGGTTCTGCGGTTCAACACGGGCATCCTGTGCGGCAAGCGCAGGGCCGCTGAGACCTACAAACGCTAGAAAGGCAATCCACCCTACGATGAACAAACCACGGGCCCGTCGTGGATGGGGTTTCTCTTCCCAGGTCGTTATCCAAGCCTTTAGATGGTGATGCTTCATCTGGTGCCTCGCGATTTGCTCTCACGCCGCAAGCGTGCGGGGACGCGGATTAACAACCAGGAGAGAGACAGCAACTTAGCTCTGTGCACAACCGCGGTTGCAGAGCTTACATCCAGGTTGCCGCCTCGGCAACACGGTTCTCACGCGAAGAAAAGGCAGTTTGCGATCCAAGTCTTGCAGACCCGTCGAGGTCAACGCCGAACGCTGGCGTTTCTCAATTATTCGAGAGCTTGTCCGGCCTGATGTTCGGGTTGAGTCGCAGAACATTCGTAGGGTCGTACTTCTTTTTGATCTCCAGCAGGCGCGCATAGTTCGGCCCGTACGCTGCCCTGACAAGCTCGCCGCTCGTGTCGCTCAATT
>CAZGFL010000024.1:0-25545 GCA_964524985.1 uncultured Acidobacteriaceae bacterium
GAATACGTTCGAGCCCATGGAAATCTACGCCAGCGCGAACCCGCCCAAGGCGGAGTGCTGCGTTCCCGCGCCGCCGGTTCTGGAATTCGACGAAGAAGGCAACCTCATCGGCCACTGGGGCGGCCCTGGCGCAGGCTACGACTGGCCCGACTCGAATCACGGCATCACCGTCGACTACAAGGGTAATGTCTGGATCGGTGGGAACAGCCGGGGCAAGGACAAAGGCCTCTTTCATGACAATCAGGTCCTGAAGTTCACGCAAGACGGCAAATTCCTGATGCAGATCGGCCATCCCGGCAAAAGCCAGGGCAGCAACGACCCCGACAACCTGAAAGGTCCGGCGAAGATGTTCGTCGACAAGGAGACCAATGAATTGTACGTAGCCGACGGCTACGGCAATCATCGCGTCGTCGTCTATGACGCGGAAACCGGAAAGTACAAGCGCCACTGGGGCGCTTATGGCCATAAGCCGGACGACACCGACCTCGGCAACTACAATCCTGACGCGCCGCCCGCGCAGCAATTCCGCAATCCCGTGCACTGCGCCGAGCTGGCCAACGATGGCTTGCTCTACGTCTGCGACCGCCCCAACGACCGCATCCAGGTCTTCAAGAAGGATGGGACTTTCGTGAAGGAAGCCTTCATCGCCAAGCGCACGCTGGGGGACGGCTCGGCCTGGGACATTGCGTTTTCCAAGGATCCGCAGCAGAAATACATTTTCCTGGCCGACGGCTCGAACGAGAAAATCTACATTCTCCTCCGCGACACGCTCGAAATCCTGACCAGCTTCGGCGACGGCGGGCGCCAGCCGGGCCAGTTCTATGCCGTGCACAGCATCGCTACCGATTCGATGGGAAACATTTTCACCACAGAGACTTATCGCGGCCAGCGCGTGCAGAAATTCGTCTACAAAGCCATGGTGCCGGTCACCAAGAAAGACCAGGGCGTCGTCTGGCCGTCGAACACCAAATAATTTCGCCTCTGCGTTTCAGAAGGAGCCGCCATGCGGAAAATCTTTCTCACAGTTATCGCCATTTTCATCGCCTGCATCTTCTCCGCTAGAATTCCCGCACAAACAGCGGCCACGCAAACCACGGCGCCACACCTACCACGCGGCACGGCCACGGATGTGAACAGCGCGGAAATTGAAGCCATGGTGAAGAAAACCACAGCGGACCGCATCAGCGATCAAGCCATTCGCGTCGTCAGCATCAACGGTGAATACAACGTAGGCGTCGGCGTGGTCCATCGCGCCAAAACTTCCGGCGCGCAAGCCGGCGGCGGCATCGAGCACAGCCAGATCACTGAGATTTATCACGTCATGGAGGGCAACGCGACGCTCGTCACCGGCGGCTCGATGGACAATACCTCCGAGTTTCCCGCGAATCATCCCGTGGTCACGGTCCTTAACGGCCCGAGCACGCGCGGCGGCCCCATTCAGAATGGCGTGAGCCGCAAAATCGGCCCGGGCGACGTGGTCATCATTCCTCCCAACACGCCGCACTGGTTCAGCGAGATCACTTCCGACCAGATCGTTTACCTGGTCGTGCGTGTCGACGCGCACAAAGTTCTGCCCGCCGGGTACGTGCCCAAATAGGAGACCGCCCTGGTGCCGCGCCTCTCACGTTTGATACTCACCGCGTTGTTGCTTCTCCTGCCGCTGGCCGTGCGCGCGCACGATATTCCCAACGACGTGACCGTGCAGATGTTTGCCAAGCCGGATGGGCAAACGTTGCGTTTGCTCGTGCGCGTCCCGCTCGGCGCCATCCGCGACGTCAGTTTCCCCGACCGTGGCCCCGGCTATCTCGACCTCGCTCGCACCGCCCCCCTCCTTCCCGGTGCCGCCAAACTGTGGATCGCCGGCTTCATCGAAGCCTACGAGGGCGACGCGCTTCTCCCGAATCTCCAGGTCGTTTCCACGCGCATCTCCCTGCCGTCCGATTTCTCGTTCACTTCCTATGAGCAAGCCCTCGCGCACGTCACCGGCCCGCCGCTCCCTGAATACACCGATGTCTATTGGAACCAAACGCTGCTCGACGTTTTGCTCGAGAGCCCCATTCAATCCGAAAATTCACGCTTTTCCATTCATCCGCGGCTGGCGCGTCTGGGCTTGCGTGTCAACACGGTTCTCCGCTTTCTTCCTCCCGGCGGGGCAGTTCGCGCATTCGAATACGACGGCGATCCGGGCATCGTTCGCCTCGATCCCCGCTGGTATCAGGCCGCGCTGAATTTTGTCCACCTCGGCTTCCTGCACATCCTCGACGGCACCGACCATCTCCTCTTTCTCTTCTGCCTGGTGATTCCGTTTCGCAAGCTGCGCGCGCTCATTCCCGTGGTCACCGCCTTCACCCTGGCCCATTCCATCACGCTGATTGCCTCGGCCTATAGTTTCGCCCCCGACTATCTCTGGTTTCCGCCGCTCATCGAGACGCTCATCGCTGCCTCCATCGTTTACATGGCTCTCGAAAATATTGTCGGCGCCGGCAGCCTCCAGCGCCGCTGGATGATTGCCTTCGGTTTCGGTCTCGTCCACGGATTCGGTTTTTCGTTCGCGCTCCGCCAGTCGCTCCAGTTTGCGGGTTCGCATCTCCTCACGTCGTTACTTTCCTTCAATGTCGGCGTCGAACTCGGCCAGCTTCTCGTTCTCGTCCTCCTAATCCCGGTTTTGCAGCTCTTCTTCCGCTACGCCGTGGCGGAGCGCATGGGCACGATCATCCTCTCGGCCATCGTGGCGCATACCGCCTGGCACTGGATGCTCGACCGCGGCAGCGTGCTCCGCTCGTATCGCTTCGCGTGGCCGGTGCTTGACGCCGCTCTACTCGCTTCGCTCTCGCGCGCGCTAATGTTTCTCTTGATCTTGGGAGGGCTGCTCTGGTTTTTCCAGAGGGCCGTGGGCTGGTGGTTCTCACGTACCTCGCCCGCCGCCCGCGGATCCGCCGATCTTGCTACCGCGCCGATTCTCGCTCCCGTGGACTCTGCCTCTTCCGGCATTTCTCCCGATGGTCCCAACTGATCATGACGAAGGACGACATTCACCTGCTCTTCGCATACGACCGCTGGGCCAACGACCGGGTTTTGCAAGCGGCCTCTGCGCTCAGCGCTGAGCAGTTTACGCGAGATCTTGGCGGCAGCTTTCGTTCCGTACGCGGCACGTTGTTGCACATCATCGGCGGCGAGTGGGGCTGGCTGACTTATTGGAAAGCACCATCTCCTGATGCCGCTTTCTTGGCGGATCTGTGGAATCGGCACGACGCCTTGTTCAATCCTCAAAATCTTCCTGACATCGCTGCGGTTACGGCAAAGTGGGCTGAAGTCGAAAAAGAGCAGCTGGAATTCCTGAATGGCTTATCGGACGAAGCCTTGCGGAGAATGGTCCCGGTTCGGAGCACGCAAACCAGCCTGGCGCACCTGATGCAGCATCTTGCAAACCATTCGACGTACCATCGAGGTCAAGTCGCCTCGATGATGCGGCAGCTGGGGGCCAAGCCTCTGGCTACTGACTTCCACGTGTTTCTCCTGGAAGGCCGTCTGTGCTAAGTTGCTTTGCCTATATTCTGGCGAGCCGGCGTCATTTTTGGCGTCGCCCTTGCGTACAGACCTTGAGGAACGTCCTCCATGCTAGCCGGTATCCGTACCCTCGAACTGCGCAAAGTCTACGACTCGGTGCCTCCCATGGCTGCCGGAGCGGGGGGCCTTACGTTCGCCGCGCCCAAGGCTCCCAAGGGTAAGGGGAAGGCCAAACAGCCCAAGCCGCAGATCGTCGCCCTGGACGGCATTTCCCTGGACATCACTCCGGGCGAAATCTTTTGTTTGCTTGGGCCTAATGGCGCCGGCAAGTCCACCACGGTTGGCGTCCTCACCACGCGAGTCCGGCCGACTTCGGGGCAAGCGTTCATTGGCGAGCACGACGTCTGGCAGAACCAGGTGGCCGTCAAGCGGCTCATCGGTGTCGTCGCCCAGCGCCCCAACCTCGATTTTTCCCTGACCGCACGCGAGATTCTCGCTTTCCACGGCGCCTACTTTGGCCTCTCTTCACACGAACGCAATGAGCGCGCCGAAGCGCTCCTCGAACGCTTCAAGCTGACGGACCGCGCCGACCAGATGGTCCGTGGTTTCTCCGGCGGCATGATGCAGCGTCTCTCCATCGCCCGCGCGATGATGCACGATCCCCAGGTTTTATTCCTCGACGAGCCGAGCGCGGGCCTCGACCCGCAAACGCGCCTGCTTCTTTGGGAGATCGTTCGTGAGTACAACCATAGTGGCAAGACTATTCTGCTCACCACGCACAACATGGAAGAAGCCGACGCGCTCTGCCAGCGGCTGGCGATCATCGATCACGGCCGCGTAATCGCGCTGGGCACACCTCGCGAACTTAAGGCCTCCGTTCCGGGTGGTTTTCTGCTGCGGCTGCGCTTTGGCGTTCATTTGCCGGACTTGCTTCAGCGGCTTCAAAGCCTCTCCGGCGTTCGCGAAGTGCGCGCCACGGACGGCACCGGAGCGGACGTGTATGCCGACCGCGGCGGTTCGCTCGTCGCGGAAGTGGCGGGTCTGGCTTCGGCTGCTGGCGTCGAGCTGCATGATGTGCACATCTCCGAGCCGAGCCTGGAGAACCTGTTTCTGCACCATACAGGAAGGAGCTTGCGCGAATGAACTGGAAGGCCTTTCTCGCCATGCTCGCGCGCGACGCCCACGTGGCACGCCGCAACATCGTGGCACTGCTGTTTCAGACGTTTCTGCAACCGCTCATGTTCGTTTTCATTTTTGGCCGCGTGATGGTCGGCAGCGGTTACATGCCGCCTTCCTACAAGAGTCTGCTGCTGCCGGGGATCATGGCCATCTGCATGGTCGGCACGGGCATCTGGGCCGTGGCTATGCCGTTGATCGCCGAGTTTCAGTTCACGCGTGAAATCGAAGATCGCCTGCTGGCGCCGATGGACATTTCCTGGGTGGCCATCGAGAAAGTTGTATCAGGAACGCTCCAGGCACTGGCCGCGGGCTTGATGGTCATTCCCGCGGCGTGGCTGCTGCTCCGTCCCGGCGTTGATTTGAACGTGCCGCATCCGTTGCTTTTTGCCGCCGTGGCGATTCTTGTGGCGCTGTTCTCCGCGACCGGAGGTCTCGCCCTTGGTTGCAGCGTGCAGCAAACTCACATCGGGCTGATGTTCAGTCTCGTGGTGGCGCCGATGATCTTTTTCGGATGCACGTACTATCCGTGGAGCGCCCTCACGACCTTTCCGATTCTTCAAAAAGCAGTGCTTGTCAATCCGCTGGTCTACGCCAGTGAAGGCTTGCGCGGCACCATGGTGCCCCAGTTCCAGCATCTCTCCTTGCTGGCCGTGGTCGTCGCGCTCGTTTTCTTCAACGCGCTGATGCTGACGACTGGCCTCCGCAAGTTCTACGGCAAAGCCATCAACTGACGTTTGCGGCTGCAGGGGGGAACAGTGAGATTTGCGAAGGTTGTCTTTTGGATTGCCGCCATTTGGGGGTTGCTGATCATTACCCCGTTGTACTTCCTGTTTGATTCCATTGGGCGTAACAACCCGCCGCCGATCAATCATCCCGATTTCTTCTATGGATTTGTAGGAGTCGCGCTGGCGTGGCAAATCGCGTTTATCATCATCGCCACCGATGTCGTTCGCTTTCGGCCGCTGATGCTTCCTTCGGTCCTCGAGAAATTCAGTTACGCTGTCGCGGTGATGGTACTCGTCTCGCAAGGGAGAGTACACAGGCCAGCACTGTTCTTTGCGGGTGTCGATCTTTTGCTCGGAATTCTCTTTGTGATTGCCTACCTCAGGACGCCGACGAGCCAAACCTAAATCGGCTGCGCCCTCATTTCGGGTCATCCTCAAACTGTGTTAACGTTTTTCGTTTATGAAGAAGCGCATTGGCGTGCTCTTGAGCGGGCGCGGCTCGAATTTCGAGGCGTTGGCGGAATCCGTCGCGGCGGGGCGCATCCCCAACTCAGAAATCGCCATTGTTATTAGCAATCGCGAAGGCGCGCCCGGAATCGATCGCGCCAGGGCGTGCGGCATCGCCACCCGCGTGATCCCCTCGAAAGGCCTGGAGCGCGAGACCTACGACCGCCAGGTTGTTGCCGTCCTCGATGAGCAAAAGGTCGATCTCGTCTGCCTTGCCGGCTACATGCGCCTGCTCTCTCCATATTTCGTCGCCAAATTCCCGAATCGCATCCTGAACATTCATCCTTCGCTGCTGCCGTCGTTTCCCGGCCTCGAGTCCCAGCGGCAGGCGCTCGAGTACGGTGTGAAATTCGCTGGCTGCACCGTGCATTTCGTGGACGAAAATCTCGACGCCGGGCCAATCATCATTCAAGCGGTTGTTCCCGTGCTCGATGGAGATACCGAAGTGGCTCTTTCCGAGCGCATCCTGAAGGAAGAGCATCGCATTTATTCGGAGGCCGTGCGGATCGTGTTGGAAGGAAAGTACAAAATCGCCGGGCGCCGGGTGATCTTGGCTCCGCACGCGAAGGAGGCTCTGTAGTGGCCGGTCTTCAGACCGGCGCTTTTCGATCTTAGAGACTATGGCACAAACCAACTTCAAACCGGTGGAAGAGCAACTCGCCTACATCAAGAAAGGCGCCGCGGAAATCATTCCGGAACCAGAACTCGCCGCGAAGCTCGAACAATCTCGCAAAACCGGGAAGCCGCTGCGCGTCTACCTCGGTGTCGATCCCACCGCGCCCGACCTCCATCTCGGCCACACGGTCGTGCTGCGCAAGCTGAAACATTTTCAGGATCTGGGTCACACCGCCGTTTTCCTGATTGGCGATTTTTCTGCGATGATCGGCGATCCCACGGGCGTTTCCGAAACGCGTCCGCCGCTCACGCGCGAGCAAGTGGATGCCAACGCGAAAACGTATCTCGAGCAGGTCTACAAAATCCTCGACCGCGACAAAACCGAAGTTCGCCACAACAGCGAATGGCTCAGCAAAATGAGCGCCGAGGAGGTTGTGCGGCTCTGCGGGCGTTACCAGCTAGCGCGGATGTTGGAGCGTGAGGACTTTCGTTCACGTCTCCGCAATAATCAGCCAATTTCAGTTCATGAGCTGCTCTATCCCTTGCTGACCGCTTGCGACGCAGTTGAGCTCAAATCGGACGTCGAACTGGGAGCGACGGAACAGAAGTTTAACTTGCTGGTGCACCGTGAAATCCAGCGCGAGTACGGTTTGCCCGGACAAGCCATCCTCACGATGCCGATTCTCGTGGGCCTCGATGGCCAGCGCAAAATGTCCAAGTCGCTCGGCAACTACGTCGGCATCACCGAGCCGCCATCGGAAATGTTTGGCAAGCTCATGTCCATTCCCGACGAATTGATGGAGACGTATTATGAACTGCTGACCGACCGCACACCCGATCAAATCGCCGCCTTGAAAATAATAATCGCTGGCGGGGCGCTGCATCCCATGGACGCGAAGATGCAGCTTGCGCAAGAAATTATTTCGGGATTTCATGGGACGGAGGCTGCCAACAAAGCCGCCGAGAACTTCCAGCGTGTTTTCCGCGACCGCCAGGCTCCGGAAGAAGCCCCAACGGTGAAACTCACGAGAGGTCCGGCCAAGAAATTGACCGCGCTGCTTGTGGATTTGAAACTGGCGCCCTCAAAAGCGGAAGCCGAGCGGCTCATCAAACAGAAGGCCGTCGAAATCGATGGTGTGACGATCGAAGATTCGCGCAAGGACATCGACCTCGGCAAGCCTGCAAATTTCCTTCTTCGCGCCGGAAAAAAGAAATTCCTCCGCATCATCGTCGAATGATACGAGCGACCGTAGGGGCACGATATATCGCGCCCTCTTCATCTAGTTGAGGGTCTCGATAACGAGTTTCGCGACGTGCTCGGCGATCGCTGGCGCCGCGGTTAGCCCGGGCGACTCCATCCCCACCAGGTGAATCGCCTGCGGCACGTTCGGGTCGCGCGTGATCACAAAATCGACGATGCCACCTTTGTGGCTCGCCGGAACGAGCTTGGGCCGCAAGCCGGTGTAGCCAAGCTGCAAATCGCGCTCCTCAATCTCGGGCAACAGAGTCCTCGCGCTTTCCGCAAACGCCGCGATCGGCAAACGGTCCTTCTCGTAGTTGTCTTTTCCCTCGACATAGGTTGCGGTCGGCCCCAGCAGAAACGTTCCCCACAGCGTTTTAGTGAAGTGCACGCCGAGGCTGATGCCGTCCGCGTGCGGCAGTGGATAGACGAGATTGTTGATGAGCGAAGCACGGGGGCCACGCACTTCGCAGTATTCGCCACGAACGGGATAGATCTTCCAGGAATGATTGCCGAGCATCGCCGCGACTTCGTCGGCATAAAGCCCCGCGGCGTTGATGACGCAACGTGCTTCGATGATTTCGTGCTGCGAATCCTCTTCGTCACCGATCCGCAAGCCCACGCGGATGTTCTTCCCCGAAGGCTCGAGCGACATCACCCGGGCGCGCGTGACAATATTCGCGCCCTGCTCCGTGGCGATGCGCGCGTAGGCATGCACCAGCTCTTCCGCGGAGACAATGCCGGTCGACGGCACTTCCAGCGCAGCAACGCCTTTGATGTGCGGCTCGCGCTTGCGAATCTCCGCGGCATCCACGATGCGCAAGCCCTCCACGCCGTTGTCTTCGCCGCGTTTCTTCAAGGCCGTTAGCTCGGCCTCTTCGTGCATATCGGCGGCCACCACCAGCTTCCCGCAATGGCGAAACGGGACTTTGTGCTTTTCGCAAAACTCGTACGTGAGGTGGTTCCCTTCGACGCACAAACGGGCCTTCAGCGAATTCTTCGGATAGTAGATGCCCGAATGGTTGACGCCGCTGTTGCGCGTGCTGGTAGCCATGCCGATCCTGGGAAACTGCTCGACAAGAAAAACGTCCTGCCAGCGCGACGAAATGGTCCGGGCGATGGCGCACCCGACAACGCCGCCGCCAATGATGAGAATGTTGGCCTGGTCCATGAATTGATTTTAGCCGTTGGTGTTGACTTCGTTGAAGAAGGGTTTGCATTCGACGAGGCGGGCCTGTGTCCCATCGTGAACCGCGTACACGGCGTTCTTGGGATCCTCGTAATGGTTGCGCCAGAGGGATGCGGCGCCGTGCTGACCATCCTTATTGAGCGCGTAAAAGAAGATGTGAAACGTGGCGAGCTTCTTCTTGTCGTTCTTGTGGTTGTGCGCGATGCGCGCCAGCGCTTCGAGGCACGCATCGGTAGGGGATTTTCCCTGGCGCATCATTTCAATGATGGTGTGGCCGCCGGAGATTTTGATATTTTCCTCGCCTTTGCCGGTGGAACCTGCGGCGCCGACTTCGTTATCGACGCAGCAGCCCGCGCCGATGATCGGCGAATCACCGACGCGCCCGGGAATTTTCCAGGACAAGCCGGAGGTCGTGGTGGTGGCGGAGATGTCTCCTTTGGTGTCGACGGCCATGCAGGGAATCGTGCCGGTGGGCGGATGGGCGATGACCCGCTCTGCGTAAGCGATCTGCTTTTCGTCGCCGTCGAAAAGTTGCGCCATTCGTTCTTTCCATTCGGGTGAATCGATGCCGGGCCGCCAATTGAGCGATGATTTGGCTTTCCAGGCCAGCCAGATTTTGCGCGAGTGTTCCGTGAGGAGATTCATCTCCTCGAAGCCCTGTGCGACCGCGAAGCGGCGCGCACCATCGCCGACGATCATCACGTGATTGGTGCTCTCCATCACGGTTTTGGCAAGGCGCGCAACGTTCTTGATGCGGCGCACCGCCGCGACCGCGCCCGCGCGGCGGGTCGGGCCGTGCATCACGCTGGCGTCCAGCTCGACCTCGCCCTCTTCGTTGGGCAAGCCGCCATAGCCGACGGAGTCGTCATTGGGATCGTCCTCGACCACGGTGACAACCGCAACGGCGGCGTCGAGTGTGTCTCCGCCCTTCTTGAGAATGTCCATGCCTTTGTCGAGCGCGTGCAGCCCGTTGGCGCTGCAGATGATAAGCGGGCGTTGGCCTGTCGCGGCAGGTGCGACGTTGGGAAGCGACGAGGCGCTATTGCCGTTCCCCGGAGCGCGGCCGAAGAGCTTATTCGCGCCAGCGACAGCGCTGCCGGCCAAAGAAGTGAGAAAGAATTTACGGCGTGTCCACAGCTCCATACCCAAAACCTCCTCAAACCAGAGGCACTATACAACATCCGGCACGGAACAAACTGATGCGAAGGAACGTTTCTTGAACAGGAGCGTTGACGGGGGAAGTGGCCGGGGTGAGAATCGCGTAAACACACCATGATTTTGCTCGAAAACGTAACGAAGGAATATGACCTGCCGACCGGAAAGGCTGGCCAGTTGGTGGCGGCGGACCGGCTGACGCTGGAAGTGCCGGCGGGCGAGGTGTTTGGGCTGGTCGGCCCGAACGGCGCGGGGAAGACAACGACGCTGAAGATGATCAGCGGGCTGATGCAGCCGACGTCGGGGCGCATCACCGTAAACGGGATCGACGTGGAGCGGCAGGCGGAAGCGGCGCAGCAATACCTCGGCTACCTGGCGGACTTCTTTTCGGTTTATGACGACTTGAAGGCCTGGGAATACGTGGAGCACTTTGCGCGGGCGTACAAGATGGAGTCCGCGAAGATCAGCGAGCGTGTGAAGGAAGTGATTGCGCTGATGGGATTGGAGTCCAAATACGACGCGATGGTCGGCAGCCTCTCGCGCGGAATGAAGCAGCGCCTGGGAATTGCGCGCGCCATCGTGCACGACCCGCCGCTGCTGGTGCTGGATGAGCCGGCTTCGGGGCTAGATCCCAAGGCACGGCTGGAGCTGAAGGAGCTGATTCGCCGGCTGAACCGCGAAGGAAAAACCGTGTTCATCACCTCTCACGTACTTTCGGACCTGGAAGAGATTTGCACGTCGCTGGCCATCATGGAAAAGGGGAAGCTGTTGCGCGTAGGGAAGATTGGCGACGTGATGCGCGGCGCAGGGATGACCAAGCGGGTGCGCATTACTTTAGCGGCTGCAGGGTTTGCGCTGGGAGCGTGGCTGGCGCAACGGCCGGACGTGAGCGAAGTGCGCGAAGAGGGCCTGACGGCTGAAATGGCGTCTCCCGGGACGGACGCGGAGTTGGCAGCGCTGGTGCGCGATCTGGTGAATGCCGGGGCGCCGGTCTGCGGCGTGGAAGAAAAAACGGAATCCCTGGAAGCCCTGTTCTCGAGGCTGTCGAGCGGAGAAGTGATGTGACCGCGATTTGGCACAACCCGGAATTCCTGCGCAACGTGCGCGCGCAATTGCGGCCGGGAAAAGTCGCGGCGACGGTGATTATCTGCGCGGCGATTTCGCTCGTGACTGCGTTCGCCATCGCGAATCAGGCTGGCGGCCGAGTGGCGGACGGTCCCTATGGCTGGGGGCTGCAAGTCCTGGTCAGCGCTTTCTGGCTGCAGGCGTTGATGTTGGCGGCGGGTGGGGGAATCGCGTGCATCAACAGCATCCAGCGCGAAAAAGACCAAAACACGTTTGATTACCAGCGCGTGACGCGCATGACGCCGCTGGAGCTGGCGCTGGGCAAACTGTTCGGTGCGCCGGTGTTCGCCTGGTTCGTTTTCGTGTGCCTCATGCCGCTGGCCATTTTCGGTGCGGTGATGGGGAAGCGTCCTTTCCTGAGCGTGCTGGCAGCATACGTGGCGCTGCTGGCGGGTACGGTGGCGATTCACGCGCTGGCACTCTTGATGTCCCTACTGAGCGTGCGCGGATCGCACACTGCGGGAATCCTGGTGTTGCTGGTTGTTCTGGGTGCGAGCGCGGTCATTGGCCCGGGCACGCCGTATTTCCGCGTCTACCCGTTTGGACCGTTCTACGCCGGGCAAATGCTTAACTGGGAAGAATGGCAGCTGGCGGCAGTCGTGACGCCAGCCGGCCGATGGCAATCGACCTGGGCTGTGGACCTCTTCTTCGGGCAGAGAATCCATCACGCGCCCTTGATGGTAGTCATTGATTTGATGTTTGCGGCGTGGTTCCTCCTGGCAGTGGTGCGGAATATCAAGCGCGATCCCAATTACTACGAGATTCTTTCCCCGCTGCAAGCGCTGGGATTCGCCCTTTTCATCAATTTCCTGCTCATGGCGTTTTTCCAATGGCGTGCCGCGGCGCCTCTTGACTGCCAGTCATTCCTTTTGACTCTGAACATGATGGTCTTCGTCTTTCTGGGACTCGGGGCTATCCGCAACCGTGAACAGATGCGGCGGATTCTGCGAACACGAGAGGGCGCGGCGAGCTGGCTGGACCTGGCGTGGCCCGCCCCGTTACTGATTGCAGGCACGGCGGCAGCGGGCCTTCTTGTCGTTCTGGGCGTGACGGAAGGACGAAATCCGAGTATCGAATGGAACGTGAAACTGGCCATCCTGCGCGTCCTGTTCTTTGTCCTGTGGATCACGAGGGACATACAGTTCCTCCAATGGATGAGCCTGCGAAGAGGAAAGCATCCGTTGGTGACAGGGCTGCTCTTCCTGATTGTCTTTTACGTTTGCGCCTCCATTCTGATGGGACCCTTGGGAATCTATTCGAGTCCGGACCTCACCGGATTCTCTGCGTTCCTCTTCCCGTCCGCGGTCTACCTGCTGGACCACTCCGCGTGGATTTTGCGTCCGGCGATTTGGGGCGCGGCGTTGGTGGCGCAGGCGGTTTTGATTGGGGTATTTGTCGCGTTGCAGAGACAGGGGATCGACGAACTAAATTCACCCGCCAGTGCACCCCGGGATGTTCCCGTCCCCGCGCAAACCTAGAGGCTGCTTCCTCACATAATAAATTTAGCCGGTTACTCGTAGCGCAGGGCGACGAGAGGATCGACGCGCGTGGCGCGCCGCGCAGGAATAAAACACGCCACCACGGCCACAAGCATCAGCAAAAGAAAAATGGAGATGTACGTCAGCGGGTCCGTGGGGCTGACGCCATAAAGAAGCGTGGAGGCCAGGCGCGTGACCGGCACGGCCACTGCCACGCCGAAAACCGAGCCCACCACAGCCAGGAGCAACCCCTGACGTAGCACCAGACCAAGCACCTGGGTGGATTCAGCTCCCAGCGCCATGCGGATGCCGATCTCGCTGGTGCGTTGCGCCACGGAATAGGAAAGAACTCCGTAGATTCCGATGGTGGCGAGCACCAGAGCCAGAAGGCCGAAGAGGCCGAGCAGGGCCGCGCCCATTCGCGAAGCCCACAAGCCCTGGGCGATGGTGTCGCCGATCGTCAGGCCATTCGTGAGGGCGAGGTTGCGATCGAGTTGGTTTACTTGGGCGCGGACAGAGCCCATGACGGCACCGGGATCGCTGGTAGTGCGCACGGCAATCGTGCCAAACGGAGAGTATTGCTGGCGCAAGGGGAAGTAGGCCTGGGGCTGGGGATCTTCGCCAATTGCGCCGACGACGGTGGTTCCCACGACGCCGACGACTTCGTACTTGTTGGGATCGACAACGATATAGAAATGTTTGCCCACGGCTTCCTGGCCGGGCCAGAGAAGATTGGCCATGGTTTTGTTGACGATGGCGACGGGTGCAGTTTTTTCGCGATCGAAGTCGCTGAAGTCGCGTCCCTTGATGAAGGGAATGCGCAGTGTTGAGAAGAAGCCGGGCGTGACGTCATTCAAGGTGACGAGCGTGCCGCGATTGTTGGGATCCGTCTGTTCGCCTTCGCGGAAGATCGTGGCGCCAAGCCCGCCGCCGATGAGTCCATTGGAAGTGATGGCGGCATCGGCAACGCCGGGAACGAATTTGGCGCGTTCCACGGCGTCGCGGAAGAATTGCTGGCCGTGCTCAGGGTCGTAGCGAAGAGCGCCGAGGTCAAATGCGTATTGAAAAAGGTTCTTCGCTTCGAAGCCGGGGCTGATTTCCTGGGCCTTGCGCATGCTGCGCAGGAAAAGCCCAGCACCGACAAGCGCAACGAGTGCCAAGGCAATTTCGGAAACGACCAATAAGCCGCGCATGCGGTTGTGGCCCCAGCCGAGTGTGCCGCCACGCCCCCCGACCTTGAGGATTTCGTTGACGTCGGTACGGGAGGCTTTGAGAGCCGGGATGATGCCGAAGACGATTCCAGTGACCAGCGAAACCGCGAGGGTGAAGAGCAGGACGCGGGAATCGAACGATAGATCGATCGAGCCGTCGGGAAGAAACGGCGGCCGGAAAGACCACAAGATTTTACGTCCCCAAAGAGCGACCAGCAGGCCGGCGGCTCCGCCAAGGAGAGAAAGCAGAGTGCTTTCGGTGAGCAACTGGCCGACTAAGCGGAAGCGGCCGGCACCAAGGGCGGCCCGAAGGCTGAGCTCTTTTTCACGCTTGGCTGCTTGCGCCAGAAGAAGATTCGCCAAGTTTACGCAGGCGATAAGAAGCACCAGCCCAACAGCTCCCATAAGGACGCCGCCGGCAAGCGAGAACTGCTTGCGCTGATTGATGCCCAGCGCGGATTCGTTGAGCGAGTAGAGTTCCGCAGTGCGGCCCTTGTTGTCGCGCGGATACTCCTTTTCGAGACCCGCGGCCAGGGTTTTCATGGCGGAGCGAGCTTGCTCGAGAGAAACCGCGGGTTTGAGCCGGCCGACGATGGAAACCCAGCGGAAACGGCGATGATAGTCGAGGTCCTTGATCTGGCCGGTGAGCACGTAATCGCGCATGCTGATAGGAATCCAGAGAACTTCGGGCGGCGAAATGGAGACGATGCCTTTGAAGTTCTGAGGCGCGACGCCGATGATCGTATAGGTCGTGGCGTTGAGAGAAATCGTTTGGCCGAGCACGTTGTTGCTCGCGCCGAAACGGTGGGTCCACAGGGCGTAGCTCAGGACCACGACCGGGTCCCCACCAACTTTCTGGCCTTCATTCGATGAAAAAGTGCGGCCACGGAAGGCTTTCACACCGAGAACATCGAAGTAATTAGGGCTCACGAGGGAGGCGAGGAGCTGTTGTGGTTCGGTTTGGCCGCCCCAATTCAGTGGAATGGTAAAAGTGTCGGCGGCTAGGCCGGAGAAGACAGTATTCCGGTCGCGATAGTCCTCGTAGTTCGGGAGGGAAGTCGGGGTGAGCTGGAAATTGGCGTTGGTGTCCACCGTGAGGGTGTCGCGCGTGTAGAGCTGGGCGAGTTGCGAGGGGTTTTCCACAGGTAGTGGATGGAGGAAAACGGCGTTGATAATAGTGAAGATGGCGGTGTTGGCGCCAATCCCGAGCGCCAGGGAGAGAACCGCCACAACGGTGAATCCGGGGCTTTTCCTCAGGAGCCGCAACCCGCTGCGCAGGTCTTGCCAAAAGCTATGAAGCATGGCTGCCTCCCTTCGCTGCGGAAGAGCATCATTTTGGAAGGATACTGAATCAGACGTACGCCAGGCAGAACGGTTTTACACCATTTTGCGGCCGGCGGCGCCCCGCGTGTCGCCAGGAGATGTTCCTACTCCCGCCTAAACCTAAAGAATTTTAGTTTGCCCGTCGGAACTGACTTTCTTCCGACTCCCGCCGTCGTAGGAGTGTCCGCCGCTTCGGCATCTGTGGCATCCAGAAACATTTGTTGAGGCACGCCTGTGTTGCCTTTAAGGAAAGCCGCCATGTGGGCCTTCCGTTTGAAGAGCAACTTTCTCGGGAACGGGAATTGTGCGCCCGTCAAAAGCTGCAGAGCGGAGGGTCAACATGACACGTGGAACACTATTTTGAGAACTACTCGCGATACCGGGAATCTATTCCCACAAAATCGGACAAAATAGGCCTTGGCTGCTAGCTCACCCTTGGAAGACCGCGGCGTCAAAGCAAAGCAGCCGGGGTGTCAGCTAGCTGGGGTCTTAATCTTGAGCATTCAAATTTTGCCGTTGACTTCATGTTGTGTTGGCGCAACATATGTTGCTGTCCGCTCTTGAGGCCCCTTCCGTGCGAAGGCGTAGCCACGGGAACCACATAAGGGCTTCGTCCTCGCATGGAACATACCCGACGTTCTTCTAATCGTTAGTCCTGGAGGAGGCCCAATGGGGAAACTACGAGCAGTTCTTTTCGTTCTCATTATTCTCACGTCACGATCCGCGTTCGGGCAAATCGCAGTCACTGGCAAGATCACTGGGGCGGTGACCGACCCATCGGGTGCGGCTGTTCCGAATGCCACGGTGACCGTCAAAAGCTCCGCGCTCATGGCGGCCCGCACAACCAGCAGCGGCGCCGACGGCTCGTATCTCTTCGACTTGTTGCCGCCTGGCACATATGAGGTGACGATTACATCCAGCGGGTTCAAAGGATTTAACAGCACAGGCATCGTTTTGACGGCCGGATTCACGGCGACGGTCAACGCCAAATTGGTGGTTGGTGAGGTTACGCAGACCGTTAAAGTGGAAGGCGTGCCGGTGGTCGATTTGCAGAACAACCAAACGGCGACTACCTTCGATCAGAACCTGCTGCAAGAGATACCGAGCGGCCGCGATCCCTGGTCCACCGTGGCACAGATGCCCGGAGTTACCTCCAGCACGTTCGACGTGGCCGGCAACAACAGCTATCAGCAGTCCGCCATGCAGGTCCATGGCAGCACGCAAGCCGAGCAAATCTACAGCTACAACGGCTTGGATTTGAATTGGCCGGGTTCCAACGGCGGCTACACACAGTTTTATACCAATCACGACTCGTTCGATGAGTTTCAAGTCGTGTCTGACAACGCTCCCGCTGCCGTGCCGATCGGGGGCATCTACATGAACCAGGTTACAAAGTCCGGTTCCAATCAGCTCCACGGCCAAGCGGCTGCTTACTATCTGAGCGCGGCCTTCCAGGCCGGCGTAAAGCAGCCTGCCAATGCAGTCGTAAACACCGGCTCTCCGTTTGACATGACCCTGGACGCTTCTGCCGGTCTCGGCGGGCCGATTATCCGCGACAAATGGTGGCTCTACGGCGATTACCGGCGTTACGACTTGCGCCAGCGCATTCTCGCGGTAACCGACCAGGCCGGCAATCCTGTGGTAGACGTCAACCATCAAACGAACACCGATCTGCGCAGCGATTGGCAGATCAACCAAAAAAACAAATTCAGTTTCATCTGGATGTACAACGAACAAAATCGCTTCTTCCGCCGCGACACCGCGTATCAGTTCGTCACCGAAGACGCAAGTTGGAAGCAGATTGAGCCAGCGTACATTCTGGAAGGGCTATGGACCAGCCAGATTACGAACAATTTCCTCCTCGATTTCCGCGTCGGATGGAACAAAATTATTTTCCCCCTCAGTTACCAGTCCAATTCCACCGGCCTGAACCTGCAAGACATTGGAACCTCAACGGAATCGGGTGCGGCTCCCTATGCATTTCAAAACCCGGCTTGGGTGCTCAAATGGTCCGCCGGCGGCACGTGGTACAAGCCCAATTGGGGTGGCAGCCATAACTTCCAATTCGGGTTCGAGTGGGGTAAGAGCTACAACTCTTACATTTATAAAGTGAGCCAGGGCATCAACGCCATCTTTAACAGTCCCGGCCCCCAGTCCTTTACAGTGCCCGACGAAGTCGTCGCTTACAATACGCCGGCCACGCAAAAGAACTATTTCCGGGATACCAGTTTCTACCTGCAAGACACTTGGACACTGAAGCGTCATCTCACTTTAAACCTCGGGATGCGCTACGACCGTTTCACAACGTTCTATCCCGCGCAAACAACGGACGCCAACCTGACCTTCCCCCAGCTCTTCAAGGCTGGTTTTACTTTCCCAGCGTCCGGTAATTTAGTGGATTGGAATACCGTTTCGCCGCGGATCGGAGTGGCATTCGATCCCACTGGGAAGGGCAACTCTGTCATCCGTTTTGGCTACGGCATCTATTACATTATGCAGGGCACGGGGCTGGCGGAGACCGTGAACCCAAATGGGCTTGTCACGCTCACTTTCCCGTGGAATGCTCCGGCCGGCACGACAACCCCGCAGTTGAGCCAGTGGCTGCCCACCGGGGCGACTCCGGTCGCTTCGTCCGGCGGGGCGCAAATCAATTCCAACATGAGCCGTCCCTATTCGGAGGAAATCAGTGCCGGGTACGAGAGGCAATTGTGGCGGGACCTCCGCTTCGGAGCCACTTACTACTACCGGACCAAGAAGAACCTGTACGGAACCGAAAACGCGGCGGTATCGAAATCGGATTACGTGCCCATTACCACGCTGAACGGCAGTCCGATTATCAATCCCCTCACCAACCAGCCGATGACGCTGTACAGCTTCCAACCGGTGGATCCCAACAAGTATGGAGCGTTCAACAACGTCGTGACGAACTTTTCGCAACTGGACAACAACTCCTACAACGCGGTCGAGTTCACAGCGGTCAAGCGCTTGTCCAATAAGTGGCAGGTTCTTGCCGGCTTTACGGTCCAACGGCAAAAGGGCGTCTATGGCCGCGGCTTCTCCGACGAGGCAACGGGCGATAATTTCACGGACCCGAACCTCGACATCAATCGGAACAACAATTACTTGAATCTAGACTCCACCTACGTCTTCAAAGTGGATGGTACCTACGACCTTCCCTGGAAATTCGGCACCAGCGTGAACTTCCAGCACTATACGGGTTTCCCGATTCAGCCAACCGAGACCTTCTCCATTCCGGATGGGAACATCACGTCTACTCATCCAAAACCCGACATTTTCAACGAGACCGTCATCCTACAACCAGCGGGAATCCACCGCCTGCCTGGTGTCAACCAACTGAACCTGCGCCTCTCGCGGGAGTTTGTCTTCAATGACCGCTATCGCCTCACACCGACCGTTGATTTCTTCAATGTGTCGAATTCTCAGACCGTTATTTCAGAAGTGACCCAATACACGGCTCCAGGTGGCGGAAGCTACCTTAAGCCCTCGTTGGCCATCAACCCATACGTGACCCGCTTCGGCTTGCGTTTCACGTTCTAACAGGTCGGGCAACGCGAACCGACTCATTTTCATTTTGTGCTTCGAACGGCGGGCTGGGCGGAATTCAATGCCCACCCGCCGATTCTTTGGCTAGAAGGCAGGCCCGCACTTCCTTTAAACTCCGAGTGAATGGGAGGCGCTATGTGGATTCGAAAGCCGGTCCTTGTGGCAGTGGTGGCGATCGTGGGGCTGGCATGCCCGCTCAACAACCTGAGTGCCCAAAGTGCCAGCGGCAAGGGTGGGCTGACCATCGAGCAGTTGATCGAGATCAAGCACCCGTCCGATCCGGCCTGGTCGCCGGACGGAAAGCACGTGGCGTTTGTGTGGGATCGTGCGGACATTCGCAATCTTTACGTCATCGCCACCGATGGGAAGGGGAAGCCGGAGCAGCTGACTTCGTTTCCCGATGGCAAGGTCAACGATTTTTTCTGGGGCGAGGACAGTGACGTTCTCTATTTCCCACACGAGGGCGATCTCTGGCAGGTGTCCATCGCGGGTGGTGCTCCGAAAGCCGCTTGGAACAAACCAGCCCGCGGCCGCGGGTTCGCTCTCTCGCCCGACGGCAAGCGCGTCGCGTTCGTTCGCTCCAGCTCTTCCGAAGCTGGCGCGGGCCCGCGTGGCAGCGACCTGATGATCCGCTTTCTCTCCGACGGTGCCGAATCCACCGTCGTCCACGATGACGTGAGCCTCGGCCGCATCTTGTGGTCGCCAGACGGCAAATCGCTCGCCTACACCGCTGGCGCGAAGACCATTCCTCACGATGAATCGCCTTCGTATTCCGGCGCGAAACTCATCTACAGAGTCTCCGAGTACGTCCCCGGCCAAATCTACGCGGCGAAGCTCGACGGCGGAAAGCCCGTGACCATCGCCAAGCCCGCCGAGTACGGCGGCCTGGCCTGGATCGACAACTCCCGGCTAGTGTTCGACGGCCAGTCGCCCGACTACAAGAAATATTTCATCTACACCGCCGACGCGGCCACCGGCGCGGTCAAAGCGATTCACGAAGTGGACGAAGAAAAATTCTGGAGCATTCCTGACTGGGGCGAAGCCGGCGCGCAGCCCTGGCCATCACCCGACGGCAAGTGGATTGCCTTCCTGAGCGACGAAGACGGCTGGGATCATCTTTATGTCATGCCGTCGGCCGGAGGGGCCGCGGTCCAAATCACGAAGGGGAAGTTCGAGGCGTGGCGCCCGGTGTGGTCCCACGACAGTACGCGCATCGCCTTCGACGCCAATGTCGAAGATCATCCCGGCGACCGCCACCTCGGCGTCGCAAGAATTAACGGCGATCCCTCGCACGCCGAAATCAACTACGTCACCGCAGGCCCTGGAACGAACATCGAATCGCGTTGGTCGGAAGGAGACGCCCGCCTCGTCTACCAGCACACCGACACGCACAACAGCGCGGACCTCTTCATCACCAACGCCACCGGCTCGCAACCCATTCGCCTCACTGACTCCATGCCCGCGGGCATCGACCGCTCGCGCTTTGTCGAACCTGAATTCGTGCATTATCCGGGACCCGACGGGCAGCAGGTTCCCGCGTGGCTCTTTCTTCCCAAGAATTTTGACCGCACGAAAAAATATCCGGCCATCCTGTGGATTCATGGCGACGGCGTCAACCAGAACTACGACGGCTGGCACGTGCAACGAAACTATGCCGTGTACTACAGCATCCATCAGTATTTTCTGCAAAAGGGATACGTCGTTCTCGCACCCGATTACCGCGGCAGCATTGGCTACGGCCGCGATTGGCGCACGGCCGTGAACATGGACGTTGGCGGGAAGGATGCGAAGGACGCATGGATGGGCGGGAATTACTTAAAGACTCTGCCGTACGTGGACAAGGACCGTATCGGCGTGTGGGGCTTAAGCTACGGCGGATTCTTCACGCTGATCGCCATGACCGACCAGCCAAAGCTGTTTCGGGCCGGCGTGGATGTGGCCGGCGTTGTGGACTACGTGATGTATTACTCGGACCCCTATCACGGCGATTGGACGGCAAGCCGCATCGGGACACCCGAGCAGCATCCGGACGTCTACGCGAACGCCTCGCCCATCTCGCACATCGACCGGCTGGAGCGTCCGTTGCTGGTCTTGCACGGCACTGCCGATGTCAATGTGCCGTTCCTCGAGTCAGTCTGGCTGATGGACGAAGCCTTAAAGAAACACAAGGGCGACTTGGTGTCGTTCATGATTTACCCGGGGGAATTTCATTATTTCAGCCGCGAGCACGTCCTGCGGGATGCCTGGCATCGCGTGGATACATTCTTTGACACTTACTTGCGCGCGCCCGCATTGGGTACGCCGGCGGCAAAACCCACTCGAAATCCCAAGAGCGGGGACAACTAGATCCAATGGGCTAATTGCCTGCCAGCGATAAACGCTTACTTTTTCTGGTCGAAGGCGGCGCGGAGGCCGTCAAGCAGGTGCGCGGCGGCTTTAGGGCTGTTGGCTTTGCAGATGCCCGTCCACAGGGAATTGCCGGATTTGGGATCGACGAGCGAAACGCGCGTGGAGCCTTCCGGGACGTCTTCGTCGGCGCTCATCGAGCCCTGCTTTGCCGGTAAGAGAGACGAGGATTGCGCCACAGGGGAATTCTGCCCGCCGGGAGCGAACCGCACGGAAGTGCCCCCCGAGAGGCGGATGACCAGGTCAGCTTTCTTGGGCGAATCGACGATTTCAAAGCGCCCCCACCTCGAAAGCTCGATGTACGCCGTGTTTTGCAGTTCGGCGGAGGCGGTCTGATTGTCCACGTAAACGCTGCGCGCGGCGAGGGAGCTGAAGGGAAGCGAAGAAGTCTTGTTCGCCTGAGCAGCGCTGGGATCGAACAGCGTCACGAGCAGAATCGCCAGGAACGTTGCCACGGATTTCATGAGGACACCCCCCCTTGCCGTCCGCGCCTTTGTTTTTGAGTGAAGGAGGTTCCCCGGGCGCGCGGGTCTGGCAATCCTGCCTTGTAGCCGCAGTCTAGCTCTTGCGGTGGGGGAGCAAAACTGGACGGAAGCCGCAAAAGCGGGCAGTTGGCAACGTACCGGAGGGCCTGCCCGGTCGGGTAGCCGGAAGCATGCGGCGGTGATAGAATCTAGCCAATTGGTCGCTCCCAGGAAGAGATGCCTTCCGCGCCAATGAAGTTGAGAACTTCCGGAGGAGAATATGACCTTTCGTCAAATCACCACACTTTCTGCGTTGCTTCTCGCCGCGTGCCTCGCGAGCGCCCAGGAGCCGGCCATCAAGAAAGTTCCCATGAAACAGACTTCCCCGGCTTCAGGCAAGGAAATGTACACGCAATACTGCGCGGCATGCCATGGAGCGGACGCCAAGGGCACCGGCCCCGCAGCACCTGCGCTGAAAACCGCCCCGGCCGACCTGACCACGCTGGCCAAGCGTAACGACGGGAAATACCCATCCGACCGTGTCGCCTATATTCTGAAATCCGGCACGGGAGTCTCCGCGCACGGATCAGGGGACATGCCGACCTGGGGGCCGCTGTTCAAGTCGCTGGACCCCACTCATGACATCGCGGTGCAACAGCGGATCAAGAACCTGAACGATTATCTGATCTCGCTGCAAGCGAAATAGCCGCGGCCTTCTGACCAGCGACGGGAGCACGGCATCGCGCTTCCCCGTCGCGTCGTTTTCACTTCGCAAACATTCTCCGCTTCTCGAGCTGTCACTCAAGCCGGAGCTTCTGCTGAACTGTCAGCAGCCGCCGGGTATTCGTGTTCCCAGCGCGCGATCACCACGCAGGCCAGGCAGTTGCCGAGGACGTTGACGGCGGTGCGGCCCATGTCCATCAGCTGGTCAATCCCAAAAAGCAAAAAAAGCGGCTCGACCGGCAAGTGAAACGAGGTGGCCGCCGCAAGCACGATGACCAGTGACGCGCGGGCCACTCCGGCGGTGCCTTTGCTGCTGACGAACAGGGTCAGCAGCATCACGGCTTGCTGGCCGATGGAGAGATGAATGCCCGCGGCCTGGGCGATGAAGAGCAGCGCGAGCGATTGATAGAGGCTGGAGCCGTCGAGGTTGAAGCTGTAGCCGGTGGGTAGGACGAACGCCACCGTTTCGCGCGGCACTCCGAACGATTCCATCTGTTCCATTGCGCGCGGGAGGGCCGCTTCCGAACTGGCGGTCGCAAACGCAATGGTGACCGGCTCGGTGACGGCGCGCAGGAATTGCTTCACCGGAACGCGCGCGAGCAGGGCAATCGGAAACAAGACGCAGAAGATGAAAAACGCCAGCGACGCATACATGGTGCCGAGCAATTTCAGCAGCGGGAGAAGCACGCCCAGGCCGAGGTGGCCCACGGTATAGGCGACGGCGCCAAAAACGCCCGCGGGCGCGACGTACATCACGATCCCCGTGAACTTGAACATCGTCTCCGAGAGGCTTTCCGCAAAGGAGAGCATCGGGCGTCGCTTGGCTTCGGGTACGAGAATCAGCGCCATCCCGAACAGGATGCTGAAGACCACCACTTGCAGGACCTGGCCTTCGGCCACTGACTTGGCGATGTTCTCCGGGAAGATGTCGGTGATGATTTGCGCCGCGGTGTGCGGCGTGGCGTTCAGCGCTTCCGCCGCCGCGGCCGGGGGCAGGCGCACGCCTTCGCCGGCGCGGCTCAGGTTGATGGCCACGCAGCCGATCAGCAGCGCGATGGTCGAAACGATTTCAAAGTAGACCAGCGACTTGACGCCCAGGCGGCCGACTTTTTTCAGGTCGGCATGGCCGGCGATGCCCACCACCAGCGTGGCAAACAGCAGCGGCGCGATGATGACCTTGATGAGCCGCAGGAAGATGACGCCAAGGAATTGCAGCCTGGCGGCGAACCCGGGAGCATCGTGGCCGAGCTCCGCTCCCGCCAGCAAGCCCACAAAGATCCAGCCGGTCAGCGAGCGCCGCGCGCCGGCGTAAGCTGCGATCACGAGGATCGTCAGCCAGCGCAGCAGTGCGGGCACGAGCGGCGGGAGCGATGTGGGATGCGCGCTCGCAAAGAGCGACGCGGCGATGGCGGTTGTCGCGAGAACGACGGCGGCCAGAAGAAGTCTATTTTTCATCGGCGAGCGGCTGGAGCATCACGCGGTGCGAAAGGTATGCTGCCATGGGCCCGCCTGTCAATGCGTTCTCCAACGTTGACCGCTCTAGGTCAAGGGTCCCTCACTCTCCTCAGCGCCGTAGGCGCGCCGCACGTTAGCCCAGCGCGTAAGCGCTGAGTACGCGGAAGCCCCAAAATATCCGCGAGCACCGTAGGTGCGGCACAATTAGCGCCGAGTTTGGTGCCTTTTGCGTCCCGGTTCTCACCGGGAAGCTCGCCATCTTTGGCTTGCTCTTAATCCTTCTTCCTCCACTCCGCCGCCACCGCCGGCGGCAACGCATCGATGTGCTTCAAAAAAGTCACCGCCGTCCAAATCTTTTCGTCCGAAACATCCTTCCCCGACGCATCTTTGCCCCAGCTTCCTTCCCACCAGAACATCCCCGAATACCGCACTCCTCCCTTGATGATCCAGAACAACTGATAATCCGGCTTGCTCGGCGGATGCAGCGCAAACACCGGCGGACTGGGATAGAGAATGCCTTCGGCCTCGCGTTTGGCGGCACTATTCGCATCGCCATGGCACCCTGCGCAATCTCCCTTGAACAGTTTCATCCCTGCCATCAAATTTTCTTCCGTCGGCGCAACCGGATTCGCCAGGTGCGGAGCCTTCCGCGCCGCCGCCCGATCCAGCGCCAGATGCATGAAGGCCTTTTCCAATGCGCTAGGCGTAGACTTCGCATTCGTCGGCAGCCATCCGAGCCACGCCACCACAAACGCCCCCACCGGAACCGTCAAGATCCCCACCAGAAATCCCAGCAGAAATTTGCGCATCACCCCTCCAGAATTTTCAGACGTTAGGAACGAAGGAATGAACCCTTGCCCGCTTCGACGTCCCCGCGCATAAGACGTTAGCCCCGATGTGGTTCGCTCTCTCTCCGCTCAAGTACCGGAGGTGCGCCAGAACTCAGCCCAGCGCGTAGGCGTTGGGAAAGTTGGTTAGTCGTCGCCATTCCAGCGACCCCTAAAGCGCTCATAAGGGAGCAGCCAAAATCAGTGCATCTAGTAGATGCTGACTGCTTATAATCGGTATGTCGTGACCACAGCTCAAGAGAAGGGCAACGCGCTCGAAGCGGCCGTCCTCGCGATCCAGGAACTCATTCTTAGAACGTCGCCAGCCGTAAAGGAGAAGACCTATGTCATCGAGAGCAAGAAAATCATCAACGCAGGCGGAGTCCGCCACGAAATCGACCTGTTTGTGACATTCGAGTTGGGACCTGGCTATAACCCAGTATTTATTTTTGAATGCAAGAACTGGCAGGAAGCTGTGGGAAAAAACGAAATAATCGTATTTTGCCGAAAAAATAATGGCAGCTGGTGCGCAGGGCGGTTTCTTCGTGGCGAAGTCCTTCACTTCGGATGCCATTTCTCAAGCACAGAAAGAACCACGCATGAAATTGGTTCTCGCGGCGGAGCATGATAAATGGAAAAGTCTTGAACTTGTTGGAATACTTGAACGTTTGGGTCATCGAAGCGATGAACGGGAGTATGTTGACATTCCCATCAGGGACATTGGCGGAAGGCGTCTACGAGCGAGAGTGCGAGTCAGACCGCACATTTCCGGAGGGTGTTTTCGTCATCAACGACACCAACATCCAGTCCGCAAGCATAAACGTGCAGTTTGAAATATATCTGGTCAGGCCG
>CAZGFL010000025.1:0-7720 GCA_964524985.1 uncultured Acidobacteriaceae bacterium
GACGTGGAACCACGCCATTGACCTAGGCATGTATCCGCTGGGTTCCTGCACCATGAAATACAACCCACGAGTGAATGAGTTCGTTGCGCGGCTCGAGGGAATAGCGACAGAGCATCCGTATCAGCCACAAGACCTTTCGCAAGGCTGCCTGAAAATTCTTCGTCTGCTGGAAAAATGCCTGCTCGAAATTACCGGGATGGATGCCATCACTCTGCAGCCCGCCGCGGGGGCCCAAGGAGAGCTCACCGGATTGCTGCTGATTCGCGCGTACCTGCAAAAGCAAGGGAATCCACGGAAGAAAGTGTTGATCCCCGATTCCGCACACGGCACGAATCCGGCTACCGCCGTTATAGCGGGCTACGAAGTTGAAAACATCAGGTCCGAATCGCACGGACAAGTGGACGTCGAAGGCCTGCGCAAATTGGTGACGGAAGACGTTGCGGCGCTGATGATCACCAATCCTTCAACGCTGGGGATTTTCGAACAGCGCCTGCCGGAGATTGCGCAGATTTTGCACGCTAAAGGCGCGCTACTTTACATGGACGGCGCAAACATGAATGCGCTCGCGGGAATCACGCGCCCGGGCGATCTTGGCGTAGATGTGATGCACCTCAACCTGCACAAGACATTTTCAACGCCGCATGGCGGTGGCGGGCCGGGCGCGGGCCCAGTGGCGATGAAGAAAATTTTGGAGCCGTTCCGCCCGGTCCCCATTCTCGTGGAAAAAGAAGGCGGCAGGCTGGTCCTGGAGCCGGTACGGCCGGATTCCATCGGAAGAGTAAAAGCTTTCAGCAGCAATTTTGGAGTGCTGGTTCGCGCGCTGGCGTACATTCTTGCTTACGGTCCTGGCGTGCGCCAAGCCACGGAGGACGCGGTTCTTAATGCCAATTACATTCGAAAGCACCTCGAGGGCGTTTACGAATTGCCGTATTCCCTGCCCTCGATGCACGAAGTGGTTTTCAGCGACGCGATTCAAAAGAAAAACGGCGTGAACACCATGGACATCGCCAAACGGCTGATTGACTACGGCTTTCATCCCTACACGACCGCGTTTCCGCTGATTGTGCCTGGCGCGCTGATGATTGAGCCGACGGAATCGGAGTCGCGCGAGGAGTGCGACCTGTTCATTGATGCGATGAAGTCCATCGCACAGGAAGCTGCCACGCAGCCGGAGATTGTGAAGACCGCCCCGCACACCACGCGCGTCCGGCGCCTGGATGAAGTTGGCGCGGCGCGTAAGCCGGTTCTGCGCTGGAAACCCGCGGCGCCGCGAAGTACGGCCGCAGATTAGCGCGACAGGCACAAGCTTCGAGCCGCTTGCAGCAGGGCGCTCCCACCTAATTCCGCCCATTTGCGAGAAGACACAACGAACAGCACTTCGCAGATTGCATTTTCCCCCTTCTGCTAAACTCAAATCATTCCCTTCTCTTGAAGATTGAAGAACGCATGAACTTTGAAATTGAAGACTGGCTGCCGAAATCCGTAGTTTTGTTGCGCCATTACGACCGGCACAAATTTCTTTCGGATTTGATCGCTGGTGTCACCGTGGGCCTCGTCGCGCTCCCCCTGGCCATGGCCTTCGCGATCGCTTCGGGAGTACCGCCCCAGGCAGGGTTGTATTGCGCGATTGTCACCGGCTTTTTGATTTCGGCCTTGGGCGGCTCGAAAACCCAGATTGGCGGCCCGACAGGGGCCTTCGTGGTGGTGGTTGCCGGCATTATTGCGAAACACGGCATCGACGGCCTTTTCATGTGCACCATGATGGCGGGCGTGCTGCTGGTTCTTTTGGGCATCACGGGCATGGGCACGATGGTGAAATATTTTCCCCGCCCCGTGGTGGTCGGTTTCACCAACGGGATCGCTATTCTCATCGCCAGCACCCAGATTCGCGACTTCTTCGGCTTGAAGATGGATCACGTCCCAGGTGATTTTTTTCATCGCATGAAGGCGTTTGCCCTGGCGTGGAACACGTTCTCCATGCCTGCGACGGCGGTTTCCATCCTTTCGATTGCCGTGATGATTTTTTGTTTGAAATACGCGAAGAAGATCCCAGGCGCCATTCTGGTCACCTTCGGCGCGACCGCCGCGGTAATGCTCTTCCATTTGAATGTGGAAACCATCGGCACGCGCTTTGGCGGCATTCCCAAAGGACTGCCCACCATCGTTGTGCCGCACTTTCATTATGATATTTTTCGGCAATTGCTCTCTTCCGCCTTTACCGTGGCCATGCTTGGAGCGATCGAGTCGCTGATGTCCGCTGTCGTGTCCGACCGCATGAGCAACGACAAGCACAATCCCAACGTGGAATTGATCGGCCAGGGCGTGGCAAACATCATTTCGCCGCTCTTTGGCGGCCTGCCCGCTACGGGCGCGATTGCGCGCACGGCGACGAACGTCCGCTCTGGCGCGAAAACCCCCGTCGCGGGAATTATTCATGCCCTTACGCTGCTGGCGATCATTCTCTTTGCCGCGCCATTGGTGAAAAACGTTCCACTCGCAGCGCTCGCGTCCATCCTGATGATCGTGGCGTACAACATGGGCGATTGGGAGGAAATCCCGGAAATTTTGAAGCTGAGCACGGCGGACATTGCCGTTTGGTTTCTCACCATGACCCTGACCGTGGTAACGGATTTGACGTTTGCCGTGGAAGTCGGCATGGTGCTCGCCGCGCTCATGTTCATTCGCAAAGTCTCCCGCACCACCACGGTAAGCCCTGTAACCAAAGATTATGTGGAAGACAGCCGCGTGCACGTGCTTCAGGGGAAAGACATTCCCGAGTATGTGATTGTCTACCGCATTCATGGGCCATTTCTCTTCGGGGCTACGGACAAGTTTGCCGACATTCTCCATTCCATCGATAGGCTGCCGCCCATCGTCATTCTGAGGCTGCGCAACATGACCGCGATTGACGCCACGGGCCTCGGCGCGATTCGCGACCTCGCGGACACGCTGCGCGAGTCTGGACGTTCTCTCTTACTTTGCGGCGCAAGAGAACAACCCTCGCAACTGATGAAGCAGGCGGAGTTCGAACGCCACGTTGGCGCGGAAAATATCTGCAGCAGTATCACCGAAGCGATCGAACGCGCCGCGGAGGTTTATCGCACTCAGCATGAAGGCAAAAAACTGGAAGAACTAACCCCAAGTCATTGAAGCTCAGAGCTGCAAGCTATTTGCAGAACAAAGTTAAAGTAACACTTGAAGGTCCCTTCCTAAAGGCATGATGCTGAAGGGCTTAAGACCCATGCCAACGGTCGTGCCAGCGCCCTCAAGCCTCTGAAAACGCCCCTAATACAGTCCTGCCCTTGATTCACAGCCCCGACACGCCCCGTTTCCACGTGTGTAATAGAGCTTACTTAGTGTCTACCGCGGAACGATCGTTTGCATTCTCTTCCCAATTAAAGGAGATCTTCTTTGAACGAAAGAATTCTTGCAGTCGCCTTATCTCTTGGACTCGTCGGCGCAACTGCCCCCGCGCCGGCTCGCGCCAACAACCTCGGCCAAGGAAACCCCATCAAGCACGTCTTGCTCATCAGCATCGATGGCATGCATGCGGTTGATTATGAAAACTGCGTGGCATCGAAGACTTGTCCAAACCTGGCCGCTCTCGGCAGGACCGGAGTGCACTACACGCGCACGACGACATCGAGGCCGTCCGACTCGTTTCCCGGCCTGATGGCACTCGTGACCGGTGGGAGCCCGCGAACGGTAGGCGCGTTCTACGACGTGGCCTACGATCGCGTTCTGGCGCCGCCGAAAATCGCTACCGGCAACGGGCTGCCCGCCGGGCCCTGCAATTTGAATGTCATCAACGGAACGCAGACCGAATATGAGGAAGGCAACGAGATCGACCAGACGCAGCTCAATGGCGGGTTCGCCGGATACTCCACTATCGACGGTGGCGTGAAATCAATTGATCCCGATAAGCTGGTGCGCGATCCCTTCAATAATTGCCAACCCGTCTACTCCTGGAACTTCGTTCGCACGAACACCATTTTTGGCGTGATTCACGCCGCGGGCGGGTACACAGCCTGGTCCGACAAGCACGCTGCTTATGCCTCAGTTTCCGGTCCGACCGGAACCGATCAACCTAGCAACGTGGACGACTACTATTCACCGGAGGTCAACTCTCTTCAGATTGTGCTGCCCGGAATTAAGACCGCGGCCCTCACGCCCGAGGCCAGTTTTGACTGCGGCACGCTTGTTCCCAACGGCGATGACTGGACCACCGACTTCGATGCCATCAAATGCTACGATCAGCTGAAGGTCAACGCCATCGTCAATGAAATCAAGGGCAGGACCCACCTCGGTGCGAGCAGGGCTCCAGTCCCAGCGATCTTCGGCATGAACTTCCAGGCGGTCAGCGTTGGTCAGAAGCTGATCGAACCCAAATCAGCGGTCAGAACCGACGCAAACTCTGGCGGTTATGAGGATGCCCAGGGTACGCCAAGACCCAAAATGCTGGCCGAGATCCAGTTCGTGGATGCGGCGATTGGGCAGATGGTCACTGCGCTCAAACAGCAAGGTCTTCTGGATTCGACCACCATCATCATTACCGCAAAACACGGGCAGTCGCCGATCGACCCGAATCGGTTCTTCCCCATTCCGGGCCATTCCGGCACCAACGGCACGCCACCATCCGGGATCATCGGGTCTCTTCTCCCGGCAGTTTATAGTGACCCCAACAACGGCCTCGGGCTGGCCGAGGACGACATTTCCCAGATCTGGCTGGCAGATTCAAACCGCACCGGAGAAGCAGTAACGGATTTGGAAAATGCCGCGACGGCGATAGGACTGGGCCAGATCTACTATGGCGTCTCACTGAACGTGCTGTTTAACCCACCTGGCGTTCCTGAGCAACCCGGCCCTTGCTGCAAGCTTCGTGAAGGGGGCGACCCGCGGAGTCCCGACATCGTCGTGATTCCAAACGTCGGCGTGGTCTATACCGGAAACCTTAAGAAGCAATCCGAGCATGGCGGCTTCGCTTGGGACGATACCAACGTCATGCTCCTGGTATCCAACCCCAACCTTGAGGCCCGCACCATCAACAGCTTTGTGGAAACCGCTCAAGTGGCTCCGACGATCCTGAAAATCCTGGGCCTGGATCCGAACGCCCTGGATGCCGTCAGACAGGAAGGGACGCCAGTGTTACCGTCGCTCTTCGGCGGTGGCGGCCAAAACTCACAATAGCTCGATCGTAGTAGAACAAAGGAGAAAAGGGCGTTCCCCGGCGGGAGCGCCCTTTCTATTTCAACCGTTCCACGGCCAGCGACTGACGTTACTGTGATTCACTTTGCGAACCGCACGCTGTCGAGAATGGCCGTAAACGTCTTGTCATACTTTTCGTATGCGGGTTGGGGAGCCACGCAAACAAAGGAAACCAACCCTTCGGGACGCAGCGTGGTCACGATCCAATCCGTTTCCTGGCCGCCCACGGGAGAATCGTTGCTGAGATATGTCGCAAGCCCCGGCTGCCCATTCAAGCGCACATGCTCGGACTGTCGCGCAATCTTCATGTTTGGATTCGATTTCTGAAGCTCTTGAATCATCTGCTGCGTGGCGTTGTTCAGAGCATCCCAATCATTCGGCTCGCCGCTGGCCTGACCCACGCTAACGATCAAGCCATAAGCCAACGCCGCGTGACCCGTGCCGTCGTCCACCACGCCGCCTTCAGGTGCAAAAGAAGCTCCGCTTCCGTTGTTGTCAGGATACTTCTTCCAGTTATCCGGATACTTCAGCGTGTACCCATTCGCCTGATAAGAAGCGAGATTTCCGGAAGGCGGAGCCGGAGGTCTTGCGGCTGCGGCAGCCGCTGTCGTCAGTTTCTTCGCCACCGGCAGAGCCAGGACTTCGCGCTTGATGGCTTCAAATTCCGGAGAATCGCGCCTGGGGTTTGGCGGAAGGCCGCCCAGCTTATCTATTTCTTCATCCACGCGCTCGACGCGGTGCTCGGGATTTGGATGGTCGGAGAAAAATTCCGGCGGATTCTTCCCTTTCGTTTCGGCTTCGAGTTTCTCAAAGAACTGCGCCATCGCGCGGGGATCGTAGCCGCTGTCATAGAGCACTTGCGTGCCCATCACGTCGGCTTGCGATTCCGCGGTCCGTGAATAGCGGAGCAGAACGCCTCCTGCGGCAAACGCGCCTAGCTTGGTTAGCAGCGCTCCTCCGGTCGAGCCACCAAAGATTCCTCCAGCAATTCCTAGAAAACCTTCGGCTGCCTCCGCTTTTGTGGCCTGATTCGTACCGTGGCGCAGCGCCACATGGGAAAGTTCATGAGCCATAACGCCGGCAAGCTGTGCTTCGTTGTCGGCCACCTCAATGGCTCCACGATTGATGAAAACATATCCGCCCGGCAGGGCGAACGCGTTGATAGCCTTGTCGTTCACGCAGTGAAACTCGAAGGGATACTGCACTCCATTGGTCGGCAGCTTGGCGACCAGCCGCATCCCCAGTTGCGTCAGATACGCATCGACTTTGGGGTCATTGCAAAGCGGCAACTGCTTTGCAGCGTCCACCGCGGCTTTTTTGCCGACCTCGATATCCTGCTGCGGCGTGAACATGTTCCATCCGGGCTTCAGCGCCGTGCGCTGCGCGGATGCTGCCGGCGAGAACAAAAAGGATAAGCACAAAAAGGCGACGCACGAGACGGCGTGCGTCCCGGCAACCCACCTAGGCTGGTCGGCCTCCTTTCGTGACAGACCCTCTTTCCTACACCAAACGTTCACTCCTGCCTCCGTAGCGTTCCAACCCTTCTCACGGGGAAAATTCTCGCTTCAGAATTACTTTAGCACTTGGCTGAGACAAAAAGAAAAGCCCGGGTGGCTGGGGCACCCGGGTGTGGGGGAGTAAATGGAAACTTGATTTATCGAGCCACGCGCGGCGACGGCTCGGGACTAGGCGTTGCGTTCGGCGCATCCGCCGCCTTGCCGCTGCGCGCAGGAACCGCTCGCGCTGCGGGTGGAGGCTCCGGCCTGCGTGGGGCCGGCATGGCCAGGTTTTCGCCTTCGCGGACAAACGTCAAACGATTCTCTTCCTTGTTCCAATCAATGCAAAGCAGGTCGCCAAGGTGAACTTGTTCGGTGGCAAGCAGGTTGGCCAGAGGATAGACGACGTGGCGCTCAATGGCTCGCTTCAGATGGCGTGCCCCGTAACGTTGATCCGTGCCCTCCTCAAGGAGAAAATCCCGGCCCTGCGGCGTCACGCGGAACAGAAACTGCCCTTTGGCCGTCTCCAGAACGCGCTGCTGCACCTGCCCCAACTCGATCTCGAGGACTTGCTCCAATTGTTCGCGGCGCAGCGGATGGAAGACCACCACTTTGTCCAGCCGGTTCATGAATTCCGGAGAAAATTTGCGGCGCGCCGCTTCCACAGCTGTCCGCTCGACTTTTTGATCCAAGCCGGCCGCAGGCTTGTCCGCCGGTTGTATGAAACCCATCCCGCCCTGCATCAATTCGGTAATTTCGCCGCCGCCGAGGTTCGAGGTGAGGAACATGACCGTCTGCGAGAGGTCTACACGGCGGTTGTCGCCGAGCGTCAACGTGGCCTTGTCCAGCATGCCCAACAGCAACTGCCAGAGCGCGTCGCTGGCCTTCTCAATTTCGTCGAAGAGCAGGAAGCTGAGCTTGATCTTGTCGGTGTGATACTTCGCCAGCTCTTCCTGCGTGATGAGCGGGTGCGTCTCGCGGTGACCCAAGTAGCCTGGGGGCGAGCCGATCAGCTTGGC
>CAZGFL010000026.1:0-44752 GCA_964524985.1 uncultured Acidobacteriaceae bacterium
GCCGCCACTTGTCCTTGGCTTTCTGAGGCAGCGGCCGGTGCGGCCGCGACGGCTGGAGCGGACGTTTCTGCGCTCCGTCTGAGGATCTTGGGTAACGCGAGAATTCCCGCAAGAACCACAAGGACCGCCACGACAGGAAGAACATAGCTCGGCAAGAGGACCGTTTGTTTTGGCGCAGTCGTTGCTTGTGTCCCTGCGGTTTGCGGCCGGCTTGCTGGTGCGGACGGACGCGGGCTTTGCAGTTTGGCCACAGGAACGGCTGGGACAGAGGAGAGCGGAATCGCCAAAGGGGAGGCGGATTGCGCCGCGGCTGCGGCCACTGCAACCGGATTCAGGCAGGCGCCAATCTCCGCAATGGACCACCGAAGCTTGGGGTCGGTGCGCAAGGTGCGGCGCGCGATGTCTAGAAACGGCTGCGGAATTGTCTCTGGCACAACCGGATCGGCTTCCCGCGAGCGATCCCAGTCCGGTGCGCGTTGCGTGAGAGTTTCTACTAATGTCATTCCCAGGGCCCAGACGTCTGCGGCAGGCGAGCAAGGATCGCTGCCGGTTTCGGAAGCGATATATACGTCAGGTTTTCCCGACGCTTTTCGGGACTCGCCCACAGGAAAGAGCGTGTCGCTGGAGAGTTTCAGCTGGTCCCCGGAAGCCAGGACGTTCGACGGTTTGATATGCGAATGAATCAGGCCGTGGTAGTGCAAATAGTTGAGAGCGGAAAGCACGGGCTGCAGCATATCGCGGGCTTCCGCGGAATCCAGCGGGCGTTGCGGAAGAATCTGGGAGAGATCCTCCTCGGCGAATTCCATGGCGACATAGAGAAGGTCCTCGTTGCCGAGACGGCAGCGGCCGCTCTGGAAGATCTTTAGTAGATTGGGATGCGAGAGCTGCGCGGCGCGGCGCCAGAGAGAAAGCTGAAGATCGCTCGCATGTCCCTCGGGAATGAATTTGATGGCGGCCTTCGCGGGTTCCGAGCCGGAAAACTGCGTCAGGAATACCGCAGAATCCTCTGAGCCGCCGAGGTATTGCTGCAGCGGAAACGTGTTGTTGATGACCTGGCCTTCGCACTGTTTCCAAGGAATGTTCATGGTTGCACCTCGCACTGCCTGCTCCTCCCCAGGAAAAGGGGATGCGCGCAGACAGGCGTCAACTGCTTGAGAAAGCGCCGTGGCGTCTGAAGCGGGGCTGGAACGTCAGAACGTTTGATTCGCAGGCGCCAGGGGCCGGGAGCTCATCGGCCACATTCTGTCACGAAACAGGGGATCAGGGCGAGCGAGATTCCTATCAGTAATGAAAACCTAAGTGGTGCCCCGTAAGCCGCGCGAAAAACGCGCCTTTCTGCGAATTTCGGCGGCAATAAGCGCCTCGCACGCCAGAATGCAGGCCCGCCGGAACTCACGAAAATTCTTTTCCCGCGCGCTTGCGGAGAGGAGAAGCGTCGCCGTTCCGTGGAGCAGCGCCACGAGCCCCAGGGCCAGCCGCGTGTGCTGAGCAGGCCTGCCACCCAACTCAGCGGCAATGCTCTCCTTCATGAACTCGAACGACGGCATATGTTCCCTGCGTGCGAAAGCCAGAGCCCAATCTTCAGAGATCAGCCGATAGTCGTTGGGGTGGCCGGTAAAGAAATCCAGGGCGCGCCGGCAAACCTGTTCAGGGCTGCGCGAAGTCTTGATCGCGGAAAAGAGATTCAAGCGCGCGCGGCGGCGCAGCAGAGACAGGAGATCATCCTTGTCGGAGAAGCGCTCGTAAAGCGTCGGCGTCGTCGTGCCGGCAGCACGCGCGACCCGGCGCATGGTGAGGGCTTGTTCGCCCTTCTTCTGCCATAGCTGATAGGCCGCGTCCACAATTCGGCCTTCCAGCCGCATGTCGAGCTTGCGAGGCATTTGTGCTTCCTCCAGACTTCGCCACTGCAGTCCGTAAGCTGGGACTGGCGTCGAAACACGTACCCAACGACGTTTCGAGTTCTTCCTTGTCTTCTCCCCGCAAAGACTCACGGCGGGGGAGTCGCCACTACATTGACGATGGGGTGGGCGCAGATGCAAATTACGGCGTCTTATGATACCGCCGACAGGTTGATCCGGCAACGGACATCCTGTCGATGATTCAGGCTGGAACAGTCGTCCGTTCCAAGAAGGAGGCCTTCAGCCTTGTGCTGATGGATTTGCAGATGCCGGAGATGGATGACTTCGAGGCCACCGCCGAAATCCGAAGGCGCGAGCGGGAGAACGGAGGACATCTTCCGATTGTCGCGTTGACCGCCCATGCGATGAAAGGCCACCGCGAAAAATGTATTGCTGCGGGCATGGATGGCTATCTCAAAAAACCCATTCGCCCGCAGGAGTTGGATGCCGTCTTGAATCAGTACCTGGCACGTTCCCCCCCAAGATCCAGGCGCTTTAGAGACGGTGGATGCAAAGAAATAGAAACTGTGGTGCTCGTGAGCCAGATCTGGCGGCACGGAAACAGCGCGCGGGCAGGAGCCGTACGTTCGAATGATGGGCCTTTTATCGCCTTCCCTGTTCGTTTGTTTCGTTGAGTGAAGCTGAAGCTCATTCGTTCTTTCGCGGTGAGAGCAAGTGCTTGGGGCCGCTAACAAACGGATTGCCGAGCTCGAAATACCGCAAAGGCCGGTCGGCAGCGCGTGTGATCCCGATACGCACGGATGTCCCGATGCGTCCGGTCGGAAGATTGGACAGGCCCAGCCATAACTCGCCAGGCGCGCAAAGATCCACGCCATCGTGCCGCCGGTCAATCTGGAGAGCCGCGGCCAGCTTGCCCGGTCCACTCGTCAGGTCGAGTAGGCGATCCGTCTTGCGATGGCGCTTCATGCGTTCGACGCCTTGGAGTGGTTCCAGTGCTCGAATCAGAATTGCCGCGGCCGTCCCTTTTGGTTCGCTCACGACATTGAGCATGAAATGCGCACCGTAGTTGAAAAAAATGTAGGCGTGGCCTTGCGCAAGGTACATGGACCGGATGCGCGGCGTGGGGCCCCGAAAATGGTGGCCGGCCGGATCCCCTGGTGGATAGGCTTCCGTTTCCACGATTCGTCCGCTCAGGCGTCCTTCCGGGGATTCGCGCGCGACGATTTTGCCGATCAGGAAACGCGACAATTCGATGGTATCGGAAGGGAGTTCACGGCGCCGGAGACGCCGCACAAAAAGCTTCAGCGTACTTTTCTCTGCGGTCGCGGGAGGGGAAGGCATGCGGCGAGGCTTCAACTTGAGAGGATTCTCTGAAGGTGATCGGAGGGAACCAAATCGTGATACTCGCGGTGCTTGCGGACGTGGCTCGCGACGTAGGGACATAATGGAACGACTTGCAAATGGTTGGCGCGCGCGAACTCCAGAGCTGTTTTTGTCAGTTTAGCCGCTAAGCCCTGTTTTTCCAGCGGCGGCGGAACTTCCGCGTGCAGGAAAGTGATGCAGTCCGGAGAGCGCCGGTACGTGATCAGAGCGCGAAGTTCACCGACGGCCGCTTCGAAACGGTGGGCTTCTTCGTTGTTGATGACTGCAATGTGGTCCAGGTTCAAATTCACGGCTCGAATTCTAACAAGGATTGTCCAGCGAAGTTACCCGGCGGAAGTGTCGGGAGGCTCATTGTTGAAGAGCCGGACGAGTTCCGCGTGCTCCATCACGACCGTCGGGTCGCTCTGAATGGCATCAAAATATTTCTTTTGGAAGGCGTCGCCGGTTTCCGTGGGAACGAACATCTTGCCCGCCAGCGAAAACGCCACACTGGTGTATTCCGGAGTGACCGGTTCCTTGGCCGCCAGCGATTCGTCGATGCGCACGACGAATTCTGAGATGTTGTGCAGCCAGGCGAATTGCGCGTGGTCCACGACGAGGCGGAAGAGCTCCCCCGCGCCGACTTTGCCATGATCCCGCTCGTAAGCCCGCCGCTCCATTTCTAGCAGCGTCTTGTGCAGGCGAAGCAGGGCCAGGCGCAGTGCAATGAGTTTTTCGCGCGCTGGGGAGTCGTTGTTCGAGGGTTGCAAACTGTTGTTCGTTGAGCCCATTTCTTATCCGCAACCCTATTTTCCGATAGCCAAAGTCCAATTTCAAAATGCGAAAGGGCCCCAGCGCGCCATCAAGCCTACTCGTGATAGCGCCGCTCGCCGACAGGCAGGGCAATGGGAAGGCGGTTCCCGGGCGGCGGCAAGGGACAAGTCGAAAAGGGCGTATACGCGCACGGCGGGTTTTCCAAACGATTGAAATCGAGAACGAGTTCTCCCGGCTTGTCGAGACCATTGGTGGGGAACCTCGTATACAGGAAGCGACACGCGCCGTAAGTGGTAGTCGTGCGGGTCGTATCGCGCAGGATGAAGAACAGCTTCTCTACCGCAGGGTCTTCCAGCACCGGCTCCAGCCGGAACGTTTTTCCATTCAGTGTGAATTCCGCCGCGCCCGGGACGGGCTGGTCGTAGTTCGTGCCGACCAGCGTTGCGAGCGTAACGGTCTTAAATGGCGTGTTGGGAATCCACTTCGCGGTGACGCGGTATTTCTCGTCCGGGGGATACCACTTGAGTCCGTGGAAGTTCAAAATCGAGGGTGACTGCGCATCCTTGATCCGGAGAGCGAAGCGCGTCTCCCGCCGGATGACATAGAGGTTCAGAGGGCCGATGGTCATGCGCGGAGCAACTTTGTCCTTGTTCGGTTCCGCATGGAGAGGCTGTGTTTTGGCCGGTGCGCCTTCCACCAGAAAACCCTCCGGGAATCCGCCCGAAGGAGGATTCAGCGTGACACTCGCTCCTTCGAGATGAAGCACTGCCAAATGCGCAGGCCCTTTAGCGAGGCGAATCTTGTTATCCGAAGCAGAGCCTACGGAGTTGTCGCCAGCTTGCAGCCATTCTAGGCCTGCAAGCGAAAGCCAGCCGTCAGGCTTCAACAGCTCCGCGGTATGCTCCGCACGCCACGTGAGCGTGTCTTCTTTTAGCGCAAGGTCTTGGGCAACAAGCGCCCAACAGGCCAAACCACAGACGACGCTCGCGGCTAGAATTCTCGTGACTCGAGCTGTCAAACGCATGCGTCAGTATAACTCAGCGCCGAGGGGGAGTGATGCGGGTCACTGATGGTCGGAAAGGTGCGACTGTAGATTGTGTCTCGCGCCAGTGGCCCTTAGCGAAGTCGCCGCAAAACGTGTATGCTCTGGGGGGTTGCATTGGGTGGAGTTAACTTCTTCTTGAGCTCGCTTGGGCTCCTCTCGTTGTTGGTTTGCAATTTCCATTGGCAGTTCCGGTTTTGGATAGCGGAGGGAACTTCATGATTGTTGGTGTTCCACGCGAGACCTTCCCCGGAGAGCGCCGCGTGGCGCTGGTTCCCGGTGTGGTTCCAAGTCTTACGAAAGCAGGAATGGAAGTGGTCGTGGAGGCGGGCGCCGGTGCGGCCGCAGGCTATCCCGATGCGGAGTATTCCGCCAAGGGGGCCAAGGTTGTGGCGGACCGCGCGGAAGTATTTCGGGCTTCCGATATTATCGTGCAAGTGCTTTGTTATGGTTCGAACGACCGTACGGGAGAGGCCGACGTTCCGCTCTATCATCCCGGCCAGGTCCTGATCGGATTCTTGCGCCCGCTCGGTTCGCTCGACAGCATCCGGGAGATTGCTTCAAAGGGCGTCACGTCCTTCTCCGTCGAATTGATGCCCCGCACCACGCGCGCGCAAAGTATGGACGCGCTTTCTTCCATGGCCACCATTTGCGGCTACAAGGCCGTGGTGCTTGCCGCGGACACGCTGCCGCGCATTTTTCCGATGCTTACTACCGCCGCGGGAACGATCACCCCCGGCCGTGTCCTGATTATCGGCGCAGGGGTGGCCGGATTGCAGGCCATTGCGACCGCGCGCCGCCTTGGCGCCGTGGCGTCCGCATACGACCTTCGGCCCGCTGCAAAAGAACAAGTGCAAAGCCTTGGCGGGCGTTTCGTCGAGTTGCCCATTGAGGCGAAGGACGCGCAGGATGCTCGCGGCTACGCGCGCGCGCAGGACGAAGGTTTCTACAAGCGCCAGCGCGAGCTGCTGGGGAAGGCCGTCGCGGACAGCGACGTTGTAATCACCGCCGCGGTGGTTCCGGGGAAGAAACCGCCCGTTCTGGTTACGAAGGAGATGGTGGCAAGCATGGCGCCTGGGTCCGTCATCATCGACCTGGCGGGCGAGCGCGGCGGCAACTGTGAACAGACGCGTCCCGGCGAGACCGTTGTGGAACACGGCGTCACTATCATTGCCGGCATCAATCTGGCCAGCACCGTGCCTTACCACGCCAGCCAAATGTATGCGCGAAACGTCAGCGCGTTCCTTCTGCATCTGGTGAAAGACGGCAAGCTGCAGCTCAATCTGGATGATGAGATTGTGCGCGAGACGCTGCTGACGCGCGACGGCGAAGTGTTCAACGCGCGCGTGCGCGAATTCTTCTCGCTCCCGCCCTTGCCGGGCACCGCCAAGGAGGTGGCGAAGTCATGAAGCTGGACCTGCTCACCAGCCTGTATGTGTTCATGCTCGCGGCGTTCATTGGGTTTGAAGTGATTCGCCGCGTTTCGCCGCTTTTGCACACACCGCTGATGTCGCTGACAAATGCGCTGGACGCCATTGCCGTGGTCGGCGCGATCCTCCTGGCGGGTGAATTTCACGAGCACGGCGCGCTTCTCGCGAAAATCCTGGGCACCATCGCCATCGTCGCCGCCACCAGCAACATCGTCGGCGGCTTCCTCATCACCGACCGCATGCTGCGGATGTTCAAAGCCAGCGGGCCAAAGAAACCATGATCAGCACGCCGGCGCTTGAGCACGTCATTGAAGTCACCTACCTGATTGCCACAGCGCTTTTCATTCTTTCCTTGAAGTGGCTGAGCTCGCCGACTACCGCGCGGCGCGGGGTGTTCGCCGGCGAGATTGGCATGCTGCTCGCCGTCGTGGGCACGCTGTTGCATCACGGCATCGTCGAATACAAATGGATTTTCATCGCGCTCGTGCTGGGGACGATCATCGGCATCCCGCTTGGCGAAGTAGCCATGACTGCCGTGCCGCAGCGGACCGCGCTCAGCCACGCGTTTGGCGCGTTGTGCGTCACGCTCGTCGGCACCGCCGAATTCTATTTGCGTGCCCCGGACGTTCCGCCGTTCATGATGGGCGTGCTTTCGATGGAAGTGATCCTCGGCTCGCTGACGTTCACGGGCAGCTTGATGGCGGCGGGAAAACTCCAGGAAGTCTTGCCGCAGCGGCCCATCACGTACAAAGGCCAGAATTTCGTCAACCTCGGCCTTCTTGGCGTTGCCGTCGTGATCGCGGGCGTACTCGTCGCACATCCGGAGAAGACGCAACTCTTCCCAATGATCGTTGGCATCCCGCTCGTCTTCGGCGTGATGATGATCATCCCCATCGGTGGAGCGGACATGCCCACGGTCATTTCGCTCTTGAACTCCTACGCCGGGCTTTCTGCCGCGGCCATGGGCTTCGTCCTCGACAGCAAGCTGCTCATCATCGCCGGCGCGCTCGACGGCGCTTCCGGCTTCATTCTTTCGGTGAACATGTCCAAGGCCATGAACCGCTCATTCTCGAACGTTCTTTTCGGCGCGTTCGGGCAGCAACAGGCCTCTGCCGCCGGGGAGCAGGAGGCGCGCCCGGTGAAGAGCGCGACGCCTGACGAAGCCGCGGGCATCCTTGCTGCGGCGAACAAGGTTGTCATTGTTCCGGGTTACGGCATGGCCGTCGCTCAGGCGCAGCACAAAGTCCGCGAGCTGTACGACGCCCTCACCAAGCGAGGTGTCGACGTCCGCTTTGGCATTCATCCCGTCGCCGGCCGCATGCCCGGCCACATGAACGTGCTTCTTGCCGAAGCGGACATTCCCTATGACAAGCTGCTCGACATGGAGGACGTCAATGGCGACTTTCCGCAAACGGATGTGGCCCTGGTCATCGGCGCGAACGACGTCACCAATCCCGCCGCGCGCACTGATCACTCCAGCCCTATCTTCGGTATGCCCATTCTCGACGTGGACAAGGCCCGCACCGTGATGGTCATCAAGCGCGGCATGGGCGCGGGCTTTGCGGGAATTGAAAATCCGCTCTACTTTCTCGACAAAACGCTGATGCTTTTTGGTGACGCGAAGAATTTCGTCGGCGCGATCGTCCGCGAGCTCGGCGGCGGCCACGAGTAGACTTGCAGTGCGGCAGGGGCTGCATGCATCTCCTGGAGAACAATTCATGATGAATGGACGGCTGGCCCGTTACTCGTAGCGGAGGGCAATTATGGGATCGACGCGCAAAGCGCGCCGCGCAGGAACGTAGCAAGCGAGAAGCGCTACGCCGAAGAGTCCGCAAGGAATGGCGACGAAGGTCTGCGGGTCGCGGGGACTGATACCGAACAGAAAATGTGACATGTAGCGCGTCAACGCGAGGGAAGCAACGATTCCCAGCGCACATCCCAGGAGGGCGAGACGCGCACCCTGCGCCAGAATGAGCCCGAGAACATTTCTGTGTTGTGCGCCTAAGGCGACGCGAATGCCGATTTCGTTGGTGCGCTGTGTGACTGTAAAGGATATGACGCCATAAATCCCGACGATGGCCAGCGCGAGAGCAACGGCGGCAAAAATGCAAAGCAGCGTGAGATTGAATCTCTGGGGGTCGAGCGAAGCGGAAACGACGCCATCCATGCTCGACACTTGTGTCAGTGGGAGCTGATTGTCGATAGCCCATAGGCATTGTTTTACTTCGCCGAGAAGAGTTGCGGTGGGGACGTCGGTGCGAATCGTCACGTACATCCAGCGCTTCCATTGCTGGTTGGTTTGCGAGTAGAGATCGTAAACGGCGGGTTGCTCGGGGACATCAGGACCGAAGTGCTTTACGTCGCCGGCGACTCCGACGATGGTCATCCAGTCGGGAGGTTCCGAACGCGCCCACTCCACACGCGCACCAAGCGGATCTTGTCCCGAAAAATACCGGGCGACAAAACTCTGATTGACGATAGCGACATGCAGGCTGCCGGCGCGATCTTGCGGCCCGAAGTCGCGTCCCGCCAGGAGGGGGATCCTCATCAAGCGAAAGTAGTCGCCGGCAATGGTTCTAGTTTGCACTTCGGGTTCGCTGCCGGGTGCCAAAGGCGGACGTCCCTGGATGACAAAATTGTGCGTGAGGAAATCGCCGCTCATCGGCAGTTCGCTGATCATCCCTGCGCGTGAACCAGGAATCGAATTGAGGCTCTCCAGCAGTTGCTGGTGAAACTGGCGCTGCCGCGATGACTCGCGATAGCCGGCTTCGGGCAGTTCGAGGCGCATGGTGAGAACATACTCAGGACGAAATCCCGGATCGACGCGGTGCATGAGCAGGAAGCTGCGAATCGTCAGGCCAGCGCCGATGAGCAGCACGAGCGCGAGTGCAAATTCCGACACGACGAGAAACTTGCGCACGCGAAATCCAGAACCGACTCCCGCAGTTGTGCGGCCCTCTTCCTTTAATCTTGCGCCGATGCCTTGCGCGGCGGCCTTGAAGGCCGGCACCAAACCAAACAGAACCCCGGTGAACAGCGAGACGGTGAAAGTGAAGCCCAAGACCGCGGCGTCAATCGAGGTATTCTCAAGGCGCGGAAGGCCAGCCGGCTTCAAAGATAGCAAGAGCCGCACTCCTCCCGAGGCCAAGAGCAGCCCGGCGGAGCCGCCAATCAGCGAAAGCAGAATGTTTTCCGTCAGCATCTGGCGGATCAGGCGGCCGGAAGGGGCGCCGAGTGCCGCGCGGATGGCGATTTCGCGCTGGCGCGTGGCGGAGCGAGCAAGCTGCAGGCTTGCAAAATTAACGCAAGCAATCAAAAGGACGAGACCGACAGCGGCAAACAGCACGAGCAACTGCGATTGCACGTCGCCGAAGATGGCTTCCTGCAAGGGCAGGAGGCTGCGGTGATAATCGCGGTTCTCTTCGGGAAAATTATCCGACAGCCATTGATCCACGTTTCTCATTTCCGCGGCAGCTTGCGCGGGTGAGGTGTCCGCCTTCAAGCGAAAATAAGTTTTTAGAAAGTGCACGCCGCGAAATTTTGCGGCCAGCGGGTTAACCACGCGCACGGAGGCAAGCACATCCACGGGCCGGCCGGGAAGCCAGAATTCCGGAGACAAGACACCGATGACCGTATACGAATTTCCGCTCAATCGAATGGTCTTCCCGACGATGGAAGAATCGCTGCCGAAATGGCTTTTCCAGAAGCCGTTTGTGAGCACCACCAGCGTGGGGCCGCCATAGCTGTCTTCGGAGGTGGCAAATGCGCGGCCCACGGCAGGACGGATGCCGAGCGCTTCGAAAAAATCGGCGTTACATAGTCCTGCAAAAATCTGGACCGGCTCGCCTTCGCCGGTCAAGTCGAGCGCCTGGCTGGTGATGCCGCCAATGGCGGTGAATGATTGCGTGCGCTTTTGGATGTCCTCGACGTCCGGAAGAGAATCGTTGGAAGACAGCGTGAGAATCCGGCGAGCGTCGGGATAGGGAAGTCCGCGGAGCAGCACAGCATTTACGACACTGAAAATGGCGGCGTTCGCGCCGATGCCCAACGCAAGAGTAAGGACGGCGGCTGCGGTAAAGCCCGGCGCTTTGCGCAGTGTGCGCAGGGAGAAACGCAGGTCGTTGATGAGATCTTCGAAAGGCGTAACGTGCCGGGCGTCGCGGCACTGCTCCTTTGTGAACTCGATGCCGCCCATGTCACGGAGGGCTTGGCGCCTGGCTTCGTCGGGCGTTGATCCTGCAGTTGCGTATTGCCGGGCGCGCTGCTCGAGATGAAACTGCAGTTCGTCTTCGAGTTCGTGCTCAAGCGCATGACGGCGGAAAATCGAACGGAGTCGCAGCGGAATGGCGTAGAGCCAGCGTTCGATGCGCATGTCAAGCCCCTTGGAGCTTCATGACGCGCGAGATAGCCGCCGAGAGGCGACTCCAATGCGCGGCTTCGCGCTCCAGATGGCGGCGGCCCAGGCGGGTCAGCGAGTAGAACTTGGCGCGGCGATTGTTCTCGCTGGAGCGCCACTCCGCCTTGATCCAGCCCTCCTGCTCGAGCTTGTGAAGGGCGGGATAGAGCGAGCCGTCGCTCACCTGAAGCACTTCGCGGGACACTTGTTTGAGGCGGATGCTAATGGCAAAGCCATTGAGCGGCTCAAGGGCCAGGATTTTCAAAAGTAGCAAATCGAGAGTGCCCTGGACGAGGTCCGTGGGTTTGGACATGCTGGTCTCCCTCGGTAATCGAGGGGAGTGTACCGCGGCTCCCCTCGGTAAGCAAGGGGAAGGCACGCCACCTTCGTTATTTCGCGTCGTGGAAGATAATCCCCAGTGTGTAACGCGTCCCGCGATGCACGCGGCTCACGCCATGCCGCAGGTTTACGCGATAGTAGCCGCGTGTGCCGCGTACCGGGCGGTGCCGCGTGGTGAAAATGATCGCTTGTCCTTGATCCGCCACGACCACCTCCGCTTTCGATTGCGCGCGCGGCTGTTGCTCCACCAATAGGAACTCCCCGCCTTCCCAATCGCGCCCCGGCTGCCCCAGCAGAAAGACCATCTGCAGCGGAAACGCAATCTCGCCGTAAATGTCCTGATGCAGACAGTTGTACCCGCCCGCTTCGTAATTCAGCAGCAGAGGCGTCGGCCTGGTCTGTCCAGCCTCGTGGCAGGTTTTCAGGAACGCTGCGTGTTCGGCAGGGAAGCGGGGCGCTGTTTCTCCCAGAGCTTCGGCCCATTCGTTGCCCACTTCCGCGAGGTGCGGATACGCACTCGTGCGCAGGTCGGCCACGATCGTTGGCAGCGGGTTCGCAAAATATTTGTAATCGCCCACGCCAAAACGGTACCGCTCCATCACGATGTGGCTGCGAAAACGGTTCTCCTCGCCGTACATCGCCACGAGCGATGCGCATTCCTCCGGCGAAAGAATCGCGTCGGTCACCGCATAGCCTCGCTGCGTGAGCGATTCCGATGCGGCATTCCAATCCAGTAATTCGATTCGCTCGAAAATGGATGCGACGCCTGTGGTTTTTTGAATCGGCTTGGCCATACAATTTCCTGATAGCCGTGCTAAGAACGAGCAATTTGCCAGTCTAATCCGGCGGCGCGCCCGAATCTATCCGCTTTACTTCATCAAAAGGATTCATACACGAAGTGAGACCTCCGTCCCGTTTCGGTGCTATAGTGATGGGCGTCACGTACGATCCCCGCATCCAGGAGGTTCGCATGAACGAGCGCACTGTTCGCAACGATTCCCGCAGGTCTTTCCTCCAATGGTCCGTGGCCGCTGCCGCCGTCTCTGCCTTCCGCATCGTCAACGAGCCCATGCTCGCGGCCGCCGCTGTTGACCGTGACCTGCAGCATTTCCCTCCCGGCTCGACTGTCATCAACGCCAACGAGAATCCGTTAGGTCCGTGCGACTTGGCCAGACAGGCGCTCAGCGACATCATCCCGCAGGGCGGCCGGTATTGCTGGTGGCTCAAGGACGAATTGACGAAATCGTTCGCCGAGTCCGTCGGCGTAAAACCGGAAAACGTCGCAATTTTCCCGGGTTCCAGCGAACCGCTGCATTTTTCGGTGATGGCGTTTACCTCGCCAAGCCGCAGCTACGTCACTACGGACCCCGGCTATGAATCCGGAATGCATTCCTCGAAGTATTCCGGGGCGCGCGTGGTCACGACCGCCCTTACGAAGTCTTACGCCCACGATATTCCTGCCATGCTTGCCGCCGCTCCCGACGCCGGGCTTTTCTACGTTTGCACTCCGAACAATCCCACCGGCACGATCACGCCGCACTCCGACATCGAGACGTTGCTGGCGAAGAAGCCGAAGGACTCGGTCGTGCTCGTCGATGAAGCCTACATTCATTTTGCCGACCTGAACGCCACGGCCATCGACCTGGTCAAAGCCGGGCACGACATCGTCGTGCTGCGCACGTTCTCGAAGATTTACGGAATGGCGGGCATCCGTTGCGGCGCGGCGATTGCACGTCCCGATTTGCTCCAGAAACTGACTCCTCAGGGTGGCGGAAGCGCTATGCCGATTACCGCGCTGGTCGCCGCCTCTGCGAGCCTCCGGCATGAGCATTTGGTTCCCGACCGCAAGCGCATCAATACGGAGATTCGCGAGAAGACGTTTGAGTGGCTGAAGAGCCAGGGCCATACCTTTACGCCCTCACAAGCCAACTTCTTCATGCTGGATACCAAGCGGCCGGTCAAAGAAGTGATCGCGGCCATGGCGGCGCAAAAAGTGTTTATCGGGCGCCCCTGGCCCGTTTGGCCGACTTGGGCGCGTATTACCGTTGGCACGCAATCGGAGATGGACGCGTTCCAGACCGCCTACGCCGCGGTCATGAAGAATGCCAAGACCGTCAGCTACGCGCTTCCGGCGCGTTCCCCCGAATCGCGCCGCGACGGCCTCTTGGCCGATGGCCAGCTGCTCACCGGCCTCTAATCTTCCAAAAAGGGAAGGGGCGGGAACAATCCCGCCCCGGACCACATTCCATTGTCGACTATGCCTGTTAGGCGTGCGCTTCCGCAGTTTGCCCACCGCCAGATTCGTGCGGCAACACGCCGTCGAACTGTTCCGCTTCGGTCGACCCGGCCAGCGCAGTTGTTGACGAATTTCCGCTTGAAACCACTTGCGCGATTTCGTCGAAGTAGCCCGTGCCCACGAACCGCTGGTGCGTGACCGCCCGATACCCGAGTTCCTGCGCCGCGAACTCCTCCTGCTGCAGCTTTGAGTACGCGGTCATGCCGGACTGCGAATAGCCGCGAGCCAGATGGAACATCGACATATTCAGCGCGTGGAAGCCCGCCAGCGTCACAAACTGGAATCTGTAGCCCATCTTGCCCAGTTCCTGCTGGAAGTTTGCGATCGTCACGTCGTCCAGCTTCTTCTTCCAGTTGAACGAAGGCGAGCAGTTGTACGCTAGCAGTTTGCCAGGGAACTTCGCGTGGATGGCTTCCGCGAATTGCTTTGCTTCACCGAGGTCCGGCGTAGAAGTCTCGCACCAGAGCATGTCGGCATACGGCGCGTACGACAGCCCGCGGGCGATGGCCGCCTCAATGCCGCCCCGGTATTGAAAGAAGCCTTCCGGCGTACGCTCGCCGTAGATGAACTTGCGGTCATGCGGATCCGCATCGGAAAGCAGCAGCCCCGCGGAGTTGGCGTCGGTGCGCGCGACCAGAATCGTCGGCACGCCGCACACGTCGGCGGCCAGCCGCGCCGCCACCAGTTTCTCTACGAACTCCCGCGTCGGCACCACCACTTTCCCGCCCATGTGTCCGCACTTCTTGGCCGAGGATAGCTGGTCCTCGAAGTGCACGCCCGCCGCGCCCGCTTCAATCATCGCCTTCATCAGTTCGTAGGCATTGAGCGAGCCGCCAAAACCGGCTTCGGCATCCGCCACAATCGGCGCCAGCCAGTACGTCCCGGAGTGCTTGCCTTCCGCCGATTCGATCTGGTCCGCGCGTAGCAACGCGCGATTAATGCGCTTCACCAGGTTCGGAGCGGAATCGCAGGGATACAGCGACTGGTCGGGATAAACATCGCCGGCGGTGTTGTTGTCGGCGGCCACTTGCCAGCCGCTGCCGTAGATCGCTTTCAGCCCGGCCTGAACCATTTCGATTGCCTGGTTCCCTGTGATGGCCCCCAAAGCCGGAACATACAGCTCCGAGTGCATCAGGTTCCAGAGCCGCTCCGCGCCTAGCCGCGCCAGCGTGTATTCGATCTGGATCGAGCCGCGCAACCGCAGCACGTCCGTGTACGAATACGGTCGCCGGATGCCGGTCCAGCGGGGATCCGCCGTCCAGGGCGAGTGAGTGTGATGCTTGCTGCTTCCGTTGCCGTTTGTCCCGCTGGTTCCATGTCCTGACATTTCTTTCTCCTTGCCTTTCTATTTTTCTGCTACTGCAAAACAAAATCTGAAAACACTTCACCGCACCACGGGCGAACGCCTTTTCGCCCCTGCTGAAGTGCCCCTCAGTTTCAGGAATCAAAACCCAAACTTACTTCCCAAACTGAACCCTGCTTGCATCCGGCTCCTTGCTTGCTTCATGCTGGATTGAACTCGCCTCGCCGAATCATCTCCTCGCTAATCCCGCGTGCTTCCCGCAGCGTCGCCGCGACGTTCGGATCGTTGTCCTTGGCGGTCTCACGCAGTAGCCGGTCGAGCTCTTCGTCAAAGAGATTGCGAATCAATTCCGGCGTATGCAGCACCGGAATTCCACTTTCGTCCAGAATTTCCACCTTGTTCGAGTGCTTCATCCGCTGAGCGATCATCAGCCGATAGATGCGGTCGGTCGCCAGGTCTTCCATGTAGCCGTCCAGCAGGCTTGCCCCTCTTCCATTGAGCACGCCGTTGCGGTAGCGAATCACGGTGCGCACCGCCGCGCGCGTTCCTGCCAGCGTGCGCTTGCCCACGCCCGTAGGCAGCGGACGCAAATCCGGATGCGTGTTCGCGTTTGCTGGACGCGCCTGCAACTGGTTCGGGGCAGGGAACTGGCTCACCGCGATTTCGTTCTGGTCGGGATGGCCGGTCCACGCGCCGTCCATCAGCGAATTCGCTTCATTCTTCTTGTCTTCCGCGAGCACTTTCAGAGCGCGCGCGTTCAATTCCGCGTCTTCGCGGCTCGGATACAGCGCGGTCATCCCGCCAATCGCCAGCATGCCGTGCTTGTGGCAAATCTCTGGAATCAGGTTGCGCAAGTTCTGGAAGAACGCCACATTGTGTGGAATGGTGTTGCGGTCGGGCAACACCCACTCCGGGTTTTCCAGGTTGAAATGAATCAGGCTGGCCATGTAGTCCCAACGGCCCAGGTTCAGTCCCACGATATGGTCACGCAGATTCCAGGCAAACTCTTCCATCTGAAACGCAATCGGGTGCGACTCCACCAGCGCCATGCACTTGATGGAGTTGGCCGGAATGCCTTTCAGTCGCGCAATCATTTGGAACAAATCGCGCCACCAAAGCGCCTCATCCGCCGATTCGGACTTTGGAATGTAGATGCACAGCGGATGCATCAGCGCGTTGAAATCGACTTGGTACGCCACCATCGCCACATCAAACAGCGATGCCGGCAGCAATTCTTCAGGCAAAACGCCGGCTTGGTGAAGATGCAGGCCGCGTGGCCTCGTGAAGACCACCGTCGTACTTGGATTGATGCCGACCGTTTTGTTGCGCTTGCGATCGAAATAGGTCAGCCGTCCCGCCGAAGCTTCCAGAATGTTCTGGATGCCTAGCCCGTTGTGTTCCCAGGTATTGGCTGTCGAATCTTCCAGGTCCAGCATCACGCCTGGAGCGCCGGAATTCAGCATTTTCACCACGAGTTCCGCGTCGTCTGCCGGGCCGGTCATCTGATTCCGTTGGTCCGCGCACCAGGAGGGCAATTCGATTCGCCAAGGATTGGTCGTGGCCACCGAAGGCGGCAAATACGACGGCACTTTGCCCGCGTGCGCTTCCGCCAACGCGTATTCGCGCCTGGCAATCAGCGCGCGCTGCCGCAAGGTCAGCGCCGCATGCAAGGGCGCCAAGAAGTCCAGGAATCCTTCCGGCAGATCCTTCTCCGGGTCGAAGTCCAGAGGGGCGGAATTCAACGGCACAATGCGGCTCGAGAAGGGCAGCGGCATCAACGCCGGGTTCGGCCTGGTGGTGGCTGTGGCCATGGTTTCTCTCAATCCTTTCCCGTCCGAATTCGGATCCAAACCGGTTGGAGCACTGGTAGGGCAATTCGAAGACCAGACGGCGCAAAAACAGTCATTCTAAATACCCTGCCTTCAACCACATACAGACTCCATGAAAGTCGGGTGTGGAATCTGTGCCGCAGCTTGGACAATCTGTCGAAAATCTTGCGCAGCATCGGCTCGTTTTTTCCTTCGCTTGGCCTGTGTGTTCAATATGTGGAACATCTGTTCATGATGTAGGTCTTTTGTACCGTAGCCCCCGCGCCCCTGCAAGGGCCTGTTCATTATATTGAACACATGTTCATGCCGTCGGCTTTTTTTTCCGCTGGAAGTGCTCCTCCACGCAACCGTGTTCAATTCCTTGAACAAATATTCTATAATGTGAACCTTTGTGATTCCTGACCCGGAGTTTTCATGCCCAACTCGGATTCCAGCCCTGCCACCGCCGTCGAACGCGCCCTCAATATCCTCGAAGCCGCCGCGCAGCGCCGCGACGGCCTCACCAATTCCGAAATCAGCCGCAAACTCGCCATTCCGAAGAGTTCCGCTAGCTACATTCTTCGAACCCTCGAGCGCCGTGGCTACCTGCGCCGCGACGCCGAATCCGGCCGCTACCGCCTGGGCCTGAAAGTCCTGAGCCTCGGCGGGGACGCGCAGTCCAATCTCGATATCGCCGATGTCGCTTTGCCCTTCCTGCGCGCCCTCGGTGAAAAAATCCATCTCACCGTGCACCTGGCCGTTCTGGATCAGGGCGAAGCCGTCTATGTTGAAAAAGTGGAAGCGCCGGGATTTTTCAAAGTGAACACTTGGGTGGGACGGCGCATGTTTCTGCATTCCACGAGCGTTGGAAAATGTCTTCTCGCCTGGCTCCCGAAACACGAAATCGAAACACTGGTGCGCCCGCAAGGGTTGAAAAAGCGCACGCCGAAGACCATTACCACGCTTACGAAATTGCTCGCTGATTTGGAGCGTGTAAAGCAGGAGGGCTATGCGGTTGATGACGAAGAAAACAGCCTCGGTGCGCGCTGCCTAGGCGCGCCGGTCTTCGACGCGGCAGGGAACGTAGTAGCCGCGCTCGGCGCCAGTGGCACCCTGACGCAGGTCGATGAACACAGCATGCCGCGCCTTGCCGAAGCGCTGAAAGACACTGCGAGGCGTATTTCGCGCCAGTTGCATCGCAACGGCGTCGCCGGCGCCGCCTGATCACCGGTCAAAAGGCGTTATTTTCCGGCGACGACGAGGTTATTTTTCACGGAGAACACGTTGGGAACCTGGTTTGCTCGCAGCCCTGCCAGATTCTTGTCCGTCTCGTTGTCCACCACGCCTTCCAGCGTGACGTTCCCGTTTTTCACAATGATGTGAATCGGCGGTATAGCCTGCTCCGCGTACCGTTGCAACCCTGCTTCACTATATATCGCTCGGAACAGCGCTCGCCGCAGCTGGTCATCCATCGGCGACAGGGGAAGAACCTCAATATTGTTCCTTACCGAGGCCACACCCTCTATGCTTTTCACGGCGGCTTCCGCATCAGACTTCAGCACCGGCCGCGTCACTTGGCCGATCAGGGTTACCTTGTCGCCGTCCACTTGAAACGCGAGATTGTCGAAGACCGAGTACCAAGGCAGCATCACCAGTTGATGCCGCACTTCTTTCGCAAGCTTTTCCTGATATTTCACTTCGCTGCGCTGGCCAAGTTCCCGGGGTGGGGTTGCGCTCCTGGCTGCCGTAGCGCTAAATGCCGTCAGCAGGAGAGCTGCAAAGAAAACCCGAAGTTCCTTTCGCATATTTTCCTCCTCAGCGATTTCCCAAGGTTCCTGGTCAGTTAGATTCAAGACGCATGCCAAAGGGGTGCACGAAACGACGCGGAGATTGGATGCTAGCATAGAGTCTGGGCAACGCCGCGACCAGCAAGCGCCCGAAACTTTTCGGGTCAAGCCATGGTGGTGGCAGTGCCGGGGAGCAAGAGCATGCTGGTCATCGGGCATCGGGGAGCGTCGGGGCACGCGCCGGAGAATACGCTGGCGGCCTTCCGCAAAGCTGTGGCGCTGGGCGCCACTTTCATCGAAACGGATTTGCAGCTTTCGCGTGACGCGCATTTCGTGGCCATTCACGATGACACCGTAAACCGCACTACCAACGGCAAAGGGGCGGTCCACGACCTGACTCTCGCCCAGTTGCGCAATCTCGACGCGGGGTCCTGGTTCGGCAGTGAATTTTCCGGTGAACGCATTCCCACACTCGAAGAGATCCTGCAGTTCTCGAAGAAAAATGATGTGGTTTTCTACCTCGAAGTGAAGCCCACCGGTTCGTGGGGCGGCGAGCACGCGCTGATCGGCGCGCTGCGCGAATCCGGAGAAATTGCGCGCGCCGCGGTGATTTCGTTTGACGCCGCGATGGTTCTCAACTTGCGCCGCATCGAACCGACGTTGATGACCGGATTGCTGTACGACGGAAAGTTTGAGAATCCTACCGACAAGGCCCTGGAAGTGGGGGCGCGGCAATTGGTGGCGCGCGGCGACCTGGTGACGCCCGCACTGCTCGAGCAGGCCCGCAAAAAAGATCTTCAGGTGGTTTGCTGGACAGTGAACCATCCCGCGCACATGCGCATGCTCATTGAAGCGGGAGTTGCCGGCATCATGAGCGACTATCCGGACCGCCTGGCAGCCGCGATTAAAAAGGAACCTCAAACTGTTCCGTGACGGATGCTTTGTGGTGGCGTTCACTGTAGCGGACGTCCCAGGTCCAGGCAGCCAGCCGTTCTGTAATGGCAAAGTCGCATTTTGTTCCCCGCCCTCAGAACGCGCGCAAAGCACTCCAATGTCATCCCGACCCGCAGGCCGCGGTCCTCGCAGACTGCGGCGGAGGGATCTGCTTCTCGCTTCCCACGACTTCGACCAAATCAGATAACATCAGGAACCTTCCAGAAGTACATGAAGCCCGGCGAGCTGCGCGACGGTCAGCTCTTCGGCGCGCGCTCCAGTCGGAAGATCGAGCGAGCGTAGCGCCTCGCGCGCTTGGTCGGGCTTCGCCAGAGACTTAAGGTTGTTGCTCAGCATCTTGCGCTTTTGCGAAAAGCATAATTTCACAAAATCCAAAAAACTTGACTCGTCCTTGAGGGCCAGCCTGGCGCGTTCGCCGGGAAGGCGCAGCGTGATGAGCTCGGAAGTCACTTCCGGCGGTGGCTGGAAAGCTTCGCGGGGAATCTCGAAGACGAGTTCCGGGCGTGTGTAGAACTGCGTGACGACGGAAAGATAACCGTAATCGCGCGTGCCGGGCTGCGCTGCGAGGCGCTGGGCGACCTCAGTCTGAATCACAAAATGCATTTCGTCGATGAGTGATGCAAAGGTGAGGAGGTGATGCAGAATCGGCGAGGTGATGTAGTACGGCAGATTGCCATAGATGCGCATGCGGCGGTCGGAGGCGAGCGCGGCGAGATCGGTTTTGAGAATGTCGCCAGGAGTGACGGTAAGGTTCGGAAACTCCTTGGCCAAGCGGCGCAGGCCGGCGAGGAGTGGGGGGTCGAGTTCGATGGCGAAGACCGGGCCGCCGGCGGCGAGCAGGTGGCGGGTCATTTCGCCATGACCGGCGCCGATTTCGATCCAGCAATGCTGGTCGTCCTGCTGAAGCCGGACTGTTGAGTGTGGCGAAACGCGGATAGCGCGGGCGATCTGTTCGCGCCAATCGAGGTCCGCGAGAAAATGCTGGCCAAGCCGTTGGCGAGCCATGCGCGGAAGTGTAGCACCGGTGCACGGCATGATCAGTGACGCGCGAAGGCCAAAGGGCATTCTTGCCAAGATTCCTCGACTTCTTCCAACACCGAGGTATTTGCCATGAAGATATGGGACTTGCCAGATTGGGGACGCTGCTGCTGGTCGGTGCGCCAGCGGCGCAGGAAAAGCCAGCGAACGCGGATGAAATCCAGATCAAGCAACTGGAGCGCGCGTTGAATCAGGCGGAAGCAAAACAGGAAGTGCAAGAAATGGCGTCACTGATGGCCGACACACTGGTGTATGCCGATTATCACGGAACGCTGATGAACAAGACGGAGTACCTGAAGGGGGTTGAGGAGCCGGATCAAAAGGCGGATCACCTCTGCGACGAAGGCATCAACGTGCAGTTGTACGATGACACGGCGGTGGCGACAGGGATTTATCGCGAGACGCGGACGAACAAGGGGAAGCCATACGTAATCCGCTCGGGCTTTACGGACACGTGGATCAAGCGCGGCGGGTTCTGGCGCTGCGTTGCCAGCCACAGCACACGGATCCCAGCCAAAAAGGCGGGCGACTGAAGGCTACGGGCTGAAACGAAAACGGGGCAAACCGCACTACCTACATGAACTAGTAGGAGGTCCTTATGACGGACTCCACGGGTGGTGCGAATCCCATCAGCGCCCTTTCGCAGGCCACAGAAATCATTGCGGCGCACGGCGTCTACGCGCTGACCGCGATCTTCATCTTTTACCAACAGCGCCGAACCTACGACGCGCTGAAAAACGCGGCTCCCAGCGAACGCGCCTATTTCCGAAAAGTGTATACCTCGGTGGTTGTGGCGACGTACACGCTCATGGCCCTGAGCACAGGGATCTGGTTCTACGCGAATTTCATGTACACGCAGAGAGCGTACGTGAAGGGGACGTTGATGGGGCTCACGGAGCAGCGCACTTCCCCCTCGAACGCCAAGGACCAGCCCGAGATTCTGCAGGAAATTGCTCCAGTATCAAACGTGGAATTGTATGTGGACAAGAAGTTCACCGACGCTTCGGCGATGGACGGCAAATACGACCTGAGCTGGGTGCTCTTCCCCAAGGAAGCGGAAAAAGTCGACAACCTGATGTTCCGCTTCCAGCAGCATTATGAGGTCTGGAGCGCGGAGGCAACGAACGCCAACCCGTTCGACACCCGGCCGTCTTCATCGAAGGAAGCAAGAACGATTCCACTCATGTTTGGACTCGATCTTGCGAACCTACACTATTCGCCCGGGCATTCCATTCAACTGCTCTACGAGCCGGACGCAAAAGACTCCGTGCGGAAAGTCGGCAAACTGTATGTGCTGCTGGAAGGGCGCAAAATTCTCGTCAATTGGCAGGAGCTGATTTCCGAACAGGAAGTACCCGAAAACGGCAAGCCGCGGGCAGTCAGTTCGCGGGCGGGATCGTTCCTGCAAGAGCTGAAAGTGTATGCCGCGAGCGCCGACGGGAAAATGATTTTCAAAGACAACGGAGAGTACGATCCCGGGCTGGCGGGCATTTTGAGAGAGCGGTTGGGCAGCACGAATCTAAGTGTGCAGATGGAAGCGATCAATGTGCTGGTCGATCAGGGAAGCCGGGCGTTCAAGTTCATCGCGGACAGTCTCACAGCTCCGGCAGGGCCCACATTCGACGAGGAGCTTCTGAAACACAATCTTGCGGCGGTAGTGGACCGGCTGGAAGCAAAAGGGGTTCATGCACCTCCAAAACTGTCGGTGCAATTCGCACTGCTGTTCTACACGGATCAGGACTACAAAAGTGCGGCGAGATTCTTCGACAGAGCAGGCGAAGAGCCATACCACGACGATGAAAATCTCTTCTTCATGGCTTACGCGCATCAGAATGCCGGGAGCAAGGAGCAAAAAGAGAAGGCCGTGCTGGAATACCGGCAATATCTGAAGAAAAGCCATAAGAAGCAGTACGACGCCGTGGCCTGGAACAATTTGGGAAATGTGACGAGCGATCTCGGCCGCTCGAGAGAAGCTGTTGAGGAGTACAGGAAGGCGATCGAGCTGCTCCCCAAGTACGCGGCACCGTACAACAATCTGGCATACTTGTACGCGCAGATGGGTGAGAACCTCACCCTCGCGCTCGAGCTCGTGGATTCCGCGCTGCGGCTCGAAGACAATGACTTGGACATTGCCCGGGAGAAGGACACAAAAGGGTGGGTTTTGTTCAAAAGCGGGAAACCAATCGAAGGTCTGGCTCTAATTCAGGAGGCCGCGGCGAAATTGCCGGCCGATCCGGACGTCCAAAACCATCTCAGCGCGATACGCCAGGCCACAGGTGTAGCGAAAAAATAATCCGCAGAAGCAGCGTAGCACGCTTGCGCGCGCAACACGAAGCAGCAACGATTACTAGCGGCGATGGTGGTCGGCGTATTCCGCCGCCAGTTTCAGCTCGTGATTGGCCTGGTCCAGAAGATCGATGGCGCGTTCGGCATGTCCGCCGAGCTCGTCCTTGTTGGATTTCTGGGCCTCGACGGTCTTGTTGTAAGCCTCGACGACGTGGCGCTGGGCTTCCGCAAGATTGGAGTGCCGGTGGGGATCAATGTCGGTTTCGGGTCGCTGTGCATACGCGACCGTCATCAGGATTGAACCAAGAACCAGGGCAGCGGCCAGAAAAAGGCTCCTCTTTCTCATTTTCTTCACTCCTCCGTTGTTTTAGTCAAACGCTTCCTCTTGATGAGCAGACGGAAGTCCCGGGACGGTTTTTCTGCGAACAGAGTAGGGCGGAGTGCCCGTGGTTCGCAAGTCGAAGTTTCTGAGGCTCTACTGGAATTGAAAAAAAAGGACGTACCCCTGAAACATTTAGGGGTATAGCCTCGTATCCCTAAGAGACTTATGGGAGAGGGCATGGAAAAGCAGGGTGATTTGGTGCAGGGGACATTGGACATGCTTGTGCTGAAAGCGCTGGCGCGAGGCGCGAAGCATGGGTACGGCGTCGCGCAATGGATTCACGAATGCTCGAACGATGTTTTGCACGTGGAAGAAGGAGCGCTGTACCCGGCGCTGCATCGGCTGGAACTGAAAGGGCTGTTGTCGGCGGAGTGGGGCTCCTCGGACAACAACCGGAGGGCGAAATTCTATTCGTTGACGGCGGCAGGAAAGAAAAAGCTGGCGGAAGAGACGGAGTATTGGCGGCGCATGTCGGGAGCGATCGCTCAGGTGATGCAATCGGCGTAGGAGGAAGAGATGCGGAGCTGGCTGACGGAGATCTCACTGCGCATTAAGGCGCTGTTCCAGAGAAAGCGGTTGGATCGCGAGCTCGAAGAAGAGATGGCTTTTCACCTGGCTATGCTGGAGGAAGCAAACCGCGAGCGTGGCGCCGGCGGAGTGCAAGCTCGTCGGGAAGCGAACCGTCGATTTGGAAACGTCACTCGGACGAGGGAGATTTCCCGCGAGATGTGGAGTTTCCCACTTCTGGAAGGAATCTGGATGGATCTGCGTTACAGCGCGCGGACGTTGGCAAAGAATCCTGGATTTGCAACCGTGGCGGCGCTGGCGATTGCCCTCGGGATCGGCGTCAACACCGGAATTTTTTCCGTGTTGAATGGAGTTGGGCTGAAGCTATTGCCGGTTCCCAGAGCGGAACAGATTGTGGGCATCGACCTGACTTTTCATGGCAAGGTCCGCCGCAACGTGCACGGGGAGCCGGGCCTGTTTTCCTATTCCGAGTATGAAAACTACCGCCGCAACAATCATGTATTTTCCGGGATGCTGGCGTACGAGCCGTTTTTGCAGGGGACGCTGGGAGGCGGCCCTCCGCAGCAGTTGATGGGTGCCGCGACGTCTTGCAATTATTTTGACGTGTTGAGAGAAGCGCCGGCGTTGGGCAGAACTTTTGTGGACGAGGATTGCCGCGCACCGGGAGCCAGCGCGGTTGTGGTGCTGAGCGACGAATTGTGGAAGAAGCAGTTCGGGGGCGACCCTTCGGTCATTGGAAAAAGCGTTTCCCTAAATCGCGCGAGATTCACGGTGGTGGGGATCGCCGCGCCGGAGTTCCGGGGACTAGATCCTTGGCCGAACTCCTTTTGGGCGCCGATCACCATGCAGAAGGCGCTCGAACCCGACCGCGATCTTCTCACGGACGACAACACTGGCTGGCTGGCGCTGCTTGGGCGATTGGACGCGGGCGTTTCGATTGCTCAGGCGCGGTCGGATTTGGGAGTGATTGCGGCACGGATCGATCAGCAATATCCAGGGCGAATTACGACGCTGTCCATCCATCGGGCAACGTTCATGGGAAGGCCAGAAGAACGCACCGTGGTCTTTGCGGTGGGAACGATTGTTCTGGCGGCGGTTGGACTAGTGTTGTTGATAGCGTGCGCGAACGTCGCAAATCTTCTGTTGGCGAGAGCTTCGACGCGGCAGAGGGAGATTGCTATACGGCTCTCGATTGGGGGAAGCCGCTGGCGGATTGTGCGGCAACTCTTGACGGAGAGTCTACTGATCTCGTTGATCGGCGGAACGCTGGGGTCGCTGCTGATGTTTTCGTCGTTGGGCGCGATCTCTCGGTTCGTGCTTTCGCATATGCCTCCCGGGTCACCTGAGCTGGTTTGGGACGTGAGCCCAGATGTGCGCGTGTGGGCCTACTCGCTAGCGCTGACGGCCGCAACGGGGATCGTGTTTGGACTGGCGCCGGCGCTGCATGCGACGCGCCAGGAGCTGAGCACGGCGATGAAGGGGGATGGGGGAGAATCGCCGGGAAGACTCGCGAGCGGCGGAGTCCTGAGGAGCACGCTGGTGGCGGTGCAGGTGGCCGTTTGCATGATGCTGCTGATCGCGGCCGGGCTTCTGATGCGCGGACTGTATTTGGCGCAAACTGTGGATCCAGGCTTCGAGATGCAGGGGATTGCGCAGGCGCAATTCGATTTGCCTTCCCAAGGGTACAGTGCGGAAAAAGCGCGCGCGTTTCAACGCAATTTGGCAACACGCGTGGCGGCCTTGCCCGGCGTGGATGAAGTGGAACAAGCGCGCGTGATCCCGCTCAACCATAGCTTCTTGGGCACAGAACTTACACCCACAGGATCGACGCAAGAACAGCAGTTCGAGTTCAATGTAGTTTCACCGGGTTTTTTCACCATGCTGGGAATGCCGATCGTGCGTGGACGAACATTCACGGAAGCGGAGTCGAAATCGGATGCTCCCGTATTAGTGGTGACGGAATCCACGGCGCGACGGCTTTGGCCCGGGCAAGATGCGATTGGAAAGACCTTGCTGGAAGGCGAGAAGAAAGAGCTTGAAATCGTGGGAGTGGTGCGCGATTCGCAGGCTTCGCACCTGGGACAGACGAATGGCCTGTTCTTCTACATGCCTGCTGGACCAAAGGAACAAGACAGATTGCAATTGCTGGTGCACAGCACGAGCGGCGACAGATCGACGGCAAAGGCGATTCGGGAGGCGGCGAGGGCGCTGGATGCGGACTTGGTCGTAGACGTAACGCGACTGCAGGACAACCTGGAGACGTGGCGAGCGCCGTCGCGGATCGTGGCGGTGCTTTCCGGAGTGCTGGGCGGGCTGGCGCTGTTGCTGGCGTCCATCGGAGTCTACGGCGTGGTGTCGTACAGCGTGAGCCGGCGGATTCACGAGATTGGCGTTCGCATGACGCTGGGCGCGAGCGGCAAGGACGTGATTCGCTTGTTGCTGGGTCAGGCACTGCGGCCGGTGATGATTGGGGCGCTGGTTGGCGTCGCAGGCTGCGCCGCGGTGTCGCAGGTGCTTGCTGGCGTGCTGTACGGAATAGGTTCCCACGATCCAATCGCGTTTGTTGGCGTACCGCTGTTCTTGCTCGGAGTTTCACTGCTCGCGAGCTACTTGCCAGCGCGGCGCGCAGCACGCGTGGATCCCGCGGTCGCGCTGCGCTACGAATAGCCGTGCAGAAAAATCAAGGAAGCTGCGCGGCCACCGCGTCGGTGTAAACGGAATAAAGCGACTGGCTGGCGGCCATGAAGAGGCGGTTGCGCTTGGCCCCGCCAAAACAGAGGTTCGCGCAGGTTTCAGGAAGATGAATCTTGCCGATGAGCTTCCCGTCGGGCGCGAAGCAGTGGACGCCATTGAAGCTCTCGGGGCCCCAGCCGGCTGCGGACCAGACGTTTCCGTCCGTGTCGCAACGGATGCCGTCCGAAGAGCCGGGTGACAAATCCGCAAACAGCCGTCCGTTTTTCAGCCTGACACCATCTTCGACGTCGTAGACACGGATCGGGTGCGGATCGCCCGGATGCTTGGGGACGCCGGTGTCCACGATGTAGAGTTTCTTTTCCTCGGGAGAGAAGCAAATGCCGTTGGGCTTGTCCATGTCTGCGGCGACAACGGTGACTTCGCGTGTTTTGGGGTCGAGACGATAGACGTTGCAGGGCACCTCGAACGTGGCTTTGTGGCCTTCGTAGTTGGACATGATGCCGTAACCCGGGTCAGTGAACCAGATAGCGCCGTCGGAGTGCACGGCGAGATCGTTGGGCGCGTTGAGTTTTTTTCCTTGATAGCTATCCATCAAAACGGTGATGGCGCCGTCGTATTCGGTGCGCGTGAGGCGACGGGAATCGTGTTCGCAGGTGAGGAGACGGCCTTGGCGGTCGCGATAGTTGCCGTTGCTGTAGTTCGACGGGCTGCGGAACACGGAGACTTCGCCGGTGTCTTCGAGCCAGCGGAGGATGCGGTTGTTGGGAATGTCGCTGAAAAGAAGATAGCGACCGTCGCCAAACCAAACCGGACCTTCGGCCCAGCGCGCGCCGGTCCAGAGCCGCTCGACGGCGGCGTTGCCGACGCGGTATTTGGCGAAGCGGGAATCGAGGACTTCAATGGCGACATCGGGGTAAAGGACGGGCTTGCGCTCCTGCGCCGCCGCATTTTCGAAAGGCCTTAGCGCCAGAGCAGCAGCGGCCGTTGAGGTCACGTTCAAGAAAGTGCGTCGTCGCATGGTGGTCTCCCGTCACGCAATAGCGTCCGGCGCACTCTACCACGGGTGAGGAGTGACGAGTCTAGTCTCCGAATGGATTGCGCGGGGACGATGCGAGAATTAGGATTGTTCGTATGAGAAACGAGATTTCGTCGCGGCGAGAGTTCCTTTGGCTGGCGGGAGCTGGCACGGTTTCTGCTTTTGGCGCTGGTGTCATTGCAGGAATCGCGCCCCGAGGATTTGCAAACCAGCCGTTCCCCATACAAACGCCAAGCGTCGCGGCGGATTACACCTTGCGCATCGCGGCGAGCGCGATTGAGATTGCGCCGAAGCACATCGTTTCGGCGGTGACGTATAACGGGCAGTTTCCTGGGCCGTTGTTGCGATTCAAAGAGGGGGCGGAAGCGACTGTTGAGATTCACAACGAGACAGACACTCCGGAACAGTTGCATTGGCACGGCCTGATGGTTCCCACGGACGTGGACGGCGCGGCAGAAGAAGGGACGCCGTTCATTCCCGCGCACGGAATGAGGAGAATCACGTTTACGCCGCGGCCGGCGGGGCTGCGGTTTTATCACACGCACAACCGCGCGGGCGCAGATTTGCACGCGGGGCAGTACAGCGGGCAAGTGGGGGCGGTTTATATCGAACCGAAGGATGAGCCGGGGCGGCACGACCGCGAAGTGTTTCTGGTGCTGAAAGAGTTTGAAGGTGCGTTCAGCAAGGGCGGCGACATGGCCCAGGATTTTCTGACGCCGCGGGTAACGGTGAAAGAGTTGGAGTCCGCGGGCGAATCGGCAATGAAAGCGTCACTGGCAAAAGGCATGCCGCATGGGTACGAAGTTGGTTACCAATTTTTTACCATCAACGGGCGGATGCTTGGCCACGGCGAACCGGTCCGTGTTAAATCGGGCGAACGCGTTCTGTTTCATGTGGTGAACGGCAGCGCGACCGAGATTCGCAGCCTCGCGCTGCCGGGGCACGTTTTTCGCGTGCTGGCGCTGGATGGAAATGTCGTGCCGAAGCCCACGGATGTGCCGGTGCTATGGCTAGGTCCGGGCGAGCGATTTTCTGCAACGGTGGAGATGAAGCAGCCAGGTGTGTGGATTCTGGGCGACTTGGCGGATGACGACCGGCACAACGGCATGGGCATCGTGGTGGAGTATGCGGGTCAAAAGGGAAAGCCAGTGTGGACGCCGCCGAAACCGTTTCGCTGGAGCTATGCGCGATTTGGTCTACCCAACGGGAAAGCGCAAGATCCGGATGAGGTCATCGAGATGACGTTTACCAAACGGAACGCGGCAGAGCAGGGATTCAACCAATGGGCGATCAACGAAGTTGCGTTTTCGCGCGAGAAAATGGCGGCTGCTTATCACTTGCGAGAAGGCAAACGGTACCGGCTGAGGATGAAAAACGCGAGCGACGACGTACATCCGATTCATTTGCACCGGCATAGTTTTGAATTGGCGAAGCTGGCGGGGCAGGCGACAGCCGGCGTGATGAAGGACGTCGTGATGCTGGGTGGCTATCAGGAAGCGGAGGTGGATTTCACGGCGGACCATCCCGGCCTGACGCTGTTTCATTGTCACCAGCAACTGCACATGGATTTTGGATTCATGACGTTGTTCGACTACGTCTAGAATGCGTGCGCTTTAGAAAGGCGCCGCGCTCGCGTGGGAGGTGTCTTTTGACAGCAGGAATGGGCGGGGCGTGGAGCGAGCGTACAAGTAAGGGCATTCTGCTGATTCGCCTCTTGGTTGGCTGGGTGTTTTTGTCGGAAGGCATCCAGAAGTTCTTATTTCCAGACGCGCTCGGTGCAGGACGCTTTGTGAAGATCGGGATTCCCTGGCCACACGTGATGGCGCCGTTTGTGGGAGTAGTCGAAATTGTGTGTGGCGGGCTGATTTTAGTGGGGCTGTTCACGCGGCTAGCTGCCGTGCCGCTGGTCATCGACATTGTCGTGGCGTTGTATTCAACGAAGATCATTACCTTCGCCAAGAACGGGTTTTGGGGGACACTGCACGAAGCGTGCACGGATGTGAGCATGTTGCTCGGGTTGATTTTCTTGTTACTGACGGGTGGCGGCATTTGGTCGCTAGATGAGCGGCTCTCGGCAAGCCGGAGGAAAAGCTGAGCGCGTGCTCTGGGGCGCCCTCCCGTGTCCGGTCCTGAGGATTTGGCGAATGAATCTGGCCGCAATCGCGTAAAATGACTCGGTGCCTCGCAATGGATAGATCATGAGAATTCTGTTTGTGGCTTCGGAAGGACTTCCGTTCTCGAAGACGGGCGGCCTTGCGGACGTGGTCGAGTCGCTGCCGAAAGCGCTGGCGATGTTGGGCCACGAGGTCGGCGTGGTGTTGCCGCGCTACCGGGGAACCAAGGCCACGGCGGTGGTGATGCCCAGTATCACCATTCCGATGGGCGGGACGCGACTGCGCTTCCCGGCGATTGCGGACGGCGCGCTGCTGAATGGTGTCCGCTACTTCTTTGTCGAAGATGCCGCGTATTTCGATCGCGACGGCTTGTACGGCGGCGCGAGCGGCGATTATCCGGACAACCCTGAGCGCTATGCGGAATTTTGCCGCGTCGCGATCGAGGTGACTAAGCATATCTGGCCGACGGACGTGATGCACTGCAACGACTGGCAGTCGGGTCTTGTGCCTGTGTTGCTGCGAACGTCGTACAGTGATGATCCGCTCGTGAAGGACATTCCCGTTGTGTTCTCGATTCACAATATGGGCTACCAGGGGATTTTCGGAAAGGACGTCCTGGAGCGGGTAGGGCTGCCGCCGGTGGTGTTTCACCCCGAGGGCCTGGAGTTTTTTGGAAATGTGAATTTGCTCAAGGGCGGCTTGGTCTATTCGGATTATTTGACGACCGTGAGCCGAAGGTACGCGGAAGAAATTCAGACCCCGGAATACGGGTACGGGCTTGAAGGCGTTGTTCGGAGCCGGGCGGACCGGTTGGTTGGCATTTTGAATGGCGTGGATTACGGCGCCTGGGATCCGGCAAAAGACAAACTGATTGCCGCGCGCTATTCCGCGATGGACTTGAGCGGCAAGCAAACGTGCAAGAAAGATTTGCTGGAAACAATGGGCTTGCCAGAGGAGCATCTCGGGCGGCCGATGATCGGAATCGTTTCGCGGTTCGTGGATCAGAAGGGATTCAACCTGATCGCAGAGAAGGCGCAGGAGCTGATGCGCGAAGACCTGGCTTTGACGGTGGTGGGAACGGGAGAACGAAAATACGAGGAGTTCTTCCTGGCGCTGGCGGCGGCCTATCCGGGACGCGTGGGCGTGAAGATTGCGTACGACAACGCGCTGGCGCACAAAGTGGAGGCGGGGGCGGACATGTTCCTGATGCCCTCGCGCTACGAACCGAGCGGATTGAATCAGTTGTACAGCCTGAAGTATGGTACGGTGCCCATTGTGCGCGCGACGGGCGGGTTGGACGATAGCATCGAGCCGTTCGACGTGGAGCAAGGGACGGGAACGGGATTTAAATTTTACGAATATTCCGGCGAAGCACTCTTGTACGCAGTGCGTCAGGCGTTGCATCATTATATGGATGAGCGAATCTGGAGGCGCATCCAGCTAAATGGGATGGCCAAGGACTTTTCCTGGAGCGCGCCTGCAGCGGCATACGTAAAGCTGTACGAGGCGGCGCGAGCCGCGCGAGGATTTGCGCCGCTGGTGGCCAGTGCTGAAACCGCTGCAACGGACACCCAACAAAGCCGCGCGGCGGCGAAGGGCACGCAAGGAACAGTGCAGGGGGCTCGCGATTCCGGGAAGACCCCTCAGGGCTCGGGGCAAGGACGAAACCAAAAGCCCGCTGCAACATCTAACTGAGCTGACAAAGGAGAGGCGACCGAGGCAACGCGAAGTCGTCGAGGAAAACATGGCAGATAATTCAATCGCAGCAGTAACAGACGGAAATTTTGAGGCCGAGGTGCTGACGGCCAGCAATTCCAAGCCGGTGATGGTGGACTTCTGGGCCGAGTGGTGCCGCCCGTGCCACATGCTGGCGCCGACCGTAGCGGAAATCGCACACGACTACGAAGGCAAGCTGAAAGTCATGAAGCTGAACGTGGACGAAGCGATGAATTCCGCCGGGCGCTACAACATCCGCGGGATTCCCACGCTGCTGGTGTTCAAGAACGGGCAAGTCGTGGAGCAAATCGTCGGGGCCGTGCCGAAAGAGCAGATCACGCGCGCCCTGGAACGCCACCTTTCGTAAATTTCAAAAAACAACCCAATTGCGCGTGCCGTGAAGTAACATAGCGGCACGCCTTTGTTTTGTTCAAACACGGATAGTGTGAGGAGATTTGAGTTTGTCCACACCCAGAACAGACGGAACAGCAACGCGCACGGTAAAGCCGGAGGGCCACCCTCCCATGCTGGCTGGGGAGCGCGGCCCGATGGCCATGTCGCGCCCCGGTTTGCACACCACTGTGCTTGGGATCCTGAAACCCATGCCGCGCGGGGTGATTCTGGATTGTCCCGCAGGGGAAGGCGCCCTGGCGCAGGACCTGGTTGCTCTGGGATTTGACGTGCGCTGCTGCGATCTCTACACGGAATTGTTCCGGTTGGATGGCGTGGATATTCAGCGCGGCGACCTCGGCGGAAGCTTGCCGTATGCCGACAAGATGTTTGATTACATTACCTCCCTGGACGGCCTGGAGCATATCGATTCCGTCCCCCAAGCATTTCGCGAATACCGCCGGCTGCTGAAGCCCGGCGGGCATCTGGTCATCAGCGTGCCAAATATCCTGAACATTGAAGAGCGCATCAAGTGGCTGCTCTTTGGCTACACCTCGCACTTCAAACCGCTGTCCGAGCAATCGAAAGCCAAGATTCGTTACGACTATGCGGGCATGGATGAAGTCGCAGTGCACGCGAACCCCATCGGCTACAGCGAATTGCGCTATTACCTGGAAAAAAATGGATTTGCAATCCAGGGTGTGTACCGCGACCGCAAGAAAGCCAATCAATGGTTGTATTGGCCGATCGTGGCGGTGATCCGGCTGCTGGCAAAACTCACGCCAAAGAAAAGGCGCGCCGACCGGTGGGCCGTGGAATTGTCTTCTGATCCGGTTTTGCTCGGTGGGAACACCATCATTATTCATTCCATCCTGAAATAGCGAGCCACGCGAAGAGGCGATCCGTTGGAAACTGTGGCCTGCAATTTGTGCGGTTCCCGCAACCTTTCTGCTGTCTACCAGATGCCCGATCCGCTTTTCTTTCGCAACGAGGTCTTTACAGTCGTGGAATGCCAGGAGTGCGGGCTGGGGTTCGTAAACCCGCGGCCGACGATTTCGGAAATCCAGAAATATTACCCCGCGAAGTATTACCAAGGGCCGCCGACCGGGAGCCATGAGCGCTACCTGCGCCGGCGATTCACGGCTGAGGCCAGCTACCTGAAGGCGTTGAAGAACGGAGCGGGACGGAAGCGGTTACTGGACGTGGGTTGCGCCAACGGAGAATTTCCGCGATTTATGGCGATGCGGGGATGGGAAGTAGAAGGCGTGGAGGTAGCGGAATCTTCCGAAGGGATTCACGATTTTCGCGTGTATACGGAAGAGTTTGACAAAATACCCGTTCACGAGCCGCGGTATGACGCGGTGACAGCGTGGGCGGTGCTCGAGCACGTGCACGACCCCATGGCCTATTTTCGAAAGGCCGCGCAAGTGGTGAAAAAGGGCGGCTTGTTTGTATTTCTCGTGACAAATTTCAAGAGCGCGGCTTCCCGGCACCTGTTTTGCGAAGATGTTCCCCGCCATCTTTACTTTTTCACGCGCGAAACGGTTCGGCGCTATTTGGAGAAAACCGGCTTTGGCCTTGAGCGTGAGGATAATGGACGCAACATCCATAAAATGGCCCCCTATAATTGGACCGGATACATGGTGCGGTCGCGCTTGCTGGGAAAGAAGTACGAGTTTCGTGACATGCCGCTGACCAGCAAAGACTTCCGCCGCACGCGCAACCTGAAGCCGGGATTGCTGACGGCGCTGAAGTACGCGGCGTATTCGCCGACCATGGTGCTGGACCGTATGCTGTGGCCGCTGATCGAGACGGCCCAGGTTCTGCGAAAAACCTACGGAATCAGCACCTACGTAGCGCACAGGTTAGGATGAAACTCCCAAACTTCAGAGATTTGGTCCGGTGCCAGTGGGCTAGCAACGAGTTCAACATCCCCTATCACGACGAGGAATGGGGCGTGCCGGTACATGAGGAAAACACTTGGTTTGAGTTTTTGATTCTCGAGGGCGCGCAGGCGGGATTGAGCTGGGACACCATTTTGCGCAAACGCAAGCGCTACCGCGAGGTGTTTGACGGATTCGACCCGGAGAAAGTGGCGCGATACGACAAGAGAAAAGTGCGCGTGCTGCTGCGCGATCCGGGGATCATCCGCAATAAGCTGAAAATTAATGCCACGATCGAAAATGCGCGCGCCTTTATAAAAGTCCAGGAAGAGGTCGGATCGTTCGATGCTTACATTTGGCGATTTGTGGGCGGTCGGCCAAAACAGAATGCTTGGAAAACGCATAAGCGCGTTCCAGCGATGAGCGCGGAATCTGATGCTTTGAGCAAGGACTTGCAAAAGAGGGGCTTCCGCTTTGTCGGCTCCACGATTTGCTACGCGCTGATGCAGGCCACCGGTCTGGTCAACGACCACCTGATAAGCTGCTTCCGTTACCGAGAATTGTCGCGATAAGGCGTTGCACCTCGCCTGGCTTGCGTTGAACACGGGGCCAGCTTACGATAAGAAAGTAATAGCGGTTCCTTGATGCAATCCAAAGAAGTCCAATCGCTGTGAACGAAACGGCGCGGTCGTGTGGATAAGGGAAGGGCCTGCAATGAAATCCGTCGTGGTGGTGGGCGCGCAGTGGGGCGACGAAGGAAAAGGCAAGGTCGTCGACTATCTCTCCGGATCGTTTGACTACATCGCGCGCGTTGCCGGCGGGCACAACGCCGGGCACACCGTCATCATCGGCAAAGACCGCTACGTGCTACAGCTGATTCCATGCGGGATTTTGCGGCCGAAACAGCATGCCGTGATCGGTACAGGTGTAGTCGTGGATCCTGCTGCGTTGGTGGAGGAGATTGAAACCCTGGCGAAAGCTGGCGTGGACGTGAAAGGGCGCCTGCACGTTAGCAATCGCGCGCATCTGATTTTTCCTTTTCACCGCGAACTCGATAAAGCCGCGGAAACCGCGCGCGGTGCCAACAGAATTGGCACAACCTCGCGCGGGATTGGTCCAGCCTACGAAGACAAAATGGCGCGGCGCGGTCTGCGCATGTGCGACCTGCTCGAACCAGAGCTGTTTCGCAAAAAAGCCGCTCTTGTGGTCGCAGAGAAAAACCGCCTGGCCAAAGGCGCGTACGGCGCGGACATCGACTTCTCGCAAGCGGCAGATGAGACCCTAAAGTTGGGAGAAAAGATTCGCGGCTACATCTGCGACACCGCGGAACTGGTGAATCGCGCGCTCGCGGAAGGCAAGTCCGTGCTCTTCGAGGGCGCGCAAGGCACCATGTTGGACATCGACCACGGCACCTACCCCTACGTGACTTCCTCGAGCGCGACTTCTGGCGGTGCCGCCACCGGGGTGGGCGTGCCGCCAACGAAAATCAAGAACGTCTTGGGGATTTCGAAGGCTTACACCACGCGCGTGGGCGGCGGCCCGTTTCCCACGGAAATGCCGGACCTCGAGGCCAAGGAAGTCCGCGAACGCGGCAAAGAGTTCGGCGCGGTTACCGGGCGGCCGCGGCGCTGCGGCTGGCTGGATTTGCAGGTGCTGCGCTACGCGAAAATGATCAACGGCATCGATTCGCTGGTGATTACCAAGTTGGATGTCTTCGACACCCAGCGCGAGATTCAAGTCGCTGTCGGCTACAAATACAAAGGAAAGCCGCTAGCGGAAATGCCGGCGCTCGCCGAAGAGTACGAGCACGTCACCCCGGAATACAAAACGTTGCCGGGCTGGAATCAGTCCACCTACGGAATCAAAGACGCTGCCAAGCTGCCCAAGGCAGCTTTGGACTATCTGCGCTTCATCTCGGATTTTCTTCAGGTCGAGATTGGAATGATCTCCACGGGACCCGAACGCGACGCCACGATTGTGCCTTCGGGGACGCTGCTGTCGCGGTGGCTGTGAAAAAGGAAGTAATGATGTAAAGAAGCAGGGAAGTAAGGAATAGGAAAACAGAGTTTCCGCGAAGTCTAAGGCCTGACGGCCTCCATGTCATGCTGACTTACCAAGAAGCTCGCCGCAAGGTCATCGAACAGGTTAGAAAGTTGCGGGGGACCCCCGCGACCTCAAGCGTGAGCATTTGGGACGCGCTAGGATTGGTCCTCGCCGAAGAAATCAAGACCGACCGTTGTTATCCGCCGTTTAACCGCTCCACACGTGACGGCTATGCTGTTCGTTCGAAGGAAGCCGTGGCCGGTGCGCGGCTCAAATGCGCAGGAGAAATTAAAGCCGGCGATACAGTCACCGAACCACTCGTGCCCGGAACCTGCGTGCAAATCATGACCGGTGCTGCTGTGCCTTCAGGCGCGGATGCCGTCGTGATGATCGAGCACACCCAGCGCGACGGCGACCTCGTGCGATTCGAACGCGCCGCCCATACCGGACAGAACATCGTGCCCAAGGGTTCGGAAGCCGCCTCTGGGCAGCCCCTTCTGAAGCGGGGGATGCGTCTGGGTTTTGCGGAACTGGCGTTGGCCGCGCAGGTAGGAGTGGTGCAACTGCAATGCGCCAAGCGCCCCCGCGTGGCGATTTTGTCCACTGGCGATGAGGTCGTTCTCATCGATGAGCAGCCCGGCGAGTTTCAGATTCGCAACAGTAACAGCGTCTCGCTCGCGGCTCAGGTTCGCCTTGCGGGAGGAGAACCAAGCGTCTTGGGAAACGCCGCAGACCGTGTAGACGCTCTTGGCGAGAAAATCGAGCAAGGCTTAAAGGAAGACGCGCTCGTGCTCACCGGCGGTGTCTCGATGGGGAAGTATGATCTTGTCGAGACCGTGCTGAAAGCTCTAGGCGCGGAGTTTTTCTTCGACGCCGTCGCGATCCGGCCTGGGAAGCCTGCGGTATTCGGCATTTGCCGGGGCAAGCCTGTCTTCGGCCTGCCGGGCAATCCCGTGTCCACGATGGTCACGTTTGAACTGTTTGCGGCGCCCGCCATCGATCTTTTGAGTGGCGCCGACCCGCGCCCGTTGCCTTTCGTCGAAGCGCGTCTTGCGGAGCCGCTCAACGAAAGGCTCGGCCTGGCTCATTTTCTCCCCGCTTGCATCGAATGGAACAGCGCCGTGCCCGAAGTGAAAGCTCTAAAGTGGCGAGGCTCGGGCGACATTGCCGCTCTCGGTATGGCAAATTGTTTTCTAGTCGTGCCCGCGGAGCGCGAGAAAATCGCTGCCGGCGAGAACGTTTTCATTCTGCTCAGAAAGGACATTGTTTAGCCAAAAGGCCGGCAAACATGGCCAAGCTTTCGCACTACGGACCCAAGGGCGAAGTGCACATGGTCGACGTGTCGGCCAAAGCGGTCACTACTCGCACGGCCGTTGCCCAGGGCTTCGTGAAGATGAAGCCAAAGGTCGTTCAAGCCGTGCGCCGGCTGAAAAACCCCAAGGGCAACCCTCTCGAAGTGGCGCGAATCGCTGGAATTGCCGCCGCCAAGCGCACTTCCGAGTGGATACCTCTTTGTCATCCCCTGCCCCTCACGCACATTGATGTGACCGCGCGCCTATGCAAGAATGGCGTGGAAGTACGATCCACGGTCACCACGGCTGCCCAGACGGGTGTCGAAATGGAAGCCCTGGTTGCCGTTGCCGCCGCGGCCCTCACGGTTTACGACATGTGCAAAGCCCTCGATAAAGGGATGGAGATTACTGACATTGTGCTCGCCGAAAAGACCGGCGGGAAAAGTGGGGATTTTCATCGCCAGAAAGGCTCGACGAGGCGTGCGCGATGAGTTCGACGGGGCACAAGACGGTTAAGCTGCTGCTGGCGGACGACAATCCGCTGGTCCGCGATCTAATCGTCAAGGGGCTTGAGGCGTTTTGCGAAGTCGAAGCCTCCTCGGATGGCGCAGATGCGCTTCTCAAAGTTGTCGATGCGCCCCCCGACGTGATTCTCTGCGATTACAAGATGCCCGGGCTCGACGGCCGCCAACTCTTTGAAAAGCTGCGCGGTCGCGAAGCCACGCGCCACATCCCCTTCCTGTTCATGGCCAGCCGCCCGGACATCGAAGAACGGCTGCGCCCGCTGGTCGATGGTGTTGAGGATTTCATCACCAAACCTTTCCTGGTCAAAGACCTGGTTCGTATCGCGAAAAAAGTCATCGACCGCCTCCATTTAGAAAAGCTGCAGAAGCGCGCTTCACGGCCGGGCGTCATTCAGGGGCGTCTCGAAGAGATGAGCATGATCGACCTGATGCAGTCGCTCGAGATGGGGCAAAAGTCCTGCCGGTTGACGGTCAATAGCAATGGCGTGAACGGGGAACTGTTTTTCTCCGGCGGGCAGTGCCGCGATGCCAAGGTCGGCAAAGTGGAAGGCGACGACGCCGTCTATAAAGTCGTTCTGTGGACCGCGGGCGAGTTCGAAATCGACTTCAACGCCGCCAACGCTTCGAACCGCACCACCACCACCAAGAACACCACGGGCCTGCTGATGGAAGCGATGCGGCTGATGGACGAAGCCAACCGCGATACCGTGGCCACGTAGTGATTCTGCAGAAAAATTCTCTCTCATGCGCGTAGCGGTTCTTACGATCAGCGATAGCGTGGCCAAAGGGGAACGCGAAGACCGTTCCGGCCCGGCCGTGGTTGCAGCATGCCGCGGATTGGGCTGGGAAGTTACTGCAGCCCTGCTGGTTTCCGATGACGCGCCCAGCATCCGCGAACAATTGCGCGAGCTCGCCGATTCCGGTCGCGTGGATGTTCTTCTGACCACCGGCGGTACAGGAATCGGGCCGCGCGACAATACACCCGAAGCCACACAAGCCGTTGCCGACCGCATTGTCCCCGGAATCTCCGAAGAGATGCGCCGCAAGGGTCTGGAACACACGCCCAGCGCTGTGCTTTCTCGCGGATTGGCTGCCACGCGCAGCAAAACCCTGATCGTCAATCTCCCTGGAAGTCCCAAAGGTGCCGCGGAATCGCTCGATGCCGTTGCTCACCTGCTGCCCCATGCCGTAAAAGTTCTCCACGGCGCCCGCCACGACTAGTCTGTCGGTCTCACGTCTTCTCAGGAGTGACTGAGAGATGGATTGCCACTGCGGACCTCCGTGTTCGAGAACAAACTGCGAAGCCCTGGTTTGAGGTCAAGAAGGAGGCCGACGCTCACAGCGAAAAAGAGCATCTGGTTGATGATCGAGAGGATCGTTAAGAAGCCTTGTCCGGGCAAGAGGCCCGAGAGAATGACGGCAAGCGCCTGGACGACGACGATTTTCAGCGCAACGGATTCTTTGCGAGGCATGAAAAACAAACAGCCCGAAAGAAACATGGGAATCCATGAAACGCCGAACTCCCCGCCAGGAGTGTAGCTTTGCGTGCGAGTGAATGGGTCAATTTGTAGTGCAAAATCAGCGGCGTAGGAGAAAAGAAGAGCGAATAAGCGTACGGCGGCAAGTATCAGCGGCGCGGCCACCAATTTGCGCTGCCAGGGCTCCAAGCGGTACATCAAGCAGGCAACGAGAACAATCATGGTGACCAAGCCGAATTCAGGCCGTCGCCAGGCAACGCCAAAGATGACTGCGAAAAGTAACGCAACAAATGATTTGCCACGAAGAGTTTCGAGGTTGGCAAACCACGATGGTTGTTGGTGATCTCTTGTATCTTCGATGGTGATGGGGTTATACACGCCTCGAGGCGTTTGTGAAGCGCCAGAGCCACCGCGGGGTTCGGTGGGTTGACCGGAAGCATTGTTGGTCATCATTTTACCTCCTGTGCAGAATGCGGAGCCGGAGACGTTGGCTCCGGCAAAAGACCGGTGTCGCGCAACAGCGCAAAGAGCGATCCGCGAGCAGGCTTAAGCAGAGGCGACTTCGCAATCGAAAGCAGGCGCATCACGATTTCCAGGGCGCCATCAATCAGCTTGCGGGTCCGCTCCTGTTGCAGCGAGTCGTCATAGATGAAGTAGAGAAGAAAGCTCATGCTTAGCGCCCAAAGTGCCAGTGGTAGCACTGCGGCGATGTCCTCGGGCAGGCGCTCCTCGCCTATTGCCAGCCGGAAAACGGCAATGCTTTGCTGACGGTTGACGTGCGTCGCAGAGCTAAAGATGGAGAGCGGGTGTCGAGGTTCGCCAGTGTAGCGGAACAGCGTCCCAAGCAATTCTCGATCGCCTTTGAGAATCTCCACCTTTGAATGAAACGCAATCTTCAAGCGTTCCAGGAGATTGTGTTTGCCGAGGGCTAGCTCCGAAGAAACCTTTGCCAGATGATCTGCCTGAACCTGATCGTAGTAGGCCTGAACCATGGCTTCTTTGCTGGGGAAGTAGTAGTAAGCGGCGCCGAGGGCGACACCGGCGGACTGGGCGATGTCTCGCATGGTGACGGCATTGACTCCGCGGCGTCGAAAAGCGTCTAGGGCCGTGGTGAGGATCAGCGACCGAGTGGCCTCGCTGGCGGAGCGGGTTAATGCAGTCTTGAACATGTTCAGATTGTAGCGGGACGCCAAGTCTCTTGTCAAGAAGAAAATGAACGCGTTCAGTTAAGGAAGCGCCTTTTTCGTAAGGTCAATGTATGCAATTACTTACGATAAGCGACCCGAGACATCTTGTAGTGCAGGCGAATAATCGTCAGCCCCAGAAACGATATGGTGTGTTCCGTCCGAAGGACGCCCTCGCTGTCCACATAGACATGGAAAAGCTCATGGAGCGTCTTAATGTAGCGAACGCGTCGGTGCTCCCCGCCTGAACGAACCATGCGATAAAAGCCCGAGCGGCCCCACGCCGAGCCCGACGAATCGAGTCCAAAAGAGCCGTCGGCGTGGTTGACGGGCCTCAGGTAGACGTTGGCGCTGCCATTACAGGGGAATGTCACTTTGACGCACGGATTTGGCTCTCCTGGCAGATTCACATCCGAATAGAGGCCCGCATAAATGATGTGGCCGGAAGACTTCAGGCGGCGCATCCACCCCGTATAAGCGAGACGGCCGGTGTTGCTTTCCACTAGTTGAACAACTTCGCTGGTCATGCCTTTGGCGACTTCGAGCGAAGAAATTGGAAAATTGAGCTGCTCCATGCGTCGGCTGATGAATTCCACCAGAAGCCAAAGGAAAAACCGGCCGATCAGAGAAACCTCGGTCCAGACCTCGAGGCGATAGGCGGCCGCATGTTCGTAAAAATGCCGGATAGCCGGATGAACCGCACTCGGGTCGAAGCTGGGTCCGCGAAGGGCATTGAAATCTGGAATCAGGCCGGCATTCTCGGGAACGCGGATTTCAAGATTTTCTTCCCGAGCAATGCGGTCGTAGATTCCCGTGCCGATGCGTTCCCGTTCCCCGAGCGGGCAGTTGAGCCACAAGGCGTCGGCAGTTCGCACGCGCCTGCCTGTGATGCGAATCCAAAGTTGGATACCACCTTCGAGGAGGAACGCGACAAGGTTGTGGAGCAGGGAACCTTTCCCGGTGGAAGGCACAGAGGCTCGAGCTGTGCCGGCGGCAACCTCGGGAAGAGAGGGCGCGTTGTTCATGGTTCTATTTTCTCACCGCTTGCGTTTGAATTCAGGCCCGCACGTGAGTTGTGCCTGCTGGATTAACAGATTGTCAAGGCCTTATTCGCGATTCTTAAGCTCTTAGTGGGTAACCACCGGAAGAACAATCCGTGAGGGGTGCTCTTTGTCATGCAGAATACGAATCTCGCACGGGACCGATTCGGATTGCGTGGATTCGGGATTTCCGGTTTGCAGGTTCCGCGCAAAATGCGGGAAGAAGGCTCCCGAAATCTGCACGCGAATGCGATGCCCGGCGAGGAACGTATTGCTCGTCACCATGCGGTCCAGATTCAGGCGAACGGTGCTTCCAGGCGTAACGTATTCTGGCTGCCGCGACTCGTTGCGGTCACTGGCGCGCAGCACATCGGAGCCGGGGTTCATTAGGTTGAAGGCGGTTCCGTCCGGCGCCACGTCGAGAAGACGCACCCACAGGTCAAAATCCCGGCAGCCGGCCGAAGCATACATCTCCGCGCGAATCGGTCCGGTCACTTCTGTATTGGTGCGGAGCGGCTCGCTGTCAAAGGTCAGCGTGTCCTCGCGGCCCTCCAACGCGCGATAATCATGCGCGCCATACTCCGTGTATGGATCGGTCACAGGCTTCGCAGGGTCGGAACGAAAATGGGAGTCAGGATAAGACTTCGTCCCCGCCCCGCGTTCGAGGCTGCCTGTTCTGTCATCCGCGGCCTTGGAAGTCAGGTAAAACAATTCCGGCCGTGCACCCTTCAAGGGCCAGGCCTCCTCGTCCCTCCACACGTTGTCCCCCATGACAAAAATCCGCACGCGCTTCTCGCGGTCGACGCCATTGTCGATTCCACGGACATAGTGGTCCATCCATCGCAGGATGAGCTCACCATAATCAATTGCAGCGGATGGTCCGGAATCGCGTTCGCCTGACCGCGATTCTTCCTGGCCGCCATGCGTCCATGGACCGATGACCGTGCGCGTGCGCGGGTCCTTCTCGGACGAACGCGCGGCAAGCAGCCCATTGAAATTCGTGGTTGCGCCGTCAGGCCCATACGCTTCGTCATACCATCCGGAAAGATTGAGCACGGCTGCATGCACTCGGTCATATTTATTGCGCAGCTCGGCCCAATCCCACCAGGGATCGGTGGCAGGATGCGAAAGCCATTCGTAGTAGAACGGCGCAATTTCCTTCAGGTCCGGCAGATCGCCCAGCGGGAGAAACTCCTGCATCCGTTGGTGCTGCTCTTTCCAGGCTTCGGCTGCTTCTTTTCTGGTTTTGGGTCCGGGAAGATTTTTCCGTCGGCGGATGTCGGGAGCGATGTTGAACCAGATCCAGTCCAGCCAGGAGCCGTCGAACACTCCGCCCGAATAGAAAAAATTGCGCGGCGTGGAGAAAGTCATCGCCGGAACCATCGCCTTCAGGTGCGGGGGATTCTCAACGGCTGCCAGCCATTGGACCGCTCCCGGGTACGACAGCCCAAACGTGCCGATGTTTCCGTCCGACCACGACTGCCGCGCGGCCCATTCGATCGTGTCGTAGCCGTCCCGGCCTTCGTTGCGGTACGCGTTAAATTCGCCGTCGGAGGCGTAGCGCCCGCGGACATCCTGCACAACTACCGCGTATCCGCGCTCCACGGCCTTGGCAAACGTCGTCGCCCGCAAGGCCGGCTCCTTGTTGTAGGGCGTTCGATACACGAGGGTCGGAAACCGGCCAGACTCGGCTGGGAGCAAAAGATCTGCGCGCAGGACGATGCCGTCGCGCATCGGAACCGCCACATCCTTCTTCACATGGAGCGCTTGCCCCTTGACCTGTTCCTGCGCTTCTGTGAGGAAGGGAAGTGCAGCGCTCAGGGAAACCACCGACGCCAGACAGACCCTTACCGCAGTTCGAAGAACTCTAGTTGCGGAGATCATCGGCGCGCATTGTACCTGAAGCCGCAGCGAAACGGTGGTTGACGCTAAACTCCTTGTCGTCAACAATGTTTGCACCATGACGCAAAAACTCTCCGATAAGAAACTGGCCATCTTGGGAACCGGAAAGCTCGGAGGCATCCTGCTGCGCGCTTACCTGAAGCAGGAGCTCTTCTCTCCGAAGCGCGTAACCGCTACCGTGAAGCATGGCGAAAAGGCGGCCGCGCTCGCGAAAGAACTCGGCGTCTCCGTGACCACCGACAATCGCAAGGCCGCGCAAGGCGCCGACATCGTTCTCCTCGGCGTCAAGCCGCAAGTTGTGGGGGACGTGTTGAAAGAAATCGCCTCGGAACTGAGCGACAAGACTCTGGTCATTTCCGTGGCCGCCTCGGTTCCGACCAACTATATCGAGCAGCATTTGGGCGGCAAGATCCCTGTGGTGCGCGTCATGCCCAACACGCCCTCCACCGTCAATTGCGGCATGACCGGCATTTGCCGAGGCGCGCACGCCGGCGCCGAGCATCTTGAGATGGCGCGCGCCATGTTCAATGCCGTTGGCCGTACCGTCGTCGTGGACGAAAAAAACATGGACGCGGTCACCGGCCTCTCCGCAAGTGGGCCGGCATTTGCTTACATCATTCTCGAGTCACTCGCCGAAGCGGGCGTCAAGGTAGGCCTGCCGCGCGATGTGGCCACGTTGCTCGCTGCCCAGACGATGAAGGGCGCGGCCAGCGTCGTTCTCGAAACTGGCGATCACCCGGCGCTTTTGAAGGACGCGGTCACGACTCCGGCGGGCTGCACCATCGACGGAATTCTCGAACTCGAAGAAGGGAAGTTGCGCGTCACGCTCATCAAAGCCGTGGTGAAAGCCACCAGCCGCGCCGGAGAGCTCTTATTTGAGAAGTAACCCACTTAAGATCGGTTAGTAGGTCAGTTTCCGATTACGCCTTATCGGGCACTTGAACGTACCGCTGAAACAGATTCATTTTCTAAACATGCTTGGAGGTTCTTCGGGGGCGGCCGCAATCCTGTTCACAACCTTGTTTAACGCAAACCCCGCATATGAAGCGAGAACACTCGCGGCGGCTGCGAGAAGAGAAGAAACAACAATCACCAGACCGTACCCTGCAAGCCAACCCGGGCCCATCGCCCCAGCGGCCCCAAATACGACTTGAGGCGCCCACATTAGAAACCCATAACTCCAAATCTCTTTAGGCTTGGCGCGCAAGAATCCGAAGAGTCCCGCCAACAGTGCAGGGGCACCACACGCTAGAAAGTAATTCGGTTCTGAAGGAAACTCCAACAGCCCCAGAAATGGAACAAATCGAGCGCCGAACAACAGCGTGTAACCTAGCCCTGCCGTGAGACTCAGGATAGGAAAAAGCCAAGCGTGAATTGCTTTGATCGCCCTTCCAAGTTTGCAACATATCACTAAACTTCCCCGCGTAGAAAGCATCTGCGACTTCAATTGGGCACCACTGCCTGGTTAACAGCGCTTACCGGGTGCGCCGTGAAAGGTGGTGGTCCACAGCGGGAGTTAAACCCGCCCGGGAACTGGTTCGCTCCACCCGGTAGCAATCGAGGCAGCGGCGGAGGCAACGAAGCTGCTGAAGCCTTCGGTGTAGAACGTCGCATTGGCGACTCGGCGAGCGTGCAGGCCGTAACGTGAGTAAACGCGGAGCAGGCCTCGAAAAGCGTAATGCAGGAGCCGACCCGCCCCGGTTACGGGGAAGGCCGAAGATGGTGGAATCGTACGAGCGAACAAATTCCATCAGACCTGCCGGGGTATTAGCGACGGCATGCAAGCAAAGTGGACCATACGCAACACGGGAAGTCCCAGCGGTGATCGCGGTACGGATCAACTGGCAGCTCGTGAGAGAAAGGCCGGGCCGT
>CAZGFL010000027.1:0-43571 GCA_964524985.1 uncultured Acidobacteriaceae bacterium
TGAAGTTGGTTGGATTGATTCAGCCACCGGCAGAAACAGCAATTGGTCCTTCGTGGTCCCACGCCGAAGCTGCAGTCGCTGTAAGTAGTTGAAATTATGGAGCGGCCTATCGGAATCGAACCGACACCTGAACCTTGGCAAGGTTCCGTACTACCACTATACTAAGGCCGCTCACCAACCTTCTTTTTATAACACGCCTGAAAGACACGAACAAGCACCGACCGCTACGAAGCAGCTCAAGACGAATACTGCAAAAAGCGGAAAGATCAGGAAACCTGAGTAACCCGAGCGGTCTTCACCACGGGTGAGCGGCGCTGGCGCTCCGCGAACCGCGTAGCCTTGTCCTTGTCCGTGTAGACGCGGCCGAACTTCTCTCCATCGGCATAGTAAACGCTTACGAGCCAGTGATGATGCTTCCGGCGACGATCCTTGCCGAACTCGGTCTTCTCTCTACTTGTCCCATCTTTTGTCACGGTAGAATCCTTCGAAACCAGAGAATCTAAGGATGGCACTATCCCAGAGTAGCGGGAACCCCGCAAGTACCAGCCCAGATAGTATCATGCACCTTATTACAACATAACAAGGAAAGAAGGCTGGGCCTTGAAGAGCGCCTGAACTGCACGCTGAGCCTTGCTTTCATGCGTTTGTAACAATCCCTTCGCAGAAGACAGGCAGGCAAACCGTGGGTGTACTAGGGGTTACCACCAGGCCAATTTGTCCCCAGCGGGACGGAAAATCATTGCAACCCATGAAACATTTTCCGCTTTCATTCGTCTTTACATGGTGAGGAGAGGATAAGCTGAATGTGGCGGAGAAAGACCAACATGATCACGATTACAAAACAACCGCCCGTCGTTGAAGATCTGCGAAATCATTCGAAGGAACAGCTCGCGGAACTGCGTCATCTTCTTACGGTTGGCGCGCCCTCGAGGCCCGACCCACGGCGGCCGGGATTCTATGAAATGGAAGGCCTTTCGAGCACGTATTACGTGTTCAAGTACCCCAGCGGCACGAAGGTGCTGTTGCTCGGCGTATGGGACCGCGAACGGGACCCGGTGGCAGAGTTCGTAGCCTGCACCTGCCCGGCAGCCTGAACTTTTCGATTTACTTTGAGAAAAAACAAATGAGCAAACGCCCCGGCTAAAACCGGGGCGTTTCTTTTAGTCTTCGTCGAGTTCCAAAGCAACGGAATTGATGCAGTAGCGTAGCCCGGTGGGCTGTGGCCCATCGTCAAATACATGTCCAAGGTGGGCATCGCAACGGCTGCATTTCACCTCGGTGCGGCGCATGCCATGGCTCGCGTCCATTTCCCTTTCCACGGCTTCCTCGCTTGCCGGAGCATAGAAGCTGGGCCAGCCGGAACCGGAATGATACTTAGTGTCGGACCTGAACAGCAGTTGACCGCAACAGATGCACTTGTAGGTGCCGGGTGTCTCGGTGTCCTCGTATTCTCCTGTAAAAGGCGGCTCGGTGCCCTTTTGCCGGGTCACAAAGTACTGATTCGGCGTGAGTTGCTTCCGCCAGGCGGCGTCATCCTTGCGAACTTTTTCTTCCACGAAGTTCCTCCCATGTCGATGTTCCTTGGATGATACATCGCTCGTTCCGGTTTCGCGGCAAGCAGGCCACAAAATCCTGATGCGGCGGATTCAAAAATTGCATGCGTCGAGAACCCGATTTCGTCGGATAATGAGCAACGTTCGATTCGGAAGTTTGCGATGAATTTCGCACATATACATCGGGCACATCGGCATCATCATCACGGCCATACGCCGCGCCCGCTGAGGTGTGCATAGCCTAAACGCAAAACAAAGCACTCTTCAGCCCGCTGGCGCAACAAGCTCCAGCGGGATTTTTATTTGTGGGCAATTTTTTGGGAGGTAGGACGTGGACATCGATTTTCAAAAAGGGAGCGGGTTGGTACCCGCGATTATCCAAGATGCGCGAACAGGCGACGTGCTGATGCTGGGATTTATGAGCGCGGACTCGCTTGCGGAAAGCCAACGTACCGGCGAAGTCGTGTTTTTCAGCCGCTCGCGGGGCAAGCTTTGGAAGAAAGGCGAGTCCAGCGGCCATGTCCTTCGCGTGCGAGAGATTCGCGTGGATTGTGACGCGGACGCGCTGCTGGTGGAGGTCGATCCGGCAGGGCCCGGCGTTTGTCACGAAGGCTACCTAAGTTGCTTTTTCCGGGTGCTCGCGAGCGATGGAACGACAACCGTTATTGCCGAACGAGCATTCTCACCCGAAGCGGTCTATGGCCGGGAGAAACGTCAATGAGCCGTCTGAAACTGGGGATCCCCAAGGGCAGTCTGCAGGATGCCACAATCGACCTTTTTGCGCGCGCTGGCTGGAAAATCACGCTTAGTTCTCGAAGCTACGTGCCCACTATTGACGATTCCGAAATCGAATGCCTGATGGTTCGCGCGCAGGAGATGGCGCGTTATGTGGAGTCCGGGGCGCTCGATGCCGGCATCACCGGGCACGATTGGGTCGTCGAAACTGGCGCAGCGGTCGAAGAGTTGTCCGAGTTGGTCTACGCCAAGCAGCGGCTGGCGCGCGTGCGCTGGGTGCTGGCTGTGCCCGAGAATTCTGCCATTCGCGACGCCCGCGACCTCGAAGGAAAAGTGATTGCCACGGAGGTCGTGCGCATCACCGAGAGCTATCTCGCGAAACATGGCGTAAAGGCGCGGGTCGAATTCTCCTGGGGCGCTACGGAGGTCAAAGTCCCGCAGCTCGCCGACGCCATCGTGGAAGTCACGGAAACAGGTGCCTCGCTCCGCTCCAACCGGCTGCGCATCGTCGACACCGTACTCGAATCCGCGACTGTCTTTATCATGAATCGCGCGGCAGGGGCCGATACGTGGAAGCGCGAGAAGGCCGAAAATCTGATTCTTATGCTGCAAGGTGCGATTGCCGCCGCAAGCAAGGTGGGCCTGCTGCTCAACGTGCATCGTGACGATTTACCTGCCGTCCTGAACGTATTGCCTGCGCTCAAGAAGCCAACGATTTCTGCCCTGAGCGACCCCGAGTGGGTGGCCATCAACACGATCGTCGAAGAAGCCGTGGTGCGGCAGATTCTGCCGAAGCTCAAGGCCGCCAAAGCTCAGGGCATCGTGGAATATCCCTTGAACAAAATTGTGGTCTGATGCGCATTTTCAAACTCACTCGACGGTCCGTAAGTCGGCTGCTCGCCCGGCGCGCCTGGCAGGATTCCGAAGCGCGTACGCGTGCCACAGAAATCATAGCGGACGTGCGGAAACGAGGCGACGCAGCGCTGTTTGCGTGGACGAAAAAGCTCGACCGCATCGACCTGGCGTCAACGGGGGTATGGATTTCGCAACAGGAGATGCGCAAGGCGGAAAAGCATGTCAGCCCTCGTTTCGTGCAAGCGGTTAAGAAAGCTGCCACCAATATTCGGGCTGTGGCAGAAAAACAGCTCCCTGTTCCGTGGAGTATGGAAACCTCGCCTGGCGTAAGAATTCAACAGCTCGTCAGGCCGATCGAGTCCGTCGGCTGCTACGTTCCGGGCGGAAGGCATTCGCTGATCTCGACACTGATGATGACCGCCGTACCGGCGACGGTCGCCGGGGTTTCACGCATCATCGCAGTTTGCGCGAAACCAAATCTCGAGTTGCTGGTCGCGGCACGGATTCTGGGCGTGACACAAATAGGTCGCATCGGTGGAGCCCAAGCCATTGCGGCGTTGGCTTACGGGACAAGTAGCATCCCCAGAGTGGACAAGATCTTCGGGCCGGGAAACAAATACGTGACGGCGGCAAAACAGCTTGTGAACCATGACTGCGCGATCGATCTCCCCGCCGGACCGACCGAAGCGATCGTCTTTGCCGAACGCGGCAATCCGCATTGGATCGCCGCGGATCTGCTGGCGCAGGCAGAACACGCAGAAGACGCTGCAAGCTTTTTCATCACCACGTCCCGGAAGCTGGCCCGTGATGTTCAAAAAGCGATCGCTCTGCAGCTCAAGGCATTACCTGGCAACGTCGCCGCCATTTCCACAAAGACTGCGGGAGCCATTCTGCTCGCCGATTCCGTCGACCAGGCCTGCGAATTCATCAACCGTTTCGCGCCGGAGCATCTCAGCCTTCCGGAAAACGGAGAAAAGCTGCTGCGAAAGATCGGTGCGGCTGGCACGGTTTTTCTTGGTTCTTGGAGCGCTCAGCCCCTCGGTGACTATGCGACCGGCAGCAATCATGTCTTGCCAACTTCCGGCTGGGCGCACAGCCGCGGCGGACTCTCGGCGGCCGATTTTGTGAAATGCATCACCGTACAGACAATTACGCGCTCCGGTTTCCTAGGCCTCGCCGATACTGCGGAAACTCTGGCAGAATCCGAGGGCCTGCTGGCACATCGCCACGCCGTGAGGATTCGCCGATGAAGGTCCAACTTCCTGTACGAAGTGCAATTTTGCAGCGCCGCACCTATGAGGCCCCGGCCGAAGGGCGTTCGGACAAGGTGCGCCTCGACTTCAACGAAAACACCTCGGGCTGCTCGCCCGCCGTGCGGCGTGCCTTGGCGAAACTGACGGCGCGACAAATCTCTATGTACCCGGAGTATCAGGCGCCCACAAACCGCATCGCCCGCCACTTCCGCGTCCGTCCAGAAGAGTTGCTGCTAACCAACGGCGGCGACGATGCTCTGCGCGTTTTCTTTGACACGTTTGTCGAGCCACGCACAAGTATTCTGATCTGCGAGCCGACCTTTCCCATGTACCGCTACTACGCGGAGATTGCCGGAGCTCGCGTCATCACCCTCCGCTACGGGAACGATATGGAATTTCCTCTCGCAGGCGCCATCGCCGCCTTTCGCAAGAAGCCCCGCGTATTGTTCATTGCCAATCCCAACAATCCAACGGGCACGCTGTTGCGCGAGAAGGAACTGCGGCTCATCTTACGAGCGGCTACGCACACCGTCGTGGTGATGGACGAAGCTTATGCCGAGTTTTCGGATTTCACGGCGGTTCCTTGGATTCGCAAGTACCCACAGCTCTTCATCGCGCGGACCTTTTCCAAGGTCGCGGGGCTTGCCGCATTGCGGCTTGGTGCGGTCATCGGATGCGAGAAATCTCTGGCGCTGGTGCGCAGGGCCATGCCGCCCTTCCCCGTCAATCTCGCCGCGCTTGTGGCTGCGGAAGCTGCCATCACGGATCGGGTTTCGATGAAGATGTATGTGAGCAACGTAAAGAGCTTGCGCGTTTGGCTTGCGCAACAACTGAAGCGCATCGGCGTCAGAACTTTCCCGAGCGCCGGGAATTTTCTTCTCGCCCATTTCGGCCCGAACGGGTCAACCCTATCTCGCAAACTCGAACGGCGCGGGATTCTTCTCCGTGACCGAGCGAAAGATATGGGGCCCGGCTTCGTCCGTATCACGATTGGCACCGAAGCCGAGCTGCGGCGATTGCTTCGCGAAATTCACAAAGAATGGAAGCCTCTCGCCTGAACAGCTTCGAGAGAAAAACGCATGCCACGCACCTCCATAGTCCGTCGTCATACCAAGGAAACCGACATCCGCGTGAAGTTGAACCTCGACGGTCATGGAAAATCCCGCGTCTCCACGGGCATCCGCTTCTTCGATCACATGCTGGACCTTGTCGCCAGGCATGGCGCGTTCGACCTGGAAATCTTTGCCCGCGGCGACCTCGACGTGGACCAGCACCACACCGTCGAAGATGTCGGGATCACGCTGGGCAAAGCCGTTTTGAAGGCTCTCGGCTCAAAACGCGGCATCCTCCGCGCCGGCTACTTTCTGATGCCCATGGATGAGACACTCGCCGCGGCTGCCCTGGACTTGAGTGGTAGGCCCTATTGTGTGGTGAACGCAAAGATTGCGGCACATCGTGTCGGCGATTTTCAGATCGAGCTCGTCGAGGATTTTTTCCAGGGCTTTGCTCAAAGCGCGCAGGCCAACGTGCACTTGCGCGTGCTCTACGGCCGCTCGTCACACCACCAGGTGGAGGCCATGTTCAAGGCGTTTGCGCGAGCCCTGCGCTTCGCGGTTGCGCGCGACAAGCGCCTCCGAAAAGTCCTGCCTAGCACTAAAGGTCTCTTATGAAAGTCACACTCATCGACTACGGCGCGGGCAATGTGCCCTCCGTCGAGCGTGCGCTGCAGCGGCTTGGCGCCGAAACGCATCGCACGGACGAGGCCGCCGGCATCGCCAACGCCCAAGCACTGCTCCTCCCTGGTGTCGGTCACTACGCAGCGTTGATTCGCGCTCTGGACGAGAGGAACCTGCGCGCGCCCCTTGTCGACGCCATTCATCGCGGCGTTCCCTTTCTCGGAATCTGTCTCGGTTTGCAGGCGCTGTTCAAATCCAGCGAGGAAGCCCCGTACTTGCATGGTCTGAATCTCTTGCCGGGGAGAGCCTGCGGTTTGCCACGTACGGTGAAACTTCCACACATGGGTTGGAACCAGGTTTCGAAGCAACAAGAATCGCGCCTCCTCGACGACATTCCCGCGGGTGCGTACTTTTATTTCGCGCATTCCTATGCCGTCCTCGACACCGACTGCCCCACTTCAGCCACCTGCACGCACGGCACCGCGTTCGCCGCGGTCATCGAGCAAAAGAACATCTTTGGTGTCCAATTTCACCCGGAAAAGAGCGGTGATGCCGGCGCGCGCGTTTTGCATAACTTTCTAATGTTGGCTGCCACATGAGCCTGGCCCGCCGAATCATTCCCTGCCTCGACACGGACGGCGCGCGCGTGGTGAAAGGCGTGAACTTTGTGGACTTGCGCGATGCTGGCGATCCCGCCGCCCTTGCTGCCCGTTACAACGCCGAAGGCGCCGACGAGATCGTTGTACTGGACATCGCCGCTTCACGCGACGGTCGTCCCACGTTCCTCGAAACCATCCGCCGCGTCGCGGCAGAACTTGCGATTCCGCTGACCGCCGGCGGCGGCATCCGCACTCTGGATGACGCCCGTGCGGTGGTGCGCGCTGGCGCGGACAAAATCACTGTGAACACCGCAGCAGTGGAACGTCCGGAGCTGATTTCCGAGCTCTCCCGCGAGTTCGGCACGCAAGCGGTGGTACTGGCGATTGATGCCAAGCGTGTCGGTGATCGCTGGGACGTCATGGTGCGTGGCGGGCGCGAATCCGCTTCGCTTGATGCCCTCGAGTGGGCTCGCATCGGCATCGCTTCTGGCGCCGGCGAAATTCTTCTGACCTCTGTCGACCGGGACGGAACGCAAAGCGGATTCGACACCGCACTGACATTCGCGGTCTCGCAAGCCGTCTCGGTCCCGGTGATCGCCTCGGGAGGAGCCAAGCTTCCAAAGCACTTTGTGGACATTTTCTGCGAGGGCGCTGCTGACGCCGCGCTGGCAGCCTCCATCTTTCACGACGGTGTGCAATCGATTCGCGCGCTCAAGGAGTTCCTCACGCAGCACGGCGTCGCGGTCCGCCTGCCATGCTGATTCCCTGCATCGATCTGCAACACGGCCAGGCGGTGCAATTGGTTCACGGACGAAAGCGCGAACTCGCGGTCGCCGACGTCTTTGGTCTCTTAGACAAGTTCCGCCGCTATCCATGGCTGCACCTGATCGACCTCGACGCGGCCATGGGAAAAACTCCTAACGCGACCTTGGTTCGGGACCTTTGTAGGAAGGCTCGTGAACATTTTGGGATGAAAGTCCGCGTCGGTGGTGGAATCCGAACCATCGCGCGCGCTTCAAAAATCGCCGACTGGGGCGCGGAGCAAATCATCATCGGAAGCGCGGCTTTCCATAACGGCCGCGTGAACGCCGGCTTTTTGAAACGGCTCGCGAAAAAGGTTTCCCCAAAGCAAATCATCATCGCCCTCGACACGGCCGGAGGCCGAATCACGATTCATGGCTGGAGAAAACGCATCGCGCTAGAGCCGCAAGCGGTCATGCGCCAACTTGAATCGCACTGCGCCGGGTTCCTTTGCACTGACGTCGATCGCGAAGGCACCATGAGCGGGGCAAATCTCCAATGGTTCCGCGCTTTACGGCTCGCCACGTCTCACCCCATAATTGCAGCAGGTGGAATCAAAACGCGCCGCGAAATTAAGCAGCTCGAGAGGCTGGGCATGGATGCGGCCGTAGGCATGGCCATGTACAAGAATCGCTTGCGTTAGCGTGGCAATGAACGGTCGAAGGCTACAGGTAAGCGTCGGTGATGTACTGCTGCACCATCCGTTGCGTATTGAAGAACGACCCGTTGATGGCGATGGCGTGCTGCATCACTTCAAGAAACTTGTGACGTTCGCCATAGTACATAGGCAGAATCACGCTCTCGAGTTTCGAGTAAAGCGATTCCGTCTCGGCCTGCTGATCGGCGGGCGCGCTATCGCTGCTCGTGCGGCGTGGCTCACCGATCGACCACCCCGTGACTCCCTCGATGTGCCCTTCCACCCACCAACCGTCCAGGATGCTGAGGCTTGGCACTCCGTTCAACGCCGCTTTCATCCCGCTGGTTCCAGAAGCTTCCAGAGGAAACTGCGGCGTGTTGAGCCACAGATCTACGCCGGATGTGATTTTCCCGCCGAGTTCCATGTTGTAGTCGTCCAAGAACACAACAGGGACACTTTTCTTCAGCGCTTTCTTAGCTTTGAAGATTCGCCGGATGATTTCTTTCCCGCCGCCGTCGTTTGGATGGGCTTTTCCGGCAAAAACAATCTGGAAATGGCCACCGTCCTTAGCAATCTCGCGCAGCCGGTCCAGGTCCGACAAGATCAGGTCGGCGCGCTTGTATCCCGTGGCGCGGCGCGCGAAACCAACCGTAAAAACTTCGTGATCGAGTTTCAGGCCCGTCTTCGTGCGCACCACCTCGAGCAAGTCGTGCTTGGCGATTAGATGCGCCGTCCAGACCTCTTCCGCCGGCAGGCCCAGGGCGCCACGCAAACTGTAGTTATCCTCGCGCCACGAAGGAATGTAGCGGTCAAACAACTGCTGAAATGCCTGTGAAGTCCACGTCGCCGCATGCACGCCGTTCGTGATCGCTTCAATGGGCACTTCCGGAAACATTTGGCGCGAAGTTTCGCCGTGTTGCTTGGCCACGCCGTTTACGTACGTGCTCAAGCTCAGCGCCAGCTGCGTCATATTCAGGGCGGCCCCGCTCCGCGCCGCCTCCTGCAAGCCGGGATAGTTCTCTTGCGCCTGAAGCACGCGTTTCATTAGCTCAGCCGAAGACGCGTCCTGCAAATCAAGGAAGTTGTTCTGTCCAGGAAATACGCGGGTCAATAACTGCATCGGAAAGCGGTCGTGCCCCGCGGGAACCGGCGTGTGAGTAGTAAAGACGCACTTGTCGCGAACGCGCTCGATGTCTTCTTTGCGGATCGACTGGCGGCCGGCTTTCTCCGCTTCATTGCGCAGGAGTTGCAGCGAGAGGAGCGCCGCGTGGCCTTCGTTCATGTGATAACGCGTCAGGTCGTCGTACCCCAGCGCCCACAGCATCCGCACGCCGCCAATCCCCAGAACCACCTCCTGGCAAAGACGGTAGTAATTGTCGCCCCCATACAGCGCTCCCGTCAGATTGCGGTCAGCTTCCGCGTTCGCGGGTAAGTCCGCATCCAGAAAGTAGACCGGCACGTAAAAACCCCGGACGCCCTTCGCCTGATAGCGCCAGCAGCGCAGTTCGACCCGGCGGCCTTCGATGGAAACGTTGGTGCGAGCGGATTCCTCCGTCAGGAAATCCTCGACACGCCACTCCACCGGCTCTTCGACCTGCGACCCGTCTTCGCCCAGCCGCTGCGTGAAGTACCCTTTGCGGTAAAGCAGCGACACCGCCACCATCGGCAGCCGCAAATCCGCGGCCGCCCGGATCGTGTCGCCGGCAAGAACGCCGAGGCCGCCGCTGTAGCTCGGCATGGCATTCTCCAGCGCAATTTCCATGGAAAAGTAAGCGATGAATCGTTTTACGGAGTTCTGGCTCGACATCTTTCCTATCGTCCCATACGCAGGGCGCCACTCGGCAGCAAAAATTTCGCTGCTGTAAACCTATTATTCTCGGGGATTCACAATGCGCAAGCAAGGGCCGCTCACGCTGAGTGTGTCCAACTTCCACGTACGGAGGCAGTCTCGAACGCTCTACAGGCTGGGAGTGTGCTTCTTGCGGCTCGCAAGAAACTGCATAAAGGATCAAGGTCTTGAGCGGGCTTTTGTCAGCTCCGCACCGGCCGCAGAAAGGCGATTCTACTGTGTGACCGTTTTTGCCGCGTCGCCGACTTTGAACCCGCTGCCAGAAACCGCCACGGCCACCGCGGAAATATCATCCACTTCGGTTATCTTCACAACGCCCACCGGTGATGCCAACCGACGAATGACCTGCCCCGTCGCGGGATCTTTAATCTCTTTCGTCACCCGTTCCACGTTCAGTTGGTCGCCGACCTTCAATCCAGCTTTGCCCCCGACGTTCAGGATGATTTGCCCGCCTTCCACTGCCGCGATCAAGCCCGAGACATTGATCGTGCGCGTTTGCAGCTTGCCGTTGTTCGCAATCAGACCGGTGCTCATCTGATCGACGGCCGCCTTCACCGCCTCACCGATGATGGTCTGCTGAAAGTCGCTGCTGCCAAAGTTTGCCCCTCCAGCGCCAAATCCATGCCAATTCCCGCCTCCACCGAGAAGCGAGGTGCTCTCGCGTTGAGATTCGCCTTTGCCATCAGCCACACCGAGGATTTCTGCGGTGTCGATGTCCACCATGCGTGCATTCACCGCGACGATGGCCTTGCTCTTCTTCTTCCCGAAGCCGCCGATACCGAATCCGCCGATTCCCGCCCCGGCACCGCCGACATTCGTGTTTTTGGTTTCGTTTCCGAATTGCGTGATGCTGCCAACAATGATCGCATCCACGCCCAGGAGTTTGCCGATCTTCGCCGCGGACGTGGGATTGGCTCTGTCACTATTCGAGAAATTTTGCTCAGCAAGAATCTTGTCGAGCGCCTTGCGCTCGATCACAGAGTAAGTGCCGTCCTTGACGAGGTCTGTAACAAGCAGGTCGGAGATGCCTTTCCCGACGTCCACGTTGGTTCCAAACAAGGCTTGCGTGGACGTCTGCACCGTGGCGTAATCAAAATCGAAAATGGCCACGCGCTTCTTGCGGCCTTGCGGCGCAGCAGGCGCAGCCGCTTGCGCAGAAGCCGCCGACGGAGTTGCCGCGGGAGCGGCTTGCGCGCGCGATTCCGGCGACACCATCACAAGACTAAAAGCCACAAGCACACCGCACCAAAGATGCTTTTTCATAGTGGACCTCGTACTTTGGAACCTCTTGCTTTCCGGACACCAGTCAGGGCCGTAAATTGCGGAGCATGTTACCGGCCTGCAGATGGGAGTGTCAATCCAAGTCTCCACCCCCTGCTGCGATTTTGTAACTTTGGAAAACGGCCAGACCAAACTGGCATGGCGAAAGGGCGCCGCAGCGCCCTTTTCCCTGTACTCTTGTCTTTCTGGCCCAACCGTGCCCCGCTAGAACTCGAACCGCACGGACAGTTGCGCCTGCCGCGGATCGCCCACACCATTGCGAAGGAAGCCATCGAAGTTAAACAACGCCGGAGTGCTCAACGGATTGACGTTGTTCTTGTTGTTGAAGAGGTTGAATACCTCGATTCTAGGGATCAGCTTCATATGCTCGCCAAGGGCTATCGGCCGATCGGCGCCAAAGTCGAAAGTAAAGAAGGCATTGTCCTTCAAGAGATGGTTCCGTCCGCAATCGATGGCCGTGCCACCACCTGTCGGGATCACGAAGCGAGTTAGCGAGTTGTTAGAGCTGCAGGGGGTTCCGGTGCCTGTCCCGCTCACGTTGTCAGTAATGGGCTGCGCCGAATGTGCCTGCGCGCGGATATCGCCGTGGAAACCCCATGGCAAATCTGCGACGGTGTACGCGTTGAACTTGTGCGTCTCGTTGCGGTCGGAACGTGAGTACTCCGCCTTCAGGTTGAAAAGATTCGCATAGCGAAACGTGAAGGGATCGCGCTCGTTGGAGTCGTCATCCCAATCGCTGGAATAAGTGTAATTGACGTCAAAGAGAAAATGGTGGCTCATGCGTTTGCGAATGCCGACGGTCAAGCCACGATAAAGAGACTTCGCGGAACTGACGGTATCGGTGATGTCACCGAGGTCCGGAAAAACGGCGTGATTGCCGACGTAGTTGACTGTGTCTTGTCCGACAGTCGGAAGTGTAAACCCGGTGCCCACGTTGGGATTGGTGAAGCGTGTCAGGTGCACGCCCTTGGACATCGTGAAATCCGCATATGCCGCATAGTCGCCGGCGAGTTGCTGTTCGTAGCCCACGTTTGATGTGTAAATGCGCGGGTTGTGGTAGTCCTTACTGAACACCGTTACGCTATCCCCCGGCGGCGGAGGAGTTCCCGCGGGAGGAAGATTGGCATTGTTAAATACGGACGCGTTGGTCCCGAAAGCTGGCGGAGTCCCAAACGCCGATCCTGCGGCAAAGGATTGTTGCTGCACGCCATTGGTGGTGATAGCGCCAACCTGGGTCAGCATGTTTTGCCGCGCGTAGAACATTCCCCAACTGGCGCGCAGAGCGGACTTACCGTTGCCGAACACATCCCAGGCAAAGCCGAGACGAGGCTGAAATTCCTTGTTTTGGTTGGGAATGAATCCTGTGGAAGGAAAGGTCGCGTTCGTCAGGTCGTTGCGATAGGAGGTCTTAGACGGCGCGACGGTGGGATTGGGGAAACGCTGAGCATCCCAGCGCAGGCCGTAGTTCAAAGTAAAGTTCCGGAACAGCTTCCAGGAGTCCTGGACGAAAAGCGCGATGTCTTCGTTTTTAATGTCCGAAGCGCCCGACTGGTCAAACGTTTCACCCTGGGTAGCGGGCCCATGCTGCAAGTAGAGGAGCAGCGGGCCGCCTGTAAAGGTAGATCCTCCTGCGCAAGTTGACGGCGGCACCACAAACGTCCCGTTGGAGCACTCGTGGACCGTGGGCCCCTGTGTGACGTAATGCATGAACCCGGTCACGCTATCGAAAATGTAGCGGCCGGTGAAGAAACCGCGGAAGATCTGAGCGTTGTCGCTGTGAATCCACTCTCCGCCGAACTTCCAGGAGTGCTTGCCCTTCACGATCGAGAAGTTGTCACGAAGGTCGGTGCGCCAAAAGATTTCGTCCACGTTGGGCTCAAGGAAGAATGGTTGGCCAAACCGGAACGTCGTGCCGAAACCCATAGCGGTATCGGGGACGCTCGTCGTATCGATGGAACTGCGCGGCCGGTTCTCTCGCGCATAGGTGAAGTGCGCCTCGTTCAGCATGGTGTTGGAAAGTGTGGAAAACCAGTTCGTATTGATGTCCTGGATTTTGGAGGGACCTTCAATCCCATTCGCGCTGGTTCCATAGGTTGGAACGTCAAACGTCTGATTGGGGTTCTTCGACCAGTCAAAGCTGTAAGAGCCGAAAATTTGGTTCTTGGTGTTGAGGTTGTAATCCATGCGCCCGAAGATTGACGCATTTCGCTGCTGGTGTATGACCGGAAGCCCTTCGTCGGTATTCTTGAAAGGAGCAGGAAACGTCGCCGTTTTGAAGAAACTGATGAGCGCCAGTCGTTGACAATCCGGGCTCGCGTTGATTGCCGCATCGGAAGAGCCATTTGGGTTGAAGGCGGGGGGAGCAGCTGCGCAGGGCGTGCCAATCGCCGTGCTGAGATTCGTACGCGTCAGGTTTTCACGAATTCCCTCGCCTGCGGCAAAGAAGAACAACTTGTCTTTGATCAGCGGCCCGCCAAAACTGCCGCCAAACTGATTGCGCCGAAAGTCCTGGAGCGGTTTGCCATCGGAAGTCGCCGCCGCCAGCGCTTCCGTCCGGAAGTATTCAAAGACGCTGCCGTGTATGTTATTCGTTCCCGACTTGGTGACGACGTTCACCACGCCGCCAGCGGTGCGGCCAAACTCGGCGTTAGCGCCACTGGCCACAATCTGAAATTCCTTGACCGCCTCGAGAGTGATGTCCACGGCCGCGCGCTGCCCGCCCATCTGTTCGCCGAAAAACCCGTTGTTGTAATCGCCGCCGTCGAGACTGATGTTGTTGAAGATTCCGCGCTGGCCATTGATGTTGATTTCGTCGCCATCCGGGCCCTGCACGATGCTGACGCCCGGCGTCAGCGTGAGCAGATCCTCAAACTTCCGGCCCAGGACCGGCGTGTCCGCGATCGCCAGTTCATCCAGCGTTGAAGAAGAAACGGTCTTTGTGGTTTCTACGACGGGTACATCACTGACCACGATTTGTTGGGCCATCGAAGAGACTTTCATGGTGACGGGAATCGTAAGAACTTGACCGACCGTCAGATTCACGTTTTGCTGCAGTACGGTCGCAAATCCTTGCTTGCTGATGGTCAGCGTGTAGTGCCCCGGGGCCAGGCTCAAGAACGCAAAATGGCCGTCGGCGTTGGTCGTTTCTGTTTGTGTAAAATTGGTGTCCAGGTTCTTTGCTTCTACCGATGCTCCAGCGACGCTTCCGCCCTTCTCATCGAGAACATCCCCCTGCACTGTTCCCGAAGTAATCTGCGACTGTCCCAGGGCCGGCGACGCACACCCCAACGCCAGTGCCAACACAAATACGGCGCAAAAGAGTTTTTTCATTTTTCTCTCCCTCAGACTTTTACACCCCGTCTTCGCTAGACCAGGAAGCACTCAAAGGAATGAGGCGGCCCGCGAATGCAAATTGCTGGCGGAGAGTTTAGTGCGGGAGGCAATCAAAACACAAGCGGGCACGCTGTGGAAACTTTTGTTCGTCTACGCTCAGACCCTTAATGCGGCTGGTTCGTTTCCCAGAAATTGTGTTTACATCTAGGCAGCTAAGGCTGTTTCAGAAGAGCGACGGCCGTGCCGACCCGCCAAGCAGCGACGTATTCACGTTCGCAATCGTGTGCGTGCCTTCGTTTCCGCCCCAGGCGAACAACAAGAACACTTGCGGAAATCCTCCGGCGCGCAGCGTCAAGCCGGCCGACAAACTATGCACCCACGGATTCGATCCCAAATCTCCGCGCGTCATCCCTACCTTCCCCTCGTCCGCCATAAACGAAATCCCGAGCGGTCCCCAAATCGAGTGCTCGAGGCTTTGCCGGAAAAACATCACGTTCGGCGCGCGAAAACGAAAGTCCTGATAGCTGCTCAGCGCCGCGTTCCCGTTGATATCTGTTCCGCCGATCGTCGGTTGAAAATAAAACGGCACCAGATTCCCGCCGGGTGTCATCGATGCCGCGAGAAAGAATCTCAGACCAACACTTCCTTCGCGGTCTCGCGAAATCGCCGGGCACGGGCTTTTGTCCGCATCCGCCGCAATCGAACAGTCGTCCGGCCCGTTCGGGTTGTTGTCTCTCGGCATAAGGTTCCGCGTCGTTTTCTTGTAAATCGCGAACTCATGCGCCAGATCGACCGTCAGCCGCTGAAACGAGAATGTGGTGTTCCCCGGCGCGAAAAACTGCTGATACGCAACGTTGTAGTTCAATCGCAGGAAATCATCAAAGTAGATCGGCCGAATCCTCACACCTTCGCCCAACTGCAACGTTCCGGGCTGATTGGTCAGTCCCGGGGCCGTCGCCTCCGTATACACCGCCCCAATCGTCGGACTCGGCTGGCCCGTACTCGGGCGAATGTCCACAAACCTCCCGTTCACTTCTCCATAAAGGCTCGCATTCAACTTCTCGTAGAACGGTTTCACCGCACTCCCGCCAACAATCGTCTGCGCCATGCCATAAAACGTCCTGCCTGCCTGCGTGCTCGCCGGCCCGATCCCAAAATAGGTCAGCTTGTTCAACGAGATCGCTTGCGCATACAAATTGATGACCGAATGCTCGGGAAGCTCAGTTGGGTTTTTCTTATGAGGCGGTGGCGTGCCGAAAGAGACTCCGATTGGCTTGCTCGGCGTGTGCACCAGTCTCATGTAGAAGCCCGCGCGCCACGACCCGTTCATCGAGCCCACCGCATCCGCATCCCAACTCGTTCGCCATGTCTCCGTAGTTTTGTGTCCCACGTACGCCAGTCCCGCGCCAAAGCCGTTCTGCGGCGCGATGCTGCCGACCGCGATGTGAATCGGCTTCCCGGTGAACAGCTCTTCCGCGCAGCCGGGGATCCCCTTCAGGTTGAAACAACTCTCCTTAAGCTTGTCCGCCTCATTGGGCGAATCGATCGGTTGAGGATTCTGCGTGCCTGGAGTCTGTTGCCCCCACGCAGTCCCCGCTGTCAACAAACCGAGAGCCAATAGGATCGATCTCACGAGTACACCTTACTTTCCTGAGGGATGGGCAGAATGTGTATGGAGAAGCGAAGTCGCCTTGTGGATATAGCTGCTAACCTCGCCTTCGGTCTTCAGCGTCCGTGGGTCAATCGCCAGCACAGCGGCCAGTTTCTCCAGGTGCTTCAGCAAGGCCTCCCGCAGATGCAACGTCTGCGCTTGCAAAAGCTTTCCTGCCGGACGATTCGGGTTGTAGGCACCTTTCGCCGTTTGCGGCACAAAAATCGCGTTCGCTCGTGTAGCCACAGTCTCCTCCTACAAATTGAAATACGGAACGTCTGTATCCGCACGCAGCGTATCCGTCAGCAAATCCAGAAACGAACTTGCATTCTTCTCCCGAACCGTTCGCTGCGCATCCCCATTCAAAAAGTAATTCGTTGCAGTTCCCGGGATCGATGCATGTTCGAAAATGCGCCCATTTGCCGCTTCGGGTCCCGGCACAATCGTTCCTTTGGCAATATAGGGAGAAACAAGAATCGCAGGCACGCGAATCCCCAGCCGGTCGAAGTTGAATGTCTCACCGGTTCCTGTGGCATCGGGCCCGGCAGAATAGCCGTCCGGCGTGCACGCCGGTGGCACCACGTGGTCGTAAATCCCGCCGTGCTCGTCGTAAACAATCAACAGCGCCGTCGTCTTCCAAAGATCCGCGTTCGAACGAATGGCGTTGTAAATCGACGCGATGAATCGCTCGCCTTCCTGCACGTTGTGATCCGGGTGCTGATCCGACGCCAGGACTTCGCCCCCGCCTGGGCCGGGATGATCGTTGTAGCAAGGCTCCACGAAACTGTATTCCGGCAGCGTTCCGCCGTTGCAGTCCGCGATGAATTGCTGATAGCTCCCAAAAATCTGCGGCTGATTTTTCAGGAGATTCACAATCTCCATTGTCGAGCTTTGCTGATCGTAGTAATAAAGCTTCGCCGTGTGGCCTGCTTGAATCATCCGTTCGTAAATGCTGGGAATCGGATCCTTGATATAGAAAATATCCATCCCCACTTGTCCGAAGGACGTTCCATAGTGCGCGAAGGCGCGGTTGCAAATCGTCGGTCCCGGAATCGACGAAAACCATCCGTTGAAAACCGCGAATTGCGTCGCTAACGTCGTCAGCACTGGCAATTTGTCCGGCGTGAAGTAGTACATGATGTTATGCGACCGGTTCACGTCGTTCGTCTGCGTGAAATAGTCCTTCACAAATCCCTGCATGTTCGGGACGCGCCCCGGCCCTATCGCCTGTCCGCCGTAAATCTGCAAATCCACTCCGGGATAGTGATGGTCGGGGTCGGGATCAAGCTGGCTCTGAAATTTCGCGATCGGTTGAACCTTGACGTTATTGCCCTGCGTATCTGGATTCGACTCATTTCCCGTCAGCCCGTTGATGCCGGGATATTTTTTCTGCCCGTTTTCCATCACCAGGCTCAATCCGCCCAGCATGTGGTCAAACGACCGGTTCTCCATCATCAACACCACGATATGTTTCAGGTTATCCAGTCCCGCTGGCATGCACACCCCCACTGGCTGACGGATGATCTTGGTGCTCGCTAAATAGTGACACTCGCCTGACGAAACGTTTCAGGCTTCCCGGTCACTATCCCGTTTAGAGGCTGGGTCACACGGGTAAGTCACTGCGAGTGTGGCTATCGTACCTGAACACGGGGAACTTCGCATCATTGCCTGATCATTAGAGCCGGACCATTGGGCCTGCTCTGACGTCTTGAAGAGCAGAGAAAGGTTCCAGCTATGCCGCCAGCGAGCTCTTTCCTCTCGGGGATTGATGTTTCTTCGAATCAGGGGACCGTGGATTGGAACGCTGTCGCGCAGGCCAACGTCTCCTTTGCCTACGTTCGCGCTACGCTCGGCGCGCAGAGCGGTGACAAGCAATTCAGCGCCAACTGGTCGAGCCTGAACGCCGGCGGCCTTCTTCGCGGCGCCTACCATTTCTTTTGGCCGCTCGCTTCCCCCTCTGACCAGGCCAACCACTACCTCCAGACCGTCGGCACCCTCGCCTCGGGCGATCTTCCTCCCATGGTGGACCTCGAGCCGACTTCCTCGGACCCCAGCAAGGATGTCTGGCCCTCCATTCCTCAAAGCAGCCGTCTGCCCATGATTCTCGGATGGCTTACCGCCGTCGAACAAGCGATCGGACTCAAGCCCTTTGTCTACACCTATAAAAGCTTCATCGAAAACCTGCTCGGCTCCGACCTCCCACAACTCTCCGGCTATGCTCTGTGGATCGCCCACTACACCGACGCACCGCAGCCCAACTGGCCATCGGCCTGGGCCAATTGGACCCTTTGGCAATTCTCGGAGAAAGGTCAAGTCAATGGCGTGAATACTCCTGTGGACCAGGACCGCTTCGCCGGCTCTCTTGACGATCTCAAAGCTCTCGCCAAAGCCTAAGAAGCTGCCGACTCAAGACCCGTCACCCTTACGACCCTGCGTACACCTGAAACGGCGCCCAATAGAATGGTTTCCGGAAAACAGATCCTGCATCCGCGGAATGCAGCATCGCCAGTTTTGCGTCGCGCAGCGCCGTCGCTGGGTCTTTGCCCTTTGTCAACCCGCTGTACAAGGAATCCATCAATTGCGGTGTCGACGCGTCGCTCACTTCCCACAGCGCGCCAATCACGTTGTGCGCCCCAGCCCGCGCGAACGCCCAGGACAGCCCCACCAGGCCTTCCCCGGAGTACGACTGCAACCCTGCACCGTTGCACGCGGAAATCGTCACCAACTCTGCATTAAGCGAATGCTGCACGATATCCCGCGCGTACAACTTGTACGAGTCCCCATCAGTGCTGAGGATGACCGCGGATTCGAGTGGATGACTTACGCTCGCCGTCCCGTGGGTCACAAAATGAACATAGAAGAAGCGTTCCGGATGACTGCTTAAGTACGCCTTCGCCGTCGCCTGCTTCCCTTCCAGCACTTCACGATTGTTGGCAGGAAAATACTTTTCTATCGCTTCCATCTCCTCGGGAGCCTGCGGCAGCGCCGGAAAGTCCTTGTTGGCTTCCGCGTTTCCCACAAGAAGAAGACCGCTCGCTCGTCCTGCCGGCGGCGCGGATCGGCCGGCCAGCAGTGTCAACGAACTAGCCGTACTCACGGTGACGTCCTCAATCCAATAATGCGGAGGCGTGCCCGGGACAGCGAGCACTTCAAAATTCAGCCGATGCAACTTGGCGTCGGCCAGGACAATGACTTGGGAATTTCGCGGAATCAGTTTTTGCGCGGGCGCCACCAGCATCGTGTACAGCTTTTCCCCAGCTTCGTTTCCGCCTGCCAGCAAGTCTTTTCCGCTTTGCATCGCCTCGCGATACCGGTTTGCCAATTCCTCAATCTCATCCTGTTTCGCCAGCCTAAACGAGCTGATTTTGGCTGGCGTGATCACCCACGAATAGGACTGCTGCGGCCCCAGCCAGTACATCAGTAGCACCGCCTTACGCCGCTGGGCGATCTCCCGCGGACGGAAGTTGGGCAGCGGAAACGACAGCGTCTTGGGCACGGCACCCAATCCTTCCTCCAGCGTCCGCGCGCGGCTCAGTTCTGCCACTTGCAATGCGTCTTCTATCCGGTGTCGCGTCATCAAGAAGTCAATGAAATTGCTGTAGAACCGGATGGTGTTAAATAGGAAAGTCAGACGAAGCTCGGCAGATTGGATTGACGCACGGACCTCCTCGATGGTTGACAGGGAAAGGCGGTATTCCTTCTCCGCCTTCGCGCCCATACCTTCGGCAGAATAAACGTTGGCCAGCTCTGCCTGGGCTTTCCACTTCTGATACTGAATTGACTGGGGATGATCAATCACGCTCTGGAAGAGTTTCTCTGCCTCAGCAAAGTTGTGCCTGCCGCCCGCGATGAGAGCTCGCAGCAGGATCGAGTCAATTTCTAGTCTGGGGTCGACGCTGTCTTTTTCATGTTCACCCGCTTCCCCGACATACCGTTCCGCCAGATCATTCCTTCCTGTGCCCACCGCTATCCATGCTAGCTGACTTAAGCACTGAACGAGAGTGCTCTTGTTGTCCAGCGATCTCGCTAACGGCAACGCTTCCTTCAAGATAGTCTCGGCGCTCGTGTCGTCGCCCAGACCTTGGTACCCATAAGCAACAGCAGTTAGCCAATACGTTCGGCTCCAAAGTAGACCGCTTTTTGCGGAGGCTTCCTCGGCTTGTTTGTAGTATGCCAGCGCATTCTGATAATCGCCTAACTCCGCGTAGTTCCAACCTGTGTTTCCCAGAGTCTTGGCAAGCGTGCCGGTCGCTCCAATCGATCGGGCCAAGTCTGCCGCCGCACGGTTCCAGTCGATGGATTCGTCATAATGGCCCTCCATCGTCGTGGCTATCCCGAGCCCGCTGAGGGCCGCGGCTTCCAGGAAGGGGTCTTTTTGTTCCTGCGCAAATTCCCGCGCTTTTTTGTAGGCGACTTCTGCCGCGGCTCCGTCACCTTTCACGAACTGCAGCGTTCCACACTTCAGCGTGATCTCCCCAAGAAGTTCCGGGTGATACGTTTTGGCCAGTGCTTCCGCATCCACCAAGTCCCGCTCGGCCTCTGTCAGCTGTCGTAAGGCCGCCTTGGCCGCGCCCTGTGTATACTTCCGGCGGACCGCTAAGTCACTCGTGGCAAGAGTGGGGGGCGTTTCCTCTTGGAGCAGCGCAAGCGCTTCTCGCTCCCTTCCTTGCGCGTGAAGAATCTCGGCTTTCAAAACCTTGAATCTCCAGTGCCACTCGGTTTTTTCGGATGGGAACTGCTTTAGACCTTGATCTGCTTCTTGGAGAGCAGTCAGTGTTTCGCCGCGCATGAATTTTAGTTGCGCGTCTCCGTAGAGCGCCTGCGGGCTTGCAGGCGCATGGCAAGCACAGAAGAAAAAAGCGTAGCTCAGGAGCGGGATTAGTTTCCGCCAGCGATGGAGGAAGGCGGGTCCCCGTTCGAGGTACCACCTCCGGAAGAGCCTCCTCCACCATCCGGCGAGCCTAGTTCGAATCGCAGCATCGTCAGCGTACGGATGTTGCGCCCCGCAAACACTTCCGCGAGCGCAATCTTCCCGAAGTGAGGAACCTCGATCGTGTGCCCTTCGATTTTCGCGCCCGGCAAATCCGTCTCGATCTTTTCTACCAGCGAGCACAGCAGGACCTCGTTACCAGAGACCACGATTTTCCCGGATTTCTTGTCGTCCTTCACGCCTTTTTTCAGCTGCTCGAAGGTCTTGGCTTGCAGCAACAGATCATGCCGCAACGTCACACTCACCGCGAACCCGCCCAACTTCAAGCCCTCGAAATTGCTTCCTAGCGCAATGATGTGGTTCTCGCCGTTCCTCTGCTTGAGGTCGTACTCCGAGGTCAACCGCGTCACCATGCGGTCCACCGTCAGAAAATCCAGGATACTCAGCCCTTCCACCACTACTGTCACACTCGAAGTGGCTGTGTCCACATCTTGAAAGCTTCCGGAGACATGCGTCTGCGCTGCGTCGAAGGAAGCGATGCGCGGCACGGCGAATTTCTCGATTCCGGAATGCGCTTGACCGCCCTCAATGGGCAATGCCAACGAAGCCTGCGCCGCGATCGGCACATCCACCGGCCGGTGAAAATGAGCACTTAGGGCGTAACCAGAGGTGTGGAAATGGAAACGAAGAGGCGTGTAGGTCATCTGGGGGGACCTCCAGGTTCTATTTGCAGAGGGATATTGTTGCAATTACGGCTGAATTTCAATAGTAAAAGTGATGCGCATCTCTTCTTCCGGCTTGGGCTGCCCTTTCGCATCTGAACCCGTGAACACCATGCTGTAGTCTCCGGCGTGGACTAAGCCTCCCGGAATCACGATCTCCACTTCACGGTTCCTGCTCGTTCCCGGAAGCGCCAGTTGCAGCACCGTATGTCCGGCTTCATCCTGCAATTGGCACAGGTATTGGTCAAAAGCCCGCCTCGGCGTGAAGTCAAAGTTAACCGCAAAGCCATCCTTCCCGTGAACGGGAACTTTCATCTTTTCCTCACCGCGCAAGGCTGCCCCTCGCAAGGAAGAAGCCGGTGCTCCCAAAACCAGGGCCGTGCCCTGGCTGGCCCTTCTCTCGGCCTGCGGAATTGTGACAATGTTCTGGTACGTCACCACGGCGAGCAAAACCGCGAATGCTGGCACGGCCACCATGGGCCTGAGCCAGCCAAACCACCCGGTTCTCTCCGGGACTCGCGACCCCGCTGGCGCTTCCTGCGTAACCTTGGCGGGTTCATGCCGCAGGATCTCCCTGGCGTTATCTAAAAAGTGAGTAACCGCTTTAATATCGTGTGCGCATTCGGCGCAATCGAAGAAATGCTCTTCAAACTCTTCCTGTGTCGCCCCTGTCAGCTCGCCAAGTACATATTTTTCAGCGGCTTGCAGTCGAATTGCATCGTTATGATCCATCGTGCCTATGCACCTTCCAAACAGTAGTGCGGCAACCCGCAAAATCGTTTCACTAAGTCGCCAGCCCCCTGGCCCGCCGCGCTATCCCCATTTCTTCTTTCTCATAGAAGGTCTTGAACTTCTCCTTGGCCCGGTGCAGCAAAACCCGTAAGTAGTTTCTGTCCACCCCGAACTCCCCGCAGACCGTGTCCTTGTCTTTTTCCTCCAAAAAGATGGATCGCAGAATGTCGCGGTCCCGCCGCGGCATTTCTCCCAGGACTTCGCGTACCCGCTCGACACACTGTTTGGAAACCAGCATCCCCTCTAAATCCAGCACCTTGTCGGGAATTTCCAGGTGCCCTTCATCCATTTGCAAATGCTTCCGAACATCCCGGTAGTGCTCGAACAGCACGTGGTTGCAAGTCGAGTTTACAAACGCTCCGAATCGCTCGGGCTGGCGCACTTCGTCCTTTCTTACCCGCTCGATCACCCGCACGAATGTCTTTTGCTGTAGGTCTTCCACGACGTCTGAAGCCAGCCTCTTGGACCGTAGCTTGATGCGCAGAAGTTGTTCAAAATACGAGACAAAGTGGTGCTCTGTGGCGGGATCTCCTTCGCGCAGCCGGTCGACGTAGGCCTTATCGAATGTAAAGAATTCCACTTCTGCCTCGGGGACTGGGCATGGAGTATACCGTCGCCTCCCTTGTTCGGCAATGGAACCTTCGCGCTGCCAAGCGTGCCGTAAACGGAAAGCAACCAGAAGGGACATTTTCCTGTTTTGGCAATCTGCTCTCAGGCCCTTGAGCCTTCTGCACCCCTTTCTTTCACGGACCCGATGAAACGCTTGCCCCCTTCCGCGCACTACGCTTCTGTAAGGTCCCGGTAACCCGGGACTCTTTATCCATGGGGAACCCTCCCCGGTCCCCGTGTGCCCCAGTAGGCGCATTCTTGCCTGCCTGAACGGGCTAGGATGCGCCTCCCCTCTCCCAAGGGTTGGGCCATTCCAGGAGGAAACAGTGGCTAGTAGAGGTATGCGTTTCAATGATTTGCGGAATCCCATGGCTTCCCTTCCCGTCTCCTCTCTTATGCAGCCGCGCAGCGGATTTCCTGGTGCCGGCGCCTCGCAACCAGGCACGCTAGCCTTGAGCGTGGAGTTTGTCGCCAAGCCGGAAAGAGCGGTTCCCGCAAGGACTTTTCTTCCGGAAGCAGTGCTTGGAGCGTTAAGAGAAGTAGATGGCTTTGCGGGCTGCGTGGTTCTCAGCTCCGACCAGGAGAGCCGTCTGGTTACGGTGATCACGTTCTGGACGGGAAGCAACAACCGGAAGTGCTGCGAGCAGAACGTTCGCTGGGTGAAAGCCTTGGTGGCGAGGTACGCAGACCGCTGTTTGCGCGTGCAGACTTTGGTGGCGCATGCGCCGACGCAGGCCCCTGAGGAAATGATTTTGGCGGAAACAAGCGATGCGGAAACGGGTCTTATGATGCAGGAGTGTGGCGCAGGGGAAGGAAACCCTTGCGTCACCTGAAGCGTCTAAGTATAAGTGCTTCAATAGTTTGGGGGAGCAAGTGGAGACCAAGGGCCTGGGCCAGATGGATACGTTGGTTTTGCCTGGAAAGTGTAGCGAAAGCGCTTGTGGCGGCGCCGCGATTACTTCCCTGGATCAACAGGCTTATTGCCTGAACCACTTCTTGCACCTCTGCTACCAGCGGCTGGAAGCGCTCGATCCGCGCGGGCGGCAGTACCGCACAGAGCCGGCGAGTCCCGCGGCGATGCGCGCGTTCATCGAAGAGTGCTCACGCAAGACTTTGGACGTCTGCCTGGGCTGCGAAGACTTGAGCAACCTCGAGCGCGGCCGCTTGCTCGACATTCTATTGTGGGCCGGTGAACTGTTCCTTCTTCTCCGCGCGCCGCAAGCGAGTCTCACGGGTAGTTCGTCGCCGTCGAATGGTGCGGACAAAAACGCTCGCGCCGCCTCTCCTCGCCTCTGAGCAAAGAAAGCCCTCACACCTGCCAGCGACCTGATCCAATCTGGCCCTTCAATTTCCAGTGGCGTCCAGGCGCAGCAGCATGCCGTCGCCGCAGCGTAGCTTAATGTCGCCACGGTCGGATTTAAGGATGATGACGCCTACGGGCGCAGTTCGTCCGGCATGGCTGATGGTCACATGCGCAAAGCCGTAACCGCAAGCGTCTGAAGAGAATACCCACAGCGCCTGGGGACTCTCATTGCCAAACCGCAGACCACGGCATTTGGTCTCTTCCCCGGCGTTGACCTGACCCAGGACGCTGTCGCCGCCCAGGGATCGTCCCACGACATGGGCGGCATTATCGCCCGCGGTTACAGGCCCAAAGTCCCCGTAAACCACATCGCCGCCCACTTGCACTTTGGTGAGCCGGACATGGGTCTCGCTTTCTCCGGCGCCAAACGGCGTTTGCGCGTAGTGCACATCCATAAATCCAGCAAGGGCGCGGAGATTCGTGGTAATGGCGATGGTTAGGTGCGACGCTGTAGCTTGTCAAACTGCAGAGAAATTCGAGCCGGGGAGCCGCTCTTTGCCGAAATGACTTCCACAACATGCCCAAGAACCTTGCTGCCTTGGCGGATTTTCGCTCCCCCGGGCAACGGAACGTCCTGCATAATGCTGGCGCTAACCGGTTGATTCGGCATGCTCTTGGACGACGAGAGCGAAGAATTCAACCGCACGGGCAAGATCGTCCCCGGCGGAATCGCCAGTGCGCGCGGAGCGTTCTTTTTCTGTCTTGCATGGCGGGTGGGATAAGCGTTGGTGGGGAGACAACCTCGCGGATGCCGCTCGGGTCACTTCCTTGTCGCCCCTCAAAAGTCTGCGCGAGAAACGTTGTACACAACAGTGCTGCCGGCAAGATCCACAGAAACCGTCCATGCGCTTCGATTGTGCTTCCCATTTCGGCTGTTGCGTTCATGGCCTGTTCCTGAAGCAACATACTCTTCACACAGCTCTCTAAAGAGGTATAGAAACTCGAAAATGGAAAATGGATGGCTCGATTCGAGTTCTTCACGACGTTACGCTCCATGAGGCGGATTTCCTAGCCGCTCCCTGGGTTTCAAAGGATGTAGGTGTTACCCTTTTATCCAATTTATCCAAGCGCTTCCGCACTCTTTACCCAAAACATCCGGGGTGGGGGGTACCTTTCCGCTCTTCCATTTTCCATTTTCCATTTTCCCTGGGATTCTTCTCTTCTCGGGCACACGAAGTGCCCTCGCTTTCAAAAACCGAAAGCCCAGCCAACGGTTCTTTTGCGGAGCGAGTGGGCCGTTAAGGCCGCGGGGAGATCGGAGGATTCGGAACTGGTGCAGGCAGTGGCGAGCCAGAGTCGGCGAGCGACTTCTGGAGAGGCGCGACGCCTGGGTTGGAGGACACGGTTTTCTGAGGGAAAGCGGCGACGGCGAAGATTAGGGAGAAAAGCAACAGCATGATGTTCGCCCGAACGATTCGCATGGCGACCTCCTGTTGGGCTTGTGTAACAGGAAATACTGCAACTTTGCGGAAGCCGTCAAGTTAAAAGATAGCGAGATGGAAGTGGCTGAGGATTTTGAGCGTAGGAAGGAGTCAGTCGTCAGAGGAGGGGCGGAGCGAAGCGCGAGCGCGGCCAGCGAAGCGGGTGGCCCAGTCGACCCATGGGACTTGTTCGAGTTCGGCGAGGTAGGAATAGGCCACGGGGACGACGAGCAACGTGAGGAGCAAGCAGAGCGTTTGACCGCCGATAATGGTGACGGCGATCGAAGCGCGCTGCTCCGAGCCGGCGCCGATGCCGATGGCGACGGGGATCAGGCCGGCGATGATGGAAAGCGTGGTCATCAGGATGGGGCGGAGGCGGACGCGGTTAGCTTCGATAATCGCGTCCCGCACGGGCATGCCCTGGGCGCGAAGGCGGTTGGTATAGTCGACCTGCAAGATGCCGTTTTTCTTCACGATGCCGAGGAGCAGGAACATGCCGAGCGCGCTCCAGAGGCTGAGAGCGCGGCCGGTGATCCAGAGCGAGAAGAGCGCGAAGGGAATGCTCAGCGGCAGCGTCAGCATGATGATGAAGGGATACGTGAAGCTCTCAAACTGCGCGGCAAGCACCATGTACATGAAGATGGACGCCAAGGCCATGGCGAGCACGAGGTTCCAGGTGGTTTCTTCGAGGACTTTGACCTGACCGGAGAAAACGGTGGAATAGCCGGGGGGCAGGCCGACTTCTTTGATGGACTGCACGACGTGGGCGGCAGCGAGGTCGAGGGGATAGCCGGCGGAGACGTTGGCGTAAACGGCGACCTGAAATTCGCGGTTATAACGCTGAAGCGTGGCGGGGCCGGCGCCGCGCTGGATGGAGGCAACGTTTTCCAGACGAACCTGGCCGAGCTTGGCGGAGGGCACCATCATGCGGGCAAGGACGTCAGGATTGTCGCGCTGCTCGGGAATGAGCTGCATGGTGACGGGATACTGCTCGGAGCCTTCCTTGAAGCGCGTGATTTCGTCTTCGCCGGAGTAGAACAGGCGCACGGCGTCGCTGACGTCGGTCATGCGCACGCCGATGTCGGCCGCGCGCTGGCGGTCGACCTTGACCTGAAGTTCGGGCGTGTTGAGGTTGAGGCTGGGGTTCACATCGACGAGATCGGGATACTGGCGCATGCGGTCCGCGGCAGTCTTGCTGATCTCAGCGAGCTTGGCGAGGTCGGGGCCGCGGATGATGGCGTTGATCGGGAAGTAGATTTCGCCGCCGAGGACCGAGGGCAGCCGAACGTTGTACGTCATGTTCCGGTATTGCGCAAGGATGCCGCGGACTTCGGTGGCCATCTGCACGTGGGTTTTCTTTCGGTCGCTGCGCGGCACGAGAACGATAAAGAGATGTGCGTGGTTCGTGGGACCGTGCGTGAACGATTGCACGAGCGCGACTTCGGGAAGCGCCTCGACACGGCCGGCGATTTCCTTGGCGAGATTCGTGGTCTTTTCGAGCGAAGTGCCCTCGGGCAGCGTGTAGGAGCTGATAAGTTCCGACTGGTCGTCGGCGGGTATCCAGTCGCGGCCGACGAGATGATAGAAACCAAAAGTCGAGAGGAAAGTCAGAAGACAGATCAGGATGATGGTGCGGCGATGCCCTAACGACCACTGCAGCAGCTTCAGATAGAGCTGCTCGACAGCGTAAAGGAAACCTCCGGAACGGTGCTGCTTTTCCGCGGCGGTGAGTTTCAGGAAGCGCGAGCTCATCATCGGCGTGAGCGTGAAGGCCACGAGCAGCGACACGAGAATGGCCATGGCCATGGTCCAGCCGAAGGAGTTCACATACTTGCGAGCGTAGCCGGTCATGAACGCGATCGGTAAAAAGATAATGACCAGCGAAAGCGTGGTCGCCATGACCGCGAGGCCAATTTCCTTGGTGGCCTCAATGGCGGCATTCACGCGGTCGCGCCCTTTCTCTTCCATAAAACGAAAGATGTTTTCGAGGACGATGATGGCGTCGTCGATGACGATGCCGACGGCGAGAGTGAGCGCGAGCAGTGTGATGTTGTTGAGGGAAAAGTCCATGCCGCGCATCAGCGTGAAGGTGGCGATGATGGAAGCGGGGATGGCGATGGCGGCGATGAGCACGGCACGCCAGTTGCGGATGAAGATCCAGACGACGAGGCTCGCGAGAATGCTGCCGTAAATCAGGTGCTCGATGAGCGAGTGCACCGAAGCTTTGATGAAGTCGGAAATGTCGTGGATGACTTCGAGTTGGACACCAGAGGGCAATTGGGCACGCAAGTCGGCGATTTTGGCACGGACATCGTCGGCGACTTGCACGGTGTTCACGCCGGATTGCCGGAGAACGTCGATGGCGACCACATCCTCCGGCGAAGTCTTCTTGCGGAAGAGCGCCGACCAGGTGCGGAGTTCCTCAGCGCCATCTTCGACGGTAGCGATGTCACGCACGCGGACGGGCGTGCCGCCACGCGTGCCGACGACAATTTCGCCGAACTGTTCGGCGGAAGTGACCCGGCCGAGAGTGCGCAGGCCGAGTTCCTGAGGGCCGGTGATCATGCGGCCCCCGGGAGCTTCGATGTTTTCGCGCTGGAGGGCTTCGCGAACGTCCAGCACGGTGAAATTGTGCGAAGTGAGTTTCTGCGCATCGAGCAGGATGCGGACCTGCCGGCCCTGACCGCCGTTGAGATTGACGCTGCCCACACCGTCGACGGTCTGAATCGCGCGGCGGACTTGCTTATCGGCGATTTCCGTTAATTCGCGGCGGCTCATCGGGCCGCTCACGAGAACGGTCATGATGGGGTCGGACTGCGGATCCTCTTTGGTAATGATGGGAGGTAAGGTGTCGCGGGGCAGGCGGTCGATGGCGGCGCTGACTTTTTCGCGAATATCCTGCGCCGCTCCTTCGATGTCGCGCTCAAGAACGAAAGTGCAGGTGATCCAGGCTTGTCCCTCGAAGGCATACACGTCGATTTCATCGATGCCGCTGACGGAAGAGATGGCGTCTTCGAGCGGGAGAACGACGCCGGTCACGACTTCTTCGGGAGTTGCACCGGGAAGGCGAACGGTGACGTTGACGGTGGCGGGATCGGCTTTGGGGAAGAGATCGACGGCCAGGCCGCGGTAGGAAAACACCCCGAGCGTCACGAGAAAAGCAATCAGCATCACCGTGAAGACGGGATACTTGACGCAAGTTTCGGCGAGCTTCATTTCTTCCCGGACTCTATGGAATGTTCGAGCTGAACCTTCATCGAAGCCCTACCGCACAGAGGGAGTGCTTCGGTCATTCTGTTCCTGAACGACGGCGCCGTCGTGCAAATCACCGGAAATGGCCACGGCCACGCGGTCGCCAGGCTTCAAGCCTTCGGCCACTTCAAAACGGCGGCCGCGCTCGTCTTCCGTCTGGCCGGCGGGGCGAATCTGGTGTTCGGAAACGCGATTGCCGTTGAGCAGGAAAACTTTGTAGACGCCATAGCGGTAATTCACGGCCTGCTCGGGAAGAAAAATTGTTTTTTCTTCCTTCTCGCTGGGGATGGAGGCTTGCAGAAAGAATCCGGGTTTGAGGCGGCCGTCGAGATTGGCGAGCAAGGCTTCCGCCTCGAAGGTGCGCGAATCCTGGGCAACGGCAGGATTGATGCGCGAGATTTTGCCTTGGAACGTCTCGCCGGGAAAAGCTTCGACGTGGAGGTCGGCGGTGACGCCGTCCTTGACCCAGCCCGCCCAGCGCTCGGGAACAGCAAGGCGCGCACGCAAGCGGTCGGTGCGCACAAGAACCATGACAGGGCTCTGCACGCGCACGTACTCGCCGGGATGCACGGTGCGCGTCTTGATGGCCCCGGGGAACGGGGCGCGAATGGTGGCGTCGTTGAGTTTTTTCTCGGCCAGCTTTTCACTGGCTTCGCTGGAGACCAGCAGCGCTTTCAAGCGATCGACTTCCTGGAGCGCGACGGTATACGCGGCTTTGGTGCTCTGGTAACGGCTGTCGGCCTCGTCGAGCTGCTGCTGCGAAATGAGATTGCCGCGGAACATTTCCTGCGCGCGTGTATATTTGTGGTCGGCGTCAAAAAGGTCCGCTTCGGCGCGCTGGACCGAAGCAATTTTCTTGGGATCCGTTGGCGGGGGATCGTTGGGGCCGATGCCGAGTTGAGCACGCACTTGCGTGACGATGCCGCGCTGCCGGTCGACTTCAAACTGCAGCTCCCGCGGATCGAGAACGATCAGCGGTTGGCCTTCCTTGACGTTGTCACCGACATCGGCGAGAACTTGGTCGACGCTGCCTTCCACTTCGGAGCTCAGAGTGCTTTCCTCGAGGGCGTACAACGAGCCGACAGCCTGGATGCGGCGGCGAGCAGTCTCCTCCGCAACCGTGTAAGAATGGATGGGGGTGGGATGAGAGGCGTCGCCAAGAACGCTGGCGCTCTGCGACCGGGAACAGCCTGCGGGGAAAACAATGGCAGCAGCCGCCAAAACCGCGGACGCGGCAAACCGGACATTCCCCGGCTGGGCCGGCTTCCAAGGAAACAAATGTTGCACTCTGAGCAGGGCTCCCCGTCCTTCTGGTTTTGACGCATGACCCCGCGGAAGGGTTTCCATCCCAGCGGCAGATGACTCGAGCGATTCCCGCGAGAAGCTTTGCCTGATTTGCATGCAAATGGCCATCCCTATGCGCTTTGGCAAAGCCCGTCCGAAACCAAAGGATTGTACCAATTCTGAGGCGGCAGTCTCTACGGTTAAGTGGCCTCAGCACAAAGGCAGCGTTCAAATGCCGAGGATGTTGCCGGAATCGTCTACGTCGATGGAGGAGGCGCGCGAGACCTTGGGCAGCCCCGGCATCAGCATCATGCTGCCGGAAATCGCCACGACGTAGCCCGCGCCGGCGGAGAGCGACGCGTTGGTCACGTGGAGAGTCCATCCGGTAGGAACTCCGAGGCGCTTCGGATCATCCGAGAGCGAATACTGTGTTTTCGCAACGCAGATGGGCAGCTTTCCGTAACCCCAGTCCGTGAATTGCCGCAGTTTTTCCATCGCCGCATCGGAGAAACTCACATCGGACGCACCATAAATCTTTTGCGCGATCCGTCTGATTTTTTCGGTAAGGGGTTCGTCCGCGGCGTACAGCGGGTGCACTGTGGGCGACGGATTCCTGACAATGGCATCCACGACTTTGTCTGCCAAGTCTTTCCCGCCCGGACCGCCTTTTGCATAGCCTTCGGAAAGCGCGCTCGGGACGCCGCGCTCCGCGCAGTAGACAGCGAGCCGCTGCAGATCGGACTCCGAATCATCGGGCAAACGGTTGAGCGCTACCACGATGGGAACGCCGAAAGTTTTCAGGATATCCATGTGTTTTCCGAGGTTGGGCAACCCGTGCCCGAGATCGCCTTCGCCTTGTGCTCGCATGCTGCGCACCGTGGTCACCAGAACAGCCACGGAAGGCACAATGCCGGATTGCGGCATGACCGTGTCGAAATACTTTTCTGCACCGAGGTCGGCGGCGAATCCGCATTCGTTCACCACGTAGTCGGCAAGGCGCAGACCCATCTCCTGAGAAATCACGCTGCTGGTTCCATGCGCGATATTTCCGAACGGGCCGGCGTGGACGAACGCCGGAGTGCCGTCGGTGGTCTGCACAAGGTTGGGGAGAATCGCTTCATTGAGCAGCGCCAGCATGCCGCCGGTGGCAGCCAGGTCTCGCGCGCAGACGGGCTGGCCGCTGCGATTGACGCCGACCACGATGGATTCCAGGCGCTTGCGCAAATCCCTGCGATCCTTCGCGAGGGCAACGATGGCCATGATCTCCGAAGCAGCGGTGATGATGAACCCGGACTGGCGGCCGCCGCCTTCTTTCTTGGTGTCCAGAGAAAGGGTGATGTGGCGAAGCGCGCGGTCGTTCATATCAACGGTGCGCGGCCAAGTGATTTTTTCGGGATCGAGCTGCAGGTCATTGCCGTGGAAGAGATGCGCGTCGATCAGCGCGGCGAGCAGATTGTGCGCCGAGGAGATGGCGTGAAAATCGCCGTTGAAATGGAGATTGATCTTGGCGCTGGGCTCGATTTGCGCGAGGCCACCGCCCGCCGCGCCCCCTTTCATGCCAAACACCGGACCCAGCGACGGCTCGCGCGAAGTCACGACGACCTTTTTGCCGATGTGGGCGAGCCCTTGCGTAAGGCTGATGGCCGTGACGGTCTTGCCTTCTCCCGCCGCGGTGGGCGTGGTGGCCGTCACGAGAATCAGTTTCCCACGCCGTTTGAAAGCGGGATCGGAGAGCAGCTCGAGCTTGACTTTGCCGCTTTGCGAGCCGAGTTGCTCAAAATATTTTTCGGGAATTTCGAGTTTGCGTGCTACCGCTTGAATCGGAAGAAGTGTGTTTGACATAAGAAGGTGCGTTGTGAATTCGAACTGCGAAGATTCAGCGCGCAGGGTAAAAGCCTATCACATCCCGCACGTTCGAGGCGCGAGAGAGGAAGACTAGGTAGCGGGTTAGTTTCCGATTACCGCTTTTAATCGGGCATTGATGCAGGCGAGGGTAGCAAGGAGCGACCAGTTTTCAGGTCCACGGCAATGCGCGTTTCGTGTTACAGCGTTCGTGGGGCCGTATCCCGTGCCCTCGATAATGTCGCTGGTCACGTTCGTAATCTTTAGGCCATCCCAACAAACTCGCGGACTTCGCCAAGCCAACTTGTTGCTTCCATACGCAGCCAGTCTTATGAAATCGGCAAAAAGGAGAAGCTTCTGCTCAAGCAGCGGACGAACATCTAGTACAGGCGTGATAGGCACTTGCTCCCACTCATCAGGTTGTTCAGCCTTCACGATGTAGGCACTTCCGTCGGACACCACGCAGACACTCTCCGAGTCGGGTGAGCTGAGGACACGAGAAAAAGCAGGAGGCGAGTTGTGGTCGGATGCAAAAACACCTATCCATGCCTTGCCACTTTTCGCCCTGACTCTCAGCCATAGGCCGTTGTGCTCGGCTCTGTTTTTCGGCCGGGGAAAATAAATCACCGGGATGTCAAAACTCCCTGTTCCCGGCCATTCGCGGACTTCCTGCACTTCGTACGAGCGCGGAAAAGCGAAGTCAAATTCAAGCATCCATTTCTCCGGAAAAAATGCTCACTCATTCGGTGAGACTCGGTCAAGAGCCCGCACGGATAATCCGAAACCGACCCACCCCGAAGACCACGACGGCTTGCGCCGCACGACGCTCAATGAGAAGGCTCAAGGACGAGCTTCTGGATACGCCAGTTCAGGATTTCGGCGACGTACAGCTCGTTTTCCGAGGGGCAAGCGATTTCGTGAATCCAGCCGAACTGCCCGGGCTGCTTGCCGGACTTGCCAAACACTCCAAGGACTTTTCCATCGAGCGAAAGCTTGTAAATGCGGCCGGGAAACGCGTCGGAGCTGAAGAGCACGGGATGCGGGCCGGGCGTGATGCAAATCGCCCAAGGCGCCCCAGGAGCAAAGGTGCCCGTGGTGGTTGTAGGCTTGTTGCCGATGGCGGGACGCGCGTCAGCCGGCGCGGGAACATCGATAGTAAACAGGCGGAGGAATTCTCCGTCCGCGTCAAACACCTGGATGCGGCGGTTGCCGCGGTCGGCGACGTAGACATTGTCGTGCGCGTCGACGGCGATGCTGTGTGGCGTGCTGAGCTGGCCGGGCTGGTCTCCGGGCTCGCCGAAGGACTTGAGCCAATTCCCTTCCTTGTCGATTTTTGCGACGCGCGCGTTCACGTACCCGTCGCTGATGTAACCGTTGCCGACGGAGTCCCAAGCAATGTCCGTCACTTGGCGGAACATTCCGTCGACGGGCGGAAGCGGCGGCTTCAAGTGTTTCAGCGGCTCGGTGCCTTCGTCAGAAGCTTCCTGTTTGCGGCCAAAGACCATGACGACGCGGCCTTCAGGATTGAACTTGATGACCATGTCCGAACCTTTGTCGGCCGCCCAGATGTTGTCGTCTTTATCGACCTTGACGGTATGCGCGAAGGACCAGGCGTAGAGATTGTGGCCGATTTCACGGACAAACTTGCCGTCGGGCGCGAATTCGAGAAGCTCGGCGGCGGCCGCGGCATAAGCAGGTCCCGTCGTGTTGCCCCGGGAGAAAACAAAGATGTGGCCTTTCGAGTTAACGGCCACGCCGGCGACTTCGCCGAGATAAAGATCGGGCGGGAGCTTTAGGAAATCCGGGACGGCATGGTAGCGGAGTTCGGGCGGCTGCTGGGCGAACACAGGAGCGACGAGCAGGAGAGCAGAGAGAATAAGAGCGCGTTTCATCGGGACGAGCCTCCTTATGCCGCCCCGCATCATACGCGTGTTTGGGAATTCAGTCGCCGGTCAGAGCTTTGTACTGGGCCGCGGTCAGCGGAACGACGGAGAGGCGGCCCTGACGCACCAAAGGCGAATCCGCAAACAGCTTGTTGGCCTTTACTTGGGCGAGCGAAACGGGCTTGGCGATAGGTTTGCCAGCCTGGATTTTGACTTTGGGATCCTTTGGGTTGGAGATGTCCACGGAGACAACGGTCGCGGTTCCGACGGCCATCCTCTCGTCACCCGTGTGGTAGATCACGAGACGCGTGCCGGTTGTCATTGCCCCCAGGTTCCTCAAGGCCACGGGGTTGTGCACACCATCCCAGACTGTAGCTTTATCGCGCTGGAGATCCGCGAAGGAATAGGCGGACGGCTCGGTTTTCAGAAGGTAGTCGGACATGAGAGGTCACCTCGATGAAATGGGCACGAGTATTCTACACGTCGAAAGAAAAAAGGCGATGAGTTGCCGCGCCCGACTTGTGCGACATGGCCGCTGCCAGTAAAATGTGGCGTCTTTACCTGCGACTTTTCTCTCAATCGCGTTCCATCGGAGCCTGAGGAATGGGGCAGCACTACGACGTCATCGTCATCGGCGGCGGCCACAATGGACTGGTCAACGCCGCGTACCTGGCCAAAGCCGGGAAGAAAGTCGTCGTCCTGGAGCGCCGGCATGTGCTGGGAGGCGCCGCGGTTACGGAAGAAATCGTCCCTGGTTTTCTCTTCTCCGAATGTTCCTACGTCGTTTCCTTGCTGCGGCCGGAAATTATTCGCGAACTCGATCTGCCGCGTCACGGCCTGGAAATCCTGCCGCTCGACGGCACGTTTTCGCCGATGCCCAACGGCGATCATCTCTGGCGGGTGAACGATCACGCGAAGACGGTGCGCGAGATTCGGCGTCATTCGCGCGTGGATGCCGAGGCGTACGACGAATTTTCGAAAATGATGACGCCGATGTGCCGGTTCGTGAAGCCCATTCTGTCGATGATTCCGCCGGACCCGACCACGCTTCGCCCGCGCGACCTCCGCCAATTGCATTTCCTCCTGCAGCGCTTCCGCGAACTCTCTTCCGACGAGCGCTACACGCTGGTGCAGCTCATGACCATGAGTTCCGCCGATTTTCTCGATCAATGGTTCGAAACCGACGTGCTGAAGGCCACGATGTCCGCCTCCGGCATCATCGGCACGTTCCTCGGCATCCGTTCGCCCGGCACCGCTTACGTTCTGTTGCATCACTACATGGGCGAAATCGACGGCGCGTTCCGTTCCTGGGGCTTCAGCCGCGGCGGAACGGGCGCGATTTCCAACGCGATTGGCTCGGCGGCGCGCGAACTTGGCGTCGAGATTCGCACGAAAGCGCCGGTTACGAAGATTCTCGTGAAGAACGGCCGCGCTTGCGGCGTCGCGTTGCAAGATGGCGAAGAAATCTCCGCCAATGTGGTCTCCTCGAGCGTCGACCCGCATCTCACGTTCGAGAAATTCCTCGAGCCGAGCGAACTCCCCGGCGATTTTCTCGAAGGCGTGCGTCGCTACAAATTCCGCGGCTCTTCCGGCAAGGTCAATCTCGCGCTCGACGCGCTTCCGAACTTCAAGTGCCTGCCCGGTCCCGGCGCGCATCTGCGCGGCGCCATTTCCATTTCGCCCGGCATGGATTACATGGAGCGCGCGTACGACGACGCCAAGTACGGCCACTATTCGCGCCGCCCCTACATTGACATGGTGATTCCCAGCCTGACCGACCCCAGCGTCGCGCCTCCGGGCAAGCATGTGCTCTCCTGTTTCGTGCAGTATGCGCCGTACAAACTCGCCGAAGGCACGTGGGACGATCAGCGCGACGCCTTCGGCAGAAACATCATCGACACGATTGCCGAGCACGCGCCCAACGTCAAGGACATCATCATCGCCAAGCAAGTGCTGACGCCGCTCGACCTCGAGCGCGAGTTCGGCCTTACGCAAGGCAATATTTTTCAGGGCGAGCTTTCGCTCGAACAACTTTTCTTTCTGCGTCCTGTAGCCGGGTGGGCTTACTACCGCACGCCAATCGATAACCTTTATATGTGCGGCTCCGCCACGCATCCCGGCGGCGGCATCATGGGCGCGAACGGCCGCATAGCCAGCCAGGTCATCCTGAAAAACTGGAAGTCCGGCGCATCCCGCGCGAAGGCGGCCAACTGACCATGCCTCTCGGACAACGCGTAGTGCTCATCGGCGGCGGACACAACGCGCTCGTCGCCGCGTTTTATTTGGCCAAGGGCGGGTTCAAGCCGCTGGTTCTCGAGCGGCGCGAAATGGTGGGAGGCGGCGCCATCACGGAGGAGTTTCATCTTGGTTTTCGCGCTTCGACGCTGGCGCACACGCTCGGCCCTCTGCGTGCGGACATCGCCGCCGAAATGCAGGTGGAAAAATTCGGCTGCGAAATTGTCGCGCCGGACGTGCGCGTCTTTGCGCCTGCGCCGAACGGAAAATCGCTGCTCTTCTACAATGACGCCGCAAAAACTGCCGCGGGCATTGCGGCCTTTTCCGAAAAAGATGCTGCGCGCTATCCGAAGTTCGCAGAAGCTCTGGAATCTCTCTCCGAAGTCTTGACCCAGCTCGTTTCCACCACGCCGCCGGCAATCGACAAGCCGACTCCGGAAGATTTGTGGAACCTCTTCAAGACCGGACGCAGCGTGCGCGGCCTCGGCAAGCAAGGCATCTTCGACCTCATGCGCTGGGGACCGATGGCCGTTGCCGATTTCGTCGCGGAATTCTTTGAGACGGAGCTGCTGCGCGCGGTCGTGGCGGCTCGCGGCATTTTTGGCAACGCGCTGGGTCCGTGGTCCGCGGGCTCAACGGCGGTTTTGCTTTTGCGCGCCGCTGCCGATCCGCATCCCGTCGGCTCAGCGGCCTTCCCAAGAGGAGGGCTGGGCAATTTCACGCGCGCGCTGGCGGAATCCGCCAAGCAAGCCGGCGCGGAGATTCGCACCGACGCCGAAGTGCAGCACATCGTCTTAAAAGACGGCGCCGTGAGTGGCGTGGTGCTGCGAAGCGGCGAGGAAATCGCCTCTGACGCCGTCGTTTCCGGCGCCGACCCCAAGCGCACCTTCTTCAAGCTACTGGATCCGTCGCAACTCGATCCCGTCTTCGCCAACCGCATGAAGAATTTCCGTGCCAATGGGAACGTGGCAAAAGTGAATCTCGCACTCGGCGGCCTTCCCGTATTTTCCGCGCTCGATCCCGAGGAAAGCGCTCTTAAAGCGCTTTCCGGCCGCATCCACATCGGTCCCGAGATCGACTATCTCGAACGCGCCTTCGACGCCTCCAAGTACGGCGAATTCTCGAAGGCGCCGTGGCTCGACGTCACCATCCCCACCATTCTCGATCCCGCGCTCGGGCCCGACGGCAAGCACGTCCTCTCCACTTACGTGCAGTTCGCGCCATGCAAGCTAAGAGAAGGAGATTGGGACACCCGACGCAGAGAACTCGGCGAAACGGTGATCGACACTCTTGCGAGGTACACGCCGAATCTTCCGAGCCTCGTCGAAGGCATGCAGGTGATTACGCCCAAGGATCTCGAGACCTCTTACGGTTTCACCGGCGGCCACATTTTCCACGGCGAACTCGCGCTCGATCAGCTTTTCACCATGCGGCCGGTGCTCGATTGGGCGCGCTACAAGACGCCCATTCGCGGGCTGTTTCTCTGCGGTTCCGGCACCCATCCCGGAAACGGTTTGACCGGCGCCAGCGGCGCCAACGCCGCCCGCGAAATCATCCGCGAACTGCGATGACCGCGATCGATCGCAAAAAACTCAAAGAACTCATGACGCGGGAAGAGCATCGCTTCATGGTCGATCATCCGAAGTCGGCCGCGGCGTACCGAATGGCGCAGAACTCCCTCCTTGGCGGCGTCCCCATGAACTGGATGAAAAAATGGGCCGGTGCATTTCCCATCTTCGTGCAATTCGCCAAAGGAGCGCACTTTACTGACGTTGATGGCCGCGACTACGTGGACCTCTGCCTCGGCGACACCGGTGCGATGACTGGCCACTCACCCGACGTCGTTGCCGAAGCTGTCTCACGCCGCGTTCGCGACGGCATCACGCTGATGCTTCCCACCGTAGACGCGCTCTGGGTCGGCGAAGACCTCAAGCGGCGCTTCGGCCTGCCCTACTGGCAATTCACGCTGACCGCTACCGACGCCAACCGCTTTTCCATTCGCATCGCACGCGAAATCACGCAGCGCTCGAAGATTCTCGTCTTTCACTACTGCTATCACGGCACCGTCGACGAATCCTTCGCTTCGCTGCGTGACGGCGTCGTCGGCCCGCGCCGCGGCAACATCGGCCCTCCCGTGAATCCCGCGGAAACCACTCGCGTCGTCGAGTTCAACGATCTCACCGCTCTCGAAGAAGCGCTCAAGCATCATGACGTCGCTTGCGTCCTCGCCGAACCGGCCATGACCAACGTCGGCATCATTCTTCCCGATAACGGCTATTGGAAGTCCGCGCGCGAGCTCTGCCGCCGCTACGGTTCATTGATGGTCGCTGACGAAACACACACCATCTGCGTCGGCCCCGGTGGCTGCACCGCAGAGTGGAAGCTCGATCCTGATATGCTCGTGTTTGGCAAAGCCATCGGCAGCGGCATTCCCGGCGCCACTTACGGTTGCAGCGAAGAAGTCGCGCAGCGCATCGCCGCACGCATTCATCTCGAAGATTGCGACGTTGGCGGCATCGGCGGCACGCTCGCCGGCAACGCGCTTTCCATCGTGGCGATGCGCGCCACGCTCGAACATGTTCTTACGCCTGCCGCATTCGCGCACATGATCCCGCTCGCGAAGCGCTTCAACGACGGCGTCGCCGTACACATTCGCACCGCGAATCTGCCCTGGAACGTCATTCAGCTCGGCGCCCGTGCCGAGTACACCTTCGCTGTGAAACCTCCGCGCAACGGCGGCGAATCCGCCGCGGCCACTGATTTCGAGCTGGAGCGCTTCCTGCATCTCTACGCGCTCAATCGCGGCGTCCTGCTCACGCCCTTCCACAACATGGCGCTGATGTGCCCCGCCACCACCGAAGCTGACATCGACCTGCACACCAAAATCTTCGGCGACGCCGCCAGGGAACTCACTTCTTAGCTCGACTCATGGAAGACTTTTTTTTGGACGGCGGGGCGTTCCAATTGAAGGACGCCCTCCGCCAGAACCTGCATCAAATCACTACAAACGCGATAGGATTCCAGAAGCTCGGTGGAGCTTCGACGATGATTCCCTTTCGTAGATTGGTTTGCTGGGACCGGCGTGGCCGTCTCAAGATGACCGTACAAGCTGGCTGCTGCGCCGTTTCGAAGGCTCTGCTCCTCTTCTTTCTGGCTCATTCGTTTGTTATATCTCTTCGCGCGCAGTCGCCTGACGACAAACCGGTAAGCGAGGCGGCAGTTTCCCTGGCACGCCCGTGTTCCTCAGTTGCCGCGGATTCGAAGAGCAAGGATAAAGGGAAGCCCAAATCCGCCGCCAACCGCACACCATCCGGTTCTGCCTGCCTCGAAGCGAAGGGTTCTCTGGTCGATCTCCATGAATTCTTTCAATCCTATGTGCGACAGCAAGGCTGGCGCATCGACGACGAAAGAATGGCGGAGGATAGCTGGATTTTTTCCCGCTACCTTAATAAGGACCAGCTTCTTCAGTTTGCCAAGGAAGGTACCTACGCCGGCCGCGTGCGTTGGACCGAAGGCAAAGCCGTTGTGCAAATCACGGCGCATGAACTGGACGGCGGCTTCACGCGCGTGGAAGTCTCAGCGCGGTTTCAAGGCGAAGGCCAGAATCTTGACCGCTTCGCTCCGCCGCGCGATACATGGGATTTGGACTCCACAGGCGCGCTTGAGAAAAGCCTGATGGCCGCGCTCGAAGCGCACCTCAAGTCAGTTCACTAGCCTCGTCGAGTCGCATTCAATCCGCGGCGGCAGATTGATTCAGCGCCCCCGTCAGGTCTGCGTGCAATAAGCGGTGAAAGAGGTGCTCGCCCGCCTCACGGCGCACGGAGAGCCGCCCCGCGACGTAGGCGCGCGACGCCAGCCCGCGCTGCACTGAATCGCAAATCGCCATGTCTTCGTCCTGGACCTTTTCGCTCACTTTGATACTGGCGCGATGGTGTGCGACGGCCTTCTTGCTCACGTCGGCGAAATAGTAGTCGAACACCACGACGCACTTGTCCACGCCCATGGGCAGCACCAGGTTGGTGTCCATCACACCTTCATACGCGTTGAGCATGAAGTTCGGGTAAATCCACAGGTAAAAAGCGCGCCCCTGCCGCGTCGCCGCCACTCCTCCTTGTGATTTCTTTCCCGACGACAGCGGGCTGGATTGCAGGCACGCGCGCTCGAAGTTCTCAATCGTATATTTCGTGTATTCAATCACGCTGCTGAGCCCCTTGTGAGCGTGCGGCACGTGATACCCGCCGTCCAGATAATTGTCCACGTAGACTTTCCAGTTGCACTGCAGCGTGTAAACGCGCCGGTCAAAGAACTTCAGCTTCTTGGTGAGTTGCAGAGGCGCGACCAGTTCCGGCACCTTGCCCAGGAACTCGCCGAGCGGCACGGCGCGTCCATCCAGGTTTACAAAGACAAAGTTCTCCCACGTCTCCACGCGAATGGGCACCAGCCCGTTTATGTTGCGGTCGAAGTTGCACACGCCCTCGAATTCCACCATGCCCTTCAGCGCGCCGTCGTTGCCGTACGTCCAACCGTGATACGGGCAGCGAAACTGCTTTGCGCAACCTTGCGCCTCCGTCACCACCGCCGCGGCGTGATGCCGGCATACGTTGTAAAACGCGCGAAGCACGCCATCGTCTCCACGCGTAACGACGATCGGTTCTCCTGCTAGGTCGGCGGTAAGAAAGTCGCCGTTCTTGCGCACCTGGTCCGCGCGTCCGGCCACCTGCCACGTTTTTGCGAACACGCTGCGCTGCTCCAGTTCGCCGATGCTGGCGTCGAAATACCAGGGCGACGGAATCGTCCACGCCTGGTCCAGGGGATCGCCGGGGTTATACAGATTCAAAAGATCTCGAATGTTGCGCTGCATGAGCCTGTCCTCTTCCAGCTGATTTGAGCCGCTCCCATTAAATATCGCGAAACGCTTGACGAACAAGCGAAAATCGTGCCGTTCCGCGCTTTGGATGCATGGCCGGCTTCCTGAGGACGTTGACTCCCGCGGCACTTTGTCCGCATTTCAACACGGTTCCCATGGCAAAAGCGAGGAGGGGCGTTCTATCCTGAGATTTACTTGACGGAGGCAATCCCCATGCGACGAGTACGAATTTTCCTGCGGACCCCGCGAAAGCGGATCTGGATTCCCTTCGCGTCCAACCTCTTGTGGATGTCTCTTGCGGTTTTGCCTTGTCACGCGCAATCCGCGCCCGCAGGCCAGCGCCCGGAGCAGGAGATCCAGCGGGAACTCGACAAGTATCCGGGACTGCTCCCGGAATTCGGCCAATTGTTTGCCAAGATGAAAGACAACGTGTCCTCCCCGGCGGCGCGGACGGAAAGCCGTCTCCTGCCACTGTTGCCCGCATCCACAACATTCTTCGTCGCGCTCCCGAATTACGGCGAGACCGCTCATCAAGCCCTGGACGTTTTCCGCAAGGAGCTCAAGGAAAGCCAGGTGCTTCGCGATTGGTGGAACAGCAAGGATATGGCCGCCGCGGCGCCCAAGATCGAAGATTCCATCGACAAGTTCTACCAAGTCCACCAGTTTCTGGGTGACGAAATCCTCATCCTCGGAACCATGGAAGGCAAAAAGACGAATGTGCTGGCCATGGCGGAAATCCGCAAGCCGGGCTTGCAAAAGTTACTGGAGCAAATCGTCGAGCAGTTGGGTGGCGTAACAAAAGCGGGCGTGCGCATTCTCGACCCGCCAGCACTTACTGCCACAAAGGGGCAAGGCCTGCCAAGCGAATTAAAGCTGCTGGTGCGGCCAGACTATGTCCTCGCGTCGGAAGATCAAGAACTGCTGCGCCGTTTCAGCGCGCAATTGGATCGTAAGTCCGGCGAATTTGTTTCCACTCCGTTCGGACAGCGCGTGACGCGCGAGTATCGCGGCGGTTTGACGCTTCTCGCCGCCGCGGACTTGCAGAAAATTCTGGACGAATCTTCGCCGTCCACAAAGCAAGACCCTGCTTTCCGGCAAAGCGGCTTTGACAACGTGCAATATGCCGTCTGGGACCACAAAGGCGAGGGCGATCAAGCCATCAACCAGGCCGAATTGAGCTTCACCGGTCCGCGGCATGGACCTGCGGCGTGGCTTGCCAAGTCCGGTCCCCTGCCTAGTTTGGATTTTGTTTCTCCCGAAGCACTTCTTGCAGGCGCCATTGTGCTTTCGAACCCCGCGCAAATCTTCGATGACGTGAAACAAATTGCCGGACCCTCTTCTCAGCAGTTTGCGGCGATTGCGGGAGGCGAAAAGGCGCTCAACCTGAGCCTCAAGGACGATTTGCTGGGCACTCTTGGCGGTGAGATCACGGTTGAACTGGACAAGCTCACGCCGCCACAGCCAGTCTGGAAGGCCATGCTCAGCGTGCGCGATGCCGAGCATCTGCAACGCACGCTCGCCGCATTGCTGGCCGTGGCGAACTTCAAGGTCGAGCAGACCGCGGAGGGCGGCATCACTTACCAGACCTTTCGCATTCCCAATAACCCGGCGCCCGTCGAAATCAGCTATGCCTTCGCCGATGGCTACTTGATCGCCGGCTCGGGCCGCGGGGCTGTCGCCGAATCCATCCGTCTCCATCGCTCCGGCGCCTCGCTGGCCAAGTCCGCGAAGTTCCAATCGGCGCGCCCTCCAGGCCATTCGCGGGAGGCTTCCGCATTGCTCTACAACGATCCCGTAGCCATGGCCGCCATCCAGATGCAGCGGATCTCGCCCGAGATGGCGCGGTCCCTGCTGCAATCTTCCTTAGAATCTACGCCCAGTGTTTCCTGCCTCTACGGAGAAGAATCCGCGATCAAGCAGGCTGGCAGGAGTGGCTCATTCGACATCGGCACCATTCTGGTCGTGGCGGCTATCGCCATTCCAAATCTTCTGCGTTCGCGAATGGCAGCCAACGAAGCCTCCGCCGTGGGTTCCGTCCGCACCCTCAACACCGCCCAGATGGCTTATTCCTTCGCTTATCCGCAAAGAGGTTTTGCGCCCAATCTCGCCACTCTGGGCCCGGATCCAAGCGCAACGCAGGGCAAGTCC
>CAZGFL010000028.1:0-33339 GCA_964524985.1 uncultured Acidobacteriaceae bacterium
ACGCCGCCCTTTTTCTGATTGTCGGCCAGGGTTTGCCGAACGAACTTTTCGTAGCCGGCGAGATCGGCAGGCAAGCCGCTGAGGCCTTCCTGCTTCATGTAGCGCTGCAGAACCTTTTCCTGCAGGGGGATATACACGCCCATGTCACCGTTCTTGCCGGTTTGGTTGCGGTTGTTGAGAGGAAAGAGGAAGGAGTCGACGAAAAAGACCCAGTGGAAGCGTTTGGGATTGAGATAGGGCGCCATGGTGACGCGGTTGGCGAGGCAGGTTTCGATATTGAGTTTGTCGAGGACGCTGTCCCAATGCGCCGTGGTGCCGGAAGCCTCGGCAGCTTTCTTTTTGTCGATAAGCCACTTGGCGTGCTCGGGCTTGAAGTCGTCGTAGGGATAGCCGAAGAGGGCCTTGGCACCGGCAACAAATTCGGGATTATCCTCGCGCAGGCGGATGACTGAGCTTTCGTCGGGAGGAGCCGCTTGCGCGTCCATGTCCGAATCGTCGGGAAAGGTGGCGTGCGAGTGGTTGTCATAAATGGGAATGCGATCGATTTGGGCGAGCAGGCGCTCATAGATCTTCTGGACGTCTGAGCCGGCGAAAGGTTTGGCCTGCGCATTTGCATGAGCGGCCACGAGCAACGTCATGCAAGAGAATGCGGCTACGCGAATGCACGGTTTCATCGTTGCAAACCTTCTAATAAGCTATCGAGCGCGGGAAACGGCAGCGCGCCAGTGCACGGAGACACGTTGCATGCGTTCAAGCGCTTCTTCGAGCAAGTTCCGCGCGCTCACCAGCGAAAAGCGCAGATAATTCCGGCCCCCGGGACCAAACGCCGCGCCCGCGATTCCCGCGACGCCAGCTTCTTCCAGGAGGATTTTCTGCACTTCTTCGGCGGGGAGTCCGGTGTCTTCAATATTGACCCAAGCGTAGAAAGCGCCGTCGGGCGATTGGCAGCGGAAGCCGGGAATCTGGTTCAGCCCGGCCACAAAGACATCGCGCCGTTGGCGGTATTCCGCGACCATGGCGTCAACGGCGCTGGTCGAATCTCGTAACGCTTCAATGGCTGCCACTTGCGTGAACTCTGCCGCACAGGTAAACGTGTTGAGCACCAGCAGATCCATGGCGTCGATGACGTGCACGGGCGCAACAGCATAGCCGAGCCGCCAGCCGGTCATTGCAAAGCTCTTCGAGAAGCCGTCGATGATAACGGTGCGCTCGGCCATCTCAGGGAGCGACCAGATGGACTGATATTCGCCGTCAAACAGAATGCGGGCGTAGATTTCGTCGGAGAGAATCCAAAGGTCGTGCTCTTGGGCGAGTTCGGCGAGTTTTTCAAGGGTCGCGCCGCTGAACACGGTTCCGGTGGGATTGTTCGGCGAATTGAAAATGAGGACGCTGGTGCGCGAAGTAATCTTCACGGCAATTTCGTCAAGGTCGGGTTGAAAGTGATTCTTTTCTTCGAGGCCAAAGGAGACTGGCGTAGCACCGAGGCCCCGCGTGAAGGACGGGTAAATCGGAAAGCTCGGGTCCGGATAAAGCACTTCGTCGCCCGGCTCGATAAGGGCCATCATGGCCAGAGAAAGAGCCATCTTGCAGCCGGGGGCGACGAGTACTTGCTCGGCAGCGACGTCGAGTCGCCGCGTGCGCTTCAGATAGTCCGCAATGGCTTCGCGCAGAGCGGGCACTCCCCGTGTGGAGCAATAGCGGTCGCGGCCGGAAGCCACGGCCGCACGCACGGCGTCCACCACCGGCGGGGCGGGGTGAAAATCCGGCTCACCTAATTCCAGATGGATGATGGAGCGGCCGGCGCGCTCGAGTTCCTTGGCGCGCGAGAACACGGCCAGAGCGCCTTCGCCATTCAATTGGGAAACGCGGGATGCGATGCGAGTCATAGGTGCTAATCCGGGGAAAATGGTATCACTCCTCAGCAGCTCGTGCCGGGGAACCCTTGGCTGCAAAGCCGGGGACCACACCAGGAATTCTAAACGCTAAGAAACAAGAGGCGCAGCTGGCTGCGTCCCTTGGCTGAAGGACAATTTGGTTTCACTGCTTAGAAGGCGTAGCGCAGCGAGAACTGGATGAGGCGCGGAACGCCTTTGTCGCTCACGATCTTGCCAAAAGCTCCGGGATTCTCGACGTCCGTAACGGCGGGATTGCCGAAGTTGGCATGGTTCCAGATATTGAAAAAGTCCGTGGTGAAGCGCAGGGATTGGCGCTCGGTCAATTTGAGATTTTTGATGAGAGAGAAGTCCCAGTTTTGCTCGTGGGGGCCGCGGTAGATGTTTCTACCCAAATTGCCGAAGCCGCTCACGCAATAGTTGGAATTCGGGATAAGGGTCGGATCGGGCTGAGCGGGATTGCACAGCGTTTGGTTTGCGGCCAACACCGGTACTGGCGAGAAATTGCCTAGGTTGAGATAACCGTTAAGCCGGGCGTGGATGTCGCCGGTCGAGTAGCCGCTCGCAATCGTTTTCCCTGAGCCGAGGTCGGCAGTCAACGTGGAAGTGGATCCGTTCAGAATAAACGCAGTCCCCGAGGCTGAATCATAAATGGAGAAGGGCAAGCCCGACTGAAATGTGGTGACGCCGGCTGCTTGCCATCCTCCCAATAGGGCATGAAGCACGCCATTCGAATGGCGCAGAAACGGCAAGTCATAGACGTAGCTGACGACGAGGCGCTGCGGCCGGTCAAAATCGGAGAGGCCGCGAGAGTCGTTCAGCGTACTTTCATTATTGAATGCTGTGTTGAACGCCGGGTTTCCGGTCGAAGTGGCATCCGTGGACCTCGACCAGGTGTAGGCAGCTTGGACGTAACCCTGCGACCAGCGCCGCGAAAGCGTGGTTTGCAACGAGTGGTAGTGCGAATAGGCGTCGTTGGCAAAAATCTGGTAGCCGCCATAGCCATTCAGGCCCGGCGTAGGGGTTCTGGCAATGGCGTTAGAAAGCGTGTCGGTGGTGATGGTGTATTGCTTGCCGTTGACGTCGGTGACGTGCACGGGAGTCACGGTGGCATCCAGGGACTCAATGGCGTCGCGGGTGTCGCGCAGGTGAACCGCATGGGTCCCCACATATCCAACTTCGAGCACCCACTGCTTGGGCAAGGATCGCTGGATGGTCAGGTTCCATTGCTGGGTATCGGGCACTTTGAAATGCCGAGGAACCTCGAGCACGAAGATACTCGCGGCACCGACGCCGTTGCAGCCGGCCTGATTGGCGTACACCGGTGACTGACTCGAGTCCGGAGTCGGTGTAACCAGATCCTTTGCCGACACAAAACCTTGCAGAACCGAACCGCAGCCGACAAAGCTCGGACTTAGCTGGCCAGCGGCGGGCAAACCGTTTGGATTCGTCATGCCGAAGGCGTTCGAGGTGCACCAGGGATTCTGGGGCGCCGGCTGGTTCGAGGAGCATGGCACAAAGAAATTGGTCAGGCTGCCGGGAAGTCCGCCTAATCCGGCGATGGGAATAAATGGGGCTTGGAAACTAAGTTGATCGACAGCGCCAATATCTTCGCGCACGTAATAGATGCCATATCCCGCACGGATCGTCGTGTTGTGTTTTCCGAAGAGGTCATAGGCCAGGCCAACACGCGGCCCGAGTCCTCTGGCAAAGCGATTCTTGAGTGTGGTGCCATTCCCGGATCCTGAAAGCCCCTGAACCCCTAGGTTGTTCACGCAACCGGGATACACAAATGGGTTTTCGCCTTTAAAAGTCAGGTCGGACTCGAGGTTGCCAATGTGGCAGTCGCCGTCCAGCCAAGCGCCAAGCCACTCGGTTCGGAGTCCGAGGTTAAGGGTCGTGTTCTTGGTGACCTTCCAGTCGTCCTGAGCGAAGGCCGCAAAATCCTGCTGCTTGTACTGGTGGTTGTAGACTCCACCGCCGCCGAAACTCGCGGTTGGCGCGCCTTCCAGGAAATTCTGGAAATCACTGAGGCCGCTGCCAGGAGAAAAGAATAGTTGCCCGTTGAACACCTGCGGGAAGAGCTTGTAAAGATTGACGAAGGTCATCTCGCCGCCGACGCGCAAAACGTGGTTCCCATGCACCCAGGAAACGGTGTCCAGGAAATTGTAATTGTTCTGCTCCTGGCGCTGGTCGGCCTGGGGAGTAGGACCGAACTGGAACCCAGACGAGTTGAAGGTGAATTTGTACATGTCGTTGGTCAAGTTGTTTGTGGGGCGGTTGATACCAAGCGCCGTGGCGGTTGCACCTGCGGGGGCAGTGTTGATGGAAGAGTTGTTGATGTGGACGAAGCCAAAACGCAGCTCGTTGACCAGGACAGGCGAGAACAAGTGCGTCTCGGTGAGGCCCAGGAAGCGATCGTGCACCGGCAACGTATAGGGGAAATTCAGGTCTGAGGCAGCAATGGAGCCCCCCAGAGAAGCTTGCAAACCTCCTGCGCCAAAGGGCTCAATCGTCTCCGAATTGGAGTAGAACAAGCGTTCGGAGATTTTGTCACTGCCGCCGTGGAATTCACGGTCCCAATTGGCCGTGAATTGATCGTCCGTATATTTTCCCGGCTGGCTAACCGCAAAAGGGACAAAAGAGCAAGCAGCGGTCCCAGATGGAACGGCGGGCGCAGGATACAAGTATCCCCCGGCGCCACCACCGAATTGATTGCTCTTGGCGTTAAGGACAGCAAATGCCACCGGGTCAATGCTGGTAACGCCGCAGTCGGCTTGGAGTTTTGTGATCGAGCTGCGATCCGCCGCCGGGATGTAGGGAATCTGCGTGCTGATGAACGTGCCAGGGGAAAGACCGCTGCGCTGGCGCGTTCCTTGGTAGTTCACGAAGAAAAACCCAGCTTTTTCGTTCACGACCGGGCCACCGAGGCTGCCACCGAAAAGATTTTGCCGGACTACCGGGCGTTTCTGGCCGTTGCGATTGAGAAAATAGTCGTTGGCATCGAGGACGTCATTGCGGAAGAACTCATACACGTCTCCGCGAAACTCCTTCGTACCGCTCCTCAGAACAGCGTTGATGTTCCCGCCACCGTTGCGCCCCTGGCTGGCATCGTAGAGGGACGTCTGCACTTTGAATTCCTGGATAACGTCCGCGTTAGGCAGAGGCGTATTGGTGAGCTCCGCTACGTTGTAATCGGTGGCGGAGATGCCTTCAATCAGGTAATTGTTGTTGTCCTCGCGCTGACCGTTCACGATCATGCGCACGTCGCCACGCCCCAATTGCGTGGAGTTGTTGAGCTCGCTCTGCGCTCCGGAGGATAAAGTCAACAATTGCTGAAAGTTCTGAGTGGCCAGAGGGAGATCGCGCACCGTCTCCGTGCCGAGGGACTGGCCGGTGGTGGCGTTGCTGGTTTCCACGGTGGTGATCTGCGCGGAGATTTCCACTTTTTCGCTAACCGCACCCGGTTTGAGGGTAATGGTCACCTTGGTGGTTTCCGTGACGCGCACTTCGATGTTGTCCGCCTTGGCTTCGGAGAATCCCGACTTGTTGACCACCACGGAATACGTGCCCGGGGGCAGCAGCGTCACGACGAACGCGCCGTCCGAGTTCGTGGGGATGCGGCGAACGAGCGCCTCGGTTCGCGTGTCGATAATCTGAACATCCGCGCCGGCTACGGAACCCCCACTCGTGTCCACTACGGTTCCGCTGATTGCCCCGGTTGCACCCCCTTGCCCGTAGGCGCGTTGTCCACCCGTCAATCCGAATAGAAGAATAGCCGCAAGAAGAAATCGATAAAGGCTTCGCATAACACCCCCCCAAGATAATGGGACTCCGCTGCTCCACCGTTGTGAGCAAACTTCCGTGCGCTAAAACGCCCCTGATGCGGAAAGGACGACGGACTTGGGACACAACGCGGTCAAAGCCGGACAGAACCCCGCTTGGGAAACTAGCGTGTTCCGTCCGGGAGTGTCAAGGAACTGAAAATCGAGAATTTGGATTCGCCTCATTCGGAATGGTGTGGGAGAGGGTGCCTCCTATTGACGCGGGCACCCCGGGGCGAGACGATGTTTACAGGCCTGCGGACTGCAACCCACCAGCCCCGATGGCCGTCCTATAGATAGACAAAGGCAGTGTCCACCGATGGGGGTGCGACATGACTTCCCGCAAATTAGTTCCATTCATCCTGCTGGTTCTTCTGGTGACACTTTTCGTGGGCGTGCCTTCTGCTGCTGCGGATTCCAGCCACGCGCGGATCATACGGCTGAGCCTAGTACAGGGCGACGTCCGTTTCGCCCGACAAACCCACGGCGATCCGTTGGCCGATTCGAGCACCGTATGGGAAACCGCCGAACTCAACCTACCGATTGAACAGGGGTACGTTGTGGCGACCGACAACGGCCGCGCGGCAGTGGAATTTGAAAATGGCGCAATGGCATTTCTGAAGGAAAACACGGTGCTCCAGTTTTACGACCTGTCGCTCAAGGACGGAGTGTTCACGACGCGCCTGGTGGTGCTGCAGGGAAGCGCTTCTTTTTATGTGAACCCGGGGCGCGGCGATTATTTCAGCGTGACGGGCGGGGACTTCACGGTCGAGGCCAGCGGCCGCGCCACGTTTCGGCTGGACAATTACGACAACGGGAGCACGGTCGATGACCTGAGCGGCCGGCTCACCGTTCTGCATAACGAGCAGACGACGAATTTGAGCAAGGGCCAGAGTCTCTCCATGAAAGCCGGCAATGCGCTGTCCGTTAGTGTCGGCCGTGTTGGGGAGGAAGACGAATTCGATCGCTGGGTTGCAGGCCAAGTCGACGCGGTTTCCAAAGCTACTGCCGCCTCGCAGCAATACTCAGGCGCTCCTTATTACGTTCCGGGCTTCGCGAGCCTGTATTCCTATGGCTCCTGGTTTGGCTGCGGGGGCTACGGTTACGGCTGGCGGCCATTCGGAGTGGGCTACGGCTGGTCACCGTTTATGGACGGACAGTGGGTCATGGACCCCGCATTTGGATGGACCTGGGTCAGCTCTCAGCCCTGGGGCTGGGCGCCCTATCATTATGGCGGCTGGCTCTTCGACGCGAGTTGCGGTGGATGGTTCTATTCGCCCCCCATGTACTACGGCGGGTACTACGGCGGCTATTATCCCGGCGGGCCGATCAAGCGTCCTCCGAAGCGCGTGAATCCTCCGCGCCCGATCTATCATCCGGCGACTGCGGTCTTTGTGCGCAACAACGGGAAGGTCGGCGTAGTGCCTATGCATCCGCTGGATGAGAAAGGCAAGACGCCGCTCAACCTGGGGCATGGTGTCTTCAATCCGCTGGGGTCGAAGGCGGGAAATGATCTAATGATCGCCTCCGCGCCCGGGGAGAAGTGGGACACGTTGAAGTCGGCGCCGAAAGAGGCGTTCCGCGACAGCCTGGCGCGGGCAGTTGCCCCGACACGCGTTTCGAGGACGGTGATTGAAGGGAGTGCCGGGACGCGTACCGTGACACTGAGCAAGGATTCCTCGATCATCTACGACCCGAAGGAGCACCGCTTCGTCAATTCCAACACTGCTGCGGCCACCAGCACTTTGGGCGAAAGAAACGTTAGGAGTGGCCGCGACAAGACCGCGCCGCTTGCGGCGAACGGGAACGTGCGCACGCCGACAGGGGCGACGGTTACGTCCGCTCGCAACTCGACTCCGCCGCGTGTGACGGTTCCGCCACAAGCGCCGCGCTACTCTGGAGGCGATCGCGGCAGCGCCGCCAATTCGGGTGGCGGCCGTTCCTGGAGTGGAGGTGGAGGTTCGTATTCGACAGGCGGAGGCCATTCGTCAGGTTCGGCTTCCTCGGGCGGCTCGGCTTCCCACTCCTCGGGTGGAGGAGGCTCTGCGGGAGGCGGTTCGCACGGCGGCAAACCATAAGCCACAAGCTTCTAAGAATCGCCGCTCTTGTCAGGAGAATGTCATTCCAGCGTAGCCGACCACTTGGTGGCGATCCCCCGACACATCTGCTGATGTGGCATGCTTCGCCAACTCTGCGCGCTTCGCGCCCAGGGCATGTAGGGCCGTGAGCATCGCCACGGCGGGCCCGAGGCCGCACATGGAGATTTCTTCGTTGCGGCAGGTGTCGTATAGGCCGCGAGGATCAAGCGCCAGCAGGCGGTCGATGGCTTTCTGGTCCTTGAGGCGTGTGGTTTCGTCGTCTTCGTAGTGATTTAAATCGGAACTGGTCAGCAGCAGCACTTCTTGGCGCGAGTTTTTCACTACGCGCGCGACCGCCTCGCCGACACTCACCAGAGAATCAAAGTGCACGGTTCCCAACGCGATGGGAACAAAAGTGAAATCGGGCGCGAGCACCTGCAAAAACGGCAGCTGCACTTCCAGTGAATGCTCCGCGCTGTGCGCCACGCTGTCCTCGCGCAACAGGGTGCACGCCTTCCGCAATTCGCCTGCAAGCCCTTCATCAATGGGCGCGTCGCCCAGCGGCGTGCGCCACGCCCCGCTTGAGAGAATCGCCGCCGGCTCGCCCCTCGGATAGTGCCGAACGCCCAGAATGATGATTCTTCGCGGCAGCTCAACGCGTGCGAACACCGCGCCAGCAACGTACCCCGAGTACATGTACCCGGCATGGGGCACGAGGCATGCTTTCACGGGCCCTGGCGGATGGGCGGGATCGTGCTGCGCATACTGGCGCACGAGCGCGCGAAGTTCCTCGGGATGGGACGGATAGAATCGACCGGCGACCGCAGGTAGGCGAAGCATGTTACGCTCCGCAAATCAGCTGGGCTTCGAGGGTTTTCCTTTGAACTTGAGGGCTTGCATCGTGGAGGGGTTGTAATAGATCGTGATCTTGTCGCCCCACTGATAGCCGCCCTTGTCCACGATTTGCTGCATCTTCACCGATGCTTCCTGAGACAAAGAGAATGTCAGTATCGACATCTCATTCACTTTGGAGCGGGCCGTAATCTGAGCAATGTTCGAGTGCAAGACAAAGCCTTCAAACTTGACGAGCCCATTCGGTTTGGGCTTTGGCTTTATGGCATTGACGACGATGGGTACCGCCGTGTCCACGATGATTGGTGCAACTGCAGCCTGCGCCCGAACAGATGGACACGAGGCGCCCGCCGCAAAGAGCATCGGAATTCCCAGCGTCACGAGTTTGACAAACCGCTTCATTCTATGTCGTCCGTAGCGATGCGCAGCGACTTTAGGAAACGTACGTCTTGCGGAGTCATAGCCAGCTTTGGGGAAGGCTTTTTCTCCGCTTCTTCCGCCATCGATTCCTGGTCCACCTGGATGCGCAAAGACTCGAGGAACCGCCGGTCTTGCGTGGTCAGTTTCGTGTCTTCCGCCGCCGCACCATCGCGCTTGGCCAGCCCGATGGTGGCATCCAGTTTCAACACGATATCATACCCGTGCGCGCGCACTCCAGCTATCGCTCCGGTAATGCGATCGGACTCGGACACGGTGTCGTTGATGGCGTGCCCCAGTTCACGCAGCAGATTCTTCAGGTGATCGTCGAGTTGCAAGGCCGGCTCTCCCGAACTACTTGGGCCATTTTAGGCCCTCATTTTGTTGGATACAAGAGAGCTTCAGGCCGTTGTCTCCAATGCGTTCACAGTACCCTGGTTTACCTTCCCGCGAGCCCTCCCAGCGCGACGGAGCTCGATTCCGTGTTTTCCCGTTGTTTTGCGCTAAGATGCTCGTATGTCCACGGCTGCCAATAGCGCCGCCTCGCGAGCCTCGCAAGGCGGTTTTCACCGGTTTTGGCGCGCGATGAAACAGCTTTTTCATGAGGTGATCGCCGGCGTTTTTGTGGTTCTCGCTTTGGCCTGGTTCAACGCGGCATTTCGTGCTTGGACGCGGGACGTTACTCCCTGGCTCATTGGCGTGGCCGTCGCAGTGGCTCTGTTATTCGTGTTTTTTGCGGTCACTTCGCTTCGGCGCGCCCGTAAGTTATGAAGGCTCCAGCATGTTCGTAAAACCAACTCCCGACCGAGAAGTTGCGCATTCCCTACTTTCCATTTTCTATTTTCCATTCCATGTCTGACACGAAAACAACTTCACCCCAGTCTCCGCAGCGCAAGGAGCAATTCACCACGCTGTCCGGCCTCCCCATCGATCGCCTCTATACGGAGGAAAATCTCGCGGGCTGGGACCCCGAAACCGCCCTCGGCTATCCCGGCGAATTCCCTTACACGCGCGGCATCTACCCCACCATGTACCGCGGGCGCTTCTGGACCATGCGCCAGTACGCCGGTTTCGGCACGGCCGTGGAATCGAACCAGCGCTATCGCTATCTGCTGAGCAAGGGCCAGGCCGGCCTCTCCGTCGCGTTCGACCTTCCCACACAAATTGGTCTCGACTCCGATCATCCGCTGGCGCTCGGCGAAGTGGGCAAAGTCGGCGTGGCCATCGATTCGCTCGAAGATATGGAGACGCTCTTCGAGGGCATCCCGCTCGAGAAAGTCTCCACCTCGATGACCATCAACGCCACCGCCGCGATTCTCCTTTGCCTCTATGTCGCGGTGGCCAAGAAACAAGGCGCGAGCCTGGAAAAACTCTCCGGCACAGTGCAGAACGATGTCCTCAAGGAATACATCGCCCGCGGCACATACATTTATCCCGTGCGCCCGGCCATGCGCATCGTCACGGACATCTTTGCCTGGTGCCGCGATCATCTTCCCAAGTGGAACACCATCTCCATCTCCGGCTATCACATCCGCGAAGCCGGCTCGACCGCCGTCCAGGAAGTCGCTTTCACGCTCGCCGACGGCATCGCCTATGTGCAGGCTGCGATTGAGGCCGGCCTCGATGTCGACGAATTTGCGCCGCAGCTCTCTTTTTTCTTCAACGCCCACAACGATCTGCTCGAAGAAATTGCCAAATATCGTGCCACGCGCCGTCTGTGGGCCAAAATCATGCGCGACCGCTTCCACGCGAAGGATCTACGCTCACTGTTGCTGCGCTTCCACGCACAAACCGCGGGCTCTTCCCTCACCGGGCAGCAACCGGAAAACAACATCGTCCGCGTGGCGATTCAATCGCTTGCCGCCGTTCTCGGCGGCTGCCAGTCGCTGCACACCAATTCTCTCGACGAAGCTCTCGCGCTTCCCACCGAAGACGCTGCGCTCATCGCGCTGCGCACGCAGCAAATCGTCGCTCACGAGACGGGCGTGAGCAACACCATCGACCCCGTGGCCGGTTCCTATGCCATCGAATCGCTCACCAACCAAATCGAACGCGGCGCAGAAGAATACATCACGAAGATTGACGCTATGGGCGGTATGCTCCGCGCCATCGAAGCGGGCTTCGTCCAGGGAGAGATTCAAAAAGCTGCCTACGAATTTCAGCGCGCCGTTGAAAAGAAAGACCGGATCGTCGTCGGCGTGAACGACTTCGTCGCCGAGCAAGCACACGCCATCCCCACGCTTCGCATTGACGCCGAAATCGAGCGTTCCCAGGTCGCTCGTCTACACGCGCTCCGCGCCAAACGGGATTTCGCTCACGTTCAATCCGCACTCACCGAACTCCGGCGCCGCGCTGGCACCAACGAAAATCTTCTCCCCGCCATCCTCGCCGCCGTCGAAGCCTACGCTACCGTCGGCGAAATCTCCGATGCCCTCCGCCGCGTCTTCGGCGAATATCAGGAATCTGTGGTCATTTGAATTTGGAGTGCGGGAGCTTGCTCCCGCTTTTTCTTCCATCTCCAAATTCTTTCCTCCTGCTTCAACTTTCAACCTTCGACTGTTAACCTCTCAGGGATCACGGAACACGGATTACCTGAATGAAGCTGATCCTCGCCTCCGCCTCCACGCGCCGCGCCGAAATTCTCCGCGATGCCGGAATTCCTTTCTCGGTGCTTTCTTCCGCCGTCGACGAGACTCCTTACCCGAACGAGCCGCCTCACGACCTCGTCCAGCGCCTCGCCGTCGCCAAGGCCGAACTCGCGGCTGCGCGCGGTGTAGGTCCGGCCATTGTCATCGGCGCAGACACCGAGGTCACCCTCGACGGCGACATCTTCGGCAAGCCGCGCTCTTCCGACGACGCCCGCCGCATGCTCGAAAAACTCTCTGGCCGCACCCATGCTGTCCTCACTGGCGTCGCGCTCATCCGCCTTCCCGACGCCCAGCACATCGCTTTTGTCGAGACCACGCTGGTCACTTTCGCGGCGCTTTCGCCCGAACAAATCACGGGCTATCTCGCCACGGGCGAGCCGCACGACAAAGCCGGCGCCTACGCCATCCAGGGACACGCGGGCCGCTTCATTCCCCGCATCGAAGGCTGCTATTTCAATGTGGTGGGACTGCCGTTGGCGCGCGTGACACGCGCCCTCGACGATCTCGGCTGGTCCGGGGAGTAGCCCCCCAATTCTCCCTGCTATCGTGAAGCGGCCCAGTTGAGATCCTTCGCTCCGCCTGCTTGCCGCAGGCAAGCTCAGGATGACACCGTGAAGAAAGCGCTGCTTACTCGTAGCGCAGGCAATCGATGGGGTCGAGGTTAGCCGCTAGGTTCGCCGGGTAATACCCGAAAAAAAGACCCACGCTGACGGAAATCACGAAGCCAATCGTCACCCACAAGTACGACAGCGTCGCCGGCACCGACGGGACCAACGTGCGCACCATGGTCGAGACGAATGCGCCAATCAGGATGCCCAGTGTCCCGCCGACCAGCGTCAGCGCCACCGCTTCCAGCAGAAATTGCAGACGGACGTCGGCCTTCCGCGCGCCAATCGCTTTGCGCACGCCAATCTCCTGCGTCCGTTCCGTCACGGAGATCAGCATGATGTTCATCACGCCGATGCCTCCCACCAGCAGCCCGATCGAGCTGATCACCGTCGTCAGGATCACCAATGCTCCGGTCAATTGGTTCCACAAATTGCTTAGGAAATCCGGCGAGCTCAACTCAAAATCATTTTCTTTGTCCGCGGGAATCCGCCGCAGCCGCCGCATCGCCTGAATCACTTCCCCTTGCGCCGTCTCAATGTTCACGTCCTTGGGAATCGTGAAAATCAGGATCAGCTCTTTCGCTTCGGGATATTCCTTGTGGAATTTGCTCAGCGGGATGATGGCGAAAATGTCCACGCCAGGACCGAGAAACAGCCCCTGGTCGTGCTCGAACACGCCGATCACTTCGTACGTACTGCCATTCATCCGCACAGTCTTCCCCAGCGGATCCTCATTGGGGAAAAGCGATTCGGCAATGGCCGCGCCCAGCACCACCACCGGCCGCGCGTGTTCTTCATCAAACGCGCTGATGAACCGGCCCTTGTCGATGCTGAAGAGCGGCAGTGCGGTCGTGTATTCCGGCTCCGCGCCACGCACGATCAGCTTCTCGACGCTGTGGTCGCCATAGGTGATCAGGTTCGAGTCGCCCAGAAAAAACCCGCGCGTCCCCACGGTGTTCACATCCTCAACGTCGGGCGCCGCCTGCCGGATATACTCCGCGTAGTTGTATTCCAGGTATTTGCGCACACGAATCTTTTCCGGCATGCGCGAAGGATCCGTCCCCGGCGGAAAGCGCGTCAGGAAATACGTTCGCGAGCCCAGCGACTCGACGCGATCCTGCACGAACTTATTCAGACCCTGAATGATCGCCGCCATCGAAATCACCGAAGAAACGCCGATGACGATCCCCAGAATGGTCAGGGCCGAACGCACCTTGGCTCCCCGCAGTGTGTCCATGGCGGCAAAGAAGTTCTCCCGCGCCTGCGGTAGTGTCATCAACGCCATTAGTCGGACCTCAACGCGACCACAGGGTCCAGCTTCGCCGCGCGCAAAGCAGGGTAGATTCCAAAAAACAATCCCACGGCCGAGCTCATCAGCACGCCCATGAACGCCACCGAGGTTCGCACCGATGCCGGGAACGGTGTGTACGTCCGCAGCACCATCGCTACAAGAAACCCGAGCGCGATGCCGACAGCTCCTCCGGCAATGCACAGGAGGAAGCTTTCCGTGATGAACTGCTTCAGGATGTCGCCTTGCGTCGCGCCCACGGCCCGGCGCACGCCAATCTCTCTTCTCCGCAGCGTTACGCTCACCAGCATCACGTTCATGATGACGATTCCGCCGATCACCACCGAAATCGTGCTCACCAGAATGAACACGCCGAAAAACGCCGAACTGATGCTCTTCCACAGCGCCATGTAGCTGTCTTTGGTGCCGATGAAGAAATCGTTCTCCATCGTGCCGCTCAAGTGGCGCCGCGCGCGCAGGATGAGTTGCGCCTGATCTTGTGCGGTTTCGAAGTCGCCTGCGCCGGTCTTTACGTTGATGGTCAGGCTCGTCGTGTGCAAGCCCTGGATTTCCAGAAACAACGGCAGCGAAACGATCACGAAGTTGTCCTGATCCTGCCCGAGAACGCTGCCCACCTTTTCCATGACTCCGATGACGACGAACTCGTCGTTCCCTACGCGAATGCTTTTCCCGATCGAGTCGCCGCCCTGAAACAGCCGCTGCACCAGCGTGTCGCCGATCAGGCACACGTTCGTGCGGTGATCCGATTCCCAAGAAGTGAAGAAGCGCCCGACCTCCACGGCGCGCGAATCGATATTCGCCATGTTCGGCGTCTCGCCGTAAAAGTTCACATCCGTGGACTCTTTGTCGCCGTACCGGGCCTTGACGGAAGCGCTGGCCGTTGCACCCACTTCGCCACAAGCCGTGCACTGCTCCTCGACGGCGCGGACGTCATCCATTTCGATCTTCTTATACTTGAGCGCCTTGATGATGATGTTGAAGTCCGTCACCGCGAACGGCGTGCGCGCGATCTGAAAAACATTGGTTCCCAAGTTGGCGATCTTGTTTTCCACGTAAAGGTTGGCCCCCTGCACGATGGTCATCACCGTGATAAGCGTGGCCACACCCATCGTCAGACCCAGCATAGTGAGCGAGGTTCTCAGCTTATGCGCGCGCAGGGAGCTCACACATAGGTCTAGATTGTCACGAATAGGCAGCATGGGTCCGGGAAGCCCTTTTCTGTACTCTACCAAATTCCCTCGGCACTCACTCCTCAGCAGCGTGCCAACGGTCGGAGGGCTCCGGCATTTTGGCCCCCCTTTATGCTTACGAGCGCTTCGCCCCGCGAGTTACCGTCCCAGGGCTTCCTAAAGAAACGCACCGCTCCTTGTTTGATTTAGACGCGCTCGGGTGTCGTATCTAAGTCTTTTGAAATCAATACTTGCAGAAAAGGGGTAGGGGATGTGCTCCAAAAACAGAAGCGCCCCAGTTTGATGCCGGGGCGCCTCGTCTTTCAGGAGTCGAAGGAACTTACTGCTTGGCCTTGGGCTGTGTCTTGGCGTTGTGCTTCTTGTTGTAGATGTTCTTCGACGCCGCGTTCTGTTCCTTGTTGACCTGCTGCTTTTCGCCAGTAGTCAGCTTGCCGCCATTGGCTGCGCGGTCCGCTTTCACCTGCTGGTTGATGCCCTTCTGCTGGTTTTCCAGCTTGGCAGTCTCACCGGCGGTCAATTGCCCACTCTTGATGCCTTGGGCGATGCGGTCCTGCTGGTTTTCGCGGCGCTGCCCAACTTGGTTGTTTCCATAGTGCGCGGTGTTGGCGTTGTGCTTGTCCGCGTAAATCTGCTTGGACATCTGATTCTGCTGCTTGTTGATTTGCTGCTTCTCAGCAGACGTCAGTTTGCCGCCGTTGGCCGCGCGGTCCGCCTTGGTTTCGCCGTTGATGGCCGCTTCCTTGGTTTCCAGGTTCGCGGTCTCACCAGCGGTCAGCTGGCCGCTCTTCACGCCCTGCGCAATGCGGTCCTGCTGATTTTCTTTGCGCTGCGCGACCGTCGGCTTGGGGGCAGGCGTCGCGGTCGTGGAGCTGCCGCTCTGCGAAGACGACCCTTGAGAACCGGAAGATGACTGCGAACCGGACTGCGAGCCCGAAGACTGCTGTTCCTGCGCCATTGTCACGCCGCTCAAGAGCAGCACCGCGACAGGCAAGGCGCTCCACTTCATCCAGGTGAATTTCATGATCCTCTCCTCTAATTGGCTTCTTTGAATTGTTCCCGGGCTACCTGTAGTACCCGATTCTGAGGAGAAAGTTGCGGCACGGCTACTGGTCGGAAGGACAGGTTTGGCGCAGTGGCTAACTATTTTCCGCTACTCTTTGCGCACAATTGGGGCTCGCGCAGAGGCTTTGCAGCGCGCAATGCGGTTTTCGTTTTTCAATGGGCCGTAGGGCAGAAAAATTAAGAGGGTGTGCCACTCACTTCAGCGGAGTTGGAACTTTCCCCCGCGGCATTGTAAGACGAAACGACGTAAAAATACTTTGATCCAGAAGCCAGCCCGCCATCCGTGAAGCTGGTCGAGGCCGTCGACGCGATCTGCGCGTAGGGTCCGCCGCTCGCGCCGGAGCGCTTGATGTTGTAGCTGCTGGCGCCGCCACTTGCGTTCCAGCTGATTGTAATTTGGCCCTCACCGGACTTTGCTGTTAGCCCTGTTGGCGCCGCCGCTTGCGCTGGAGCGGGAGCCGTGGCAGTTTGCGCCGCCGCTTGCGAGCCGGACATGCCTTCCTTGAAGCTGCGGATCCCTTCACCCAGGCCCTTCATCACTTCTGGGATGCGCCTGCCCCCGAAGAAGATCAGCACCACGGCTAAGACAATCAGCCAATGAAAGATACTAAACTCACCCATGAAACTGCCTCCGCATGCCGCGTGCTGGGAGCACGCTCCCCTCACCCTAACGCACCAAGCGCTGCGCGGCAAGACTGCGCCGATGCCAAGGCTTATAGAATAACACGCTCGTCGCCTGCGCGCCGCGTCACCCGCTCGCGGTCCAGGTATTCCAGCAGGGGGATCGCGTATTTCCGGGTAATGCCGGTCAATTCCTTAAAAACCGGCACAGAAATGCGCTCTCCCTTCGTTTTCTTGTAGCCGCCAAGCTGCTCTTTCAGCTGCCCCAACGCCTTTCGGTGAAAGATCAGTTCGGGAGAGACACGGACAAGGCTTTTCTCGCGCAAAAGGATTTGCAGCAGCTTTTCCGCGCGCTTGGATTCCACCGACAGCTTTGTCAGCACCTCCTTCACCGAGGGAACGGCAAGTCCGGCTGTGGCGAACGCCGCTTCAATCTGCTCTTTGGCTTTCGCTTCCTCGGGCTGCAGTGTGATTTCCGAGCCCGCTCTCTTTACCAGTTCGCCTGGCGCATCGAGTTTCTTCTCCGCAACGAGCTCTTCCAGGGCGGCACGAAATGCCTCAGTCCGCACGCGCCGACCCAGGCTGGCGCGCAAATCCTCCCGGCTAATCCCCGGCAGCAGGGGATTCTCCTTTTGGAATCTGTCCACTTTTTCCAGAATCTTCTTGCGGACCTCCTCGAACGCTTTTCCGGAGACAAGCACAAGAGGCTCGGCTGAGACCACTTTGGCGCGGCCAGCGCCGGAAACGTTTTTCACTGCGTCGCGGATCTCCGTGCCGACCCAAGCCGTGCGCGCGACGATTTCGTCGAGTCCTAGACCGAGCAAGGCGCGCTCCGTCATCATGCCAAGGATCTCTTCACGATTCCCGCGCTCGAGTGTTCCGAGAAATGCGACTCGGCCAGTGTCGCGCAGCATGGGCCGCCGCGCCAGGGGATCGAGTACCGCGCCGCCCCCAATCGTCTCGACCGGCGAAAACTGCCGCACGATGAAGCGGTCGCCCGCCAGCACTAGGATTTCGTCCTTCAGCTTCAGATTTGCAAACGCGCTACCCCCTGGCGCCAATTCCTTCGTGCCGTGAAAAAAGACTTCTGCGATGGTTTCAGCGGTGCCCGCATGAAAATGCAAGCGCGTTCTCTGCTTCATCTTTGTGGCCGACGAGAGTAATTCCAGGCACACATCGATGCGCCGCGTCTTGCGGAATTTGCCTGGGGTCGCCAGGGCCATTCCACGCTTCAGCGCGGTGTGCTCGATGCCCGCGAGATTAACCGCGGTGCGCTGCCCTGGCGTCGCGCGTTCGACTTCCTTTCCCCCGGACTGCACGCCGCGCACGCGCAGCCGCTCGCCTCCCGGAAACAACTCCACTTCGTCGCCTGCGCCCACGCTGCCGGAAACCAGCGTGCCGGTTACCACCGAGCCAAAGCCTTTCATCGCAAACGCGCGGTCGATCGGCAAGCGGAGGTAACGCGACGCATCTCGCAGGGTGATGCTTGCCGCGGCATCGCGTAGCGCCGCCTTCAACTCGCCAAGTCCGGCCCCGGTCTTGGCGCTTACCGGAATCAGCGGCGCTTTCTCCAGAAACGATCCGCGCAGAAATTCTTCCGCTTCCAGGCGCACCAGCTCGAGTGTGTCGCTGTCCACTAGATCCCTTTTCGTCAGCGCCACAACCCCGCGCTGCACGCCCAGCAAGCGGCAAATCTCGAAGTGTTCGCGTGTTTGTGGCTTGATCGATTCGTCCGCAGCAATTGCCAGCAGCAGAACGTCGATTCCCGCGGCGCCCGCCAGCATGTTGCTTACGAAGCGCTCGTGGCCAGGCACGTCCACGAAGCCGTAGCGCACGTCGTTTTCCTCGAGGAAGGCAAAGCCCAAATCGATGGTGATGCCGCGGCGCTTCTCTTCGGCGAGCCGGTCCGGATGTGTGCCGGTAAGGGCTTCGACTAGCGCCGATTTTCCGTGGTCGATGTGACCAGCCGTGCCGACAATCACGCTCTTCATCGCTATGGACATAAGGAATGTGCGCAGAGACTCTGCTGCTCTGGATGCTACGGGAGGAGAGATTGTGGGGTCAAACGAAGCGAGCTTACTTTGCCGCGGCGATTTCGTCGACGATGGCTTGCGCCGCACCTCGCGGATCCGGCGCGGCGAGAATCGGCCGGCCGACCACGAGGAAATCCGCCCCCGCGCGAATCGCTTCCGTGGGCGTGGCCTTGCGCGACTGGTCGTCGGCCCGCGATTCCACCCGAGAATCCTCGGGGCGCACTCCGGGCGTAACAATTAGAAAATCGCGCCCGCACGCCTTGCGAATCGCGCGCGCTTCCTGCACGGAAGCAACCACGCCGTCCACGCCAGCCTTCTTCGCGAGCTGCGCAAGCTTTACCACGCGCAGTTTCGGTGCGCCTCCGATGCCCACTTCTTTCATCGTTTTCTGGTCCATGCTGGTGAGCACCGTGACGGCTAACAAACGCGGCCGGTCTTCGCCCATCGGCACGCCTGCACTAATAGCCTGTGCGGCAGCCTCCATCATGGCTTTGCCACCCAGCGCATGGACGTTGACGAGTTGCACGCCGGTCATGGCCGCCGCGGAGAGCACCGCGCCAGCAACCGTGTTCGGGATGTCGTGGTATTTCAGGTCCAGGAAGATGCCGTTGCCGAGTGCCGCGATTTCCTTGATCGCCGCCGGGCCGGCGGCGGTGAAGAGCTGGTTGCCGACCTTAAACATGCCGACCAGGTCAGAGACCTGTTTGGCAAACTTCACCGCGGACGTCAGCGAATCGAAATCCAGGGCAACGATCAGGCTGCTGCGGGGATGGGCATCGAAGGTTGTCAGGGTCATAGGCGACCCCGTCTCCTTCGGGGTCAGTACTTCTCGGGCAACGCGATCAGCTCAAGCCGGACCTGGCTCACGCCGGAATGGATCAATCCGATTTTCCGGGCGACACGATAGGATACATCAATTTCGCGCCCCTCTTGATACGGACCGCGGTCATTGATGCGTACTAGTTCAAACTTGCCGTTGCGCGGGTTGACCACCCGGACTATGGAGCCAAAGGGAAGGTGGGGATGTGCGGCCGTGAGGGCTTCGCAGTCGAAGCGCTCGCCATTGGCGGTCTTACGCCCGTTGAACCCGGGGCCATACCAGCTGGAATTGCCCACCCAGGTCTTGATCGGCTTTGCGGGTTGATTCAGGTGCGCCACCAGGGGTGCTTCCATCGCCGGAGCGACGAGGAACATGAGAAGCAGCCATCGCAGTGCAGCCCAGCTCATGAAAAGTCGATGTCTCATAGTGTGTTCTTTGTGCTACTCAAATCCAAAAAAGTGTAACAGAGAAACCTCATTATGTCAACCGTTTTCTACCACGAATTTGTCTCGTATCCCATTCAAAGTAAACACCTTATCCTTGGAAAGGCGCTTGCGTAGACCCTCTGCTAGCCGCTGACTGGCCCTAGGGTCAGCAAAACTGGCCGTGCCGACCTGTACTGCCGAAGCTCCCACAGCCAGGTATTCAAGCACGTCTTCGACCGTCTCGATTCCTCCCAGCCCTATAATTGGTGTCCGGACGGCCTTCCGCGTTTCCCAGACCTGCCGCAAAGTCATAGGTTTAATGGCCGGGCCGGATAGCCCTCCCGTTGGATGCCCCAAGCGGGACTTCCCGGTACGGTAGTCGAGGGCCATTGCGGGATAGGTATTGGCCACAGTGAGGGCATCAGCCCCGGCTTCCACGGCCGAGCGGGCAATAAGTCCAATGTCTGCAACAAGCGGTGAGAGTTTGACCCAAAGTGGTCGTTTTGACGCGGCATTTCGCGCAGCTCCCACAACCTCGGATACCTGGCCGGGGTCGCCTCCAAACTGCATCCCCCCCCTCTTTACATTAGGGCAAGAGATGTTCAGCTCATAGCCGGTCAGTCCTTCGGCATCCTCCAAGACCCTGATTACCTCCACGTAGTCCTCAATGCAGTAGCCAAATACATTGGCGATGACGGCCGTATCGAATTTTCGCAGTTCTAGGAGTTTTTCGGCCACGAAGGCGCGGACTCCTACGTTTTGGAGCCCGACGGCATTGAGCATTCCCGAGGGAGTAGGGTAAAGGCGGGGGGGAGGGGCGCCCTCAATCGGTTCCCGGGAAAGACCCTTGGTGACGAGGCCGCCGAGGCGGTTCAGATCAACGAGGTGGGCGAATTCGAGGCCGTAACCGAAGGTGCCGCTGGCAGCGAGAATAGGATTCCGCAGGCGCACCGCGCCAATTTGCACGCTTAAATCAACAGCGGCTGCGGAAGTCACTTCGCGGAAGAGGATACCACGAAGGCGGAGTTAGGGTCACGCAGCGGCTGACTCGCGACTAGCTAGTGGTGCGTATCCGAAGCAGTCGGGCCAAGCTTCCCAGCAGAAGGTTTCGTCAGAGCCTCGGCGAGGACGTGGCCGTCGCGCGGGGCAAGGGTGATTCCGCAGAGAGCAGCAAGAGTTGGCGCGATGTCGGCGGGGGTCACGGACTGAAAATACTCACCGGGCTGAATGCCGAAGCCCATCAGCAGAATGGGGACGTGCTGGTCGTAGTTGTAAGGCGTGCCGTGACCCGTACCGTAAGAGCGAGATCTTCCGGCGGGCGTGCCATCCATCAACCAATAAGGCTTGGGCACAACGAAGAGATCGCCGCTGCGCCCGGGAAAGTAGCTGAGAGCGAAAGCGCGAAGAAGCGGACTTTGCGTGGCGGGGCGGTCCTTTAATTCTTCGGCGCGAAAGACAGCAGCAACGCCGGGCTGCGCGAGCGCCGCTTCGCGGACGGCCTGCATGGCAGCGTGGTCGTGCAGTAGTTTTTCGTAAACGCCGGAGGCAAAGTAAACGTCGCTCCCCGCGATGCGCGCGATGGCCGGCTTCGGAAACTGGAAAGGCTCGAGGGCCTTTTCCATGCGTTCCTGCAGCTCGGGCAAGTGCAGGACGCCTGCGTCGGCGCCTGTGGTTTGCATGTCTTCGGGAACGGGCACGACACCGTGGTCGGCGCTGAATGCGACAACGTAATTTCCGCGACCGACACTTTTATCCAGGAACGCAAAGAGATCGCTGAGGTCTTTGTCCAGGCGAATCAGAATGTCCTGAATCTCGCGGCTGCGCGGGCCAAACTCGTGGCCGACGTAATCGACGGACGAGTAGCTGATGCCCAGAAAATCGGTGCCCGCGGCATTGCCGAGATGCAGCGCGTTCACGGCTTTCTTGGCAAGCTCGGTCAGAGCGGTATCGGCGTACGGGCTGGACGCCCACTGCTCGTAGAAGGTGCCGTCTGGTTCGCCCGAACCGGACTTGCCGCGAAGGGGATGAGGAAACGTGAGGTCCCAACCTTCCGGGGCGACGGCACCGAGAGCTTTCTCGCCATACCAGTAGGATTTTCCCGGAAGCGTGAGCGACCAGGTCTTGCCGTAATCCGCTTTCGGCGGATGCGCTTTTGCTTGTTCTTCGACGAACGGCTGGATTTGGTAAGGGCTGGAGGTCGTCCACCCGCCGCCGTCGAACCACGTGGCGGCATCGCCCTTGTGGCCAGCCATAGTGAGGGCGGCCCGGGCTTTCAGCGAAAACGTCATAACGCGGGTGGCGCCGCCGGTTTGAAACTTCAGTTCTTCGGCAAACGCTGGAACAGCCATTCGCCATGCGGTGTCTGCGCCTTTCGGAGTGGCTCCGGCGTAACCGATGTTCTTCGCACTGGGATCAGGATCGGCCGTGCAAGTCATCATTTTCTGCTGACCGCGGTCCCACCACGCGTTGGCGACCATGCCGTGTGTCGCGGGAAACGCGCCCGTCGAGATCGTGGCGTGGCCGACGCAGGTTTCCGTGGCGGCGTAGGGATAGGCGGCTTCGCGGAACCATGCGCCTTCCGTGAGCAGGCGCTTCAATCCGGCGGTCCATTCCGAGCGAAACTTGTCCACGTAGTCGCCGCGCATCTGGTCGACGACGAGGAGCACGACCAGCTTGGGCCGGTCCGCGGGTTTAGCCGGTCTTGCGGCGGGCGTTGGGGTTTGCGAGGCAATGGGAAGCGGGAAGCCGAAAAAAAGCAGCAGCAAGACTGCCGCACTCCAAAAAAGGAAACGGCTCCATGCAGTTTTCCGGTGTGGCATCGCGGTTAGACCTCCCAAGGGAAAGCGAAGTTTACCACGCGGACAGAACACCTGAGGAAGCATCGATTGGTGACGCAGCGCATTGACCGCGCGGCCGCCACCAATGGTAGGATTACCCGACCATGCGCATCATCGAAAAAGCACAGTTGATGTCCGCGCCGGAAATCGACCGCACCCTCCAGCGGCTGGCGCACGAAATCGTGGAAAAGAGCGGTGGCACGAAGCATCTTGCGCTGATCGGGATTGTGCGACGGGGCGTGCCGCTGGCACAGCGCATCGCGCAGGCCATGCGGGGAATCGACGGCGTGGACGTGCCGGTGGGCGTGCTGGACATCACGCTGTACCGCGATGACCTTTCCAAGGTCGCGCCGCAAGCCGTGCTGCGTTCCTCGAACATTCCTTTCGCGGTCGACGACATGGATCTCGTGATGGTTGACGACGTTCTGTATACTGGCCGAACCATTCGCGCCGGAATGAACGGTCTGTTCGACCTGGGCCGGCCGAAGCGCGTTTCCTTGTGCGTGCTGATCGACCGCGGCCACCGCGAAATGCCCATCGAGGCCCAATACGTCGGCCGCCACGTGCAAACCAGCGACACGGAAATCATCGAAGTGCGGCTGAGCGAGATTGACAAGGAAGAACGGGTGGTGCTGGTGGACCGCGTCGAGTAGTTCGATTTTGTTCCCGGCGTGGCGTCGTATAAAATCTTAAGAAGGGACATTGACTTACCGCTTCCGCGATCTGCTCGCACTCGAACCGCTTACGGCGGACGAACTTGGTTTTCTTCTCGACCAGAGCAAGCCCTTTCAGGAAATCCAAAGGCATCCCTTGAAAAAGCTGGCGACGCTGCGCGGCAAGACCGTGGCGCTGGCGTTTTTCGAGAATTCCACCCGCACGCGCATCAGCTTCGGGACGGCCGCGGCGCGCCTCGGCGCGGACTCCATGAACCTGCAGGCGGAGGCGTCCAGCATCAAGAAGGGCGAGACGCTGCTGGACACGGCGTTCAACCTCAACGCCATGCGCCCGGACTGCCTGGTGATGCGTCACTCCGCTTCCGGCGCGCCGGATTATGTGGCGCGGCATCTGGACATTCCGGTGGTCAATGCAGGCGACGGAACACACGAGCATCCCTCGCAGGGCTTGCTGGACGCGCTGACGATCCGCGACCGGCTGGGCACGATCGAAAACCTGAACGTCACAATTCTCGGCGACATCCTCCACAGCCGCGTGGCGCGTTCAAACATTCACCTGCTCGGAAAGTTCGGCTGCAAGTTCACGCTCTGCGGGCCGGCGATCTGGGTGCCGCGCGAACTCGAAAACATCGCGCCAGGCACCCCCATTCGCTGTGTGTACAACATTGAAGAAGCGCTGAAGGACACGCACGTGATCATCATGCTGCGCGTGCAGACGGAACGGCTGAACGATCCGCCGCTTTCGGCGAACGACTACATTCTGCTGTACCAGTTGAACGCCCAGCGGCTTCGCTTCGCCAACCGCGAAGCGATTGTGCTGCATCCTGGGCCGATCAACCGCGGAATTGAAATCACGCCCGAAGTTGCCGACGGGCCGCAGTCGTGCGTGCTCGAACAGGTGACGAACGGCGTGGCTGTGCGCATGGCGATTTTATATCTGCTCATCAGCGGCGCCGCGGAAGGCGGCACGCACCCAGCGCTGGAAGCAAAACCCAAGGAATCGGCCAATGCTAGCGATTAAAAACGGGCGGGTGATTGACCCGGCCACGAAAACGGACGCGCCGCGCGACATCCTGATCGATGGCGAGAAGATTGTCGAAATCGCGCCGCCGGGCGGACTGCGGCCCGCGCCCGGCGCGGAAGTGTTTGACGCCACCGGCCTGATTGTCGCGCCGGGATTCATCGACCTGCACGCCCATCTGCGCGAACCGGGGCAGGAGCCGTCGGAAACGATTGAGACAGGAACCCGCGCGGCAGCGCGCGGCGGCTTCACCGCGGTGTGCTGCATGCCGAACACAAAGCCGGTGAATGACAACGCGTCCGTGACGCGCTTCATCGTGGACCGCGCGAAGACGACGGGAAGCGTACGCGTCTGGCCAATTGGCGCAGCGTCGGTCGAGAGCAAGGGTGAAGCGATTGCGGAAATTGCGGCAATGAAGGAAGCGGGGATCGTGGCGGTTTCCGATGACGGGAAGCCCATCGCGACGGCCAAGCTGGCGCGGCAGGTAATGGATTATTGCGGGTCGTTGGACTTGCCGGTGATCGAGCACGCGGAAGATGTTTCGCTGGCGGCGGGCGCGGTGATGCGCGAAGGAGTGACCTCCACGCGCCTCGGGCTACGCGGTATGCCAGCAGCAGCGGAATCCGTTTGCGTGGCGCGCGACGTGCAACTTGCGGAACTCACCAGCGCGCGGCTGCATATCGCGCACCTTTCGGCGAAAGCTTCGCTCGAACAGGTGCGCTGGGCGAAGTCGCGCGGCTTGCGTGTAACCTGCGAAGTGACGCCGCATCACTTCACATTGATCGATGAAGACGTGACCTACGATTCGCGCTTTAAAATGAATCCGCCGCTGGCGGCTCGCGAGGACCGCGCCGCTCTCCTCGAAGGGCTTGCGGACGGCACGGTGGATGCCATTGCGACGGATCACGCGCCGCACGAACCGGCGCTGAAAGATGTGGAGTTCGACCGCGCCCCATTTGGGATTGTGGGATTTGAGACCGCGCTCGCGCTGGCGCTCGAGCAACTCGTCGCCGCGGGTCGGCTTTCACTGACGCGCATGGTCGAGCTATTTACGACAGGCCCGGCGCGCGTTTTGGGCATCGAACGCAAGCTTGCGGCGGGTCAGCCCGCCGACATGACGATTTTATCGACCGAACACGCCTGGACCTACAACGTCCAGGAGTCCCCAAGCAAATCTCGCAACTCGCCGTTCGACGGGCGGACCTTCAAAGGCGGGCCCGTGGCCACCATCGTCGCCGGCCGCATTGCCTACCGCGTTTAGTGAGATTTGATCGGTTGGCGCTTCCTTAGCATTTGCAGAATCCAGAATCCCGCCGCACCGGCGGCCAGATGTTTGAGCGTATGTCCACTGAGAAAGTGTCCGAGCGAAAAGACTTGGCGGTCTGCCGTCTCGCAAATCTTCGCAATAACGTAGAGAACTGCCACAACCATTAAGTCCCCACTTCGCGTGTAACGCGGAGGCAGCAACAGCGCCACAGGCAGAACAAGCACAGCGTAGATCTGCACCGCGGCGTAAAATCGCAAATCACCGTGGCCTTGTACCTCGCTGCCGTACCACTGCAGCACGCTGGCAATCCCTATTCCAATAAGCAACGGCAGCAAAGTAAGTCCGGCATCCACGCTGATGCGCTCCGCGATTATCGCCGCAACCAGCGACATGAAAACCAGCGTCATCGGCAGACGGTCCCAGACGAGGCGGGCGTTGTCTGGAGCCAGGTGATAGTAAGAAGACCCAACTGCCGTCAACAGCAGCCCCAGAAAAATCAACAGATAAAACCACCTCTCGCGCGCATCAAGGAATTGCTTTCGGCTGGATTTGCCGCAGAGATAGGCCAGACCCAGCGCGCCGGAAACTGCGAATAATAAGTTGGAGGCGACGTCGCCGAAATTTGCGATGCCCAACCACGCACGTTGATCGACGAACTGATGATACGAGAGCGGTTGTGGTGTGCGTGGAACCAGCAGGCCAGCAGCCACCAGTGCAATCGCCAAAGTTGCGAGTACGCAGATACCGGCCCGCCGCGAGATCATGGGGCACTTATTTTGCGCAGCATCATAACGACGCAAACGGCGAGAGTATTCATTTCTTTACCGCGTACTGAGAACGGAGGACCGCAAACTTCCTCAATGCGCGGCAGGTTCGGCAGCCGGATGCAGGCCGTGCTGCGGCACTTCGTGGATGCCGCGCGCGGGCGGCTCAATGCGCAAGCGGTAGAAATGATCGAGCGGAACGCGGCCCTTGCCGATGGGGTAGCCCTTTTCAATTGCTTTTGTCACGTAAGCCTTGGCCAGTGCGGCCGCCTCAAAGAGTGAATGTCCCGAAGCCAGTTGCGCGGCGAGCGCGGACGCAAACGCGCACCCGGTACCGTGCATGTTGTCGGACTTCACGCGATCTCCCGTGAGCTGCACGGGTTCCGCCCCGTCGAAAAGCAGGTCAATCGCGCGCTCCATGTGGCCGCCCTTGACGATGACCGCGCGCGCGCCCATCTCGACAAGCTTGCGCGCGGCCACTTCCATGTCCGCCACCTCTTTAATCGCCAGCCCGGTCAGCGCTTCCGCTTCGGGAATATTCGGCGTAATGACCGTGGAGCGCTTGAGCAACTCGGTGGCAACGAACTTGACCCCCGCGGCGTCCAGCAGTTCCGCGCCGGAGGAGGATCTCATCACCGGATCGTGGACCACGTGGACAAATTTATGCGCGTCGAGAAATTCCGCCACGACCGCGGCGTTGCTGCGGTTGCCCAGCATGCCGATTTTCACGGCGACGATTTCGCAATCCTTGACCAGGGCTTCGAGCTGCGCGCGCAGCTCCGCGCTGGGCGTGTTGTGCACCGATTCCACGCCTTGCGTGTTCTGCACCGTCAGCGAAGTGATGGCCGCGACGCCGTAGCACCCGTGCGCCGCGAACGTTTTCAGGTCAGCAGCCGTGCCCGCTCCACACGACGGATCAAAGCCAGCGATGGTCAGGAGAATTGGCGGCGCTGCATGCGTGTGACCGTTCGTGCTCATCGCAAATTTTGACTCCCCCGAAGAAAATAGCCGGTCGCGCGACTTCGGCGCACCGGCAATTGCGAATGTACGCGCTGATTTTCTCCAGCGCAAGGGAAAAATTTGAGAAACTCTCTGTCAAAAGACGGGAATCGGGATGAGGCTAGTGCCGTTCGGAATGGATTTCTTTTTGACCGGTTTGGAGGAACTCGATGAAACACTTCTTGGGAGGTTTCGTTCTTCTTTTTTTCGCCGTGGCATCAAACGCGCAATCCAAAAACGATGAAGAGGCTGTGCGGCGATTGCCGCAAGGCTTCGCGAACGCCTGGGCCAAGCACGATGGCCATGAACTGGCCAAAATCATGGCGGAGGACGTGGATTTCGTAACCGTCGCCACGACCTACTTGCATGGCAGAGAGGACTTCGAGAAATTCCACACGCGACTTCTCAGCGGGCGCTTCAAGGAAGCTTCTCTCACGCCGTTGCAAACCACGGTGCGCTTCCTGCGGCCCGATATGGGCGTGGTTCATTGGAGCTGGAAGATTGAAGGAGACAAGAACGCGGACGGGACGGCGCGCCAGCCCCGCTATGGAATGATGACCATGGTCGCGGAAAAGCGTAACGGCATTTGGCTTGTCGTCGTGGCCCAGAATACCAACGCCATGTTGGGCATACCGCCAGAACTGCTGGACATTAAGACACCGATTTCGATACCCGGAACACCTGCTCAACAATAATCGGCTTCAAATCGCAGGCTTTACGGGAAGAGCCCGCGGACAAGCGTGGCCTCAGCGACGCGCCCGACGGCCAGAATCATGGCGCCAGCGCGCGGCGGCACGTGGTGCTTGCGCATCGTCTCGACCATTTCGTGGAAGGCCCGCACCATGATTTTTTGCAACCGGGCGTTCACTTCTTCCGCGTCCCACATCAGCCCTTCCTGGTTCTGCACCCATTCGAAGTAGCTCACCGTCACTCCGCCGGCGTTGGCGAGAATATCGGGCAGCACGGTGATGCCTCGACGCGCCAGGATTTCGTCGGCATGTGGCGTAGTTGGGCCGTTGGCGGCTTCGGCGACAATGCGCGCCTTCACCGCTTCGGCGTTGTGCAAGGTGATGACGTTTTCGAGCGCGGCAGGAATCAGGATGTCGCACTTCATCGTCAGCAAATCGTCGTTGCTAATGCGCGAAGCCCCGGGCATGCCCACGACCGTGCCGGACCGCTCCTTGTAGCGAATCGCCTTAATGGGATCGATGCCGCGGGGATTGGTCACGCCGCCGCGAGTGTCGCTGAGCGCGACGATCTTGGCCTTCTTTTCGGCAAACAACCTCGCCGCCGTGGCCCCGGCATTGCCAAAGCCCTGAATCGCCACGCTTGCGCTTCGCAGCGGAATCTTCTTCACCTTGCAGGCCTCTTCGACCACGTACAGTAAGCCGCGCGCGGTCGCCTCGCCTCGTCCCTCGGAGCCGCCGATGGAAACCGGCTTGCCGGTCACCACTCCGTGCGCCGCGTGGCCAATCGTCATGGCATACGTGTCCATAATCCACGCCATGGTCTGCGCATCGGTATAAACGTCCGGTGCCGGAATGTCCTGCGCCGGCCCAATCAGCGGCAGAATCTCGCTCGCGTAGCGGCGCGTCATGCGCTCGAGTTCGCTCTTGGACATGCGCTTGGGGTCGCAGATGACGCCGCCCTTCGCGCCGCCAAACGGCACGTTCACCATGGCCGTCTTCCAGGTCATCCACGCCGCCAGCGCCTTCACTTCGTCCAGCGTAACGTTCGGATGGTAGCGGATGCCGCCCTTGCCCGGCCCGCGCGAAATGTTGTGCTGCACGCGGTAGCCGGTAAACACTTTCACCTGGCCGTTGTCCATCTTGGTCGGCAGCGAAACTTCCAGAACGCGCTTCGGGGTGCGCAGGATCTGCCGCAGTCCCGGATCCAGCTTCAAAAACTCGGCGGCCATATCAAACTGGATTTGCGCGATGCGGAACGGGTTCAGCTCCTCGCGCGGCGCGATGCGTGGCACCATGGGTGTTGCAGGGGTTGTGGGCTTTGCGACCGTGGCCATCGGCGTCGGTCCTTTCGTCAGCTCAGTTTATTCAAGTTCCGTGCGTTCACTGGGCCCAAGTTCCAATTCTCTTGAAGCAACTTCTTTATCCGTTCGCCGCGAGCTTCTTCGTGCTTCCTAGGTATGCATCGCGGCACGCCAGGGAGCAGAAATGAACCAGTTCGCCGCCCTCCCGCAACGGAATGGCAAGTGTCTCGTCCACGTGCATCCCGCAAACCGGGTCGCGGACGAGCCGGCGGGCGAGAACCGGCGTTTCCTGCGGACTCGTTGTGCCCGAGCCTGGCTGCGCGGAAGAGGCGGCATTTCGCAACATCCAGCCGAAAGCGCGGCGAATGAGCCACACGCTCCAGGAAACGACAAGCACCCAAAATAGAAATCGTGCAATGCGAGCAAGAACACTCATGCGAGTCCAAATCGGTCCAGCGCTGGAATCCCCTTATATTCCAGTGAGTTGAGTGTATGTAAGGGGAAAAGGGGTAGTCAAACGAAAAGGGATAGAATCGAGAGCGCGGCAACCCGCCGGGGCGCACGCTCACGTCGCCTTGGAGCAGCCAAAATCAACGATAAGCTATTTAGATAGAATAAGTTACACAAAGGTCTCAGGCTGCGGACCCCAGTATTGACCAAATGGCACAAACCACCCGCAGGAGGTTGAAAAGACGCTACTTAGCCGGCGGGAATGCGGTCGATGCCCATGTATGGGCGAAGCACCTCGGGAATCACAATCGAGCCATCGGCCTGTTGATAATTCTCAACAATGGCGATCCACGTGCGCCCCACCGCGAGCCCGGAACCGTTGAGTGTGTGCACGAAGTCGCTCTTCCCGCCGCCTTTCGGCTTGAAGCGGATTCCCGCGCGCCGCGCCTGAAACGCTTCGCAGTTGGAGCACGAAGAGATCTCGCGAAACTCGTTACTCGCCGGCAGCCACACCTCGAGATCGTAGGTTTTTGATGAAGCAAAACCCATGTCCCCGGTGCAGAGCAGCACGGTGCGATGATGCAACCCCAGCTTCTGCAGGATGGCTTCTGCATTCTTCGTCAGCGCTTCGTGCTCTTCGTAGCTTTTTTCCGGATGTGTGAACTTGAAAAGCTCCACTTTCTGGAATTGGTGCTGCCTCAGGATGCCGCGCGTATCCTTCCCCGCCGCGCCAGCCTCCGAGCGGAAGCACGCCGTCCACGCTGTCACGCGAATGGGCAGCTTCTCCTCGGGAATCGTTTCGTCGCGATACAGGTTGTGCAGCTCTACTTCCGCCGTGGGCGTGAGCCAAAAGTCTGTGCCTTCCAGCCTGAAGAGATCGGCGGCAAACTTCGGCAGCTGGCCCGCGCCCGTGAGCGACGCGCTGTTCACCACGAACGGCGGCAGAATCTCCGTATAGCCGTGCTCGCGGGTATGCACGTCGAGGAAAAAATTGGCGAGGGCCCGTTCCAGCCGCGCGCCCCATCCTTTGTAGACCGCAAATCGCGCGCCCGTTATTTTCGCGGCCGCATCCAGATCCAGAATTCCCGCGCGCTCGCCGACTTCCCAGTGCGGCTTCGGCTGGAAATCAAACTTCGGCGGCGCGCCCCAACGGCGCACTTCTTTATTGTCGGCGGCGCTGGCGCCCACCGGCACGCTGGCGTGCGGCAGATTCGGAACCCTGAGCAAAAAGTCTTCCTGTTTCTGTGTCAGTTCGACGGTTTGAAGGCTCTTGACCTTGATCGGCTCCGCGAGGGCCTTCATTTCAGCGATGAGCGAATCCGCATTCAGGTTCTCTTTCTTGAGCCGCCCAATCTCGTCGCTGGCTTTGTTCCGTTGCGCCCTCAGCGCCTCCGTCTCTGTGACCAGCTCGCGGCGCTCCTTGTCGAGCGCGCGAAACCCATCAAGGTCGAGCGTGATGCCGCGCTTCTTCGCCATTTCAGCTAAAACATCCAAATGATCACGAAAGTAGTTGAGGTCATGCATGGCCTGAAAAGGATACCGTAATCCGCGCAAGCCTTGTAGCGCGGTGCCGGGGAGAGGAGCGGGCTGCTGATAAGACTTACGAGGGCCGCGGCACTTCGCTCATCAGCGCCAGCAGGTTGCCTTCTGTATCGCGGAAGAACGTCATCCACAGGTCGTACTTCGGCATCTGCGCGATCACGTGTGGTGTATCTTCAAACTTGGCGCCTCCCTCAGACAGACGCTTGTGCGTGGCCTGGATGTCCCCCACCTGGAAATAGAGAATCGAGCTGGGATGATCGAACTCGGGCTTCTCCGCCTTGTCCAGCATGAGCCGCACGCCGCCGCAATCGAAGAACGACAGTTGACCGGCGCGGAAGAGGTGCGTCAGCCCCAGAACGTCGCGATAGAAAGCCGTGGCACGGTCCACGTCGTGCGCGTTGATGGCGATCTGCCCGATACGGGCTAATTTGGTGTTTTCCTGCAGGCTCATTGCGAATGCCTCCGGAACAACAAGAATTCGCCCCCGTCACGATGGGCGCGGCACCTCGCTCATCAACTGCATGATGTTGTCTTCCGAATCGCGGAAGCCCACCATCCAAAGGTCATAGTCCTTCATCGGCGCAATCAGCCGCGGAGGCGCTTCGATCTTCGCGCCCACCTCCACCAGTCGCTGGTGGGCGGCCTGAATATCCGGAACGCGGAAGTAGAAGATCGAACTGGGGTGATCGAGTTCCGGAGAGCTCGCGGGGCCAAGCATCAGGCGGACTCCACCACAATCAAAAAACGCCATATTGCCGGCCGTGAACAGCAGCGGCAGTCCCAGCACGTCGCGGTAGAATGCCGTGGCGCGCGGCGTGTCGTGGACCACGATGGAAATTTGGCCGAGACCGGTGATACCCATGGAAGCCATTCCCGAAGGGCTTGCGGCTGCGCTCATGCGATTGACCTCCTCAGCAAGATTAGTTAGCATAGCTAACTATATCCGATGACCTCTGTCAAGCAAAAAGTTTCCATGGATCCGGCGCTTCTCGAGACCGCCGATCAATTACACTCCGCAGCCATCCACCTGCTTCGCCGCTTGCGCGTCCGCGATCGCGAAAGCGGCATCGGCCCGGCGCAGCTCTCAGCTCTTTCCGTCCTTGTTTTCGGTGGCCCACGATCGCCGGGCGAACTCGCCGAAGCCGAGCAGGTGCGTGCGCCCACCATGAGCCGCATCGTTTCCGGCCTCGAGCGTGCCGGCCTGGTCAAACGCCACGCCACCGAAGACGGCCGCCGCGTGCGCCTCGAAGCCACCGCCAAAGGCGCAAAGATTCTCTGGGAAGGCCGCCGTCGACGCGTGGAATCTCTGGCCCACGCGCTCTCCGCCCTTACCCGGGACGAGCAGAAGCGGTTGGGCGACCTGACGATCTTTCTCCAGCAACTTCTCAAAAAGCTCTAGAGCCACTGATGCGAAGCGGGGGGACGGTCCGCGTCTGCGGTACTTCTGTACCAAGTCGAAGTACGTTCGTCGCTCTGCGAAGTACTGCTCAAATGAGTCGCGCGGCCTATCGACCCAAGAAGTGGCCGCGTACAAACTGACAGCGTAGTCGGGAGTGCTTCGGACCTTCTGGAGACAGAGCTTACTGGCGCTGCTCCTGTGTGCGGAACTGCTGCTCGCGAGCGCAGCGGAACGGACGGATAGGCCCAATTCACTCTGGATTATAGTACCCTCCATCCCCCACGCCCGAGCGGCCGGTCCCCCCACCGGCCGCTCACTTTTTTTGGTACCCAAGTTTTCAGCCATAAGTCGTCGGTAGGAACGTAGGGGTAATTCTGCCTTGCCCCTGGTGATTGAAGAGCGGGAAAAAGGCCGGTATCCGCTGCTACGGCTCTTTGGGTTTTTACTTGGAACTTAGTACCTAGAACTTAGCACCAAAAACGAAAAAGGGGGCCGGTGCAAGCCCCCTCTTTCCAATTGACGCCCCAAACCGGATACCGAGTCGAGGATCGGTTCCGGCCACCCCGGGAAGCCAATCTTGTAAGTTGCGGGGATAAGGTGCAACTGGAATGCCAGGA
>CAZGFL010000029.1:0-109808 GCA_964524985.1 uncultured Acidobacteriaceae bacterium
GGGGAAGTCCGCGCCACGTACGATGAGTTACTTGCCGCCACTCTCATTCGCCACTAACTGATAACTTACAAACGCCAACCGGCTACCATCGGGCGACCACGATGGCACGTTGATTGTCCCCTGCCCTCCGAACAACTTCGCCAGCACCGTAATCTTCTTGTCTTTCAATGACATCAACCGCAGCATCACATCCTTATTCTCTGGATGGCCGCTCACGCTCTTATCGTAAGAAAGAAACACCATCCATTCCCCATTTGGTGAAATGTGCGGAAACCAATCGTTCTCTTCCCCGAATGTCATCTGCTCTTGCTCGCTCCCATTGGCGTTCATGCGCCAAATCTGCATGTGGCCCGTGCGTTCTGAATTGAAGTAGATATACTTTCCGTCCGGGGTGTACTCCGGCCCGTCGTCCAGGCCTTTCGCTGTAGTCAAGCGTGTCTCTTCCCCGCCCTCCACGGGGATCGTGTAAATATCAAAGTCGCCATTCCTCTCTCCGACGAATGCCAACGTCTTCCCATCCGGCGACCAGCCGTGCAGGTACGAAGGGGACTTCTGCGTGATGCGGTGTGGGGTCCCGCCGCCGATCGGCAATGTGTAGACCAGCGACTGATGGTTCTCTTGCGAATTGTCGCTGATGCCCAGCAGCGTCCCGTCCGGCGAGATCAGGTGGTCGTTGTTGCACCGCGTTGCAGATCCCGTATCCAGCACTTGCGGCGCGCCGCCGCTCGCGGAAATCTTTTCGAGGCGCCCGTTGCGGTTAAAGAGCAGCGTCTTTCCGTCCGGCATCCAGTTCGGCGCCTCGAAACGCTCGGGAGCCACGTAAATGGCCGTCCGGTCCGTGGACGCCACGGTCACGATTTCCATCAGGCTGTGCAGCGTCGTTGCGGCTGCCGAGGCGGGCGCACTCGTCTTCAGGTCCACGTTCGAGAACACCGCCTTCTCCACCACGTTGTCGTCATGGCTGGAGAGTCCGATTCCTACAAAAAACGGCTCTTTCAGCAGGAGCCTTGCCGATCCCGCCTCCAACTGAAACTTTCCGCTGCTGTCCGCAAACCACATGGTGTAATAGTCGCCGTGCTTTTCCAGGCGCACGCGCCGCGGCGACCATTGAAGCGCCTGGACTTCGTGCGTCAGCGCGCCTTTCTCATCCCGCGTTTGCAGCGCCGTCATGCCATTGCCGTGCACCGCGATGTCCGCATAGGCCGAGTCGGCATCGAGGGACTGCCGCACCATCAGCACCGCCTTGCGATGCTCCTGCACACCTTTTCCCAGGAAAGAAATATCCGCCGTCAGCTTGACGTCTCCCGAGACCTTTTTCCACGCAAATTGAAACGCGTCCTTCTCAAACCATATGTTATAACCGCTAGCGGCAATCGTATACGTCTGCTTCGCCGCGTCGAATTCCACCGTCCCTGGCGTCTTTACCGTTCCCACATCCCCGTGGTCCTCAAATATTCCAACGGCGCCTGTCGTCGCCGGCTGTCCTGCCTCTCGCGCATGAGTGGCGAGTGTGGCCGCGGCTGTCAACCCAACGACGCTGGCCAAGGCAAGGCCTCCGAGCTTTTTCGTTTTCACTTTCGAGTCCTCCATGTTCTGTTCGCGAGAACGCAACTTAGGACGACGCTTCGCCGTTGTCAATCGCCCTCGCCTTCCCATCTTCCTATAGCGTTTCATGTAGCGCAGGGCGCACCCTGCGGCTTTTGTCTTGCGTTCCTCTTCAAATCCTCTGTAGATGCGAAGCCGCTTTTGGACGGCAGGCATTGCTGCGCCCTTGGATCTACCGCCAGACCGTCGAACATGGACAGCCGCCCCGAGTCAAGAGTCACGAATCACGAGTCGTGTCTCCCGCGTTCCTCGCATTTCCCTTTTGGTTCCACGCGTGTTATCTTCCGGTTCACGGAGACAACAGTATGTCAGTCAATAAAGTGATTCTCGTCGGCCGCCTCGGCCGCGATCCCGAGACGCGCTACACCGGCAGTGGCCAGGCTGTCGCCAATTTCTCTCTGGCCACCGATGAATCCTACAAGGACCGCAACGGCGAGCGCCAGAAGCGCACCGAATGGCACAAGATTGTCGTTTGGGGCAAGCAGGCGGAGATTGCGCAGCAGTACCTAAAGAAGGGCTCTTTGGTCTTCATCGAAGGCCGCATTCAGTCCCGTGAATGGCAGGATAAGGAAGGCCAGAAGCGCACCAGCTTTGAGATTGTCGCTAACAATTTCCGCATGCTCGGCGGCCGCGCCGAAGGCGCTGCAGCTGGAGCAGGCGGCGGAGCCCCACGCGGCGGCGATGACTTCGATCAGTCCGCGCCATCCGAAGAGAGTCTCGGTGGAGGTGGCGGCGCCACCGGTGCCCCGGAGATCTCCGACGAAGACATTCCCTTTTAGTTCGGTCGAACGGTTTGCATTCTATTGTTTTGGAGTGACGTGAAAGGGCAACGGCGGCATTTATTTGCTTTAAGCCGATTCGGATCGTCGATTCGAACTCGGCCAGCCGCACAAAGTGGTCTTGGGGACAAAGTAGATTATCCTGTAATGTAGTCTGCGGCTCTCGTTTTCGGCTTCCAAGCCCGCCCTTGCTCGTAAGTCATTGATTCTAAATCCCGGAGAAGTTTCATGCCCACCATGAACCGTCAATTTCGCCTGCGGGCCCGCCCCAAAGGGTTTCTCGCCCCCGGCGACCTCCAGTTCGCGGAAGTCCCCGTCCCGGAACTGCAAGAGGGACAAGCACTTGCGCGTGTCAAATATCTCTCAATCGACCCCACTATGCGCATCTGGATGGCCATGGACAGCTACCTCCCTGCCGTGGCCATCGGTGAAGTCATGCGCGCCGGCGGCTTTGCTGAAATCATCGAGTCGCGCCACCCCGATTACAAAAAGGGAGACCGCGTGACCGGAATTACAGGCCTGCAGGACTACGTGCTCATCGATGGCTCGGTCAAGAGCTTTCTCCAGAAAGTCCCCAAGATTCCATTTGTCTCGGACACGGTATTTCTTGGCGTTCTCGGGATGAACGGCCTCACCGCGTTTTTCGGCATGGAAATCGCGCAGCCGAAGAAAGGCGAAACCCTGGTCGTCTCTGCCGCGGCAGGCGCCACCGGCAGCATTGCCGGACAGATCGGCAAGATTCAGGGGTGCCGAGTCGTGGGCATCGCCGGCTCCGACGACAAATGTGCCTGGCTCACCAAGGATCTGGGCTTCGACGCCGCCGTGAACTACAAGCAACCGGACTGGAAGGACAAGCTCGCCGCGGCAACGCCCAACGGCATCGATATCGACTTTGAAAACGTCGGCGGCGAAATCATGCAGGCCGTTTTCGACCGCATGAATCTTCATGGTCGGGTCGTTGTTTGCGGACTGATCTCCGGCTACAACAAAGAAGACCCCGGTCTGGCTAGCCTTGCCCAGGTGCTCGTCAAGCGCCTGCGCGTCGAGGGGTTCATTATTCTCGACTACGCGTCGCGATTCATGGAAGCCGCAACGCAGCTGGGCCAGTGGAAAATGTTCGGGAAACTCAAGGACCGCGAAACCATCGTCGAAGGCCTCGAGAAAGCTCCCGAAGCCATCAATATGCTCTTCACCGGCGGCAACACCGGCAAATTGATCGTTAAGGTCTGAAAGCGGGAATGCCGATCAGCGGCTGGGCTGGGCGTTGCGTTTTCGCTGTTCGTCGAGGTTTCGCAGGAACTCTTCGAACTTCGGCTTTTGCTCGGGAGTGAGAATCGCGCGAACCTGGTCGCGCCCCTTTTGGCGGATTACATCGCACTGCGCATCGGACTGGTCCCGCACGCCCTTCACTTCGCTATGGCGTTGCAACAGAATCTGGTCGAGTTGCTTGGCTTGGTCGCCGGTCAGGTTTAGTTGTTTTGTCAATTCGGCGACGCGCTGGGCGCGGCGCTCTGGCTCCGGCAACGGCGGGTGCGAGGCTGCCGAGACGGACCAGCGCGCATACCCGTAGCCGCCCATCAGGCCAACCGCGGCACCCAGAAGAAACACGATCGCTACCCAGAAGGCAGCTTTTCGCGTTACGGATGCTTCGCTCATGGATGCATCTCCATACTGATCAGAACGTCGTCCTGGTTGGAGGGCGGCGGGGTCTCAAAAATGGACTCCTGATTGGCGTCTCCATTGGTGTTGCGGTTTGGCGTAGTCATTCCCCGCTCATAAAACCACGTGGTTCCCGCCAGAAGCACCAGACCGGTGATCCAGGCAAGGCGCGCGGCAAACCGCGGCACCTCCGTCCAAGGGCTTATCAGGTTCGCAAGCTCCTTCTCCCGCGCGGCAATCGCCGCCATCACGCGCGAAGCGAAGAACGGTCTATTCACCGAATCTGCCCTTGGAATTCCGCGAAGCAATTCGCGAGTGGTTAGCAGGTCCTGGGCGGCTTCGCGGCAAAGGTTGCAAGCGACGGCATGCGTGCGCTCCTGCACCGGGAGATCAGCGAGCAGTTCCTCGGCACTAACGACACCACGGGCATGACGCCGCCGCGCGATCTCTTCGAGGCTGTCCTGCGTTCTCCGACATTCCTCGTTGTTCTTTCTTAGCAGGTTCCACATACCCGCCTCCTTACCGCAACCTCTGGCTGCCATCCGCCTTCGCCTGGCTTACAACCCGGCGCCGCGCGCGAAACAGCCTTACTTTCACCGTGTTGGCATTCAAATCCATAACTTCGGCAATTTCCTCAATCGAGAACCCTTCCACTTCTTTCAGGATCAGCATCAAACGGTCGCGTTCATCCAAGCCTAGCAGCAACCGTTCGACCTGCTGGCGCGCTGCCAGACGCTCGCTCACATCCGGCCCGTCTTGGCCTTGCTCCGCGGACTGAAGAGCCTTCCGCGACTGCTCTTCACTCAGATCCGCTTCGTAGACCAGCGGCCGCACCTTCTTCTTTCTTAGCAGGTCCCAGCACTCATTCACCGTAATCTTGTACAGCCAGGTGCTGAAAGCCGCGCGCTGATCGAAGCGTTTCAGCGAAAAGTATGCCTTCACAAAAACTTGCTGCGCGACATCTTCCACATCTTCGCGCCTTTTGAGGATTCCTCCTGCGACGGCAAATACACGATGCTGATGCCGCCGGATGAGCTCTTCGAACGCCTCTTTGTCCGCCGACTGGGCGCGCCGGACCAACTCCCGGTCCTCGGCAGTGGCCACCGGCTTGAGGACGCGTTCCTTCGCGCTTCCCGGTGACGCCGGAGCGTCGAGGGGCTCTAGTTTTGGGACGCGTGCCATGGGGTTTTGGTTACGTTCATTATCCCCGTTTTGACGTTCCTTGTACCATCTGGTCGCGCCCTGGTGCATCAACTGTTTCACTTTTGGGGTGCCAAACTTTGTGCTTGATTCTTCTCTTATCGACATGGAATAATGCCTTCATGATTATTGGTGACCGTCTTCGCGCACTCCGCGAAGAAAAGAAACTCTCCCAGGGCGACATCGAAAAGCGTACCGGCCTGCTCCGTTGTTATATTTCCCGCGTAGAAAATGGCCATACTGTACCGGCCATTGAAACGCTCGAAAAGCTCGCTCGCGCTCTCGAGTGCCCACTCTATCAACTCTTTTATGACGGTGAAGAGCCGCCGCAGTTGCCGAATCTGCCCAAGCGCAAATCGTCGGATGACATTGCCTGGGGTAGCGTCGGCAAAGAAGCACGTTTTCTCAATAAGCTTCGCCGCTTGCTGAGCAAGGTTGAGGAAGGTGATCGAAAGCTCGTCCTGTACATGGCACAGAAGATGGCCAACCGCTAACATTGCGGTTGTCTCGGATGGGGGTCCGGTTTCGCCCGTACGGAAGAAGAGGCCGCGCAAAGCCCTTTGCGCGGCCTCTTCTTTTTGGCTTGCCGGATTCTAGCGATCTGGCCGTCTCCAGTTGGCAGATGCTTCTATTCCCACGCACTTGTCGGGTCCGAACGATTCACTCCCACTCGATCGTGCTCGGGGGCTTCGAGCTGATATCGTACACAACTCGAGTGACGCCCGGGACTTCGTTCACGATTCTGGTGGAAATACGTTCCAGTACTTCCCCGGGCAGCTTCACCCAATCGGCTGTCATGGCGTCGCCGGACTCCACGACGCGTACCGCCACGGTGAGGCCATAAGTCCGGCCATCCCCCATTACCCCGACACTGCGAACGGGCAACAGCACCGCAAAAGCCTGCCATACTTTCTCATAAAGGCCGGCTCGTCTAATTTCCTCAACTACAATGGCATCAGCATCTTGCAGGGTCACGAGGTGGGGGCGTGTGATCTCGCCCAGCAGCCGGACAGCCAGTCCGGGCCCCGGAAACGGATGTTTCACTAATATCTCGGACGGTAAACCTAGCTCCCTTCCGATTTGGCGGACTTCGTCCTTGAAGAGATCCCGCAGAGGCTCAATGAGCGCAAATGGCATCTTTTCCGGCAGGCCACCCACGTTGTGGTGGGTCTTGATGGTGGCGGATGGACCCTTAACTGACACGGATTCAATCACATCAGGATAGAGAGTGCCTTGCACCAGGTACGCAATCTCACCGTGCGCTTCACCAGCCTGAAGCTTCTGGGCTTCTTCGGCGAAGACCGCGATGAACTCACGACCAACCCGCTTGCGTTTCTCTTCCGGGTCGGTAACCCCTTCTAATTGAGCGAGAAAACGGTCGGAGGCATCCACACCAATCACGTGCAAGTGCAGACGGTCGCGCAGCATCTCCAGGGTGTCGTGGAACTCGTTTTTTCGGAGGAGACCGGTATTCACGAAGATGTTCGTGAGACGGTTACCCATGGCGCGATGGACCAGAACCGCCGCCACCGTCGAATCCACGCCTCCACTCAGACCACAGATGGCGCACTTGTTGCCGACTTTCTCGCGGATGGCTGAGGTGGTTTCTTTAATGAAGGCAGCGCCGTTCCATTTTGGAACAGCCTTGCAGACGCGAAAGAGAAAGTTTCGAAGTAAGTCGGTCCCGTGCTCGGTGTGATTGACCTCAACGTGGAATTGGGTGGCGTAAATCTTCTTCTCGGGGTTTTCGACAGCGGCGATAGCGTTTTCGGTATGCCCTAGCGCGCGGAAACCGGCGGGCAGGCCTTTCACGTTGTCACCGTGGCTGTTCCAGATGCGAAGTGCTGCTGGCACGCTGGCGAACAGCTCGGAGCTGTTAGGTCCGCCCTCGCAGTCAACCTTCAAGAAGGCGCGGCCGTATTCGCGACGGTCGGCCTTTTCGACTCTGCCGCCAAGAGTGTGCGTGATCCACTGCATGCCGTAACAGATGCCGAGAACTGGGATGCCGAGCGCGAGGACATTTGGGTCGCACTTGGGAGCATCGGCGTCATAAACAGAGCTCGGTCCGCCTGACAGAACGATTCCGACCGGTTCAAGCCTTCGGATCTCTTCTAGGGACGTCGTACAGGGCAGGATCGCGGAGAATACCTGCTGTTCGCGGATGCGGCGCGCAATCAACTGCGTGTACTGCCCCCCGAAGTCCAGCACCACCACTCCGCCGAGTTCCGCCTTCATCTTGCCTCCCTGCTCCCGCTCAGCAACTTGCTTTACTGCCCCTTCCGCCATGCTCCCTCCCGGACCGAGAAAAAGAGCGGGTCAAAAGACCCACCACTACAGAGCAATCCTAACCGGCGACAACCAGATTCAGTAATTTGTCCGGCACAAAAATCGTTTTGACAATGCGCTTTCCATTCATGTGTTGCGCGACTGCAGGAAGCGCTTTCGCCAGTCTCACGACGTCGTCTTCCTTCGCGCCCATGGGAACAGTCACCCTTCCACGAACCTTGCCGTTCACCTGCACGGGGATTTCGACTTCGTCTGGTCGCGCTAGTTCGGCGCGCTCCACACCCAAGTAGGGCCACTTAGCGTTCCAGAGGCCATCCGCATGACCGAGCTTCTCCCAGAACTCCTCCGCAACGTGTGGAACCATCGGTGCCAACATGAGTGTCAGCATTTCCAGAAGTTCTTTGCGTACTTCCGGGCGCGTGTCCTGTTCAAGAGGTTCCTTTGCGTAGATTTGATTCGTGAGATCCATGATCAATGCAATTGCCGAATTGAAGTGCCAACGAGTCTCGAAGTCGCTGGTTACACGCTCCAGAGTTCGGTAAGTTGCTGCGATGAGCTCACGCTCTTTGTCGGACATTGCTGTCCGTCCGAAGTCAAAACTCCCTGCGCGCTGCACGGCATCTGCGTGGCGATCGATCAGGCGGTACACACGGTTCAGGAAGCGCCAGGAGCCTTCGATGCTCTCCTCGCTCCATTCCAAATCTTTTTCAGGAGGGGCGGCGAACAGCGTGTAGAGTCTGCCGGTGTCAGCGCCGTACTTTTGCGCCATTTCCTCCGCGCCGACCACGTTGCCGCGCGATTTGGACATGGCAACGCCGCCTTTTTGCACCATTCCTTGTGTAAACAGCCGGGCGATGGGTTCGTCATGCTTCACTAGGCCCAGGTCACGCATCACTTTGCACCAGAAGCGGGAATAGAGCAGGTGCAGAATCGCGTGGGTGATGCCGCCGATGTACTGGTCGATAGGAAACCAGTACGCGACCTTTGCGGAATCGCAAGGAGCCTTGTCGTTGTGCGCGTCGCAGTAGCGGTAGAAATACCAGGACGAATCGACGAAGGTGTCCATCGTGTCGGTCTCACGGCGCGCGGGCCCGCCGCACTTTGGGCAGGCGGTGTTCACAAATTCCGGTGTCGACGCGAGCGGCGATTCTCCTTCGCCGGTCAGCTTGGGATTCGGAGGCAGAATTACAGGAAGGTCTTTGTCCGCAACGGGCACGAGTCCGTCTTTCTGGCAGTAGATGACGGGAATGGGCGTGCCCCAGTAGCGCTGGCGCGAGATTCCCCAGTCGCGCAGTCGGTAGATGGTTTCCGCTTTGCCGAAACCCTTTTGCTCGGCAAATGCAGCCATCTTGGCGATGGCTTCTTCCGAAGAGAGGCCGTTGAAGGGGCCGGAGTTCACAAGAACGCCATTCTCGCTTTCCGAAAAGGCAGTTTCCATTTTCTCTTCGACGAGTGCGCCGGCATCACTCGGCTGGACTACGACGCGCACAGGAAGGCCGTATTTGCGGCAGAATTCGAAGTCGCGCTCATCGTGTGCGGGAACCGCCATGATCGCGCCGGTGCCGTATTCCATTAGGACGAAATTTCCAACCCAGATGGGGATTTTCTCGCCGCTGAACGGGTTCAGGGCGTAACGGCCCGTGAAGAATCCTTCCTTCTCCATCGTTGCCAGATCTTCTGTTTTCACAGAGGTCTGGCGCATCTTGGCGAGTTTGGGTGAGGCGTTCGCTTCTTCCGTCGAACCCGCAATCAGTTTCACCACCATCGGGTGACTGGGGGCGAGGATCATCGCCGTCGCACCGTAGATCGTGTCGATGCGCGTGGTGAAGATCTCGATAGGATCGATGGCGGGCATGTCAGCGATGGCGAACCGCACCTTGGCGCCTTGCGATTTGCCAATCCAGTTGCGCTGCATCAGGATGACGCGCTCGGGCCATCCGCCTTCCAGTTTGTTTAGGTCGTCGAGGAGTTGGTCGGAATACGCTGTGGTCTTCAGGAACCACTGCTCGATTTCGCGCGATTCGACAAGCGTGTCTTCGTGCCGCCAGCAGTAACCATCGTTGATGACCTGTTCGTTGGCCAGCACGGTGCAACACTTCGGGCACCAGTTGACGCGGCTCTTTTTGCGATAAGCCAGGCCCTTCTCGAGCATGCGAAGGAAAAACCACTGGTTCCACCGGTAATATTCCGGCTCGCACGTGGAGATTTCCCGCCGCCAATCGTAGCTGAAGCCGAAGCGCCGCAGGACGCGCTGGAATTCCGCGATGTTGTTATTGGTCCACGTGCGAGGATGGGTCTTGTTCTTGATAGCGGCGTTTTCGGCAGGCAGGCCGAACGCATCCCAGCCCATAGGATGGAGGACGTTGAATCCGCGCATGCGCTTGACCCGCGCCACGACGTCTCCGATCGTGTAGTTGCGCATGTGGCCCATGTGCAGCGTGCCGCTGGGGTACGGCAGCATCTCGAGGACGTAGTATTTCGGTTTGGAGGGGTCGGCTTCCGATTCAAACACGCGCGCTTCCGCCCAGCGCTTCTGCCACTTGGCTTCGATCTTTTGCGGGTCGTAACCGCTCGGCCCTCCGGGGCCCGTCCCTGATGTGCTCTGTTCCGCCACGCCCAGCTACCTCTTTCGCCGCGCCTTTTTCACCGCGCGCCTCGACCTGGTTCCTCTTTTCGGTCCGGCCTTGTGTTTTCTCTTGTGCTGTGCCCGCTGCGCCGAAAGCTTTTTCTTCAAGGCCGGCGTAAGGATCGAGAAACCTTTTTCAGCTTCCGGCGCCTGGTCTTTCAACCCCGCCAATTCCCACAGCATCGCGACGTCGCGCCGATCGTCGCCAGGATCATCGATAGGCGTCTCGGCTAGAAATGCCCGTCCCGGCAAGCCGGCCGGAGCGGGAGAAGCCAGTTGCGGGTGCCGCAGAATTCGACCAAACGCCTCCGCCCCAATCTTTCCCTTCCCAATGTGGTCATGACGGTCGACGCGGCCGCCCAGCGGCACCTTGGAATCATTGACGTGAAACACGGGCACATTTTCGAGGCCGATGGTTGTCTCGATCTGCCCGATTGTGCTTTCCAGCCCTGCTTCGCTCTTGATGTCGTATCCGGCCGCAAACAAGTGGGCGGTGTCGAGGCAGGCGCCCACGTGGACTTCCCGTAGACCCGCAAGAATTTCGCCGACCTCTTCGAGCCGCGAGCCAACGGCAGAACCCATTCCAGCGGTGTTTTCCATCAGAATCCGCAAACCGCGAGCAGGCACGCGTTTGGTTGCCTGCTTCACAGACTCCACGATAGTGGCAATAGCTTGTTTGCTCGTGCCTTCGCCGCGCGACCCAGGATGCACAACGAGGAAATCCGCTCCCAGGGCCAGCGAGCGAACAAGTTCATCCTGGAACGCCTGGATCGATCGCGTGCGCAGCATGGGCTGTGCAGCTGCGAGATTGATCAGGTAGTTGGCGTGAATAACCAGCGGGCCGAGGCGCCGCTCTTCCCGGCGCGCTCGAAACGCGGCCGCATCGGCATCGGGAATCCGCGATGGTCCGCCCTGCCACATCCGAGGGCTGGCGGAAAAGATTTGCAGCGCGTTACAGCCGAGCTTGCGAGCCGCTTCGAGGGCGTTCAGATAGCTTCCGGCAATCGAGGTGTGAATGCCGATGCGAATGCGGCCATCCATCCAGGCTGGCGGCTGGGGCTCAGGCTCAGGTTCCGGGCGGTATTCGTCTTCGGGGTCGAACTCGGTGGCGACAGGTATGGGCTGTTCCGGCATGCCTAGGAAGGTTTCGTCTCCATCTTGAACAGAATATTCTAGCACACGGCCCAAATTCCTCGCCCTTGCGGATTTGCGGCGGCTTCCGGGCTTGCCGTAGACTTAGACTTCATTTCCAGCGCTGGGGGAACGTTTCATGCTGGTTGTCATGCAGTCGCACGCCACCGAGGAGCAGGTCCGCGCAGTTTGCAAGCGGATTGAAGCGCTCGGCCTGAAAGCCCATCCCATGCCGGGCGCGAACCGCACGGCCATCGGCATCACCGGGAACAAGGATGCGGTTGACCTCGGTGTCCTCGAGTCGCTGCCTGGCGTCAGCGAATGCATTCCCGTCAGCAAGCCGTACAAGTTGGTCAGCCGAGAGGCGAAGGAAGAAGACACGGTTCTCCGCATCCCTACCCCTTCGGGGGATGTGCTGGTCGGCGGGCCGCACGTGGCGTTGGTGGCGGGGCCGTGCGCCGTGGAAACGGAACAACAATGCATGGCTATTGCCGAGCGCGTCAAGAAGTCCGGCGCAAGGCTTTTCCGCGGCGGCGCGTATAAACCCAGGACTTCCCCTTATAGTTTTCAGGGCTTGGGAGAGGAAGGTTTGAAGATTCTCTCAAAGGTGCGCACGAGCTACGGTTTCGGGATTGTCACGGAAGCCATCGACAATGAATCGCTCGACCTGGTCGAGCAGTACGCAGATGTCATTCAGATTGGCGCGCGCAACATGCAGAATTTCTCACTGCTGAAACGCGCGGGCCGCGCCAAAAAGCCCGTGTTGCTCAAGCGCGGCATGTCCGCAACGCTCGACGAGTTCCTGATGGCGGCGGAATACATTCTGTCCGAGGGCAATTACAATGTGGCGCTTTGCGAACGCGGGGTGCGAACGTTCTCGGATTTTTCGCGGAACACGCTCGACCTTGCCGTGGTCCCGGCAGTCAAGAAGCGCAGCCACCTGCCGATTTTCGTCGATCCCAGTCATGGCACAGGCAAGCGCCACAAGGTTTTGCCGCTGTCGCGTGCAGCCGTGGCGGTGGGGGCCGACGGCCTGTTGATCGAAGTCCATCACGAGCCGGACAAAGCACTGTCCGACGGAATGCAGTCCATCCTGCCTGAGGAATTCGCCGAGCTCGCTGACGAAATGCGGCAGATTGCCGCCGTGCTGCACCGCAAAATTAACTGACCACCAGCTGAGAAGGCATCACTTTTCGCCCGTGCGCTCTTTGCCGGCGAGCCAGCCATCCAGCATTTCCTTGCCTCGGCCACGCAGCATTTGCAGCACAATGCCAATCATACCCTCGCTGTTCACCCATGCCACTTGACCTTTCCCGCTTACTTTGATCCCCAGCGACAGCTCAAAGGTGAAGTCCAACAAAGAGCCGTGCTTCAACGGCTTGGCCACGCGCACCGCCATTCCCCCGCCGCTTAAGTTAGTCATGCGCGCCTGCTGCTCGGTCGTGCCGTCGTTCAGAGTTACAGGGTAGTTGACGGTATGGCGAAAATAGCGGCGGCGCTCCGTCTCCAGGAGATCCTTGGAGATGGTGATGTGCATCACGACGCTTTCTTCCGTGAGCGGCTTGCGCAGCAAGAAATTCGCTCCCGCGGCAAGAATCTGCGTGGACTCCCTGGCTTTTCCGCCACAGGCGAAGATCACCGCCTTGCTGTTCGAGGTACCCTTGCGCGTCGATTCAATGAGCCCCAGCGATCCGGGCACTTCCATGTCAACAAATACGCCATCGACCTTGCGCCGGTTGAGGCACTCCCGAGCTTCGTGCGCGGTCGGCATTAGTACGAACTTCGCGCCGAACTTCTTCACGCCTTTGGAAACCGCCGTTACTGCCGCATAGTCACCGGACACGAGGACGAATTCAAGATCAAGCGGTTGCATCATGGGGTTGGGGACTCCGGTGCGGTGTAGGTCTGCCTGTTTGTTTTGTAGGGTGCTCGAGTGGCCGCCATTATAACGGAAACCGCTTTTCTGTCGAGGCTATTCCTGACATCGCATTTCACAATATGAACTTGGCGGACGAGCGGCTCTGCTTTTCCGAGAACCATTGGCCCGTCGGCGTCAACCGCTATTCCCCTTACAGGCGCGTGCGTACTCGTGCGAGAATCCCAACGCTCCTATGAAACGACCCAGGAACTTCCGTGCACGCTTCTTGCTGGTCGTCTTACTGGTCTTTGGGCTGATTGTTCTGTTACGGGAGCACCGGCCTTCCTTCCTCCGGCCGGACCTGCATCTTTGCGCCTACGTTTCCATGGCCGACGGAGCGTTAACAGTCGTGGACCTCATCAAGCTCAAGGCGGTTGCGCGGATACCCATCGGTCCAGGCATTTCTGGAATGCGGGAGCATCCTGATCGCGCGGAAATCTTTGGTGTCAGCACCGGCGGCGGCTTTGTATGGATCTTCGACGCACGCAGCTACGAGGTGCACGCGCGTATCCCAGTTGGGCCATTCCCCTACTCACTTGATTTTTCTCCCGACGGTTCTCGCGTCTACACGACAGCTTCGGGCAACGATACGCTTCTGGCCATCGATGTTGTGTCGCGCACAATTTTGGGCCGCGCGAAGACGGGCCGCGAGCCTGTACTCGCTCACGTCACTCCAGACGGCAAATCCGTATTAGTGGTGAATCGCCGCGACGGATCTCTCGGCATCCACGACGCCGCGACGCTCGTGCTTCGCAGCGCCGTCCCGGTTGTGTCTCAACCGGAAGACGTGGTCGCTTTGCCGGACAGTTCGATGGCCTTCGTATTGAGCCGCTCGGAACAGCGGATTTCGGTTGTGGACCTACGCAGAGGGGTTTTGGTTGCAAATCTCGAATTGGCCGGCAAGCCCACTGAGATGCTGCTCAAACCAGATGGCGGAGAGCTCTTTGTCATTTCCCCCGAGGCCCATGGGCTCCAAGCCATCAACACGTGGACGCATGAAGTCGGGGACTACATGGTTCTCGGGTCCGCGACGACGCGTGGAGTTCTCAGCGCGGATGCCAGCCTTCTCTATGTATCGGATACTGCGGCTGGCCGGGTTATCCCCGTAGACCTTCCAAACCGCCGAATCATTCGCGATCCAGGAAAAGGGTTTCCCATTCCCGCGGGGAATGCCCCGGGAGCCTTGCGCTTTGATCCGAACGAGACGCTTTTGTTAGTCGTGAGCCAGGGTTCCGGAGACCTGGCCGTTGTTCGTGTGCGAACCAACTTCTTGGTGACCATGATTCCGGTTGGCGAGCGGCCGCAGGAATTGGCGGTGAAGCTCTACTGAGGACTGAGCAAGGACAGCGCGAAAGCGGCCCGCCAACAGTTCATTCGACCGGCCAGGCAAGATTGTCTTCGCCGAGATTCACTTCGAGGGAGCCTTCGGCGGGAAGAACGTCCACAGGCAGCCCGTCGTGCCAAAGTGCTACGCCGAGCTTCAGTTTGTTCTGACCTTTCAGGTTGAGCTGACTGCGTGGAATGGCGAGCTCGAGGACGCGTTCGTACGCGGCTTCCGCAATGAATTCCGGATTGAGCAGGCACACGAGGTACTTTTCGACGGCGAATTCCTGTAGGCGGCCGCGTTGCAGCTTTACGACAATGGTCAGTTCCTCGGAACCGCTGATGGTGATGCGAAATTCCGGGTCATCCAGTTCGGCAAGCATCTCCGCAAACGGATCGATGCGAATGCAAAACCGTTCTTTCTCGAATCCGTAGCGAAGCTCGTGCAGGTAGTAAACGCGGCCATGCATGGAGCCGCCACGACGCTCCGGCGAATACAGCCCGGCGCCAAGCCATTCAAAATAAGAACTGTCACGCCCATCGACTTTGACCTTAAGAAAGCCACTCGGCGCAATCTGGACGGCGTGTTCGGGGCGGCGCTTGATGGGCTTGGCAAGCTCTTCCGGGGCCACCTGGCCAAGCGCAAGGTAGACAGCGGTCAGATGCTTTCGATAAAGCTCATCGAATTCGGCATCATTCGGGGTGCTGTGTTCGGGACCAAACCACCAGCACCAGTCGCTGCCTTCCGCGGCAAGGAGCGACTCATGAGCGTCCTTGAGCGCTTCTTCTGTAGGCCCCCCCGGCCTGCCCTTCTGCCGTGTTTCGAGGGCGCGGGCGTAGGTCTCGCGTGCGTCCCAGAGCAACTCCCAGGCGGTCACGTCTTCGCCGTGCCCGATCCACACGTCGAAGTTGGCGTTGATCCAAGACGCTGGAAAGATTCCCGTGTTCGTGGGGATTTCCCCTGCGGCCGCAATGGCTTCGCTGGCGGTGAGCGCGCGGAAGTCGGCGTCGCTTTCAATGCGGCGGTAGAACTCGCCCAGGAATTCCCGCCCGTTGCCCTCGTAATACTCCCAGGCGTTTTCTCCATCGAGAAAGAGGCAGATCGTCAGAGGCTGCGTTCCTCCCGTTCTTTCTCCCAATTGCCGTAAGCGCGAATGCAAATCCGCAGCGGCAGCCTTGGCATCCATACGGCTATACACAAAACCAATCAGGTCGGAGAGGTGGTGATCGCGGAAAAGGCCATGGATCGACTTTTCGCCGATTTGCACGCGGAGCGGCCGATAGAGGCGGCTGGCGTTCGCGGGGGTTCCATTGGCGTCGCGGAAAAACGCGATGTTCAGAGTGCGGCCGAGAACGCCTTCGTCAGTTCCGAACCACTCGAAGCCTTCCTGAGCAGCAAGAGTCAGAGTTTGGTCGGAGACGGAGCCTTCCGAAGGCCACAAACCCCGAGGTTTCACGCCGAACGTCTTTTCGTGGTACTGGCGGGCCAGGTGCAACTGCTCGCGGGCGTCTTCTGGTCTGCGAAACGCGCGGCGGGGGAGTGGCGTCGACGGATTGGCCACGCGCGCAATGTCTGAATCGCAGATCAGCGGAAGAATCGGATGGTAAAAGGGAGTAGTGCTGATTTCGATCTGGTCTCGGGCGGCCGCGTCGCGATAGGCAGGAAGGACCTTGCCTAATAGGTCTTGCTGCCTTTCTTTTAGACCCGCCTTGTCTTTCTCGGTGAAATCTTTTCCTTTTGTCGCCAGCCGGCTGGTGACCTCGTCCTTTTGAAGCCAGGACTCTTCCATCCAGGCCAATTGCGAAAGAAGCTGCAGATCGCGCCAGTCGCGGGACGTGAAGCTCACGACCGCCTGGGCGCCTCCCGCGGGCCTCGACCAATCGTAGAGTTCGACAAAGCGCGGCCAGCGCGACATCAGACGCTCATGATTCACTTGAAACGCACGCGACAGAATCTCCGCCTTATCTTCGCGATTCAGCTCTTCGGCGTTCTTGAATGCCAGGTTGAACCACGGCTCATTGAACTTTCCGCTCGCGTACTCTTCCAGCTGAATGCCCAGCGCGGGCACGACGTTGAACGTGGCGTGGAACCCTGGAAACTCCCGGAGCACCTCGACCATGCCGTAGTAGTCCTTGAGGGCGTGCAGCCTAGTCCATGGCAGGACGTAGCGGCCGCTCTCCGGGTCGCGGTACTGCGGCTGGTGCATATGCCAGAGAAGGACGAGATGAATGCGGTTCATCGGCCTCGGTTCCTCGGCCGCGACGCGCACGTTCGATATCGGCTCGCAAACATAAAGTACGAAGTATACGGCAAGAACCGCTCAGGGCACGGACTTGCGACCAATCGACCAATACTTGTCTCCCCTAAATGGCCCCTGCGCGGAAGCAAAGCAGGCGGCATGTTACACTCAGCGTTCGCATCATGCGCATTCTGGATCGCTATATCGTCCGCGAAGTCTTCCGCCATGCGTTCCTCGGCCTCGTCGTCTTCACTTTCGTTTTCTTTGTGCCGCGGCTCGTGCGCCTGATGGAGCTGTTCGTGCGCCATGCAGGCTCCGGAGAGCAGATCCTGAAGCTTTTCCTGTGCATTTTCCCAAGCGTATTCGTCTTCACGGTACCGATGGCCACGTTGATCGGCGTGCTCCTGGGGCTTGGCCGGATGTCTGCCGATAGCGAGATCATTGCGCTGACGGCGCTGGGAATCGGGCGGAGGCGCATTCTGTTTCCCGTGGGAGTGCTAGCCCTGGCGGGGGCCGTAGTCACCATGGTAATGACGGTGTGGATCGGGCCGGCGGCCCTGCGGGCGCTGCACAATACGGAGACGGAGCTGATTAGTTCGCAGGTGTCCTTTCAGGTGCAGCCGCGCGTCTTCGACGAGCGCTTCCCCAAAATGGTGCTGTATGTGAACGACGTTTCCGCAAGCGGAACGCAATGGCACGGGGTGTTCCTGGCGGAGACCGGCGGAGAGAGCGGCTCGCGCGTGACTCTCGCCGATAGTGCCATCGTGATTGCCGAGCCTAAGGAGGGGAAACTCGAGTTGCATCTTCAGGGTGGCACCACCCACGAGTTCTCACGAGAGGACACCAGCCACTACTCGGTCACGTCTTTTGGCCAAAGTGATTGGCCCATCGAGGTCAATGGGATTGGCACGGCACAGCCCCGGCAGCGCACCATCCCAGAACGTTCCATGCGGGAATTGCTGGAGGAAAAAGGTCCGCAGTGGCGTGAAGCACGCGTGGAACTCCATACACGGCTGGCATTTCCTATAGCGTGCATCGTGTTTGCGCTCGTGGCCGTGCCGCTGGGAGCTCAGCCCCGCCGGGGCGGCCGTGCTGCCGGGTCCCTTTTGGCAGTCGTGCTGATTGCCGCGTATTACCTGCTTTTGATCATGGGTGCCGGCTTGGCGCGTCAAGCGACAATTCCAGCAGCGGCGGGCGTATGGGCAGCGAATGTGATCCTTGCCGTGCTCGGGCTTACGCTGCTCCCACGCATGGAACAATTCCGTGCGGAGAGGCGTTGGCTGCAAAGCTTCGAAGCAGTTCGCAAGTGGCTCCGATGGCAGCGACGCCGGCGCGCCGCCGCGCGAGCCAGGGCCGCTGCCGCGTACGCAAGCGCGGCCAATGGGAACGGAGAGAAGGCCGTGGATGAGCTTCCGGCGCCCTCCAGCGGGAGTTTTCCGCGGCTCATGGACTTGTACATTCTGCGGCGTTTCTTCTTCTACTTTGTATTGCTGATGGCGGTGTTCGTCTTCTTGTTTGAAGCCTTTACCTTCTTCGAGCTGCTCGATGACATCGGGCGGCACCGCGTGCCCTTCCTGACGGTGAAGGATTATTTCTGGTACTTGACGCCGTACCTCGTCTACAACTTGGCCCCGTTGGGGGCATTGATGGCGGTGCTGGTGACGCTGGGAATCATGAGCAAGAACAACGAGATTGTCGCGATTAAGGCCAGCGGAACCAGCCTTTATCGGCTGGCAATGCCCGTGCTTGTTGCGGGATTGGTCCTCGCGGCAGCAATGATCGTGCTGGATGATACGTACCTGCCCTATGCGAACCAGCGACAAGACGCCCTCCACAACCAGATCAAGGGGCGCCCTCCGCAGACCTACGCCCATCCGCAGCGCTGGATCTTCGGCGAGAATTCCAAAATCTATAATTATGACTTGTTCGACCCCGGACTGAAGCTCTTCGGCGGGCTGAGCGTTCTCGAAATTGATCCCACGAGTTTCCAAGTGCGGCGGCGGATTTTTGCCACTCGGGCGCGCTGGTCCGAAACCGAGAATGTGTGGGTGCTGGAGGGTGGCTGGATTCGCGACTTTTCAGATGGCTCCGTCGCCAAATTCGAGAGTTTTACGGCCGCGGCTCCCAAAGAATTGACAGAGCCGCCGAGCTACTTTAATCGCGAAGTCCGGCAAGCCTTCCAGATGAGCCTGGGGGAACTGGGAGGCTACATCGAGGGATTGCATCGCGCCGGATTTGACGTATCTACCCTGATGGTCCAGTGGCACAAGAAACTGGCCTATCCGCTGATGGCGCCCGTGAGCATGCTGTTGGCCTTTCCTTTCGCCTTCCTTGTAGGAACCCGAGGTGCGATCGGTGGCGTTGCATTGGGACTAGCCATCGCCGTGGCCTATTGGGCGATCGCGGCGTTGCTCGAGGCCATGGGAGGCGTAGGGCAGCTCCCGCCCATCTTGGCCGGCTGGTCTCCGGACATCATTTTCTTCTTTCTCGGGCTCTATTTCTTCTTCAAGATGTCGACGTAGCGGCTTGACCGAGCGCGGCCCGAGAGCCTCTCTTCCAAGCGGCATCGAGAACAAAGGAAGCGCGTCGGCGGGCAGACAATCCTTGCAGCCGCCGACGCACTTCAAGTATTACTTTCACTGGAGTGGATGCCCTTCCGGCCTGTTATCTCCCTTTAGTTTTCTTTGCCTGCTCTTCTTCAACCATTGCTTGAGCTGCGGCTAGTCGCGCCACCGGCACGCGGAAGGGTGAACAGCTGACATAAGTGAGGCCGATACGATGGCAGAACTTGACGCTGTCGGGATCACCGCCGTGCTCCCCGCAGATCCCGAGTTTGATGCCGGGTCGCGTTTTCGTACCCTTTGCCACCGCGACTTCCATCAACTGGCCGACGCCAGTTTGATCAATCGACGCAAACGGGTTTCGCTTGATGATTTCCAGTTCCTGATAAGGTCCGAGGAACGAACCCGAATCATCGCGGCTCATGCCCAGGCAGGTCTGCGTCAGGTCATTCGTGCCAAAGCTGAAAAACTCCGCTGTCTGCGCAATCTCGTCCGCCGTTAGGGCGCCGCGCGGCACTTCTATCATCGTGCCCACGAGGTAGTTGAGCTTCACATTCTTCTCCTTCATGACCTCTGCGGCAATGCGATGAACAACTTCGACCTGCAGATCGAGTTCCTTCTTGAAGCCGACGAGTGGAATCATGATTTCCGGGTGGACTTGGATGCCCGCCTTTTGCACCTCGGCAGCAGCCTCAAAGACAGCGCGCGACTGCATCTCTGAAATCTCCGGGTAGGCTATGCCAAGGCGGCAGCCGCGGAAGCCGAGCATGGGATTGAATTCATGTAGTTCTTTAACTCGCTGCTTGATCTTCTCGGCTGGCACGCCCATCTTCTTCGCCAAATCGGTTTGCGCTGCATGCTCGTTCGGGAGAAACTCATGCAGCGGGGGATCGAGGAAGCGAATCGTCGCGGGCAGCCCTTTCAGTTCTTTGAAGATGCCGATGAAGTCCTCCCGTTGATAGGGAAGGATTTTTGCCAAGGCTTCTTTGCGGTCTTCGACCGTATCTGCGAGAATCATCTCGCGCATGGCGTCAATGCGGTTGCCTTCAAAGAACATGTGCTCCGTGCGGCAGAGGCCAATGCCTTGAGCGCCGAAAGCCACGGCATGAGCGGTTTGTTCCGGAGTGTCTGCGTTGGTGCGGACGGAGAGGCGCGTGACTCTCGAGCACCAGTCCATCAACTTCTTGAAGTTCTGATACGTCGCGCTCTTGCCGGGTTCGAGCGACTTCTCGATCAGCACCTGAACGATTTCCGAGGCGGCCGTAGGAATCTGCCCTGCGTAGACTTCCCCGGCTGTGCCATTGATCGAGAGGAAGTCGCCCTCCTTGTAGGTGGCGCCATCGACGGTCATCGTCTTGGCGCCATAGTCAATCTGAAGCGCGGCTGCTCCGCAAACGCAGACTTTGCCCATCTGGCGCGCTACGAGCGCAGCGTGCGAACTGACGCCGCCCTTGGCGGTAAGGATGCCTTCGGCAGCGATCATGCCGCGCAAGTCTTCGGGTGAGGTCTCATTGCGCACGAGCAGCACTTTCTCGCCGCGCTTGTGCGCTTCAACGGCACGCTCTGCGTTCAGATACATTTTGCCGGCAGCGGCCCCGGGACCCGCGGGGAGCCCTTTGGCAATGCACTTCGCGCTTTGCACGGCTTTGCGATCAAAGACGGGCGCCAGAACCTGGTCCAGTTGGTCGGCCGGGACGCGGCGGATGGCCGTCTTCCAGTCGATGAGCTTCTCTTTCTCCATCTCGATGGCAAATCGAACGGCCGCAAGGCCGGTGCGTTTGCCATTGCGCGTCTGGAGCATGAAAACTCTATCGTCCTGAATCGTAAATTCGAAGTCTTGGACGTCCTTGAAGTGTTTCTCGAGGGTCTTCCGAATGCGCTCCAGTTCGTGGAACGCTTGCGGCATGTAGTTCTTGAGGTGCGCCACGGGCTCGGGAGTGCGCACGCCGGCAACGACGTCTTCGCCTTGGGCATTGATCAAGAATTCACCGTAGAAGACTTTTTCGCCAGTGGCAGGGTCACGCGTGAAGGCCACGCCGGAACCGGACTTGTCACCGGTGTTGCCGTAAACCATCGCTTGCACGTTCACTGCTGTCCCCCATTCCGAGGGGATGTTGTATTTGCGGCGGTAAACCACGGCGCGATCGTTCATCCAGGAACCGAACACGGCGCCCACGGCACCCCAGAGTTGCTTCCAGGGATCCTGAGGAAACTCCGCGCCGGTGTACTCCTTGATGAGCTTCTTGAACCGCGTGACAAGTTCCTGGAGATCCGCCACCGTGAGCTTGGTATCGTCGATGTCGGCGTGATAGCGCTCATGCTTGAGCCCGTGGATGACCACCTCAAATGGCTCATGGTCCTCATCCCCGCGCTTCTGCACGTTCATCACGACGTCGCCGTACATTTGAATGAAGCGGCGGTAGCAGTCCCACGCCAGGCGATCATTCTTCGTGGCTTTGGCGAGAGTCAGAACCGTTTCATCGTTCAGCCCGAGGTTCAGGATCGTGTCCATCATGCCGGGCATGGAGTCGCGAGCACCGGAGCGAACCGACACTAGCAAGGGCATCGAGGATTTGTCGCCAAACCTCGTGCCCATGATCTTCTCGACGCGCGCGAGCTCGGCCTTGACTTGTCCATCGAGGACCTTCGGGTAAGACTTCTTGTTGCCGTAGAAGTAGGTGCAAACTTCTGTGGTGATGGTGAAGCCAGGAGGGACGGGCAAGCCTATGCGGCTCATCTCGGCAAGACCGGCCCCCTTTCCGCCCAACAGGGCGCGCTGCGTGCCGTTGCCTTCCGCTTTACCTGCACCGAAAAAATAGACCCATTTCGTCACAGTGTCCCTCGCTCATATTATGGATTCAAAAAAGTTAATCCCGAAGCCACCCACTTCTCGATGAACCAGAAACTGTCGGCCCGCCGACATGCGCCAGTTCAAGTGATACTTGAAGTCTCGTCACGCGCGTTCTTCCCCGCCGATTTCCGAGAAGTCGGCAATCGTCGTGAATTCCCGCAACAGTTCCGCGAGCAACGACAGTCGGTTGTTACGCACGGCTTCCTTGTCCGCCATCACCATCACGCCATCGAAGAACTTGTCCACTGCGGGCCGCAGGCCAGCAATGATCTCGAGGGCCTCTTGGTACTTGCCTCCCCGTTTCAGGGTTTGCACTTTACTTGCCGCTGCGCGGACACTCGAGTGAAGATCCTTCTCGGCCGTGCTTTCAAAGAGCTCGGAATTGACGTGCCTTTCTTCTTGTGGTGCCACCCCGGCCTTTTCGAGGATCTTACGTGTGCGTTTGAATGAGACCGCCAGCGGCTCAAAGTTCTTGGACTTGCGGATGGCCTTGAGCGCCACCAGCCGCTTTTGTGCATCCACAAGATCGTCAGCGCCGGCCCGGAACACGGCGGCGACTTCATCGTAGCTGAACTGTTCCCGTTCGCGGAAAACGAACTTGACGCGGTCCAGAATGAAATCGAGAACCTTGTTCTCTTGCTCAGGAGTAACGCCCCGCTTCGGTTTCAGCGTGACGAGCGCTTTGGAAGCAGCCCCAATGGCGGACGTGAGAGAAATGGGTAGTTTCTTTTCCAGAATGATTTTGACGATGCCAAGGGACGCACGCCGGAGCGCGTAAGGATCGCTCGATCCAGTCGGAACGACTCCGACGGCAAGGCAACCCACTACGGAATCGAGCTTGTCCGCCAAGGCCACAGCGCAACCCGTGAGATTGCGTGGTATGGGATCGTCCAGGCCAACAGGCCGGTAGTGGTCATAGATGGCGTCGGCCACTTCATTGGATTCGCCTTGCGCGCGAGCGTAAAGCCCTCCAACAATTCCCTGAAGCTCCGGGAATTCCCGGACCATTTCCGTCGCGAGGTCGCACTTCGCGAGTTCCGCCGCATGGTCCGCTTCAGAGACATGCGCTTGCAGCATTCCGAGATTGAACCACTGCTCGGCGAGCCAACGGGCGATGGAGCGAACCCGCTCGACCTTGTCCCGATAGCTGCCCAGCCGCGACTCATAAGTCACCCGCTCGAGCTTGGGGAGATAGTCGGCGAGCCGACATTTCTGGTCGGACTCCCAGAAGAACCGCGCGTCGGCGAATCGTGCGCGGAGAACGCGTTCATGTCCGGCCCGGATGATGCCCTTCTTGTCTTTGTCCGCGTTAATGACCGCAAGGAAGTGCGGCGCGAGTTCTCCACTCTTCTTCTGGACAGCAAAATACTTTTGATGATCCCGCATCACCGTCACGAGAATTTCGTCGGGAAGGTCCAGAAAAGCGGGATCAAAATCCCCCTGAATGACGGAAGGAAACTCATTGAGATAGGCAACGAGCTTGCGAAGGCCGACGTCCTCATGCAGTTGATGGCCGCCGCGATTGGCGAGGGCGTCGAGTTCCTTGTTGATCTTCTCGGTGCGGCGTGATGGACGAATGATGACGCCGTTGGAGTAAAGCTTCTTCTCGTAGTCGGCGAATCCTGAAACACGAATGGCATCCGCGCCAAGGAAACGGTGGCCCCGCGTTTGGTTCCCGGAAGGCACGCCGCCAACGGTGAGTTTCAGTGGCTTGCCATCGAGGACGGCGACCACCCAACGAATCGGTCGTATGAAACGCGGGCCACTCAATCCAGTCCAAGTCATAGAGCGCGGCCAAGTGAGGTCGTGAACCGCGCGCGGGAGAATCACGGCGAGAATTTGTTCGGCGGTGCGTCCGCGTTTAACTTGTTTGGTGGCGAGGTATTCGCCCTTAGCGGTCTTCACGAGATACAGGTCGTTGACATGGACCCGCTGTTTCTCGGCGAAGCTGAGAGCGGCGCGTGTCGGCGCGCCGACCGAATCATAGGCCACGGATTTCGGCGGGCCCGTAACTTCAAGTTCGATGTCCGGCTGCTTCACCTGGAGGCCGCGCACCCACGCGGTCAAGCGGCGCGGGGCGCTAAACGTTTCCACGCAAACGCCTGCGGAGAAGTCCTCGGCGCCGAGCAGTTTCTCGATATTGGTGCGAAGTTCCTCTTCGGCCTTCGGCAGCATGCCGGCCGGGATCTCTTCGCAGCCGACTTCAAACAGAAGTTCAATGAGTTTCGGCTTTTTGGCGAGTTTCACGCGCGCACCTCACCGCGCGCGCCATTCAGCTGTTCCAGGTAGGCGGAAGCCATGCGGCACGCAAGCGTGCGCACTCGCGCCATTAAGGCCGCACGTTCCGTCGTGGAGATTACTCCGCGCGCGTCCATCAAGTTGAAGAGATGGGAACACTTTAGACAATGATCGTAAGCAGCAAGAAGCGGGTAGCGGGCGCGATCCTTCCCTTCCATGCCTTTGAAGCCGTCGAGCAGTTCCTTGGCTTGCTTCTCATGCAACTCAAATTCGGAGCGAATCGCCGGCGCATCGCTGCGATCAAAGCTGTATTCGGAAAGTTGCTGTTCCTCAAGAAGCCGGATTTCGCCGTACGTCTTATTTGCGGACCACCGCAAGTCGTAGACGTTCTCGACTCCCTGCAGAAACGCACAGATACGTTCAAGGCCGTAGGTCAATTCCACCGAAATGGGATCGAGATCGATGCCCCCGCTCTGCTGGAAATACGTAAATTGTGTAATCTCCAACCCATCCAACAAGACCTGCCAGCCGATACCCCATGCACCGAGCGTCGGGGATTCCCAGTTGTCTTCCTCGAAGCGAATGTCGTGGTCCTCGAGCCGAATCCCGATCGCGGCAAGACTTTTCAGGTAAACATCTTGTACGTCTACGGGCGAAGGCTTGAGGACGACTTGAAATTGTGTGTGCTTGTAGAGGCGGTTGGGATTCTCGCCATAACGACCGTCGGCGGGCCGACGACTCGGCTGCACGTAGCCGACGCGATAGGGATGCGGACCGAGAACGCGGAGGAATGTTTCTGGATGCATCGTGCCCGCCCCAACCTCGACGTCATACGGTTGCTGCAGCACGCAGCCCTGCTTCGCCCAGAAATGCGACAACAGTAGGATAAGATCCTGAAAGTTCGGACCCTGCGGCTTGTATTCAAGTTTTACTTTAACTTTCAAGTGGTCTCCAGAAGTTCACGCGTGGCGAGCTTCTTCTCCAGATGCAACTCGATCCAGCCAAGGGACGCTTCTCTCAGCTCAGCGGCGCTCTGGTGAATCGCCTTGTCGTAAGTGAAGCGATCAAGGCGCTCACTTGCGAAACGCTCCGCGAGTTCTCTCCCTTCGTGGCGCAGCGGCCGCATCCCGGGCCGCCGGCATTTTTCACAGAACAGTCCCGCATGGAATTTGTCAAAAAACGCCGGCCCCGAATGGAAGAGCGCCCCACACGATGAGCAGTGGTCAAACCGGGGAAGCCATCCACCGAGTCGTACAGTCCAAAAAGCAAAGTAACTGAGCGGCAGATGCCAGTCTCCCGTGCGATCGATCTCCCGCACCGCGAGAAGGATTAGCCGGAACATGGCCTCCGACACTTCACGCTCCGGAAGAACCAGCTCCGAGACTTCGCTGATGACCGCCAGACCGGTGCTCAGGCCGTAGTCGCTTTGGGCCTTGTGAAACGATTCCAGCAAGTCGGCTTGCTGGATACGCACCAAGTCTCGCGTCTCGCGCTCGACGTACCAAAGCTGCACATGCGAGAGAACTTCGAGCGTCGATCCGAAGCGGTTCTTCAGCCGGCGGGCGCCAGCGGCGACTCCCCGCAACCGTCCCGAGGACCGGCCGAGAAAACTCACCAAGCGGTCGGCCTCACCCAGCGGAAAGGTCTTCAGAATGATGGCTTCCGTTTCCCGGGCAGGCATGAGCAGTCGGCGCGCCGACGCTGCGCCGGACCACCGCAGCACTCTGTCCGAATCGCGCGCATACGCGGAACCCATTTACTTACCACACGCGCCGCTGCGAAGCAATGATGCGAGCAAAGATTTTCAAATCAACGTCAGTTGAGACTTGCACAGCTGACTCGGATCGAGGATGGTGCCCGGATGCACAAGCTATTGCCACGGCCCCAAAGTGGAGGGGGCTGCCATGAAGGCGGCAAGAATTCCGCCCAAGACAGTTCTCAAATGAAGGCCATCGCAGCGAAAGGTGTTCTGTTAACCAGGCGTTCCGCTTCCGGCAGATTATAAGACGCGCGGATTTCCCGCCTTTCTATTTCGTGTCTGTTTCGCTACTCTGCTGCGGACCTTGCCATGTTCATTCCGCTCAAAGATCTCAATCCCTCGCGCAGCTACCCCTTTGTGAACATCACGCTCATTCTCGCAAACGTAGCAGTGTTCCTGTATGAGACCGGGCTGCAGCTAACCCTCTCAGATCGCGCCTTTGCCTCCCTTATGCGCGAGTACTCGACTGTACCTGCGCGCTTCGCTTCTTTCCTTGCTGGGCATACCAGCTTTGAAGCCGCGTTCCTGCCGCTGCTTACCAGCATGTTTCTTCACTCGGGGTGGCTGCACATTGCCGGAAACATGCTCTTTCTTTGGATCTTTGGCGACAACGTTGAGGACTTTTTCGGGCACCTTCCTTATCTGGTCTTTTATCTAGTCTGCGGAATTGGGTCGGGTCTGCTCCACGTGTTCTTCAACTGGCACTCCACGGTTCCTGCGGTGGGCGCGAGCGGCGCGATCTCCGGGGTCATGGGTGCTTACATCCTGCTTTATCCGCGGGCACGGATTCTCACGCTGGTGATCATCTTTCCCATACCGATCCCCGCCATAATCTTTTTGGGGCTGTGGTTTGTAGGCCAATTCTTGGCCGGAGTCAGCACTATTGGAGTGCGAGTCACAGGCGGCGTGGCCGTCTGGGCGCACGTCGGAGGGTTTCTTCTGGGAATGCTGCTGACTGCGATGGCAAGGAAAGAGTGAAACGTCGAGTTAAAGTATCACTTTAGCTGCCAGGGAAATCACTGCGGTTGCTCGGCTTACTGCGGCTTCAGAGCTTCGACCGCTTTCCCCGCCAGCCAATTCCCGACCTCGACGGTTTTTTTATTGCCACCCAAGTCAGGTGTGACAAAGCTCTCGCGAACGGCGGCGCGTACCGCAGCGCGAATGGCATTCGCTTCCGATTTCCATCCTAGAAAATCGAGCATCATGCCCGACGTGAGAACGGACCCCAACGGATTGGCGATTCCCTTCCCGGCAATATTGGGCGCGGAGCCATGCACCGGCTCGAAAAGCGAAATTCTCCCGGGATGGATATTTCCCGACGGCGCAAGTCCGAGCCCGCCCGCGAGTTGCGCGCCGAGGTCGCTGATGATATCGCCAAAGAGGTTGCAGGTGACAATCACGTCAAATTGCCGCGGGTCGCGAACAATCTCCATGGCTAAGGTGTCAATGTACAAGTGGCGGGAATCGATGTCGCCATATTCCTGACGGACTTCCTTAAAAACCCGTTGCCACAGGTCATGCGCGAACGTCATGGCGTTGGACTTGTCGCTCATGCACACACGCTTGAGCCCATTTTGCCGGGCGTAGTCGAACGCATAGCGGACGATGCGCTCCACGCCTTTGCGCGAATTCATATCTTCCTGGACCGCGATTTCGTCGGCAGTGCCCTTCTTGAAGAAGCCGCCAACGCCGACATACAGCCCCTCGGTATTCTCACGAAAGACCATGATGCGGATGTCTTTCTCCGTGCGGTCGCGCAGCGGGGTGAGGCGGTCGTGAAGCAATTCCACGGGGCGGGCATTGACATACAGATCCAGCTTGAAACGCAACCCCAGCAGGATATCCGCGGCGTGCTGGTTAGATGGGACGCGCGGGTCGCCGAGAGCGCCAAACAAAATGGCGTCGAACTCGTCGCGCAGCATCTCCACGGCCCCTGCGGGAAGCGTTATGCCCTCTCGCAGAAACTTGTCCGCGCCCCAGTCAAAGGAAACAAATTCGATGGCGCGCTTGCCGGGAGCCGTAACGGCCTGCAAAACCTTCACCGCTTCCGGCGTGACTTCCGCGCCAATACCGTCCCCGGGAATCACAGCAATGCGCGCGGCCTTGCCGCCATTTCTCATGGGAGTGCCAGCCAAGTTCCTGCCTCCTGCGGCTACTATCCTTGTGCAGCTCTAAGTCTTAAGACGACGGCCTCATCTTACTTGAGCTTTGCGAATTCAGCGCGGGCTGTTTTTAGGATGGGAACATCCGGATCGGCCGTTTTCCAGAGATCAAAAAATCGTTGGTACGCATTGCGGGCGGCCGTCGTCGAACCAGAGAGCGCATGCGCGCGCGCTTCCCCGACGAGCGCCAGCGCACCCGACCAGCAGTTGCCGACCACCCCGCGGTTGTCCATCAGCTTCTGATACTCCGCTAGGGCTTGCGCTCCTTGCTTGAGGCTGAGATAAGCCTCGGCCCGGAGATACACGGGCACCATGCAGGAGTAGCTGAGGTTCCCAATCAGTTGGCCCCGTTCGTAAGGCTTGACCGCTTCGAGCAGGTCCACCGCCTCCCCGGGCTTCTGATTGGTCAAGGCAGCTTGCGCGCGGACCGTGGGAATCCAGGCCGACTGCACGACGGTATTGGAAACATTGGCGGCTGCCAGATCGTCCAGCATGGTTTGCGAGCGGCGCAGATCGCCGGCTCTGGCCAGGACAAGAATCGCCATCGTTTGCACGTCCCGGCTATTCGGGGCAATTTCAAGCGCTTTGTCGGCGCCGGCGCGTGCCTCCTGCAGGTCGCCATAGATCACGTCACGCAGCGCCGCAATTCCCTGCCAGATAGCGGCTGGCTCGGCAAGCTGCGCTTTCTGCGCGGCTTCTACCGCACGGCGCGACAGTTCGCGCGCCTTCTTCAGGTGGCCGGTGTAGGCCTCCGTGTCCGCTTGCAGCGCCAGCATGGCGTCCTCGCCGCCGACTTTCCCGACCGACCAGTCCATCTCGCGCTGCATGGCTATTTTGTCGTTTTGCAGGAAAGCGAGTGCGTAGAGATCGGAGTGCATGGCTGCGTCATCAAGTTTGCGTGCGAAGGCCTGATTGATGACATTTTGCGCCTCCTCCAGGCGCATCAGCGCGATATAAGCCGTGGAGACGTTTTCATACCAGGCCGCGCTTCCGGGATCGAGCCGCAATGCCTGCTGCGCATAATTGGCGGCCTGCTCGTAATCGCCAATCAGGAAATATTCCGACGCCAGATTGCCTTTGGCGATGTCGTCTCGCGGATAGAGCTGCACCCATTCCTTGTAGCTCGCAATGGCTTTCTGAACGTCGCCCGTGCCAAGGTCGTAGTACAGCGTGGTGATGTGCAGCCGGTCGCGCATCGTTTGCCGGTCGGCAAGCTCGAAAGCCTGTCGAATGCGGTCGGCGGCGAGCGCGTTCTGGTTTAGGTTGTAATAGCCTACGGCGAGATTGGAGTACGCGAGCGCAAACTTGGGATCGAGCTCAATTGCTTTCTTCAGGGCCGGAACAGCTTCGACGGAACCCTGCTCGCGTGTGAGGCGGCGCCCTTCCGCAAAAGATTTCAGCGCGTCCAGCGAGGGGGTCGTGGCGCGATCGAGCGCGAGGTCAAATTTCTTGAGCGAAGCGAGGTCTTCGCCCAGCTTGGCACGAAGTTCCGCGGCTGCCATGCCAAGGGCGTGAACGACATCGTCCTTGCGGTCCGCGTCTGCTTTGGCAGAGGCGATTTCGTCCGCCGTAGAGCACCGGAAGGCGCGCAGTTTCAGCGAATAGCCGCTTCCATTCTTGGCGACGGAGCCGTTGAGAAAGACCGTCGCGCCGAGGCGCTGGCAAAGCCTCGGCGCAATTTCTCTCGTGAGCTGGGCATTTGCCGCAAGCGATTCGGAACGCATCGCCTCGGACACCTTTTCCGCCGAAATCAGATTGAGCAGCGGCGACTGGGCGAGGCTGATTGCCAGGCCTTCCCGCAAGGACCCGTCGAAGACCGGATCGCCGGAGTTGTTGGTGAAATCGCCGACGATCATGCTGTCCGCTTCGGTTAGCTTCGTGCTTCCGTGGAAATACCAGATCGCGCCGAACGCCAGTGCGCCGCACAAAAGCAGGGCGATGGTGATCTTAGTCTTCATACACCAGGCCTTGCCGGACAAGAATCAACGGATGCCATGGCAATCGCGCGCAAGAACTGCGTCGCCGGATGGATGAGAATCGAATACCCACCTCAGGATAAAGCCGACTTGGCCGCATAGTAAGCGTTGCGGATACGAACGTCAACGACAACTGCGAGATCGCGTTTATGACGCGATGTTGTCCTTTAGCAGGCTGCTGAAGAAACGACGCCGAAGACTAAACCGCGTGCTCGGGTGAGACTAACGGCATTCCCGCCTCTTCGTCTAAGTCTCGTACCTGCTCTCACCGTTCGGAGATTGTCATGAAACTAGGGATCGTTGTCCTTTTTCTTGGTTCGCTGTTCGTCCCAGGATACGCGCGTGGGCAGGAAGCCTGCACGGTCGTGGCGAAGGGGGATCCCAGGTGGCAACAACTGGATCGGCAGTATGCCCGGATAGAACAGGCAACGATTGCGAAGAACCCCAAGCAGCTATTTGCAGTTTACGCTCCAGATTTTGAAGCTCACATGTTGAACGGCGAGGTATGGTCATTCAAGGAATCAGCCAGCTATTCCACCTCAGGCTTCGACAAGGTAAAGGAGAATCTCTCCATCAGCAACACCTTGCTGGACTTGAAAATTTGCGGGCCGACGTTGCTGAAAGTCACCGTTCTGCAACAGTGGTCAAGACGGCAGATCTCGTTGGGCAAATTGCGGCTCTTCCAAACTGTCACAGTTCAAGATGAGACGTGGGTTTCGATTGCAGGAGAGTGGAAACGGAAACTTGTCGATAACCTGCGGCCCGGCGCTTGGCTGGTAGATCTTAGGAGAGTCGATCCAACAAAGCCTTATGACCCGGAGGCCACCTCTTTTGATCCACACGGGTTAAAAACGGCGCATGATCCATCAACGAATGATCCGTGACCTTGCAGCAAGCCTAGGACGCGTCTGCGCTCTGACGCCCGGACTCGATCCAGTACACGCCGCCGAGTGCCAGAACGCCGCCCAGCACCTGTCCCCGCGAGCCCTTCTCCCCGAGCAACAGAATGCCAAGGATGGTCGCTAGCACCGGCAGCACGTAGGTGAAGGCGCTGAGTTGCGAAGCCTCCAGATAACGTAAGAGCCAGAAATAGAACACGTAAGCCAGCGCCGAACTGAAGACCGCCATATAAAAAACGGCTGCCCACGGCTGCCAGGGAAAGGGCCAGCCCGGGCCTCGCACGAGGCTCCGCCCCTCCAGGATGGCCACGGGCAGCAGGAGAAGCGCCCCGGCGAAATGGTTGAACGCCGTCATCGTCAAGCTGTCGAATTTTCCGGCGACTCGCTTGCCGAGGACCACATAGACAGCCAGCCCGATCGAGCCGGTCATGGTGATGGCATCGCCGACTAGCGACGGGGAATGCAGCGAAATGCCTTTGTCCGAGGCCAGCACTGCGATTCCAACCAGCGCGATCAGCATGCCGATGACTTTGTGTCCGGTGGCGCGCTCCAAACGGAATAAAACTGCCAGCACGAGAATGTAAATGGGCCCAAGTCCGACAATCACGGACGCGTGGCTGACGCTCGTATATTTCAGTCCGACGGTAAAGCACGTTTGATTTACCGCCACTCCGAAAAAGCCCAGGTAGAAGAACACCCACAAGTCCCGCGCCGAAAAGCCCCGCCGCCGCAGCGCCGCCGCTTCCGCAAACACCGGTAACCGCGCACACAGGAAATACACGGGAACCATGACCACTCCGGCTAGGACAACGCGGAAAGAAGCCATGGCCGGCGCCGGGAGGTATTGAAGTCCGATCTTCGCGGCAATGAAGTTCACCGCCCACACCACCACCAGCACGGCGAGCGATGCTGTGATTGCCAGGCGGCTGGGAGTTCGACCGCTGGAGGTTTCGATCTTCACTGCTTCAAGCCAGCCGTTCTTTTCGCACGGTCAGTTTCTCGATGAGGTCGAGGCGCGGCTCGAAACCGATGCCCGGTCCGGTGGGAACGCGAATGGTCCCTTGCTCCGAAACTGTAACTTCCGGAGTGATGATGTCCTCGGTCCAATAGCGCTTGCTGGCACTCACGTCGCCGGGAAGTAGGAAGTTGGGAAGCGCCGAAAGCGCGATATTGTGCGCCCGGCCGATGCCGGACTCCAGCATCCCGCCGCACCAGACCGGTATGCCGTTCTCTTGGCAGAGGTCGTGCATGCGGCGCGCTACCGTCAGGCCACCGACGCGCCCCATCTTGATGTTGATGATTTTGCAGGCGCCCATCTCGATGGCCGCTCTTGCCTGTTCTTCCGTGTGAATGCATTCATCCAGGCAGATCGGTGTATCGAGCCGCTTCTGCAGTTCCACGTGGCTGTAGAGGTCGTCCCAGCCCAGCGGCTGCTCGATCATCATCAGGTAGAAGCTTTCCAACTGCTTGAGCATCGGCCAGTTTTCGAGCGTGTACGCGGAATTCGCATCCACCATCAGCTTGATGCGCGGAAAATCCTGGCGCAGTCGCCGCACCAGCTCCAAGTCTTTTCCAGGCTTGATCTTGATCTTGATGCGCTGATAGCCCGCGGCAAGTTCCTTCTGCACCGTCGCGGAGAGTTCGTCGAGCGATGCTTGGATGCCTACCGAAACGCCGCAGGCTATTTCTTCGCGTGTTCCGCCGAGGAGCTTGGCGAGAGAAACGCCTTTCTGCCTGGCCTCGGCATCCCAACCCGCCGCTTCCAGCGCCGCCTTGGCCATGTTGTGCCCGCGCACATGCGCGAACATACCCCAGACTTCTGAAGCGCTCTCGAAACGCGCTCCCTTCACCAGCGGCCAAAGAAAATCGCGCAGGACCGGCCACGCGGTTTCCGTATATTCCGGGCTGTAAAAAGGCGTCTCGCCTGCCACGCATTCGCCCCAGCCCGTCACCCCGTCGATCTTCGCCTCAACCAGAATGATTCGGCGCGCCACGGTGCGATCCATGCTGGTTTCAAACGGCTTCACCAGCTTCATGTGGATTTCGCGAAGCGTGATTTCTTCGATGCGCATGTCTTGGAGAATGGAAACCCTTCTTAAAAGTCGCTCCAGGGAGCAAGCAGGTACGCGCGATTCCCTGGCCCGGTTCGCAAGGAAACGGCCGCGTATCCCTTGGCGAACCATTTTGTGAACTCTTCCCGCAAGCGCGCTTGCAGCTTCGCGACTTCGACGGAGTCTTCGCGAAGCCAGCGCTCGAGATCATCCGGCAGTTCGATGGTCGCCGGTGCTTCTAGCCAGTCTTTGACAAGATTCTGAATGGCGGCCACCGCGCGGGGAGAATCCACTTGCCACTCCACCAGCAGACGATCCGTGGCCATTCCGCGGTGCAGCGGGCTGGTGGTAACCCCGTAGAGATTTGGCAGGTATGCTCGGCAGAATGCGCCCAGGCGATTCAGATTGAAGTGCGCGTTGCGAAGTTCCAGCGGGTCAAACGTCCATTGCACGAGGCGGATCCCGCGGCTCAGCGCCTCTTCGCGCTGGTAGAGCTTGAGCATGCGGCCCACACCTTTGTCGCGATACTCGCTCAGAACCCCGGTCATGTGCGAATGAAGATAAGGAACGCGGTCACGCAGGCCAGCCACGGCCAGCGTGTACCCGATCAAGCGGTTGCCGTCAAACGCCCCTAACACCTGGCCGCCGGTGTGCGCGGCCACGACGAACATGGTGGTTGGTTCGACTTCCAGGTCCTTTTCGCCCCAGATTTCACGTTGCAGTTCCACGCAGCCGTGAAACTCTTCGAGCGTCTCGCACTTGCGAACAACAATCTCTTGGCTCATTCTCTGGCCTTCATTTCAGTGAGTTCTTCGCCACGCTTCCCTTCCGTTGCTTTCGTGGCATCCCACAGCGCCTCCATTTGGTCCCGCGGCAGATCCTTGAATTCGTGACCGGATTTTATTGCTATGGCTTCCATCGCCCGGAATCGCTTGGAAAACTTCGCGTTGGCTTTCTTGAGTGCAATCTCGGGGTCCACTTGCAAAAACCGTGCGACGTTCACCGCGGCGAAGAGCAAGTCTCCCAGTTCTTCCTCCACTTTGCCCGCAATCCTTGCTTCCAGGGCTTTTTTCAACTCTCCCGTCTCTTCCCGCATCTTTTCGATGACGCCGTCCACATGGTCCCAGTCAAAACCAATCCGCGCCGCTTTGCGCGTCAGTTGGAATCCTTCGAGCGTCGCCGGCAGGGCCTTCGAAACGCTATCGAGAAGAGACGGCTCATTCGTTGAAGCTTCCTTGGTAAGTTCCTTCTGCTTGCCTGCGCGCCTCTCCTCCGCCTTGATCTGTTCCCAATTGCGAAGCACTTCCGCGGCGTTCTTCGCGCGCGCCTCTCCAAAAACATGGGGATGCCGGCGGATCATCTTGTCATGAATCTCGCGAATCACGTCGGCGACCGTGAACCGCCCTTCTTCTCGCGCGATCTGCGAATGAAAGACGATCTGCAGGAGCAGGTCGCCCATTTCTTCCGCGAACTTTGCGTCATTGCCGCTTTCCAACGCTTCCAAAACTTCGTAGGCCTCTTCGATCAAGTACGTGCGCAACGTTTGATGCGTCTGCTCGCGGTCCCATGGACAGCCATTCGGCGCGCGTAGCCGCGCCTGCACGGCAACGAGCTTCTCGAACCACTGTCCGGGAGTCAGTTGTTTTGGAGTTGCCGATTTCGTTTTGCCGCGGCGGGCCTTCTTGAGTTTTTTCTGCTTCTTGTGAACGCGAATCATCCGTTTTATCAAGGATATGGAATGCGAATCAAACGTTACACTCTACGGTGCACGCCGAGCTTTTACAAGCTGGTGACGCGAATTGCGCTCTCAGAAGGCACAATCTTGGCTGAAACGACGGAAGGCCTGAGTGAGGGCCGTGTTTCTGCGACCCGTGCTAAACTAGGAACAACAAAAAGAGCAGAGGGAAAGCACCTTGTCTGAACACAAGCAGGAAGATTCGTTTCGCGTAATCGACCGGCGGCCGTTTACCTCCGAGGGCGAGCTGCGCAAAGAAGTTGTCGAGGAGCAGGAGCGCGAGGCCAAGAAAGAGGCTTCCAGGACTCCGCCCTCACCTGCGTCGGAAGAAAAAAAGCCCGCAGCCGCGCCTCCTCCGGAGACTCCCAAGGCCCATCCGGCCTTTGAAAATCTCATTCGCATGCTGGGCCAGAACGCGGCCATGGTTCTCGGCGCATATGCCGATCCGCGCACCGGCCAGCCCATGATCGATCCCGAAGCGGCCCGCGAACTCATCGACATGCTCGATGCCCTGCACGAAAAAACGAAGGGCAATCTCGCTCCGGAAGAAAACAATCTTCTTCTGGACCTCCTGGGAAAACTCAAACTGACGTACGTGGAGATCAACCAGGCGGTTGCGGCACAGGCGCAGGCGGCTACGCAAGCCAAGGCGAAAACGCGCTCCTAGTTCGCGTTGGCTGTCGTTTCATCCACTTTCATGTCTCGCACTCCGCTGAAAATCACCGTGCTGGGCTCCGGGACCTCCATGGGGGTTCCAACGCTGGGTTGCCCCTGCCGCGTCTGCAGCTCCCCCGACCCCCATGACAAGCGCCTGCGGCCTTCCATTCTTCTTTCGCGCAACGGCCAGAACGTCGTCATCGACACAACTCCCGACTTCCGCCAGCAGGCCCTGCGTGCCGGACTGGACCGGCTCGACGCCATCCTCCTCACCCACGGCCACGCCGATCACATTTTGGGATTCGATGATATTCGGCCTTACAACATTCGTCAGCGCGCGGCCCTTCCCGTCTACGGCAACGAAGAGACGTTTCGAATCATCCGGCGAGTTTTTGCTTACGTCTTTGACGACAAGCCCACCCTCAGCACCGTCCCCAGCGTTACACTCAACGCCATCGACAAGCCTTTCGAACTGCTCGGCATTCCTTTTGTTTCCGTCCCGATGTTTCACGGTGAAATGAACGTCTTGGGCTTTCGCTTTGGCAAGGCCGCTTATTTGACGGACTTCAGCGCCCTTCCTGACTCTTCTATGGCTCTTCTGCGGGGTCTCGACGAACTCATTCTCGATGCCCTCCGTGACATTCCTCATCCGATGCATCAGACGGTCGACCAAGCGTTGGCTCTTATCGAGAAGCTGAAGCCTCGCCGCGCGTGGTTCACCCACATCGCGCACGATTTACCTCACGCAGAAACCAATGAGCGCCTCGTAAAACTGGGCTACCCTCACGTGCAACTGGCTTACGACGGTTTGCAATTCGAGGTGCAAGTGAACGCCGAACAGGAAGGCTCCGCCGCGCGGGCAGAATCGGCCGACACCCAGGTCACCGCAACCGGAACACGCACGCCTCGCTTTTCCACCTTCACTTCATCCGAAGCGTGGGCTTCTCGCTTTGGAAAATTTGGCCACCACAGCGTTCTGGCCATTGGTAGCTTCGACGGCATTCATCTCGGTCACCAAGCTGTCCTGCGCGCTACTGTCGAACGTGCCCGCGCGCTCAAAGCTGTCCCCACGGCTCTGACGTTTGATCCCTCCCCGCGAAAAGTCCTGCGGCCTGAGACCGCTCCGCTTCAGCTTTCCACGATTACCCAGCGGCTCGCGTGGTTCAGCACCATGGGTCTTGAAGCGGCCGTCGTACTTCCCTTCACTCTCGAACTCTCGCGCGTTTTGCCCGAGGAGTTTGTCCTGCAAATTCTGGTTCGTGACCTGCACATCAAGGCCGTCTTCGTGGGCGAGAATTTCCGCTTCGGACACAAACAAGCTGGCGACATTCAGCGTCTCCGGCAATTGGGAACCGAGCACGGATTCGAGGTCGTGGTCCTTCCCCCGGTGATTTACCGTGGAGAAGTCGTCTCCAGCACGATTATTCGCCGAGAAGTCGCCGAAGGCGACCTCGCGCATGCCGCGCGTCTTCTGGGCCGACCCTTCGTCCTTTCCGGGGAAGTCATCACCGGAACGGGCACTGGCCGTCGCTTCACCTTCCCTACCCTCAACCTTGCCGCGGAACAAGGCATGCTCCCGGCGCGCGGTGTCTATATCACACGCACTTGCCTCGACGGCGAACGCCGCAGTCACCGCTCCGTCACCAACATCGGCATGCGGCCCACCTTTGATGGCTCCGCGCTCAGCGTGGAGACGCATCTTCTGGATGCGCACTTGCCGGCCACACCGAAGCGCATGGAAGTGCTTTTCTGGGATCGTCTGCGCGATGAGAAGAAATTCAGCGGCCCGGAAGAGTTGCGCGCCCAGATTGCACGCGACATCGACCGCGCCAACAAATTTTTCTCGCGCCTGCGCCGCTTCCGCTCGATCCGTCAGCCTGCCACGGCAAGAGGTTGACAATACAGAGAGGTTCTCGCCCTGCATCTAGCGCAGTTATGAGGTTGCAGGTATTGTGGTGTTGAAATCTGGATGAATGAACCATGCCGAACTCCAAACGCTACTGCCAAACCTGCCGAGTCCAACTTGACAAACGCGGTTTTAGTCGGCACACGCTTTCCGTTGTTCACAGAAAGGCTAAACTGATCCGCGCCATGTTGGAGCGGAATTGCATCACCCATGCCGACATTGCCAGACGCATCGGGGTAACGCGGGAGCGCGTGCGTCAACTCGCTCTGCAAATGGGTTTCGCCGAGGGGAGATCGCGGCAGGCCATTTGCCGAATGGAGCGCCGTAAGAAAGAAATGGCGGAGGTTTTTTTGCAAGCGCAAAAACGCGGATTTCCCGTCGAACCGCTCGGGAGGAGGAGCGCTTACATAAACGGGAAGCTTTGTGTTCAGCGGCAAGCGTGCTGGCACGACATCGGGAAAGGCGAACACAAATATACTTACCTTAGCATTTATCGGCCCACCGGCCGGTTTGAAATCTGCGCGTGGAAACTGCCGGATGGCCGCTTTCTGATCCTGCCTAAGAAGCTGGCAGGTTTCAGGCAAACAACCTTCAACCCGGAAGAAAGCGAGCGACTGGGTACGTATAGCTCGTCGCACTACTATCGAGAATATATAGAAAGATGGAGCCTGCTCGGGCGACCCCGCGGCGAGAAAATGGCAGCTAGCCGATGAGCGCACGGATTTTGGCGCGGACCTCAGCCAATTCCGCAGGGGATACGACTCCTTTTCGCTTGGCTCGTCTCCTGCGCCAGTCGAGGCTCTTGATTTGGTCCGCCAGCACAGCGGCCCGCGTGGCGCCAGCAATCAGCACCTCGAAGGGATAGCTTTTGATCTGCGTGGTCATAGGACAGCAAAGCATGAGACTTGTCTTTGCGTTGTAGGCAGCCGGGCTCAGCACGACGGCGGGGCGGTGTCCCGCCTGCTCATGCCCGGCTTGCGGGTTGACGCTGATCCACACAATGTCGCCTGCGTCGGGCACATACGCAGTCGGCATCACCAGGCCTCTTTGCCCACGGGTTTGCCAAAATCGACTTCCTCGTGCAAATTCTCCGGGGTAATTCCTTTGAGGAGTTCCGAGAGGGTGTATTCCTTGCGCGGGACAGGTTCGATGACAATGCGGCCGAATTCCTCGCGCACGTCCACGGGATCCTCCAGGCGGAGCTTCGCAGCCTGGAGGACAGCGGCAGGAATGCGCACCGAGGCGCTGTTGCCCCATTTCTTGACGACGGCTTTCATAGGTGGTCACCGCCTCCTTGTATAAACATTGTATCTACATCGGTCCTAAATCAGAAGGCTAGAGTAGACTTGGCACATGGTCCGTCAGATTGCGCCGGTGTTCTTCACCAGGGACATTCCCGCAACGCTCGCCTATTACACAGGCAAGCTTGATTTCGCATGTCTGGGGACGTGGCCGACTGCCTTGTCGCTGAACGATCCCCCGGTCTACGCCATCGTGGCGCGCGACCAGCAGGTGATTCATTTCCGCTGCGCCGAGCCGCCCACCGCCAATCCGGACAAATACGCGGACGAATTGCTCGACGCCTACCTCGTCGTGGAAGATGCCGACGCACTTTATGCCGAGTACGCCGCCCAAGGCGTGGAATTCACTCGGGAACTTGGCAACACGCCATGGCACACGCGGGAGTTCGTGGTGAAGGATTGCGATGGCCGTCTGCTGGCTTTCGGCGCCAACCTGTAATTCTCACCCTGTCATTTCGAACGGAGCGCAGCGCAGTGAGAAATCCCTCCTCGCCTCGAATTTCCACTTTCGAATTTCGGCCGCCTGCTTTCTGCGTTCCTCTCGCCACTCGTTTACCCCGAGCTTCCAGGGGCCACTCGAACACTGCTCTTCACAGCCGGTGGTCGGGCCCAGTGGCCGAAGACCTGTCACCTACCAAGCGAAAACAGCTCCACCGTCGCCACTCTGCTGCAAGCAGGCATAAAGCAAAACTTTAAGGATGGGCCATTTGCGACCCGCCCTTCGTTTGTTCTATTTGTCCCCCGGTCGAGGCGAGCGCGGAATCGAGAGGACAGGGATACAGGAGAGCACACAGGAGCACAGGGATAACAGGGAGCACCAAGATAGGGTCTAAATCCTTTAATATCAGCAAATATCTGTGGCAAAAGTGCCTTCTAGAATAGCCAGCTAGCCGCGAATAGGCACCAAGTATGCGCTGAGCCACCTCTGGCTGTCTTGCAACGCCCTCTCGACGAGGAAGACAAAAGCTAATACTTTGTCACGATATAAACTTTAGTGAATTGGCAACTCCTTGAGCCGGAACGAGATAACGGCAAACTTTCGCGGGAGGAAAGGCCCCGCCCGCACGACCGAAAATTTCCACAGCCCCAAAATATTTTTATAAACGCCGAATCTTCAACGACTTACCACAGTCGGGCGTTCCTCGCTTGGCCTTGAAATAAAATGAGTATGTGCGGTTTGGGGGTTAAAGGATTATTTGCTATTGGTGCGGAAGTTTTTCGGCCAGGTCTGCCCAGGTTGGATTGTTTCGTTTGATGAGCCAGATTTCTTTTCCCGCCGCCAGCCCTTAATTTCTTTCTCTCGGACGATGGCTGCGCGAACGTCTGAGAAGAACTCGAAGTAGACCAAGCGGAAGATTCTGTACCGCGTTGTGAATCCGGGAATGAGCCTTTGACGATGTTCGACCATGCGAAGCTCGAGGTTGCCCGTCACGCCCGTGTAGAGGTTGCGGGAACGACTAGCGAGGATGTAGACGCAGTAGGTGCGGTTCAAATTGAGCGCCAGAGCTAGACTTCAAGGGCTAGAACCGAAGACCAAAAAAGGAAAAAAAGACCAAAAGCAGATCCCTCACCCTCATCCCCACAAACCTGGGCCGCGTTCGGGATGACAGTCGACTACGCTTTCATTTTTTGGAGGCAGTCTTCGCAGTACCCGCCGACTTCCGTGCGCGACACCGTGACCTTCATATGGAAGTCGCGCGCAATCTGATTCTTGAGCTGCTCGTAGAGGCTGCTCTCGAACTCGCGCACCTTGCCGCAGCGCAGGCAGGCGACATGGATGTGGTCGCGCGGTCCGTGGGTTTCGTAGTAGTGCCGGTCGCCGCGAAGATGCAGCAAATCCAGCTCGTCGATCAGCCCTTCTTTTTTGAGGAGGTCTACCGTGCGGTAGACGGTGACCAGGTGCACGCCGGCATCGATTTTTTGCGCGCGCTCGAAAATCTGGTCGACGTCCAGGTGCGTCTCCGCATCGTCCATCACTTGCAAAATCACACGACGCTGGCGCGTCATGCGAATGCCGCGCGCGGCTACCGCTTGCTGAAGCTTGCCCGTGGTCTCGGCGGTGTTGAGGCGCTCACCGGTCGAGACCCGATGAGCGGGTGAGGCGGCCATTGTCAATCACCTTGGTGAGCGCTTCCCGCTTGCGTTAGGAGTGGATCGGAAGCAGCCGCACGACGTCATTGTACATAACGTACGCGAACAGCACCAAGAGAAACACCAGCCCCACTTGGACGAAGCGCTCTTTAAAGCGCAGGCTGAAGTCGCGGCGGCGAATTCCCTCCATCGTGAGCAGCAGAATGTTCCCGCCATCCAGGATGGGAATCGGAAGCAGGTTCAGAATCCCCAGGTTGATGCTCATGAAGGCCATCAACAAAATCACCGAGAGCGGTCCGCGGTGCACGGCATGTCCCGCAGCGCGCGAGATCCCCACAACGCTCTGCAGTTGCCGCACGGAGACGCGGCCGCTAAACAGTTTGACTACGACGCCCAGCGTTTTCTCGCCAAAATCCCATGTGTAAAGCCGCGCTTCGCTCACGCTTGTGGAGAAAGAAACTTTCCTGTAAGAGACGTCCTCCCGCTGCGAAACCCCGATCTGGTACACGCTTTCGCCGGTTTCCGTCACGCCCAACTGCGGAGCCACCACAGTGTGCAGAGTCTGGCCTTTCCTTTGAATCTCCAGGTTCAGCGGCTTTCCATTCGAGCCGCGCACGCGCTCCACAAACTGATCCCACACCTGAATCTTCTGTCCGTCCACCGCCAGAACCGTGTCATCCTCGCGGATTCCCGCGCGTTGCGCTGGTTTGCCGGGCTCCACGTCATCGATAACCGGCGAGATGGGCAGGTATCCCAGCGGACGTTCCGCCTGCAGCGGCCCCTTGGGTGTCATCTCGATCTGCCGGCGATTCCCATCGCTCAGAACTTCCAGGCGAATCTGCTGTCCCGGCGTGAAGGTCTTTAGCGCTTTCTCTGCTTGCTCCCAATTGGAGACGGACTGGCCGTCTACGGAAGTTATGATGTCTCCGTTTTGCAGATCGCTGGGAGTGCCGTTCTTGGCTACCGCGGTCACTTCCACGGGCTTGCTCCAGTAAGCCGGGTAGGGCATGCCCACGACTGCAAAGAACCCCGTCAAAAGAAGGATGGGGAAAACCAGATTGACCGCCGGTCCCGCAAACGAAATCAACGCCCGCTGCCACCGCGGCTTGCTCATCAACTCGTCGGGCGCGCCGGTCGGTGCCACGTCGTTCGAATCCACCTCCGACAAGTCCTGTCCTGCCATGCGCACATAACCGCCAAGCGGCAGCGCGCTCACGCGGTAGTCGGTTGCTCCGCGCTTCCAGCCAAAAATCCGCGGCCCGAAGCCAATGGAAAACACATCCACGCGGACCTTAAACATGCGCGCCACGATGAAGTGTCCCCATTCGTGAACCAGAATCATCACGCCCAGGACCAGTGCCATTCCGATGAGGACATCCAATGCCATAACTTGGTCGATCCCTTTCTCTCGTTTGTGTACGAAGCCGCCGCGACGCTCACCGCAAGTTTGGCCGCCTCTTCCTTACTTTTCTCTTTACGATGCAGCCGCCGCAGTTACCGCCAGCTTGGCCACTTCTTCCTTCGCCATTCGACGCGCCTCCGCATCTGCCGTAAGCACGTTGTCCATCTTCTCGAGTTTCACGCGCGGCGTGCGCGCCAGCACCCGCTCGATCACTTCAGGAATTCCCAGAAACGGCAGCCGTTGTTCCAGAAACGCTGCCACCGCGACCTCATCCGCGGCGTTCAACGCGCACGGCAGCGCTCCACCCTTTTTCATCGCTTCGCGCGCCAGACGCAGGCACGGGAACCGCCGCGTCGACGCTTTCTCGAAATCCAGCCTCTTGAGCTTCTTCCAATCGAGCGCCACTTGGTTCGATGCCACCCGCTCAGGATAGGTTAACGCATATTGGATTGGCATGCGCATGTCGGTGGGGCCGAGTTGCGCCAAAACGGAACCGTCCACGAACTCCACCATGGAGTGAATCGTGGACTGCGGATGGACCACCACTTCAATTTGTTCCGGGCGCATCCCGAACAGCCAGCGCGCTTCAATCACCTCGAAACCCTTGTTCATCATCGTCGCGGAATCAATGGTGATGCGGTTGCCCATGCGCCAATTGGGGTGGGCGAGCGCTTGCTCGCGGGTCACGCTCGCGAGTTTCGCGAGGGGAGTCTTGCGGAACGGCCCGCCCGAAGCGGTCAGCACTAGCCGCCGAACTTCTCCGTGAGTACCCCCGCGCAAGCACTGGTGCACGGCGTTGTGTTCGCTGTCCACGGGAAGAAGTTGGCGCCCGGACTTTTTCGCCGCGGCCATCACCAGTTCCCCAGCGGCGACCAGAACTTCTTTGTTCGAGAGCGCCACCGTCTTTCCAAGCTTCACCGCTTCGTAGGTCGCTTCCAGCCCGACCACGCCCACGGCTGCCGAGACGACAATGTCCGCTTTCGAATGCGTCCCGGCCGCGAGCATCCCTTCGCGGCCGTAGTGAATTTCCGGTTTTCGTACGATGCCCTTCTCACTAAGTAATCGCGACAGTTCGTCCGCTTTCGTCGCGTCCGCCACAGACACCAGCTCCGGCTGGTGCCGTTGAATCTGTCCCGCCAACTCTTCCAAATTTGTCCCCGCCGCCAGGGCGACGACACCAAACCGGCCCGGCAATGCCTCGACCACCGAAAGGCATTGTCTGCCAATCGATCCGGTCGAACCTAAGATGGCTAGCTGTTTCACGAATTCGTTCGATTCCCTTTTTGGAGTGCGGCAGATGTCCTGCCGCTTTTTGTCGGGCCTTAATTGCCGCGGGCGGAGCCGTCTAGCCTACAGCCTGGGAGCGTAGACCAAAGCCCAATAGTACCAGACAACCGGAATCGCCAGAATGAGCGCATCAATCCGGTCCAGCACTCCGCCATGTCCCGGTAGCAAGCTGCCCGAGTCCTTCACCCCGGCGCTACGCTTGTACGCCGACTCCAGCAGATCACCCACTTGTCCCGCCACGTTGCCCGCGGCTGCCATTCCCAGCAAATGGGGAAGCGGGACGTTCACCCACCGCGCAACCAACACGCCCACGGCTAGCGATCCGACAAATCCTGCGACCGCTCCCTCCCAGGTCTTTTTGGGACTCAGGAGCGGCGCAAACGCATGCTTGCCAATCGCCCGGCCAACGAAATACGCCACTGTATCGCTCGCCCAGATGATCACCAACGCAAACAGCAGCAAGGCGGGGCCGAATCGCCCCAATCCATGAAGCCGCACGGCATACGTCAACGGAAAAGCCACGAGGATCAAGCCGCTCGAGCTGATTCCGGCTGCCGGAAGCGACTCCACGAGTGGACGCCTTGTGGCCAGGGTCAGGACGGCAATGCCCACGACGAATACAAAAAACACGGCCTCAACCGTCAAGGGTCCGGTCCCCCACTTGCCGCTTTCTTGGGCGGTCAGGCCCGCTCCAAGCGAGTATGAGACCGCGGACGCCGCGCGCCATTGCGCGTAAACGAACAGCAGTGCGCACGCCGCCGTCCAAAATCGGTATGCGCGGTGGCCGATGGCATCACCCAGGGCGAAATACTCAAACAGCGCCAGCAGCATTACCAGCGCCAGGGCCACTGAGATCACCGCCGTTGAGGCCCATAGCACCAGGCCCACAACGCACGGAATCAGCACGACGGCTGTCGCCACTCGCTTCCAGGTCATAAACAGGGAATCCTCTGCGAAACCGCAGGCCTCATCTCATCACATTAAGCGGGGGAAATCACGAAAGGAAACTTTTGCTGAACATTGGTGAAATCAGCGCATCACTCCCCGGCGACGCGCGCCGGCTTTTCGGTCTCAGGCTCGCCTTCGCGGATTCCGCCGTAGCGCCGCTCGCGCTTCTGGAATTCCACGAGTGCCTCGAGCAGCCGCGCGCGGTTGAAATCCGGCCAGAGCGTCTCGGTCACAAAAATCTCCGCATAGGCTATCTGCCACAGGAGGAAATTGCTGACGCGCATTTCCCCACTGGTGCGGATCAAGAGATCAGGGTCGGGCAATCCGTCCGTGTACAGGTGCCGCGAAAGCTGTTCCTCGCTAATGCGTTCTGTTGCCCCGTGACCGTTGCGTTCCGCCAGGATCGCGTTCATGGCATCCACAATCTCGGCGCGGCCCCCATAATTCAGCGCGATGCACAGCACCATGCCCTGGTTTCCGGCGGTCTTCTCCATGGCCTCGCGGACATCTTTTTGCACGCCGGCCGGCAGTTCCTCGATTCGTCCCAGGAAGCGCATGCGAATCGCATGCTTTTGGATGAGCGGCATCTCTTTGCGCAAGTATTCGCGGAGAAGCTGCATCAGGAAGTCGATTTCAGTCTTAGGCCGGCGCCAGTTCTCCACCGAAAACGCATAGAGAGTCAGCGCTTCGATCTTCAGCCGGGCACAGGTTTCGATCGTGGTACGCGCCGATTGGGTTCCGGAGCGGTGTCCCGCAATTCGCGGCAGGTGGCGCTTCTGCGCCCAGCGGCCGTTGCCGTCCATGATCACGGCCACATGGCGCGGCAATCGGCTCAAATCCAGTTTGGCAAGGAGCTCGGCTTCTTCCGAAGCCACGGGACCCAGGGATTCCAGGGCGGGTGCTGGCAGCGTTTTATAGGTCGTGGTGTGCGGCACGAACGTGATGGCTTCTTTTCCGGGAAATCCTCTTTACGCCGTAAAGTTAACACACCCTTGCAGAGCGGCGCAACGTGGGGTTGCCGTGACGGATATCAGGGGGAAGGAGGTGCTTGCTGGAAAAGGGACGTGTAAGTCAGAACCAGCGTCAGGGCGATCATCGCGATGGCCGTCACCCACGCCACGATGTTAAACGTCAGCGTGTTTACGTATTCCCCCATAAGGTCGCGGCGGTTCACCAGCAACAGGATGAAAATGACTACCACCGGCAGCCAGATGCCGTTGCCTACTTGCGAAAAAATAAGGATTTTCCAGAGTGGCGCGTTGGGCAGGAGCACTACACCTGCGCCCACCACGATGAGCACGGTATATAGCCAGTAGAAGATCGGCGCTTCCTTGAACTTGTGGTCCAGGCCGGCCTCAAATCCCAGGCCTTCGCAAATTACATGCGCGGTGGACAGCGGCAAAATCGACGCGGCGAAAAGTGAAGCGTTGAGGAGGCCGAACGCAAACAACACTCCGGCCCATTTTCCCGCCAAGGGAATCAATGCCTGCGCCGCTTGCCCGGCATCCGTAATGTCCCGGTGGCCAGAGACGTAGAGCGTCGCTCCACAGCAAACGATGATAAAGAACACGATCACCATACAGCTGATGCTGCCGATGAGCACATCCGCGCGCGCCTGCGGGTACTGTCGTGGACCGACCTTCTTCTCCACGAATCCGGCCTGAAGGTAAAAAAACTGCCAGGGGGCAATCGTCGTGCCAACGAGTCCAGTCAGCATAATGAGATAGCCGGAATCCAGGCGCAGATTCGGAAGCACTGTATGTTTTGCAGCAATCAGCCAATCAGGCTTTGCCAGGACAGCGGAAAACACGTAGGACAGATAGAGAATGCAGGCAAACAAGAATATGACCTCAACCTGCCGGTAGGTTCCTCGAATTACCAGCACCCAGACCAGAATGGCAGCGATCGGTACCGCCACGTACTTGTTCACGTGAAAAATCTGCATCGCCGCGGCCACACCCGCGAACTCCGCCACCACGTTGGCCAGGTCCACAAAAAAACCGGTGATCATTACGAAAAACGTCGAGCGAAACCCGAACTCCTCCCGGATCAAATCCGACAGCCCCTTGCCCGTCACCACGCCCATGCGCGCGCACATCTCTTCGGTCACATACAGCGCGATGGTCATGGGAATCAGTGACCATAACAACGCGTATCCATAGGACGCGCCCGCTTGCGTATAGACCGAGATTCCGCCCGCATCGTTGTCCACGTTGGAGGTGATCAATCCTGGGCCAATCACCGCGAGCAAGAGCGTCAGCCGCCGCCGCAGCCCGCGGATCTTCTTTTGCAGATCCGTGCCGCGGCTCTGCATGCCCTCCCAGCTCGACTTGAGCATTCCCCAGTTCATTCCGCTGTACGCCCGCTTACGCCTTCACCAGCCGGGAAACCACGTCATCCACGGTGATCGCGCCTATCGGCCGGTTCTCTTTGTCCACTACCGTCATCATCCGCAGGTTGTACTTGTCAAAAAGCTCGAAGACTTCCTTCTCCCCCGCTTCCGGAGGAAGACTCAACACTGGCTCCATCCTCAATGTTGCGAGTCGCTCGTCCGGCACCGCCAGCAGCAGTCGCGCCACCGGAACCGCGCCGCTAAACTGCGCTTTGCTATCAAGCAAAACGATGGTGTCCAGTTGGTCGACGTTCAGGTCCTGCTTACGGATCCAGTCCAGGACTTCTTCGCGGGTCGAATTTTCCCCGACAAATATGAACTCCGGATTCATCATTCCCCCCGCCGTAGCCGAATCGAACTCGAGCAATTCCCGGACTTCTTCGGCCTCCTGCCCCGGCATCTCGTGCAGCAACTCCTCGGACGTTTCCTTGGGTAAATCCGCCAGCAAGTCCGCCGCCGCGTCCGGCGCCATCTCTTCGATGATGTCGGCGGCTTTCTCAGGATCGAGATCCTCCACGATCTGCGTAGTAAGACGCGCATCGAGTTCTGCCAGGACAGCTGCCGCGGTCTCTTCATCCAGGGAGGCGATGATGCTTTGCCGCTCCGAAGCGGAGAGATCTTCGATGATTTCGGCCAGGTCCGCGGGATGCAAATCCTCCAGCTTCTCATGGGTGATGCGCAGCTTTACGCGGCGCAGCGGATCCGGCTCGATCAGGTTCACAAATTCCCAGCGAATGGCCCTTTGCGGGAGCTTGCTCTGGAGTTTGCGAACCACCTTGGAAGGGACAACGCCTTGCAACAGCCGGCGCACCGCCCCGGGAATCCCCACGTCCACTTGCGTAAGCCGCAGTTCCACATTTCCATTGGTCCGCTGCTCGGCCAGGTCCAGGTCGTTCACCCGCACTACTTTTCGCCCGCGGGTATCGATGATCTGCTGGTCGAGCAGGTCTTTCTGCACCGCCAGGAGCGCCTCGTTGGGCTGGTAGAGTTCCAGCGCCCGTTCGCTGACGCTCAGGTCCACCCTTCCCGCGGTGACAGAAGCAACTTGGTTATGCTTGGCGACCAGTGGCTGAAAATTTCCGCGCGAAAGCAGGAAATGCGAGATGCGGTTTGGCGCTTCCGCCGGCTCGATGAAAAACTCGCGCACTTTGCCCACGTAGTTTCCTTGCGCGTCATAGGTCTTCGCGCCCATCAATTCCGTTGCGTGCCATTCCACGGCTCACCTCCCTGCCAGGCTCGCGATGCCCCCAAAAAGTGGCTCAACCGCGAACCGCATGACCAATAAAAAACCCGCGTACCGAAGAACCGCGGCCGCGGGCAAGTGCCTGACAGCAATGGACTTACCTTTAGCCGCCGGTGAACCCTCCCCACCCGACCGCTCGCGCCATGGTCGTGGCCCCGGGCAACTCTTGCCGGTCACTCCGCCTGCCCTGCAACTTCCGGACTGGCCTCTTCCGGGAGCTTCTAGGGCCAGGTTCGAGTTCGTTGCTCGCGCACATCGAGAGAGAATCCACCCTGTTGATCCTGACCGTACTGCAAGTCAATACTGCATCAACAGTGCATAGATAAGCCGTGCCTGTGCGCCGTGTCAAGAAAAAATGGCACTTCGTACAAATTTTTTGAAAGAAATTTCTATCAGGCGGTCGATTCTCTGCCGGGAAACCGCATGTGACGTGGCTGTTGGCCTTTCCTGCGGCATTCTTCCATGTAGAGGACTAGATAGTTCTTCAGCACGTAGTCCTGTCTTGAATATCCTAGCTCGGTTGCGGCGCGATCGATGGCCGCGGCAGGTCCTTCCAGCTCCACAAACGTCCCAATAGGCGTCTCGTCCAGTTCAATCAGGAGACCGCGCGCCCAGTTTTTGGCGGCGGGCAGCCGATACGTCGTGCGGTACTTTTCGTACTGAAACCAGCCGCTCATCCCCAAACCTTCGAAGATCTCCTTGAGTTTAGCGGCGTCCGCGACCTCCACTTCCAACTCTTCGCGAACTTTGTAGCTCCCCTGCGACGTTTCGCCATCTTCCGACGAGATAGGGCGTATTACCGGCTGCTTGAATGTCAAAACGACGCGCGGTTTCGCCCGGGCACTCCCCTTTCCTTTCGCTTGAAAGGTCTCCGTCCGAATGCGCAGAAGCTGGCCGTGTTTGGCCAATCCACCCTGCGGGGTATCGAAAATGACGTTCTCTTCATGCACTCGGCCCGTGCCGGTGCCCATCGCGCGCGCCCCAAGCTTCTTCAGCGTGCGGCGAAACGCGGCGAGGTTCGCAATTTTCAGTTTGATTTCGGTTTCGCGGGCCATGCGATTTCCTATCCAGCCAGCCGGCCAGCTTTCTCCCTTAAAGAACTTCCGTTAGTATAACTAACGCAGGCGAATCCCTCGCCTTCCTGCGCTTGCAGCGACGGCCGGCCGCTGGCGGCTGCCAATACGACCAAGAGAACTATGGAACAGGAAACTCACCGGAAATTGCCTGCTCAGACGCAGGAAGCCCCGGAGCCCCCGGCACCGCCGCTGGCCCGGCGCGAACCGGTGGAGCACGTTCTCCATGGTGACCGCCGCGTGGACCACTACGCCTGGCTTCGCCAAAAGGGGGAGCCCGAAGTCGTTGCCTACCTCGAAGCCGAAAACGCGTATACGGACGCCATCCTGAAACCCACTGAGGACTTTCAAGAGAAGCTGTACCAGGAGATGCTTGGCCGCATTCAGCAGACGGACCTGTCGGTTCCCTACCGACTGCGCGGCTATCTCTATTTCAGCCGGACAGTGGAAGGCAAGCAATATTCCATTCACGTTCGCGGCAAGGCGGACTCGGCCGATTCGGAGACCTTAGTGGCGCAAGTCCTGCTCGACTTGAACGAACTAGCCGAGGGTCACTCCTTTCTCGATCTCGACACTTACGAGGTCAGCGACGACAACCAGTGGCTGGCGTACTCACTGGACATCACTGGTTTTCGCCAGTACGTGCTGCAACTGAAGAATCTGCGCACGGGAGAGACGCTTCCGGACCGGATCGAGCGCGTGACGAGTGCCGCGTGGGCCGCGGACAACCGAACGCTCTTCTACACCGTGGAGGACGATGTCACCAAGCGCTCCCACAGGCTTTACCGGCACGTCGCTGGATCCACGGATGCCGATCCTTTGCTTTATGACGAAACCGACGAGCGCTTCCGGCTGGAAATCGAACGCACGCGGAGCGGCGGGTATGTTCTGCTGACTGCCGCCAGCCACACCACAACGGAAGTGCGCTACTTGCGGGCAGACAAACCGACGGGAGATTTCCAGATCATTGCCCCGCGCGAGGACGAGCACGAATACTACTTGGATCATCACCCCGGCGCTTCGGCTGATTTGGGCGGTGAAGCTTTCTACATCCGCACGAATTCCGGCGGCCGGACGTTTCGCCTGGTCTCCGCGGCCGTTGAAAATGCCGGGCGCGAGTCCTGGCGCGAAGTCATTCCCAACCGAGCTGACGTGATGCTTGCCGGCGCGTGGACTTTCAAGAACCACATCGTTTTGCTCGAGCGCGAAGGTGGCCTGCCGCACCTTCGCATTGTCGATCTGACCGCCAAGGCTCCCAGCGCCCTTGCGGCCTCGCATCGCATCGAGTTCACGGAGCCCGCTTATAACGCCTCCTTCGGCGACAACCCGGAGTTTGCGGCCGGGCATGTGCGCTTCGAGTATGAATCGTTCATTACGCCGCGTTCGATTTTTGACTACGAAGTGCAAACGCGCGAGCGCGTTCTGCGCAAGCAGCAGCCGGTGCTGGGCGGCTACGACCCCTCGCTATACGCAAGCGAGCGGCTTCACGCGGTGGCTTGCGACGGAACGCGCATTCCGATTTCCCTCGTTCATCGCCGCGACGTTCCTCGGGACGGTTCGGCGCCGCTGCTGCTCTACGGCTACGGCAGCTACGGAATTTCCATGCCGGTGAGATTCAATTCGAATCGCTTGAGCTTGCTGAATCGCGGCGTAGTTTACGCCGTGGCTCATATTCGCGGCGGCGGCGAATTGGGCAAGCCCTGGCATGATGCCGGGCGCATGAAGCTGAAGAAGAACACGTTCGCGGATTTCATCGCCGCTGTGGAGCACTTGATTGCGGAGCGCTACACTTCGCCGGAGAAACTGATCATTGAAGGCGGGAGTGCGGGTGGACTGCTGATGGGCGCGGTGACGAATCTGCGTCCCGAGCTTTTTCGCATGGTCATCAGCCATGTGCCTTTCGTGGATGTGATGAACACGATGCTGGATGCTTCCCTGCCGCTGACGGTTGGGGAATACGAAGAGTGGGGCAATCCGCAGATCGCAGAAGACTACTTCTACATGCGTTCGTATTGTCCGTACACCAATCTCGAGCGCAAAGCGTATCCCGCCATGCTGGTGAAGACGGGACTGAATGACAGCCAGGTGATGTATTGGGAGCCTGCAAAATACGTGGCCAAACTGCGTACGCTGAAAACCGATGCAAATGTTTTGCTCCTGAAAACCAACATGGGGGCTGGCCACGGCGGCGCGTCCGGGCGCTACGACTACCTGCGCGAGATTGCCCTGGACTATGCCTTTCTGCTCTCGCAGCTAGGAATTGCGAAGTGAGTTTGCGCCGGCGGCCTGACCAGTTGCACTCTTTGAAGCCGCGGCGCAAAATGCACCGTCCAGACTGATGTCCGAACCAACCACACCTCTAATGCAGCAGTACCACGCCATCAAGGCGCGCTACCCGCATGCCCTGCTGCTCTTCCGTCTTGGCGACTTCTACGAACTTTTTTACGAAGACGCGATGATCGCTTCACGCGAGCTGCAGATCACGCTGACCTCCCGCAATCGCGAAAAGGGCCAGCCCATTCCGATGTGCGGCGTCCCTTATCACGCCGCGGAAGGCTACCTCGCGCGGCTGATCCGCGCGGGATTCAAAGTCGCGATTTGCGATCAGATGGAACAGCCGGGCCCGGGCAAGAAACTCGTGCGTCGCGAAGTCGTGCGCGTCATCACTCCGGGGACCGCCACCGATGCCGGCGTTCTCGATATTCGCGAGAACAATTTCCTCGCGGCGGTGGCGCGGCACCCCTCCGGTTCGCCCCTGGGGCTCGCGTATGTGGACCTTTCGACGGGCGAATTTCAGGCCACGGAATTCTCTGGATCGCACGCGGAGGAAGCGCTTCGCGAGGAACTCCAACTGCTTCGGCCACGGGAAACGCTGCTTCCCCGTCCACAGCAGCTCTTTGAAACGGCGAAGACGTCTCTTCTGGAAGGAACGGGAGGAATCGAGTCGCACCTCGAGGACTGGACGTTTCAAAGGGACTACGCCGACCGCATCCTGCGCGAGCAGTTCGGCGTCAGCGAGCTTACGGGATTCGGGCTCGATGATCACCTGCAGGCGCTCTCCGCGGCAGGCGCGATCATCCACTATTTGCGCGAAAATGCGGCGCGCGGCGACCACACGGGAGAAGCCGGCAAGAAGAACGGCACATCGAGCGTCGAAGCGCTGCAGCATTTGGACCGCGTGCGCTACTACGAGCAGCACGACTCACTGGTGCTTGATCCCGTCTCCGTGCGCAATCTGGAATTGCTGACGCCGATTTTTTCGGAAGAGGCCGGGCGGTGGTCGGGGCCAACGACGCTGGTTGCGGCCTTGGACGTCACGGTGACAGGCATGGGCGCACGGCTGCTACGCTCGTGGCTCCTGCGGCCATTGATCGATCGCGAAGGCATCGAAGCGCGGCTCGGCGCCGTCACTCACCTTGTCCAGCAAACCGTGGTGCGCGGAGAAATTCGCAAGGAGCTGAAAGGCATCCTGGACCTCGAGCGGCTGACCAGCCGTATCACTCTTGGTTTGGCCAGCCCTCGCGAACTTGTCGCTCTTCGCAAGTCTCTCGGGCAGCTTCCGGTCTTGAAGAATTTCGTGATGCCTCCTCCCATTGGCGGCAGCGAACTTCTTTGCTGGCTGCATGCCGAAATCGACGAGCTTGCCGATGTCCGCGACCGCCTCGAACGCGCCATCGCTGACGATCCACCCGCGCTGGCCACCGACCCAGGCATGATCCGCAGCGGGTATCACGGCGAGCTCGACGAACTCCGCGACCTTAGCCAGCACAGCAAACAGATCATCGCCGCCATGGAGGAACGCGAGCGCAAGCGCACCGGCATCGGCTCGCTCAAGATTCGCTTCAACCAGATTTTTGGCTATTACATCGAGATTTCGAAGCCCAACCTGCATCTGGCGCCCGCCGACTACGAGCGCAAGCAAACCCTGGTCAACGCGGAGCGCTTTACGTCAACCGAACTCAAAGAATACGAACGCAAAATCCTGGCCGCGGACGAGCGCATCCTCGAAATTGAGCGTCAGCTGTTCATCGACGTGCGCTCCTCCGTCGCGGCCAAAGCCGCGCGCTTGCGCCGCACGGCGTCAGCGGTGGCCCAGCTTGATGTCCTTACCGCCTTCGCCAAGCTCGCCGCCGATCGCGGCTACACGTGTCCGGAATTCAACTCAATGGGCGAGCTCCTCATCGTTGGCGGACGGCATCCCGTGATCGAAGAGTTGCTGCGCCAGCGCGGCGAGCGCTTCGTGCCCAACGATCTGTGTTTCGAGCCGGGGCGTCAGCAACTGCTGCTCATCACCGGACCAAACATGGGCGGCAAGTCGACTTATTTAAGACAGGCCGCGCTTATCGTTCTAATGGCGCAAATGGGTTCGTTTGTCCCGGCGCGCCAAGCCAAGCTGCCGATCACCGACCGCATCTTCACGCGCATTGGGGCCAGCGACAATCTGGCGCGCGGGCGCTCGACTTTTTTGGTGGAGATGAGCGAAGTGGCGGCAATTCTAAATCACGCGACGCCGGCGAGCCTGGTGCTGCTCGACGAAGTGGGCCGCGGCACGGCCACGTTCGACGGGCTGTCGATCGCGTGGGCCGTGGTCGAGCATCTCCAGAAGCACACGCGCTCGCGCACGCTGTTTGCGACGCACTATCACGAGTTGACCGAACTGGCGGACCTGCTCCCCGGCGTGAAAAACGTCCATGTCTCAGTGAAGGAGACGCCCAGCGAAATCATTTTTCTTCGCCGCGTCGAACCGGGTAGCGCGGACAAGAGCTACGGCATTGAAGTGGCGCGGCTCGCGGGCCTGCCGCGTAGCGTCATCGAGCGCGCCCGCGAAGTCTTGAAGCGGCACGAGCAAAGCGAGCACGAGCTTAGCGAAACGCTTTCGCCCGGCGCATCCGGCGAAGGCCCGGGCAGCAACGGCAACCAGCAAGTCCTGTTCACTGCGCTGGATCGCGAGGTTCTGGACAAGTTGCGCGGTGCCGACCTGGACCAGCTCAAGCCCATCGATGCCTTGAACCTGCTCGCGGAATTGAAGAAACAGATTTCCTAATTTCTCCGTGGCCGCCGAGCGCTCTGTGTTAAAACTCATCGTGTGAGCCACTCCAATTCCATGCTGGTCCTTGGCGTCATGTCCGGCACATCGGCCGATGGCATTGACGTCGCACTCGCGCGCATCAGCGGCGCGCCGCCGCATTTGAGCGCGAAGCTGCTTGGTCACTCGTCGTCGAAGTTTCCTCCTCGTGTGCGCGAAGAGATTCTGCGCGTGGCGGAGCAGCAGCCCATCTCTGCTGGAGAGCTGAGCCAACTGCTCTTCCGCCTGGGACATATCTACGCGGAGGCGGTTCTCGCGGCATGCAAGAAGTTCCGGATTGCACCGCGACGCATCGACCTCATCGGCAGTCACGGTCAGACGATCTTTCATCAGGGCGCGCCGGTGCCTTACCTGGGCGCGCGCACCTCGTCCACCTTGCAAATCGGTGAAGGCTCGACTATCGCCGCGTGCACGGGCATTACCACGGTGTCCGATTTTCGTCCCGCGGACATGGCGCTCGGTGGCCAAGGCGCGCCGCTGGTCCCGTTTGCGGATTACGCGCTCTATCGTCATCCGAAGCTGGGCCGCGTTTCGCTGAACCTCGGCGGCATCGCGAACGTTACGGTCATCCCCGCGGGAGCGCGCCCCGAGGAAGTCCTCGCGTTCGACACCGGCCCCGGCAACATGCTCATCGATGCGCTCGTCCAGCACTTCACTCGCGGCCGCCAGCGCTACGACAAAGACGCGCGTCTCGCCGCACAGGGCCGCTCGATTCCCGCGCTCCTGGATGAACTGATAAAGGATCCTTATCTGAAGTTAGCGCCGCCGAAATCCACCGGCCGCGAATACTACGGGCAGACCTATGTGAAGAAGTTTCTTGCGCTAGGTCGCCGCCACCACGCCAAACCCGCCGATCTCATCCGCGCCGCAACTATTTTTACCGCTCTGTCGGTCGTTGACGCTCTACATCGTTTCGTGCTTCGCAAACGCAAGATTCACCAGCTCATCGTCTCCGGCGGCGGCGCCCACAATCCTTTCCTTCTTGCTCAAATTGCCGCTCTATTGCCGGGCATCGAAATAGTTTTGTCGTCGCGGTTCGGAATCCCTGAAGAGGCCAAAGAGGCGCTGGCCTTCGCACTTCTCGCTTACGAAACATTTCATCGGCGCGCTTCCAACATTCCTTCCGCAACCGGCGCGCGCGGCCCCGCCATCCTCGGGAAGATTTGTTATGCCCCGCCCCGCTGAAGCCTCCGCAATCCCGCCATCCACCTCGCTCCGCCATGGCGACGCGTCAATAATGCCGTCATTCCGAGCGTAGCGAGGAATCCTGGCTTGCTTTCGCCGTTATCGAGCCCGCGAAGAGCATCGCTGGACTCTATCTCGTAGACTCTTCCCGAGTCACCAGTCTCGAGTTACTTCTCCTTCAGCGCCTTCTCAATCTCCTCAACCGAAATCGCGCCTTCTCTCCCAATTCTCCATGCGTCGCCATTCAACTCCACGATCGTGGACGGCAACGTCGCTCCCGTTTCGCCGGCGTCCAGCACCAGCGGCACACGCGTACCCAGTTGCTTCATCACCTGGGCCGCGCTCGCGCATGAAGAAAATCCCGAAATGTTCGCGCTGGTTCCCGTTACAGGCCCCTCGAACTCGTCGATCAGACGCTTGACCACTTCGCTTCGCGGCCAGCGCAGCGCAATCCGTCCCGTCCCAGCGGTCACCTTCAGCGGCATCCGGTGCGCCGCGTTCACCACCAGCGTCAACGCGCCGGGCCAGAACGCCTGTGCCAGTTTCATAAACGCCCGCGGCGCTCCTCCGCGAGACAGTTGCAGCGCTTGCTCGACCGAGTTCACCAGGATCGGCAGCGCCCGCGCCTCCGGGCGCCCTTTCACGCGGTAAATCTCATCAACCGCCGCTAAATTGAACGGGTCCGCCGCCAGCCCGTAAAAAGTGTCTGTGGGAATCGCGATGACGCTGCCTCGCGAGAGAAAATCCGCCGCATACCGCAGCACTTCGGCTTCCGGGTTGATTGGATTGACGCGCAGCAGTTCAGCCGGCAATTTTTTTGGCCTTTGGCGAAGACTTACCGCCACCCCACAGCGCTCCTCTGCCCTGAGCCTCGGAGGGCGCGCGCTGCTCTCATTTGGGCGACGCTACCATACCCTGTTTCACCCCGCAAGAAACACTTCCGGATTGCCCGACGGCAGGTTGGGCACGTCTCGCTGGCTATCGAAAGTCGGCGCGGTAGAGTCTAAAGATGCGTGCCTGAAGCCCTCGCACCGCCCGCGGAATTCAATCCCTATTGCCGGATCGCCGCGCCATTTCACCTCATTCTCGTTCTTGCGCTGCTCGGGTTCCAGGCTTACTGGGGAACAATTCATGCCGCCCAGTGGCGCACAGCGCCAAATCCAGACCGCGTCGCCCGGTACACGCGTTTAATTCTTCAGGAATGGATTGTGCTTGCTATCGTGCTCCTGGGAGTGTGGCTCAGTCGTTCGTCCCTTCTTGCGGTGCTGGGAGAACGCTGGCGCTCCATTCCGCAGCTCTTGCGCGATTTGGGGATTGGAGTCGCATTCCTTTTCGTCTCGGTGTTGGTGCTGAGTATCGTCGGCCCGATCGTCGGAATGAAGAGGGACAACAGCGAGGTTCAGTTTCTGCTTCCCCAGGCAAATCGCGAGAAGCTTCTCTGGCTCATCGTCGCATTGTCTGCAGGCGTCTGTGAGGAGGCCGTCTATCGAGGCTATCTTCAGCGGCAGTTCACGGCCCTGACGAAGAGCATCCCTGTAGGCATTCTGTTCTCGGCCATGGCATTTGCCATGGCCCACCTCTACCAGGGTTTGCCGCGAGCTTCGGTAATCCTGCTTGGTGCTGTTATGAGCGGGGCTCTCGCTCACTGGCGAAAGACCGTTCGCCCCGGAATGTTCGCCCACGTCCTGCAGGACCTGCTTCCATTGGTCATCCGACATTAGAGAGTGGGCGGAGATCTTTCGACTGCACAAGCATTAACTCTCGGCTGGTTCCACTCTTACTCCCAGCCACAGCAATCCCGCCACCACGGCCAGCCCCGCTGTGAGCGCCAGCGCCGACTCCCACTCCATCCTTTCAGCCAGCCAGGGTGTTAGAGTCGGCGAAATCATTCCACCCAGGTTGCTTCCAAAGTTCATGGTGCCTCCTGCAATGCCGCTCCGCTGGCCGGAGAGTTGCGTCATAGTCGCCCAATAGGGCCCTTCCGTGCACAACACTAACGCCGTGCACGCCGTCAATGATGCGACTGCCACGCCGCCGCTTGCCGTTCGAGCGCCAATCACGAGGAAGGCCGCCCCGGCACTTAGAGCCAGCATCGGGACGCTCCTCCGTCCCCAGGTCGCTCCCCAGCGTGCTAGCGCCGCGTCCGACAAAAACCCGCCGACCGGAATCGCGAACATGGTGGCGACCCAGGGCAGCGTCGCGAGCCAAGCCGCGTTCAGGACCTGGAAGTGCCGGACTTGCACGAGGTAAAGATAAAACCAGAAGACGAAAATATAGCCGAGATAGCCCTGCAGGAAATAGCTCGCACTCAAGAACCAGAAGCTCCGCTTCCGCAAAGGCTGTCCCTGCACGCCGGGACTTTCCTCGCGTGTTGCAAAGTGTTCTTTTTCTGCATAGGCCGTGCGGGTTCGCGCTCTTCCCACGCGTGGCGCGAGCATGCCCCATAAAATTCCTGCTCCCAGCGTGAGAGCCGCGGCGATCCCGAGCGCTGCTCTCCAGCCGTAGCGATTCGCCGCCGGGGCGAGCAGGACCGGGGCGAGGGCAGAACCAACGCCGACACTCGATAGCACCAGGCTGTTCGCGCGCGCCTGCAGCCGCGGCGCGACGGTCACGGCAATCGCGCGGCCTGCGGCGGGATAGGTCGGCGCGGCCACTACTCCAAACAGTCCTCGGACCACCCACAACAGCGGAAGGGCCATCGGCAAACTTGCGCCGGGTCTCCCCACAACCGCGGTGAACGCCGTGAGCAGCATCCAGCCGGAGCAGAGCAAGAGAAAGATGTTTCTCACTTCCGCGCGATCCGCCAGCCACCCCGACGGGATTTGGAAAAGGGTGTAGCCCACTAGGAACGCGGTGAAGACCGTGCCCATCTTTGTCTGGTTCAAACCAAATTCCGCCATAATGCCCGGCGCCGCCACGGTGATTGCCACACGGCAGACGTAGCCCGCGGAAGTCACGGCCATCAGGAGCAGCGCGAGCCTTTGCCACGGGAATTCAGGCTTCTCTGGGAATGCCGGACCGCCGCTCATCGCAGCCGCTTGTGATAAATCAGTTCCGATTTTCCCGGCACGATGTAGTCCTGTATTTCACCTACGCGCGCATATCCATGCTCTTGGTAAAACTTCTGCGCCCGTGCATTGAACGAGGACACCAGGAGAAACACATGACGGCGGCCGGCAAATCGCTCTTCGGCAAAACGCAGGAGCGCCGCGCCGATTCCCTGCCCGCGCGCGCCCTCGGCCACTCCGATGGACGCAATGTACGGTGCTCCCGCCATTCCGTATTCCGCCACCAGCACGAAGCCCATTCGCGTGCCGTCCTTGCTGGCCACAAACAACTCCGTGCCCAGCCGTCGCACCGCAGCCCGGCGATTTTCCAGATCGCTCCCCAGTGTGATCCACGGCTCACTTTCCGCCATCAACCGCGCACACCATTCCGCATCTTCCGCGTTGGCCACCGCAATCCGAATCGTCGCCTCCCGCCCGCACATCTTTAGAGCCACAATCTATTCTGGCTGCTCGGTCTTTGGCAATGCCTCAAGGCACAAACGCGTTCGCCGTCGCGTTACCGTCTTTGCGCCCGCTCTTGCTGCAAGGCGGCTACCAAGTCTCATTTGGCTCAGTCTAACTGTCTGGCGCACTGGGGGTTGCTTTTGTTCTATACGGTTGCCCCCTTCTCCGGTAAATGAATCCACGTGGTTGGGAGTCACTCGGAAAGACAGAAGAGTCTTTCAAGGAGGGCCTTATGAGAACTCGCACCGCGGTGGCAACCGCTCTAGCCATTTTTCTCGTTATTGCGCCGCTCATTGCCGCGCCGGCTCCTGTGACAGCTGCCGGGGAATACGCCAAACACTTCGGCGCGCTTAGCCAGCTCTCGATTGCCGTGGCACAGGCCATGCCTGCCGATCAATACGGTTTTCGTCCCCATCCTGAATCCATGGATTTTGGCCAGTTGATGTCCCACATCGCCGCCACCAACTATCAGTTTTGCGCCGGCCTGAAGGATTCCGAGCCTCCAGCCTTACCGTCCCCCACGGACAAGGACGGTGTCGTGAAATTCCTGAGCGATTCCTTTGCCTATTGCACCGATGTGATCTCGAATCTCACCGAAGCGCAGATCAACTCCGTCCACAACTCCCCGGATGGCCGTCTGCCCGGTCGTGAAGTCCTGCTGGCGATGTACATCCACGTGGCCCACCATCGCGGCCAGGCCGAAATCTACCTCCGCGACAAAGGCATCCGGCCGCCCTCGTACCGGATCTGAACAAGGCGTTCCGCCAAGGATCGTAGTGTCTCCCAGTCTGTTTATTAATGCTCACGCCTGCGGAGGTGGGCAAAGCCCCGCCTGCTGCATGGCGGACGACATGTCAAACACGCCCCATTCTTCGCTGATTTTTCCATTCTTGAAGCGAAAGATCGTCATGCCTGGGACGGTGATTTTCTTCCCTGTAGCTGGAAAGCCCATCCCTTCCTGCGTGTTCGTGCCGGAGGCCGTCCAATACACCGCCACAAGATCCCCTTCTGCCACCATCTGGTTGACCTTCAGCCGCATATCCGGCAGCGCTTTCCGCTCTTCCTTTGCCGCGGCCATGTCTTCCGCCAGTGTCCCATCGTGTGTGCGGCCGTGGACCACAAAGTCCGCGGCATGTGATTCCGCATACTTGTCGAGCCGCCCTTGATCGATCACTTCCTCGAAGAAGCTCCGAGCAACTGCTTTGTTCTTTTCCTGTTCGGTGGCTGCTTTTGTGACAACAGGCAGGGAGAGGAAAACCACACACATCCACAGTAAGACCTTTCGCATGGTTGTACACCTCCGTCACTTGTTTCTACGTCATGAAGACTCGCGAAATTACCGCCCGCTGACCGAAATTTGCTAACCTCCAAACTATGGCCACTCCCAGCAAAGCCGCTCGCAACGCGCGACCTGCGAATGATTCTGCGCTGCTCACGAGCCGCGACAACCGCTGGCTTAAAGAATTTCGCATGGCACTGCGAGGCGGGCTGCCGACGGAAGACGGCTTCGTTGGCGTCGAAGGTGTTCGCCTTGTCGAAGAAGCGCTGCGCTCCGGCTGCCCCATCCAGGCGGTGCTGTTCAGCGAGTCCGGCCAGCGCCATCACGATCGCCTTGCGCCCCTGATCGACCGGCCGGAGATTGCCTTCCCCAAGCTCCGCACAACCGACCGGCTCTTCGAGGGCCTGGCCGACACGGAGCACCCGCAAGGCATCGCGGCGCTGGTGAAGCCGCGCGAGACTTTCTTCGACGAACTCGTTCGGACGCCGCCTTCAACCTGTGCTCCTCTGCTTGTGGTGCTTGCGGGCGTGCAGGACCCTGGCAACGTGGGAACGATTCTTCGCACCGCAGCAGCGTTTGGCGCCACTGGCGCCGCCACTGCCGCTTCCGGCGTCAGCGGGACCGCGAGCCCGTTTTCGCCGAAGGCGCTGCGCGCCTCCGCCGGCTCCGCCCTTCATCTCCCGATCCTTGCCGGAATGTCGCTGCCAATTCTCCTGACGCAATTCAAAGTTGCCGGCATTCGCACTCTGGCCTCCAGCGTCCACGAAAAGGCCGCCTCTTCTTCTTCGGCTGTAGGGGCGGTGCTTGCCCCGCCCGCTTCGAGCAATCGCGAATCCCTTCTGGCCCCCTGGGAAGTCGATTGGTGTCAGCCTGTTGCGCTTCTCGTCGGCAACGAAGGCGCAGGCCTCCCCGAAGAAGTCGAGCGCAGCGCCGACGCTCGCATTCATATTCCCATGGCCAGTGGCGTTGAATCCCTCAACGCCGCTGCCGCCGCCGCTGTCGTCTTCTACGAAGCCGCCCGCCAGCGCAACTCCAACAAGCCCTTGTAGCGAGCGACCCGCCTTGCCGCAGGCAGGCTTTGCCTCGTTCGTGCTTTTGGTTCTCTGAATGTCTTCGCGGTGGCCTGCTGCCCAGCCGCGGTGTCCCCGTTGGCCTCATGCCCCTCTTCAATAAGCACTAACCACTGACCACTGCCTTTTCCCAGGCATCCCTCCGTTTCCTCTTTCCCGTCAAACGATTTAGACTCAAGGTGGCCCATGAGCCTCTTCTCCAAATTGCCCGCCCCGGCTGAGCCAAGCGTGCCCGCCGCCAACCAGCCGCTCGCCGAGCGCATGCGCCCTCGCACGCTCGACGAATTCATTGGCCAGGAAAAGCTTCTCGGCCCCGGCAAACCCCTGCGCATGCAAATCGAAAGCGACAACACCGGCTCTATGCTCTTCTGGGGCCCACCCGGCTGCGGCAAAACTACGCTCGCGCGCCTAATCGCGCGTTTGACCCGCTCCGAATTTGTCTCCTTCAGCGCCGTGCTCGCCGGCATCAAGGAAATCAAGGAAGTTATGGCCGCCGCCGAATACAAATCCCGCTCCGGCCACCGCACCATCGTCTTTGTCGACGAAGTCCACCGCTTCAACAAAGCCCAGCAGGACGCCTTTCTCCCCTACGTCGAAGCCGGCCACATCACCTTCATCGGTGCGACCACCGAGAATCCCTCCTTTGAAGTCATCTCTCCCCTGCTCTCCCGCACTAAGGTTTACGTCCTTGAAGCGCTCACCACGCCGCAAATTGTCGAACTCTTGCGCCGCGCCCTCGCCGCCAAAGAGCACGGCTTCGGCAACGAGGCCATTGAAGTTCCCGACGACCTTTTGTTCCGCATCGCTTCTTTCGCCAACGGCGATGCTCGCGCCGCCTACAACACCCTCGAGCTGGCCGTCAAAAGCGTCCATGCCAAGAAAGGCGCCGCGCGCGTCATCACTCCCCAACTTCTCGAAGACGTCCTCCAGCGCAAACTTCTCCGCTACGACAAAGCCGGCGAAGAGCACTTCAACCTCATCTCCGCGCTCCACAAATCCGTCCGCAACTCCGACCCCGACGCCGCGCTCTACTGGCTCGCCCGCATGATCGAATCCGGCGAAGACCCGCTCTACCTTGCCCGCCGCATGGTGCGCATGGCCAGCGAAGACATCGGCCTCGCCGAACCCAACGCTCTCGCCGTCACCCTCGCCGCCAAAGACGCCTTCGACTTCCTCGGCGCGCCCGAGGGGCATCTCGCCCTCGCGCAGGCCGCCGTCTATCTTTCGCTCGCGCCCAAATCCAACGCCGTCTACACCGCCTACGGCTCCGTCATCGACGACGTCCACAAGACCGAGGCCGACCCCGTTCCGCTGCATCTCCGCAACGCCGTCACCGGCCTGATGAAAAACATCGGCTACGGCGAAGGCTACAAATACGCGCACAATTTCGACGACAAGCTCACCGACATGCCCTGCCTCCCCGACAATCTCGCCGGCCGCACCTACTACCAGCCCACCGACCAGGGCTTCGAGCAGCGCCTCCGCCTTCGCCTCGACGAAATTCGTAAGCTAAAATCCAAATCGGCTCGTGAAACCTGAGGTGACCCGATGAAGCGTCTGTCTCTCCTTCTCGCCTTCATTCTCTGCTGCTCCACTGCGCTTGCGCAGGACACGCCTACTCGTCCTAAAATCCTTGGCATCTCCTCTGTTGGGATTCAAGTCACTGACTACTGCAAAGGCATCGATTTCTACTCGCGAGTTCTTGGATCAACACTCAGTAATGCGGTGGAGTGCCCTCCACCAGGGCAGACTGTAACCCACTATGGCATGGGACTCAGACTTCGTGGCAACCAACAGATAAATCTGGGATCTTTCGGCACTCCGGATCCGAGCAAGTTGGTTATCGATTTCGGATTCTTCACCGACGATCTCCAGGGAATGCTCAAGTACTTTAAGGCCCAGGGAATTGAAGTCATGCCGGGAGGCAAGTACGGACTCTCGATCATTTCCATAAAGGACCCAGAGGGGCATCGAATCGCCTTCTTCGAGGAACCGCGCAACCAAAATCGCTCTATAAAGAGCGGTGCGCCACAAAGAATTATTCATGTCGGGTTCGTCGTTGAAAACAGAGAAAATATGGATCATTTCTACAAAGACATCCTCGGGTTCCGCCCTTACTGGCACGGCGGCATGAAGGACGACAAGGACGACTGGGTCGCTATGCAAGTCCCTGACGGCACGGACTGGGTCGAGTACATGCTCAACATTCCGCTCGACGCCGACAAAAAACTCCTTGGGGTCATGAACCACATCGCCCTGGGCGTCACCGACATCCAAGCGGCCAAAGCCCAACTCCTGAAAAACGGCGCCACGCTTACCGAAGAGCCCAAGCTCGGCCGCGACGGCAAGTGGCAGCTCAATCTCTACGATCCGGACTTCACCCGCATCGAATTCATGGAGTTCACTCCCAAGGAGAAGCCCTGCTGCTCCGAATTCACCGGCCCGCATCCCAAACCATGACCTCGCAGAATGCGCCTCCAGCATCGTGTGCGTCCGCAGGCTCAGACCGTGTAGGGGCGCGCTTTAGCGCGTCCCCTCCGCCGTTCGCTGCTGGGTGCCCTGCACGCCGCTGGAGTCAACCCCGACCGGGTCGGGGCGTGTGGGGATTTCTTTCTGGTGCGGGTTTTTCTTCTCTGCGAACTCTGTGCCTCTTCCTCTGTGCTCTCTGTGTCACATCTTTTCTCTTTCTTTCGTCCGCCCGCGCCCAAAACCTCGACAAACCCATCCAATCCATCGACGAAGAAATCACCGCCTTCGGCCTCGGCCCCGACGGCCGTATCGCTTACTCTGTCTACCACAACTTCAAAACCAAGAAGTACGACCTCGAACACGATGACCTGTGGATGCAGGACCCCGGCGGCAAGCGCCGGCGCATTCTCGAAGGCCAGAAGTTCACCCGCGGCAACCAGCTCTTCAGCTACCTCGTCGACTCCTTCCGTTGGTCCCCTGACGGCCGCATCCTTCTCGTTCAGTTGATGATCACTACCGTCGACGAAAGCGACAACGCCGCCAACGGCGTCCAGACACTGCTCTTCGACGACTCTGGCCGCGAAATTCGCATCAACAAAGGCGAGAACTTCATTTCCGACGCCGCCGACGCTGCCTTCCTCCCCGACAACTCCACCATCGCCTATCTTTCGCAGGCCAACAAAGCGCTTCCGCTCTTTTCCCTGAAGTTCACGAGGCTTTCTAGCGGCTCGATTCCCTCGCCCTACGAGGGCCGTACTTTCCGCGACGTGGCCTATGTGCCGCGCATGAATTTCGCCATCGCCGTCGAGCAGGATCACGCCATGACCGGCCCGCCGCGCCTCCAAAGCCTCGACCTCATCAGCGACGCCAACAAGGAGCTCGCCACGCTCGACGGCTACGAGGGCGGCCTCACCATCTCGCCTTCCGGGAAGAAAGTCGCCTACTTCATCGACAAGGAGGTTCTCGAAGTCCGCAGCCTGGCGAATCCGAATCTCGTCTCTCGCGCGCGCATCGGTCTTGGCATCTTTCGCTGGGCTCCCGACGAGAACCGCATCCTTCTCAAGCGCGCGCCGGAGAAAAAATCCGGTGACCTCGTCTGGATCGATCTCCCGCCGCTCGCCGCGGTAAAACCCGGCAGTGAAGTCCCCGTTCCCCAGCCCGATCCCATCTCTCTTTTTCACGGCCTCAGCTTCCGCGAATTTTCCATCTCCGCCGATGGCCGTCTCCTCGGCGTCGTCGTCCCTGGCAAGCGCAACCTCCTCTTCTTCCCCCTCTCCCGCTGACGTGGCCCACATCCGAGCGCGGTGTAGGGGCGCGCTTTAGCGCGTCCCCTCTTTTCTTATGGCCCCCCGCTGCTGCCTTCCACGGCGGAATCTCCACTGTGCTTCGTGTTTTTATCTTCGGCCATTCGACGCGGCCGGCCTGCGTAGAGAGAAATCTCTCTTCTTTGCGTTCTCAGTGCTCCGGGCTCTGTGTCCTCTGCGTTAATTCTTTCCTTTTCCTTTCACGGTTGCCTCAAAACAAAAAGCCCGCGCCATCTTCGCGCGGGCTCTGCTTCTTCAAGGTTTTTCACGAGTCACAAGTCACGAGTCACCAGTCACGCCCTCTTCTTGTGCTCGATCAAAATGCATGCATCCTCGACCACCGCCAATCCCGCCGCTCGCGCCCTCTCCGCCGCGTCGGTATGCGCAATCCCCAACTGCATCCACACCACCTTCGCTCCCGCGCGAATCGCGCTCTCCACCACCGGCGCTACCTCTTCCACTCGTCGGAAAATATCCACAATCTCAATCTTCTCCGGCACCTCTTCCAGCCGCGCGTAACTCTTCTCTCCCAGCACTTCGCTCTCGTTCGGATTCACCGGAATAATCCGATAGCCCGCGCTTTGCATGTATTCCGTCACGCCAAAGCTCGGCCGCATGGGATTCGACGACAATCCCACCACGGCAATCGTTTTGTACCTTTTCAGGATTTCCGCAATCGGGTCCGTTCCTTGCGCCGCAAGGTCCGAACCCTCGGGAAGGAGCACCTTCATTGTCGAGCCAGTTCGCCCTTGTGAGGCCGCCCGCTCGGCTTTTGGAGTGCGGCGGCTTGACGCCGCTTTCTCTGCGCCGAAGCTTGCTTCGGCGTCTCTTTTATAGTCATCGCGTCGCCAGCTCACCCTTGTTCAACGCTGTAGGGGCGCGCTTCAGCGCTTCCCAGCCTCTCTTCTTCAGCACTTTCTCCAACGCTTTGAACAACTTGTCGTTTTCTTCCCTCGTCCCCACCGAAATTCGGATCGCTTCTGGGAATCCCATCCAGCCAAGCGGCCGCACGATCACGCCTTCGCGCAACAATTCATCGCACAGCGCCTTCGCCTCCGGCCCCGCCTCCACAAACACAAAATTCGTTTCACTCTTCACGGGGAGCAGTCCCAGCTTCTCCACTTCTTCGCAGATACGCTTGCGCTCCACGCGATTTGCCGCGATGCACCGCTCCACGTGCTCGTGATCGTCCAATGCCGCCAGCGCCGCTGCCTGCGCCACTCCCGACACGTTAAACGGCGTGCGCAGCTTGTTCATCGCCGCCACCAGCGGCGCTTGCCCGATTCCATACCCAATGCGCATCCCCGCCATCCCGTACACCTTCGAGAAAGTCCTCAGGATCAACAGGTTCTTGCGCAGTTGGAACAATTCCACCGAGCGCGGCATGTCCGCGCGCTCCGCATAATGGATGTAAGCCTCGTCCAAAACAACCAGCGTGTCGCTCGCCACATGGCTGAGAAATCGCTCGAACTCTTCCGCGCCAAACGCCGTCCCCGTCGGATTGTTGGGATTCGCCAGATAAATCACTCGCACCGCGTGTGTGATCGCCTGCGCCATTTCTGGAAGGTCGAACTTGAACCCGCAAAGCGGCACTTGTTCCAGCGCCGCCCCGCTCGCGCGGATCGCCGTCGAAAACGGCGCGTATGTCCCTTCTGCCGTCAGCCCAATCCTTCCCGGCCCCAGCAGTACGCGCGCCGCGACGTCGATGATCTCGCTTGACCCCAGCCCCACAAAAATCTCATCGGGCGACACTCCGTGCATCCCCGCAATCTTTTCCCGCAGCCGCAGCGTTCCCCCGTCCGGATAGCGGTGCGATTCAGACAGTACGGCCCTCGCTGCTTCCATCGCCTTTGGCGACGGTCCCAGCGGATTCTCGTTCGACGCCAGCTTCACCGCGTGGATCTTCAGCTCACGTTCGACTTCTTCAATTGGTTTTCCGGGAACGTAAACGGGCAGCCCGCGAATGTATTCCGGTATCAGCTCTTCAATCGTCTTCGTCATTGTGTCTACACCGCCCACCCGTCATTCCGAGCGAAGCGAGGAATCTCTCTTTCTTTTTCCTCTCCCTGCCCTCTGTGCTCTTCGCTTCTGTGCCCTCTGTGTTAATTCTTTTTCTTCTTTGTCTCGCGTCCACGACTCTACTTATTCTCGCACCTTCCCTTACTTTCCGCTCTTCCCTACTGGACCGTTTGCCCCACCCGTCAAGCCCATTTGGCTCTGCTCTTATCCTCTACCTCCTCTACCTCCTCTACTTCCTCTACCTCCTTAACTTCACCTAGCAGCTTGTTTCAATTTCTCAATCTCACTCAAGGACAGGGCCCGCAACTTCCCCGGCGCCACATCCAGCTTCAGCGGCCCAATTTGTACCCGCTTTATCTTCTCCACGCGGTATCCCACGCGTTCGAACATTCTTCGGATTTGCCGGTTCCTTCCTTCGATTAGCACCACCTCGTACCACGGATTGGCGGCATCTTCCGCTAGTCTTATTCTCGCTGGCGACGTTTTCACCTTCCGCCCGTCTTCCAACTCGATCATGACTCCCGCGCGAAGCTGCTCGATATCCTTCTCTCGCGGCTTTCCGCTCACCTTCACAAGATACGTCTTTGGCAGGTGCGAGCCAGCCTTCATCAGCTTCGCCGCCAACTCGCCGTCGTTCGTCATCAGCAGCAAGCCCTCGCTCGCATAATCCAATCTCCCCACCGGGTACACGCGCGCGCCGTCTTTCGGCAACAAATCCATTACCGTGGGCCGCCCCTCCGGGTCGGTGACCGTAGTCACGTAGCCTTTGGGCTTGTACACCGCGAAGTAGACATGTTTCTGCGCGCCGCCAATCCGTTTCCCATCGACGCAAATCTCGTCCTGCTCCGGGTCCGCCTTCGTCCCCTGCTCCAGCACGACCTTCCTGTTGAGCGTCACGCGCCCCGCCGCGATGATCTCTTCCGCCTTGCGCCGCGACGCAATCCCACTCGCCGCCATGATTTTCTGCAATCGTTCCTTCATCCCTGCTTTTCCCGCATAGTGGCCGGTTTTCAGACCGGTGATTTTTGGAGTGCGGCGGCTTGACGCCGCTTTTCTTCCTACATCACGCAATCGTTCCTGCATGTTTTGGGCGCTTGCTGAGCTCGGGACTCTTTTGTAGGGGCACGATATATTGTGCCCTTCTTTTCTTCCTTGGTCTTTTTCTGTGTAGGGGCGCGGAACCGCTACCGCGCTTCACCTGCCAATGTTTCCCTGTTTTCCTTTACTTCCTCTATTTCCTTTACTTCCTTAACCTCCACCTGTAGCTCCAAGCCCTTAGGCCTGAGGAATCGTGGCAAGGCGTCTGCTACTCCGCCATCTTCGCCATCTTTGCCACGTCCTCGCCTGCCACCAGCAGGAATTCATTTCTGCCTCCCGCAATCCGGCGTTGCCGGTACGGCCTGTACTCTTCGCTGTCATAAAAAGCCTCTGCCGACTCTTTCGTGGGCCATTCGATGATCAAAACAATCTGCGGCACCTTTCGCTCGCCTTCAATCTTCTCCACCTTGGACGTGCGCGCCAAATACCTCCCGCCGCTTCGTTCTACCATTCCAGTTACATTCTTGACGTAGTCCCCTACCCAACTCTGGTCCGTTATCTCGAGTTCAGCAACCGAGTAATACTTCACGTGAAATTCTCCTCTCCCGACTAAGGGCGAGTCCGCTCACTTGGCGCAACGAAAAAATCTTGTCATTCCGACCCGCCTGCCGCAGGCAGGCGTAGTGTCATTCCGAGCGCAGCGAGGAATCCCGGCTTGATCGCACCCATCCCCATTCGATGGGATTTGCCTGAATCCTTCCTCTCCTTTACTTCATCTCCTTCCTTTACCTCCCTGAATCGCCTTCCTCAACCCGGCCACTTCTTTCTCTTGCAATATCCTGTACCTTCCCTCCGGCACTCCCTCGAGCGTCAAAGTCCCCAACCCCACGCGCTTCAGCTTCTCCACCGGATGCTGCTCGCGAAACAAGACATTCCGCAATTCATCCTTCTTCGTATCCCGCATCCGCACTTCATACCAATAATTGCCCCCGCCACCACCACGGCCCGGCCGCCTTCCCCGTGACGCTCCCGGCTGTTTCAGCGTGTTCATCTTCACGCCGACCTCTTCCCCGAGCCGCTCCAGCTCCTCCAGCCGCAAGATCCCTTTGATTTTGACCAGGTACACCTGCTCCAGTTCCGCCCAGCGCTTTAACATCTCCGCCGCCAGGTCCCCGTCGTTCGTCAAGAACACCAGTCCCGACGCCGCATATTCCAGATTCCCCACCGGGTACACGCGCTCCGCGAATCCGCGCAAGCAATTCTTCAGCGTCTTCCGCCCTTCGGGATCTGCCATCGCTGAAACAATTTCCGCCGGCTTGTGCAGCACCAGATACATCCGCCGCTCCGGCGCTTTCACCAGCCGCCCCGCCGCTTCAATCCGGTCCTGCGTTGCGTCGGCCTTCGTTCCCAGTTCCCGCACGACTTGCCCGTTCACTCGCACCTGTCCGCTCAGGATCAATTGCTCCGCGTGCCTCCGCGAAGCAATCCCCGCCCGCGCAATAATCTTCTGCAATCTCTCCTGCATGTTCTGCGTGTTTGCCTATTTTGGGATTCTCTTGTAGAGGCCGGGCTTTAGCCCGGCCCACGCCGAAAGGCGTATTTCAACAGCCGAAATGACCCGTAGAACATCATGACGGCCACGAACCAAAAAACAGCGAGGAAGACAATGTCATGCCACTGAAGGGAAATCACAACGCCATATTTCTCCCTTGGCCAAATGTAGTGCTCTTGGTATAAGCCGAAGCTCTGAAAATATCCTTCCACAAGCGTTCCCATAAATACGAAACCACCGAGCAGGCCGGACATGAGGCGGCGATTGGAGGTTCGCATCGTGAAATTCCGGGTCGGGCTTACCGCATTACTCGTCCTTATTCTCCCGCCGCCGCGCTCTTTGCCGAATCCTCATTCTCCGGCATACCCTCATTATTCGCCGCCGTCTCTTCCAGCAACTCTTCCCGCGTTTCCATTGCCTCGTGGTTTGTCGCTGCCGGGCTTGCCTGCCCCGAGCCGGCCGGGGCCCCACCCGCTTCACCAATACTCGCCTCGTTTGTCAACCGCTCATCCGCCGGTGCGAACCCTTCATCGCTTCCCAGCGCCTCTCGCGCCAGCGCCTCAAACTCTTTCAAGCTCGGCAGCTCTTCCAAATCGCTCAGCCCGAACCGCATCAAAAATTCCTTCGACGTCTTGTACAAAATCGGCCGCCCGATCACTTCCTTGCGTCCCGCCGTTGTAATCAAGCGCTTGTCCAGCAGCGTACTGATCACGCCCGCCGTATTCACTCCGCGAATCTCAGAAATCTCCGGCGACGTTACCGGCTGCTTGTACGCGATCACCGCCAGCGTCTCCAGCGCCGGCATCGACAGACGCAGCGGCGGCCTTAGGCTCTTGATGAACCGCCGCACCACGTCGTGCTGCTGCGGCTTCGTGTACAGCTTGTATCCGCCGGCCACCGCGCGAATTTCGATCCCGCGCTCTTCCGCCGCGTAGCTCGCCACCAGTTCGTCCAGCGACGCCTGCACCGCCAGCTTTTCTTCGCCTAACGCCTTCGACAATTGCTCGATCGTCGCTGGCTCATCCGCCGCGTAAATAATCGCTTCCAGTGCCGCTCTTCTCTCTTCGTTGCTCATAGAAACCCCTGAGGTAAAGGAAATAAAGGACAGTAAGGAAGTAAAGGAGAACTGCAACCCGGCTTCGTACCACTATGATCTAAAGCCTTAGCGACACGCCTCTTCATCCTTTACTTCATTTACTTCCTGTGCCTCCTTTACTTCCTATTTGTATTCCTCATCAATCGCCCTCAACTCTCCATTCGCATCGAATACCACGTCAAACCCTCTGCCCTTCTTCACCACAATCTCCCCGAACATCTTCTCCTGCGCCAGCAGCACCGCCTGCAATTTCACCATTTCGAGCACCGCCAGGAACGCCACGATCATCGCGTGCCGCGACGGGCACGCCTCGAAAAACTGCACCAGGTTTACCGCGTTCTCCGCACTCGCGATAATCTGCGCCCGCAGCTGCGCAATCATCTGCGCCACGGTAAACTGCTCGTGCTTCAGTTCGATTCGAACCACTTCCTTGCGCCGCTCCAGCACCTGCTGGAACACGCGCACCAGGTCCACCAGCGAAACGACCAGGTCCCCTTCTGTCCCCTCATCGTGGTACAGCGACTTGTCCGGCTTCGACCACACGTTCTCTTCAATCTGCTGCCTCTCGTACAGCAATTGAGCGGCGGATTTGAATTTTTCGTGTTCGACGAGGCGCAGGACGAGTTCGGCGCGGGGGTCGGCGGCTTGCTCTTCCGGGGAAGCCAGGGGGTCCGGAGGCAGGAGCATTTTGCTTTTGATGTAAATCAGCGTGGCGGCCATGTAAATAAATTCCGCGGAAACATCCACATCCAATTCTTCGAGCTTGTGCAGGTAATCCAAATATTGCGTGGTGATTTCCGAGATTCGAATGTCGTGGATGCTCATCTTCTGCTGTTTGATCAAATCGAGCAAAAGGTCGAGCGGCCCTTCGTACATGGGGATCTGGATCTTGTACGGGGCGGCGGGCGCGGTTCTATCGATTGGCGTCTGCGAGCCCTGGTCAGCACTCGATGACGGAGCGTGTTCTGCGCATGATTGCGCTTCTTGCTCCCCGCTCTTCCCTGTCAGCTTGCTTTCTGGTGTCGCCATTCGTCCTCGTGATTCACGCTTTTGCGGTTCCCGCGGTGCCGGAAATTTCTTTGCGCTTCTTGTCCCAGCCGAAGACGGCTTCGCGGACGCGTTCCATGGTGCCCTGGGCGACCTTGCGCGCGCGCTTCGAGCCGTCGTCGAGAATTTCCAGCACGCGCGCCGGATGCTTTTCGTACTCCACGCGGCGCTCGCGAATGGGCGTAATCCACTGAATCAAATGGTCGGCCATCTTGGCCTTGCACTCGATGCAGCCGATGCCCGCGGTGCGGCAACCGTGCGCGGCCCATTCCAATGTGGCTGGGGACGAAAACAGTTTATGCCAATCGTAGACGGGACACACGTCCGGATTTCCGGGGTCGGTGCGGCGCTTGCGAGCGGGGTCGGTCATCATCACTTTCGTCTTGGCGCGAATGTCCGCGTCGCTCTCGCTCAGCGTTATGGCGTTTCCATAACTCTTGGACATCTTGCGCCCATCGAGGCCTGGCACCCTCGGAGTCTTTGTCAGCATAGACTCCGGCTCGGTTAAGACATCGGTTCGTTTAAAGAACACAGAATCCTTCCCAGTGCGTTCGAGGAAATTCTCGATTCCCTCCTCAGTTGCCGTAGTGCGAATTCTGCCCAGCAGATAGGTCTTCATGTTTGCTTGAATTGGATAATCAAGCTTAGCGTCCGATCCAAGAAATACTTTTCCACGGAGACAGTTCAGTAGTGACCCCTCATACTTTTTCTCAAACAATTCGCTTTTCGCATCAAGGCCATAAAAGCCGTTGAGCCGCCGTACGATTTCGCGGCTGGCTTCGAGATGCGAAACCTGATCCTCGCCTGTGGGCACGATAAGCCGAGCACCAGGTTCGCTGTACATGACAATGTCCGCGCACTGGAGGACGGGATAGCCGAGGAAGCCGTAATTGTGGAGATCCTTGTCCTTGACGTTTTCGAGGGCCTCTTTGTACGTGGGGACGCGTTCAAGCCAGCCGAGCGGCGTGACCATGGACAGCAGGAGATGCAGCTCGGCATGCTCGGGCACGAGCGATTGCAAGAAAAGGACGCTCTTGGACGGGTCGAGGCCGCCCGCCAGGTAATCGATCATGATTTGCAGAGTATTTTCGGCAATCGCGGAAGTGTCCGCGTAATCGCTGGTCAACGAATGCCAATCGGCAATGAAGTAGAAGCAGTCGTAGGAAGAAAGTGGCGAGTGGCGAGTGGCGAGTGGCGAGCCAGAGGAAGATGCCGGACTAGTGCCCGGCGCTACATCCGGCAAGACGTCATTCTGCAGGCGCACCCAATTGGCCAGCGCGCCAAAGTAATTCCCGATGTGCATGCGCCCCGTTGGCCGCATGCCGCTCAAGACGCGTGCTCGTTTTACGCTGTCCCCTGTCGTCAATCCTCGCTCCTCTGTCCCGCGACAAGCAAAGCCACTACAAAACTAAGGGACGCGCTGAAGCGCGCCCCTACAACTTCTGTTCCTGCTTGACGAATGCCTCATTTCGATCCGAGTCCCAAGGCCGTCGGGTGCTTCGGCTGATAGAGGCCAATCATTCCGCCGCCGGGCAGCTTCATCTTGGTAATCGAGCCCCAGCGCGCTTCTTCAACCTTTGAACACTTCACACCCTTCTTCGCGAGTGCAGCCATCTCCGATTTCAAGCTGTCGCACATGAAATAGAGTTCATGCGGACCGTTTTCATCGGCCGGGTGGAACGCGGCTTCTCCCGGCGGCAGAGCGAAAATTAGCCAACCGTGGCCCGCATCCACAGACTTGAACCCCAGAACGTCGCGGAAGAAGGCGCGACCCGCTTCCGCATCTTTACTGTACACAATGACGTGAGCGCCAGAGATCATCTGCCCTCCCTCAACGCCCTGCTATCTCGCGGCGACCTTTTGCTTGGCGCCTTCGCCCAGCAACTCGCGCGCGATGATCATGCGCTGCACTTCGCTGGTGCCCTCGTAAATGGTGATGACGCGCGCGTCGCGATACATGCGCTCGACGTCCGTCTCCCGCGAATAGCCCAGGCTGCCATGAACTTGAACGGCTTTGTAGACGACGCGGTTGACCATTTCGCTGGCGTAGAGCTTGGCCTTGGACGAAGCCGCGCCCAGCTTCGTGGGGTGCGCGTCCTTCAGCCACGCCGCGTAATGGGTCAGCCCGCGCGCCGCTTCGATTTCCGTCTGCATGTCGGCAAGCATCCACTGAATGGCTTGGAACTCGCCGATGGACTTGCCAAACGCCCTGCGCGCTTTCGCATACTTGACGGTTTCTTCGAGCGCGCCCTGCGCGAGCCCGACGGCCTGCGCGGCAATCCCAATGCGCCCGCCGTCGAGCGCGCTAAGCGCGATTTTCAGCCCTTGGCCTTCTTCGCCGAGGCGGTTCTCGACCGGCACGATGCAGTCGTTCAACAGAATCTCGACCGAGGGCGAGCAGCGCTGGCCCATTTTGTCTTCGTGGCGGCCGACCTTGAAACCGGGAAAGCTCGGCTCGACCAGAAACGCGCTAATGCCCTTCCCGCCGGCTGCCGTATCGGTTTTCGCGAAAATGATCAGCACGCCCGCGGCGTTGCCATTGGTCACCCAGGTTTTCACACCGTTGAGGCGGTAGTAGCCGCCCGATGGGGAAAAAGCCGCAGGGCTATCGCCCTGCGCTACAGCGCGGACGGCGGTGGCCTGGATGCCGGCGGCGTCGGAGCCCGCAGCAGATTCGGTGAGGCAAAATGCGCCGAGGGTTTCGCCGGTGGCCATGCGGCGCAGATATTTCTTCTTTTGCGCTTCGTTCCCGAACATCAGTAGCGGCGCCTGCACTGCGGAATTGGTCACGCCCAGCGCCGTAGACATCGCGGTGTGCACGCGCGCCACTTCTTCAAGCATCAGCGCGTAGGAGACGGTGTCCAGCCCCGGGCCGCCCCATTCTTCGGGAGTGAGCATGCCGCAGCAGCCCATTTCGCCGAGTTTGCGAATGGCTTCTGCGGGGAATTTCTCCTGCTTCTCCCATTCCTTGACAAACGGGCGCACTTCCGCCTCCATGAATTGGCGGACAGTGTCGCGAATCAGTGTTTGGTGGTCGTTGAGCGAGAAATCCATCGTTTGCGATGTACGCGGGGTACGAAGAATGCTAACACACGCCAGCCGGGAAGCAGAAGGACACGGTATTTGAGCAAGCCGAAAGACCACATCTAACAGTAGAAAGAAAAGACAAAGAGCTAACACAGAGGTCACAGAGGTAGGAGCACAGAGTTCACGGAGAGGTTAAAGAGTTGAAGGTTCAAGAGTCGAAAAACCGGGGACTCTCCGACTTGCACAGTGCGAGAACATCTGCTTCCTGCGAAACGATCTATAGCAATCGCTCGAAGTATCTCTCGTTCGACGAACTTCGCAAGCGGCCAAACAATTCACCGAGCTTGAAACGGTCGCCTGAAATCCATTGAGACCACGCGGAATCCTGACCGTGGGGATAGCCCAATAAATTATTAAGTGAATTATTCACCGCCAGCACCACGTCTGCGCGTGTGAGATCAACATTCGGCCAAGCATCAGCTATGGCGCGGATCTCGCTGCGCATCAGTCCAAAGAGAGTATGAAACTCCCATTCCGGGAAGAATGGCCCATCGGCCGCTGCGCGCAGGGCTTGGCCCACCAACACTTTGTCGGCAACAGATAGTTGGCCTAGGTCCATGGCTCGGCTCACTCGTAGTCGCGGTCGCCGGAAAGGCCCAGCCTGGACACTTTGCCGCTGGAATCGAGCCCGAAGGTGATGAGGTTGGCTTCCCCGCCTTTGCTCAGGCGGAACGTCGAGACGGGCTGGCCGCCCGTTTCCGATGAAGCCACGCGCTTCACCAAGGTGAGTGTGCCGCCGGGCCAGAGCTTCGAGAGCCGCTGCTGGACGAACTTGCTTGCTTCCGGAGTGATCCGTGCGGCGAGTTCGGCGGTCAAGCCGGAACGAATGTCTTCGCCGGCGACGACCTTGTCCAGCAGTTTCCCGAGCGCGCCAGCAATCGCCGGCTGCGTATCGGCGATGGGCACAAACTTCGCCGGAAGCAACGGGGCGTCGACCAGGCCGGCGACAACGTGCGCGATCACGGTGGGATCGGAATGGCCCGCGTCCAGGTTCGTCAGCACGACCACGCTCAGATTGTCGTCGGGGTATCGCGAAATGTCGCAGGTGAAGCCCTGCCAAGCTCCATTGTGCTCGATGAGCTTGTGCTCGTTCTGCTTTCCGATGGACCAGCCAAATCCATAGCCCGCCGGATTCGATTTCCCATCATTCAGCGGATAAACCGTCCAGATGCGATCCAGGCTGGACTGTTTTAGAAGCTGGGTGCCGTAGAGCGCCGCATCCCACTTGGCCAAATCGAGGACGTTAAAGTAGAGCGTGCCATCGGCGGTGGAGTTGAAGGTCGGTGAGACCCACTCCTGGTTTTTCAGCTCGCCGTTGTCGAGTTCGTAGCCCGCGGAGCGGTTGGGGATGATGTCGCGGTCGCTGATGAGCCGCGTGGAGGTCATTCCCAGAGGCCTGAAAATGCGCTCGGCGAGAAACTCGTCATAGCGCTTGCCGGTGATTTTGTGAATCAGCACGCCGAGCAGAACGTAATTCGTATTGCGGTAGGCCCATTTTTCGCCCGGGGCCCACTCGATGGGCAGCGCCTCGATTTTCGTGACCAGCTCATCTTCGGTGAAGTCGAGCCGCATGTAGAACGGTCCTTTCGGGCCAGTTCTCTCTTCGGTTTCGTACTCCGTGAGGCCCGAAGTGTGCGACAGCAAATTTTTGAGGAGAATCGGCTTCCACGTGGCGGGCGCTTCGGGGAAATACTTTGTGACGCTATCGTCGAGGGAGAGCTTCCCTTCCTCGACGAGCATCATGACCGCGGCGGAGACGAACTGCTTGCCGACCGAACCGGACTGAAAGATCGTTTCCGGCTTGACGGGCACGTTGAGTTCGACGTTGGCGAGGCCGTAGCCTTTGGCGAGGAGAACCTGTCCGCGGCTGTAAATCCCGACGGCAAGGCCTGGAATCTTCTGCCGCGCCAGTTCCTTGGCCACAAAGGCATCGATGGCCTGAAGGTGCTGGGCATCGAGCGGCGCTCGCGGCGGAGGCACTCCGTTCTGCGCGAACGACGCGGACACACTTAGACCGGCCGCAACCGCCAACAGAGAAACTCCGCCGATGCGCATCCCGTCACCTCCGCCCGATTCTTTTTGAGCGGCGATGAGTATATAGCAAGAGCGGAGATCGCCGCCGGTGGAGGCTCGCATTCTTTGGTTCAGGAGTTCGTGGGGCGAAGAGGTGGGCGGCCTTTGCGGGGGAGCGGGTTGCCGGCGGGTGCGAGAGGAGGACGGAGCTTGCCTGCAAGAAGAGCGTCGAGGGCGCGGAGGCGGCCGTCGAGTTCCGCGGCGGTCAGGCGGCGTTTGCGATAGAGCCAGCGGAGAAAGTCGGTGGCGGAATGGTGGCGCTTGTCGGAGTTGCATTCCAGGCAGCCGGAGACGAGGTTGCGGTACGAGTTGCTTCCCCCGTTGGCCTGCGGCACGACGTGGTCGAGGCACTTGACCGCGGGGGTGAGCCCACGCAAGCAGTAAAAGCAGGCGTCGCGCTCACGGGCGTGGATAGCGGCGCGCAAGGCCTTGTTCTGGAGAAAATCCGCGGCCTCGATGTCAGCGGCAAGAGGGAGAGCAGGGTGCGGGGGTGCAGAGATTCGACTGGCGCGGAGGGCAGGAATTTCGTCGGGCAAGCGCACTTCGATGACGTGGCCGGCTTTGGTACGTTGGATGAGGCGCAAAGCGCCATGGTCGATGAGACGGCGCACGGACTGGCGTGTGGGGGTCACAGAAAGACGAGCGCCGCGAGCCAGCCAAGCGAGGGAAAAGCGCAGCCGGAGACGACCTTCGAGACGGCTGTGGCGCAAGAGGTGCGTATAAACGACGCGATCAATCACCGAGAGGCGAAGCAGAGGCACGACATCATCTTCCAGTTGTTTCCAGACAAGTTCGGTATTGGGTTTTTGGGATTTCATAGGCAGGTCCTTTGATCGAGGAGTTTTTACAAATACGAGAAACGAGAAAACTTAACTAAGAGAGGCGTGGGGGCCGAGCACGGTCCGGGAGAGAAAACGCGCCTCAAAGAAAACAATGCGGGCGCGGCATCCCTGTGCGTCAGGAAAGGCGGGCGCCACAGAATGGGCACGATTTATCGTGTCCCGACAAATGAAAATGCCCGGGATCAAGAAAGGTCGACCCTTTTTTTGTCGCTCGCACGCGCCTATTCTGTTGGCGGCAGGAGGGGCCGACAGGAGGTCTTCCAAATGCGAACGCGCGCGCTGCCGGTGGTTATGGTTCTGGTGGGACTGCTGTTCCTGGCCGGGATCTATCCGATCGCCGATGATTTATGGCACGGGGATCCTGCTGACACAGGCGATGACATGATGATGGCCCTCTACGTCACGCTTGGCGTTTTCCTGTTGCTGGCGGTGCGCAACCCCGCGGCGCACCGCAGCCTGATCGCCTTCGCGGCGTGGTCGAGTTTCGCGCACGCCGTGGTGATGTCCGCGCTGGCGTTTGTGCCGAAGGAGGCGGGCAACCGTGCCGGATTCCTGGGAGGTTCGGCCGGGCTCGCAGTCATCGGGATTGCGTTGCTGGCACTGGCTCCGGCTCGGGCAAAGGCTGCCGCACCGGCTCCCTCACAATAAGCGAGTCCGCTGGGCCTTATATCCTTGCTTCCATACTTCCTTACTTACTTTCATCGTCTCCATCCCCATCGCTGCTAACCGCGCGTTCTGTGCTTCCGTCCACTTAGGAGAAGCCGTTCATTTTCGCGTTACACTTTCCGAACCGGGAGAACCACCGTGGCCAGTACCGCCGCTCGCGCAACGCAATGCCAGAAGCCCAGGGGATGGCTGGGCCGCCTCACGTTGTGGCGCATGAACGCCGGCCATTCCGGGCTCACGGATTGGGGGCTGAGCCACGTCGCAGTGGAGAAAGATCACGTCATCCTCGATGTTGGTTGCGGCGGCGGGCGCACCATCAACAAGTTGGCGGCGCTGGCCGCGCAGGGAAAGGTCTACGGCGTCGATTATTCCGAGGAGAGCGTCGCCGCAAGCCAGAGAACGAATGCGCGCGAGATAACTCAAGGGCACGTCGATGTCCGGCTCGGCTCGGTGTCGCGATTGCCCTTCCCCGAAGGCATGTTCGATCTGGTCACCGCGGTTGAAACGCACTTCTGGTGGCCGGACTTGCCCGGGGACATGCGCGAAGTGTTCCGTGTCGTCAAGCCCGGCGGCAAACTCATTGTGATCGCAGAAGTCTACAAAGGGGCAGGTACGATCGTGTCCCGGATGGCGGAAAAATTCGCGCACGTAACCAGCATGAAGCTCTTGAGCGTCGAGGAGCACCGCGAAATGCTGGCGAATGCCGGCTTCTCGGATGTGCAGGTGTTCGAGGAACGCACGAAAGGGTGGATCTGCGCGCTCGGCACAAAGCCCTGAGCTGCGGCAGGTCCAACACGGTGAAGCGTATTTTTTGGCGTTTCTAGCTATATCTTTTGTCGAGGCTGGTGAATCCAATGCTGAATCGGGGAACGCTCGCTCGATTGCTGATGGACGTTCGCTTGATGCGGCGGCGGTCCTCGCCCATCCGGAAAAGTAATAGGAGGAAAGCATGGCAACGACACGAGTCGCAGTGAAACCGATGAAAGCGGCGCAAATCACCAAGCCGGGAGGCGACTTTGAGATTGTCGAGCGCGACATTCCTGTGCCGGGTGCGGGAGAAGTGCGCATCCAGGTGCAGGCGTGCGGGATTTGTCACAGCGACGCGCTGACCAAGGAAGGCGCTTGGCCGGGGATTCAATATCCGCGCGTTCCGGGACACGAAATTGCCGGCATCATCGATGAACTCGGATCCGGCGTGACGACGTGGAGTAAGGGGCAGCGCGTGGGCGTCGGTTGGCATGGGGGCCAGGACAATACGTGCCCCGCGTGCCGGCGCGGGGATTTTCGCAATTGCAAGAACCAAAAGATTCCCGGGATCAGCTATGACGGCGGATATCAGCAATACATGGTTGCGCCCATCGAGGCGCTCGCGGCGATCCCGGAAAGTCTGAGCGCCGCGGAGGCCGCGCCGCTGCTGTGCGCGGGAATTACGACGTACAATTCGCTGCGGCACAGCGGGGCGATGCCCGGCGATTTGGTTGCGGTGCAAGGCGTCGGCGGCCTGGGGCACCTGGGAATTCAGTTTGCCAACAAGTTTGGGTATAAGGTCGCGGCCATCGGGCGCGGCCCGGAGAACGCGGCGCTGGCCAAGAAGCTCGGCGCGAGCGTGTACATCGACAGCAAAGCGACGAATGCGGCGCAGGAGTTGCAGAAACTCGGCGGGGCCAAGGTGATTCTGGCGACGGCGCCCAGCTCGAAGGCCATGTCGGCGCTGATCGATGGTCTCGGCGACAACGGCAAGCTCATGGTGGTTGGCGCGACCTTCGAGCCTATTGAGGTCACACCGCTCCAGCTCATTATGGGAGTTCGCAGCATTCAAGGTTGGGCCGCGGGAACGCCAGCCGATTCCGAGGATACCTTGCGCTTCGCGGAACTGAGCGGCGTGCGACCCATGATTGAAACGTACCCGCTCGAGAAAGCCGCCGCGGGTTACGCGCGGATGATGAGCGGCAACGCGCAGTTCCGCGTTGTTCTGACGATGTGAAGCCGGCAAAGCGACCCGGCACTCGGCGCCGTAGCGAACTGCTGTTTTGCATCATTCCCGGTTTGCCTTGGGGATGCGACGCTTGCCGCGGAATGGTCATCTAGGAAAGCAGATGAGGCCCGACGATCCTAATAAACTCGTGGGAAGTGATGATTTTGGTTTCTGGCCTACTGGATGTGCTCGACCAGCATCTCTGTGACGGCCTTATCGTAGAACGTCATAGTCATCCTAGCCGTGTCCACAGTCCACTTCTCTATCCCGCTTTGCGCCAGGCCCCTGGACATCTCTAAATAAGTCGTCTCGCGCCGCTCGTGGCGGCGCAGGTGCTCAAGGAAAGTCTCGCGTTGACTGGTTTCCGCGACGGGAAGCACTTCGTGCACGGGTGGGGAGACGACGCTGTGGCCGCCCTGTCCGAAGTACTCCGAATGGCCGTCAGCCAGGTAGGAATCGCACCGTTCGACGCCGAGCCCCTTAAGCGCCAGCACGTATTCCGTGAACGTGCTCGCGCCACCGAGCCGGGCGTGGACGTCGTTGATTTGCTCGATGGTAAACACAATTGATGCGATGTGCGCGCTAACCGGCCGAATTTGCTGCGGCCCACACTCTAGCGCATTTTGCGGCGTAAACTCGCAGCCATGGCTGTGATATAAGACTCACGCACTCCCGCGTCGTGACACGCCTGCGTGAACGGGATTGAAAAAATGAGCGCATCAACGCCCAGTTTGAACCTCGGCCGCCATCTGTTTGGAATGGCCTCTTTGGCCTTTGGCTTCATCACGGTGGCCTGGCACGACTACAACGGCTGGCATCAGCCGCGTTACCTTGTCTACGCGGCCGCCGCTGCGCTAATCCTCGGCGGCGCTGCGATTCAGTTCCGTCGCACCGCAAAAATGGGCGCAGCCGTCCTTGGTGCGGTTTATCTTGTCTTCGCCTTGCAGTGCGTGCCGGGAATCATCGCCGCACCGAAGATTTACAATAGCTGGGGCAACTTCTTCGAGCAGTTCTCTCTGGTGACCGGAGCGGCGATCGCTTATGGGCGCTTGTCATCGGCATGGCCGGGGGAAACGCTGAATCGGATCGGCCGCATTCTTTTGGGGATCTGCACCGCTTCCTTTACGCTCGAACAGGCGTTTTACCTTCACCCTACCGCCAGTCTTGTTCCGAAGTGGCTTCCGCCCAGTCCGATGTTTTGGGCGGCAGCGACGACTGTTTTCTTCGCACTCGCGGCTGTGGCTCTTCTTACGAATCGCATGGCGCTTCTCGCCACTCGCCTGCTGACCTTGATGCTCGCGCTCTTTGGGTTACTCGTGTGGGTACCGTTGCTTCTTTCGGATCCCCGCAATCATACGAATTGGAGCGAAACCGCCGAGACCTTCGCGATTGCCGGAACAGCATGGATCCTCGCCGATCTCCTCGGCGTCAGCTAGTTGAAGCGGAGCGAAGAATTGCCTATTACATCCCCGCCCCGCGCGGCCGCCTGGCCTTCGTTTAAGTCTTCCAATGGTTTTTTGCCTGTTTCGGACGGTCAGCCGGTGGACTGTGGCCAACGCGCATCCCGCCACTTCAAGGGCTGGAAGCGCGTTGCAAGTTCGGAGGGAATGTGGAAGGTCACCGGGCGAGCCGACCGCCGAAATGGCTCGATTGTGACAATCAGCTGCCCGCCGGAAAAGGATTCCGGCTGAAAGTACCACGTCGTTTCTCTGGACGCGAAAACGCGCTTCTCTGCAAACGCGATGATCAAGAGCCGCTGGCGGTTGAAGAATCCGTAGAACTGCGGAACCGCCAGGTACCGCGAGTCGTCGGACCACACGAAGCTCGGGTTGCATCGGTCCAGGTGGGGACCACCCGTGACGCAAAGCAATCCAAAAGTAGGATTGCCCATGCTCACTTCACGCGCGGGGTCAATCTGCGCCACACGTTGCCCGTCCGGCGAAACCGCGCGGTAGAAGTCCCGCCAAATCGGAAGCGTATAGGGCCACTGGAGCGGTTTCATCAGCTGCCTGACTCCTGCGACAAGCCGTCTGATTGTAGCAACAACGTGTACGCTGGTTTCGCGGGTCGGCTCTTTCCTCAGGTCCCTTTTCTAATTTCTAGACTTTGGGTCTAGGAAAGCAGGTGAGGCCCGACGATGCCCACAAATTCGCGGGGAGTGACGATTTTGGTTTTCTTCCAAAACTTCGGGAAATGGCGCGGATTGCCGGTGATTAAGTAGTCCGCGCGGGCCGCGTCGGCGCATTCGAGGAAAATGTTATCGGCGGCGTCGGACGTGACTTGCAGCGAGCCGGAGGGCGCCACGAAGTGGGCGCGGTTTTTGAGGAGCTGAAGAAGCTGCCGCCGCAGTCCTTTGCGAATCCGGAGTTCCGGGCGCGACAGCACGGCACGATATTCTGCGAAGACCGGCGGCGACAGGTAGAGGCGCGCAGGCTTCGTGAGGGCCAGGAGGAGTACGGTGCGTTGCAAACCGGCAGGCTTGAGCGCGGCGGATATCACGATATTGGTGTCCAGGACTAAACGGAGGGGAAGCATCCAGTCCTTACTCTCATTGGTGCATGGCCGGCGAGGCTTTACTTCTTAGCGCTGCTTTTTCGGGAGGCCTTTTTGCCGCTGCGCGCCGCTTGGATGATGCGGTCGATCTGGCGCGAAGAAAGGGACGCCGTGCCCTTGCGCCGGGATTCCTCGCCGATGGCGCGCAGAACCTCGGGCTCGGGAGCGGCCAGCCGGACGTAGTCCCGGATGCTCAGCAGGATCGCTCGGGGAGTGCCGCGCTTCTCGATCACCAGCGAGCGGCTTTCCTTGTCGACGCGGTTCAACAGCTTGCCGAAGCTCGACCTGGCGCGCAGAGCGGAAATCACGATGGCTTCTCTTGCAGCGGTTTTGGTTATTGGCATGAACTCACCAGTTCATAATTCTGAACTGTACAGTTGCAGATCTCATTTGTCAATGGCACTTGGGGACGATATATTCCCATCGGGACTCTTAGGAGCATTGAAGAACAAGCGGGCATCAGGCTGAGATAAAATGGACTACATCGCGTATTTGCACAAAGAGAGCAAGTCGGATTTTGGCGTGAGCTTATCCTCAATGCTCGCGCAAAGCGAGTTAGGTCCCCTAAAAGGAGAAAAGCGTAGGGGCATGCCGGGGATTACACCGCGGGTAAGAGCCGCAGGGCTCGCAGACTCGCCCTGCGCTACAAAAACAAAAACGCCCCGACGAAAGTCGGGGCACAGTTTTCTACGGTCATAACTCTAGTATATTTGTACTTACGTTGTCAAGTAAAAAATGAAGCTTACTCTCAAGTCGTTGCAGGGCAACACCTTAGGAGGGAGCAGCGCACGGGCCGGTCTTCGCGGCATCCGCGAAAAAATAGTTTCAGATTTTTTTATCTCTTGCCATTTCAACCACTTGCAGAGTTTTTTCTGCCGCGGAGAGCGCAAAGCGTTGCAGGCGCGAGCTTTAGCAAGTTCCCAGCGCTCAGATACGCCAATTCCCTACCGCGTTTTTTGCCGCGGGACTCCTGAGCCAGAAAGTCGACAAGCCCATACGCGATATTGGCTATGGGGCACCCGGTGGCGTAGGTCTCCGAAAGGGTTCGATGCGGGCATGCTACTAGTGCGCAATTTGGGAGAAAGACAAAATCCCCAGGTACAAAAGCGGTACCTGGGGCACCCGGCCTACAGCTTGAACAACTCGCGGAGGCGCTTGGTTTGCGCGCGGCAGACGGGAATTCCCGTCTGCTTCTTGTCATTCATCTTGAGCATGTAGGCAGTTGGCGCACCCTACGGTTTTCAGGGTGCGGGTTTCTGAATTCAAGATGCAGGATCGGTCAGACCCGCAAGTGGGTTCGGCTCGTCCGGCTGGACTCGGACGACCACGCGCTTATTCAACAGCATCTCGATCCACAGTCGAAGGCCGATCATAATCGCCATCATCACCGGGTGGGACTTCCAGTAGCCTCGGTAGACCCGCGCGACCTCGCCTCGGTCGGTAATGATTTGGGCCGTGCCAGAAATCGCCGGACCGTTCTCGCTCCCCACATAACACGTGACACGCGGATTCCTTCGTGCCCGCTTCACTTTATAGGAATTCCCCGGAGTGAGGAATTCGATCTGTCCGCCATTTACAATTAGCCATACCTGTATTTTCTTCAGTTCGCCGGATGCCTTGTAGGAGCCGAACCACTGCGTGTGCCGTTTGAGGGCGCGTTGCAGTTCTGGGGTCATAGGGGGGACTTTCAGACTTAGACAGAATTACCGATTTGGACCTCTTTCCGCCGTATCGTACGCTCCCCTCGCTATTGGCACAACCAATTCGACACCAATTCGCCACGAGCAGAGTCACAGGACAGGTGGACTCCTAGGGGGCTGCCTGCTCCGCTCGCGCGCGAATGGCGCGCAGCCAGTTCACGCGAATCAGGGCGCTCCCCGGATAAATCACGCGCCAATAGGCGGCAAACTTTTTGAGGGTGGACTCCTCTGTCGCATACACACGCGTCTCCGTCGTCAAGATGGTTTCCCCGCTCGCCCCATCTTCCAAACGAAAATTGATGGCCGCGAGCGCGAAGCCCGCTTGCGCAGGCAGGCCCGGCGCCTGGAGCGCCTTGAAGTCTTCCGGTGTTGGGTCCTTCTTCCTTGGCGTTCCATTGGGAGCCACGACGAGGGTGCCCAGGACGATTTCGCGGTCCGACTCTTCCGCCAGCTTCATGAAACTCGTTCGCATCGCTACATCCAGAATGGGTACGCCTGGCGACGCATTCAGAATGCTTTCCGGGCTCGACCGCCCGAACCGCCGAATCCAGGTCAGCGTGCGAAACAACGTAATCTCATCGGCGGTTACTTCGCGAACTGCGGCATAGGCACGCTGCCGTGGAGCCTGGATGCGGATGGCGTGAAACTCGGCGAACTGATAGGCGGGCACGAATTCGTCCAGGTACGTGACGGGCTTTTCGACGCGCTTCTCCCTCACCGGCAAATTCGCGCCAATCAAGAACACCGCTGCGCCGCCAGCAAGCAACATCACGCCTTGCCCACGGCTCCACAGCCCAAGGAAGGTCAAAGGCCGAAGAATCGACAGAAGGCCCACAAGCAGCGCGAGGAGGCCAAGGTAAACGACAATCGTGCCGATGAGGTTCATGAAATGACCAAGGCTGGGACGGGCTAAAGCGTGGCCTATGCAAACATAGTGTACGGGCGCTGCACCGCTGCGCCCGCCTAATTGCCTCTTTTGGCGCGTGTCAGTAGTACAAAGTACGTCGCGATGCAGGCGAGCACCAGTGTGCCAACTAATCTACCGTAGTCAGCCGTTTTCATCGAATCACAGAGCTTGTCTGTGCCAAGAGGCACAAAGAACCAAATGAGAAAGCTGCCCAGCACGACCCTCCAGCGAATGATTTCTGTGCGAGGAAATGCGCTCTCAATGTTTTCCATTTGCTTCTTCCCTCCACTCCTGCGCACTCACAGCTTAAACAGCTCGCGGAGGCGCTTGGTCTGCGCGCGGCTGACGGGAATTTCCGTCTGCTTCTTGTCGTTCATCTTGAGCATGTAGCTGGACTTGAACCACGGCACCACTTCCTTGATGTGGTGGATGTTCACCAGGAACGAGCGGTGGGGCCGCCAGAAGGAATCGGAATCGAGCGCGGCGTTGAGTTCCTCGAGGGTGCGGTAATTGGAGCTGCCCTCGGTGTCTTTGGCCATCACGGAGATGGCGCCGTCTTGAATCGAGGCCCAGATCAAATCTTCGGCGTCCACCAGGAGCATGCGCTGCTGGGACTTGACCAGCAGCTTGACGGGAGGCGAAGACACCGGCTTCCCTGCCCCGAGCTGCAGCACCAGTTGCTCGAGCCGCTCCGCCGCGGGGATTTGCGTCTCCATGGCTTTGCGCGCGCGCGCAATGGCCTTGGAGATGCGCGCCTTATCAAACGGCTTCAAAACATAATCGACGGCGTTGACGTCGAAGGCCTGGACCGCGTAATGATCGAACGCGGTGGCGAAAACCACGTGAGGGACGCGCATCTTTTTTTCGACGAGTTTTTTCAAGACGCCGAAGCCGTCCAATCCGGGCATCTGAACATCCAGGAAGACCAAATCGGGGGAGTGCTCCTTGATGAGGGAGACGGCTTCCACGCCGTTCTTGCCTTGCCCGATCACGTTGATTTCCGGAAAGCCTTTGAGGAGGAACGCCAACTCGTCGCGTGCGGGCTTTTCGTCGTCGACAATGAGCGTATTGATGGCCATGCGAAGTCCTCAAGCCGTTCCGGCGGCGGCGTCCCGCGGCCTTTCCAGCCCCGCGCGATCCCACTTCCCGGTGATGGCGCCGGCCGCGTAGGTGCTGTCCAGAAACTGGGTCAGTGCAGCCGAGGGAGAGGCCGAGCGGCACACGTCCTCGTACATCAGGATATATTCTCCCATGCCGGAGTGATAGAAGGCAGCGGAGGGCAAAACGGGCTGCTTCTCAAAACCCTGGGGTTGCGGCGCAGCGTACGCGTAAAAGGCGGGATCGTCGACGCCACCGCCGCCCGGCCAGAATCCCGCGCTAATCACTTCATGGGAGTAGGCTTCGCGCATGATTTTGCGGAGGACGGGGTCGGAGTCGTTGCGCTCCGGCGCGCGCCGGCCGGAAAAACGCGTCACCGCGAGGTCAAAGCTGCCCCAGAAGAAGTGAACCGGGCTGGATTTGCCAAGGAAGCCGCTGCGAAATTGCTTGAAGGCGGCATCCACGGAAACGAGGATACGCCAGAACTTTTCCGTGCTGGCCGAGTCATAGGAGGCGTGCACGCGGTCCCGATCGAAGGGGATGGGGTCAGGGACCTCCACGGGCATTTTCCAGATGGCCACGTCGATGCCGAGGGACTTCAGGTTGGACATAAACTCCTTGTAAAAATCGGCCACGGTGCGAGGAACAAGCGAGATTTGTCGGGAACTGCCATCGCTGGTGCGTACATCCAGGAGATGTTTGCGAAAATCGAATTCGACTTCGAAGGAGCACCGGCCATACGGAATTGGCGAGGTGGTGAGACCGCAGGTGCTGACGTAAAGAGGAACGTTCCACCAGTGGTTGGAAAGCGGTGTGAGCGCCAGGCGAACCTTGCCAACAATTTGCGTCCACATGTGGAGGGTGTCGCGGGTGTCCTTCCAGGAAGCGAGGGGCAAGGCCGGCCAGCACTCGGGCAGGTCAGGTGAGGAATTGTGGTGCACGCTCGTCATCGGGACCCAAAGTGATTGCGGATGTTCGCCGCCAGTATAGGCGTAGAACGGACGAACAGGCAATTGGAGGCGAGTGAGACGAGTGAGGCGCGTGGAGAATTTGCGGTTTGCCGGTATGATGTGGCATCGCTTGCGAGCAATGACTGAGGAAAACAGATGAAAAAGTCTTCAGGAAAGCCGACTCGGAAGCCGGCAAAGATTCTGAGCAGCCAGACCATCTACGATGGACCGGTGTTCGGAATCCGGCGCGATGAGGTGATTGAACCGTCGGGCGTGCGGGCCACGCGCGAAATGATCACACATCCGGGATCGGTGGTGGTGCTTCCGCTGCTTGCGGACGGGCAAATCCTGCTGATTCAGCAATACCGGCACGCCGCGCGGCAGTATTTGTGGGAGCTGGTGGCGGGGCGAATCGATGAAGGGGAGACACCGCGAGAAGCGGCGGAGCGGGAGTTGATCGAAGAAACGGGGTATCGCGCGGCGAAAATCCGCATATTTTTGGAGATGTTCCCGACTCCGGGCTTCCTGGAGGAAAAGATGTTCCTGCTGCTGGCGGAAGACCTAACGCCAGGAGAGGCGGCGCCAGAAGAAGACGAGAAAATTGTTTCCCACGCCTACAAACCCAAGGAATTACAGGAGATGATTCGGAAGAATAAGATGCGCGATGCGAAATCGATCGCCGGGATTCTGTACTACCTGAAGTTTCTTTCACCCGCAAAAGCAATTTAGCTGGCGTTAACTTATTAAACCGATTTTATTGCGGCTATAATCTTATTTTTTTTCAGCAAACCCACGAATGTTCTATTGACTCGGCCTGGCAATCTGCATACACTCCGCGCAACTTTATCTTTAACGGCGTTAGGGTTATCGCCCGGGCGCCGGTATGGGACATCTCAAGTTGGGTTAGGAGGCCAAGTTAAGTGCATGGAACGGTGAAGTGGTTTAACAACGCGAAGGGGTACGGGTTCATCGGGCGCGACGACGGACCGGACGTTTTCGTCCATTACTCCGCCATCGTGGGCGATGGGTACCGGACCCTGCAAGAAGGAGATCCAGTCGAGTTTGAGATCGTTCAAGGCCCGAAAGGTCCCCAGGCCGCCAACGTCTCAAAAGCCAGCAATTGAGGAGTCCGCAATTATACGGCCGGCAGAGGCGGTGCTTCTGCCGGCTTTTTTTATTGGGCAGGCCGACGGAATGAGCGGGGATGCTTGGAATTGACGCTCGGGGGCAGGAGCCGTATATTGATGCAAAGGTATCGTTCAACTATCAAACAGAGGCTCCCGACAATGCAAACCCTTCCGATTGGACGGCCGCAAGGGATAGCACTCTCTCCAGTGAATGCTGCAAACGAGGGAGGGAGCGCATTGCCGAGGCGTATCCCGAAGGGCTGGAGACGCTCGCGGGCACTGCTCCTTTTGCTTTTGTGCTTGACCCTGAGCGCGGGAGCGCGCGCCGATACGATTACGGGCATGGTCAAGGATCCGTCGGGAGCGGTCGTGGTGGGAGCGCGGATTGAGATTACCGGCGGCACCCTATCGCACCCGGTCGTTCTCGCGTCGGACGAATCAGGGAAGTTTTCCGCGGCCGATTTGAAGCCAGGAAAGTACACAGTGAAGGTAACGAAGGAAGGATTTGAGGAGTTGGAAGTAGCGGTTGAGTTGCAGGGGACAGCGGATGTTCCGGTGAAACTGGCGATCGCCGAGCAGCAAATCAGCATCAACGTCAGCGAGAAAAGCCTGGCCTTTCTCAATTCGGACCCCGCCTATCGACAACTGCGGGGTATCAAAGTGGGCGACTCATACCGCGTGGAGAATTTCACCCTGCCCATGGATGTGGGGACGTTTGAGCTGAAGTCCGGAACCGTCACTTTCCTGACGCCCGTGAACCAATGCGTGACGGGGGCGGTCTTTGTGGGCAACGGGCATTTTGTGCTCAAGCCCGTGGGCCGGCTGGATACGCAAGAGATGATCCGGCGCAGCGGGAGCGAAATCGCGGAGGAGGAGTTCAATGAGGCTGTGTTTCGCTTCAGCGCGGGAGTGTATCCGCAATTCAAACCTTTAATTACCAACAAGGTGGATACGCCGGCCGATGCTCTGAATGCGCTCCAGCATTGGGAGAACAAAGTACGGCACCGGCATGAGGTGCCGGAGGGTCTTACCCAGTACTTTCTGGAAGGCGCCGCGATCGACAACGTCGATGCCGACGTCCTGGCGGCTGTTTACAATCCCCGACATCCGCCTTTTTTCAACGCCTACATGACAGGCTCGCCGCACAAGGATCTTCGTTTCTTTATCCGCATGCGAGGCGGCGCCATACCCCAGCTGGATTCCCCGGAAGAAGTGGCACTCATCAATTGCGACGGCGGGGGAATGGACGATGGCATCTGGTATTTGCAGCATCGGCTTTCGGAGATAAACGCCGGGACGGCTAGCTCCCAGGAAGAGCGCAGACTTTTTGCCACGCGGCGCTACAAGATCGAGACGGTCATCGCGAAGAACCGGCATTTTTTCAGCCAGGCGACAATCACCTATGTGCCCTTGGTCGAAGGCGAACGGGTGATGAAGTTCGGCTTGCTGCCTTCGTTGCGTGTTATGCGGGTGAGCGATGAAAACGGCAAGGACCTGCATTTTATCCAGGAAGGACGGAAGGACGACGGGTCCTTCTATGCGATTCTCGATGAGCCGCAGGCGGTTGGCACCGAACATAAGATCACTGTGGAATACGCGGGCGACCGAGTTCTCTATGACGCGGGCGGAGGGAGTTTTTACGTTGGAGCGCGGGAATCCTGGTATCCGAACCTGAACGGATTTGGCGAGAAGGCGTTGTACGACCTGACTTTCAAGGTGCCAAAGGGAAATGTGGTGATCGGCGTTGGCAAATTGCAAGGAGAATCCACCGAAGAGGACTTTGCGGTAACGCACTGGGTGACGCCGGCGCCGGTGGCGGTCGCGGGATTCAACTACGGCAAATACACCAAGATGGATTACCCGGACCCGAACACACACTATGAAATCACCGGTTACTACCTGACGGAACTGCCGGACAACCTGTCGCGATTCCGAAATGGACCGCTGGGTTCGATGGCGCCCAAGGCGATGACCAAGTACGCGCTCGATCAGGCACGCGCGCAGATGCAGTTGTGCACGATTTATTTTGGCAAGGCACCATACGACAACGTGGCGATCACGGAACAGCCGAATTTCAATTTCGGCCAATCCTGGCCCAATCTGGTGTACTTGCCGATCTCGGCGTACATCGATGCGACGCAGCGGTGGATGCTTTTCGGCCACATTGACGCGAACTTTAGCGGGTTCGTTCAGGAGGTAACGCCGCACGAGGTGGCGCACCAGTGGTTCGGGCATGCCGTGGGCTGGGCCAGCTATCATGACCAATGGTTATCGGAGGGATTCGCGGATTTTGCTGCGGGGTTGTTTCTGCAGCAGGCCTTCGGCGCAAACTGGCAGGAGGATTATCTAAAGTACTGGGAGCGCAACCGCAAGCGCGTCCTGGACAAAAACAACTATGGGGTTGCGCCGAACGACGCCGGGCCGCTTTGGATGGGACTACGGCTTATTTCTCCGCGGACAGCTCAGGCGTATCAGGGGGTGACGTATTCGAAGGGCGCGTATGTCCTGAACATGCTGCGCTCTTTGATGTATGCCGATCAGGCTAGCGGCAACAGGGACCAAGCGTTTATCGATATGATGCACGACTTTATCGAGAGCCACCGCGACATACCTGCCTCAACGGAGTCGTTCAAAGCCATCGCGGAAAAACACATGACCAAGCAGATGGACCTGCGGAGAAATGGGCGGCTCGACTGGTTCTTCAATGAGTGGGTCTACGGAACGAAGGTGCCGCGCTATCTGTTGAAATGGGACGTTCAGCCGGGCGAGGGCGGGCACGTCAAGGTGCACGCCGAAATCACGCAAAGCGAAGTGGACGATCAATTCGCCATGTTCGTTCCGATTTTTGGCGACTTTGGAAAAGGCATGATCCGGCTGGGGCAAGTCCTGGTGGTAGGCAATTCGACGCGAGCTGTGAACATCGACATGGATCGCGCGCCGAAGAAGGTCGAGCTGAATTGGTTGAAGGACGTTCTGGCACGCTGACCTGGTTCTAGCAATTCGAGTACGTAAGAGTGCTAGTCATTGGGGAGTCCGCAACCATTCGGGCCAGCAGAGTCGGCCAAACGGATGAGGACTTGCAGGGACTTAACGGAGAATCCTGAGCTCTCCATTCGGCTCGTAGCCTTCTTCCTGAACGGTTTTCCGGGCCGCGGAGCGCAGGGTTTGCTCATCCGCATCCTTTGGCGCCTTGCAATGGCGCCGAATTACTTCTTCGCCCTTCACAATCCGTACCAGCCAATTGGACTTGGTCGCATCCCAGGAAACTTCTACTCGATCGGCACGCATAGCAACCTCCATGCCCAAGATTCCTGGGAGGATTTTACTCCCTTGAAGCGGCCAGGAAAACTCAACACAGAGGCAAATCAGCGGTCGCGGAAACTGCAAGGTCAGCGGAGGAGGCGGTTCAGCAGGCGTTGGAGAAGGAGCCTGTCGCGCAGGTCCATGCGAGTGAACTCGACGCCCAGGCCCTCGCCGGGTACGGCAGTTCGCACAATGGCTTCGGCGCGCACGTTTCCGCCGGGCACTTCAAAGGTCAGCCGGACTTTTGTCCCGACAGGAGGCGGGTCTTGCGTGGAAATGAACAAGCCGCCCATGCTGAGCGTCCGGACGCGCGAAGAAAGCTGCAGATCTTCCCCATGCCAACTGACTTGCATGCCTTTGGGCAGGGAGATGCGCGGGAATCGTCGCGTTTGACGACTGGACACCTCGGTGACGGAATGCAAGGACCGAATAACCTCCTGAAACAACGCGATTTTCGAGCAATACAAAGATAGGGGTACTTCGGGTAGAGGAAAATAAGAGAGTCGTACTAAAGGAAGAGTACGTAAGTTTGAGAAAGAAACGGAGTCAAGGATTTGAAGAGAGAAAGAGAGAGAAAAACCTGGCTTGCCGACGCGCCCTGCCCTACCGCATCCCGTCGGGCATATAATTGAGCTGCCATGGACAACAAACAGATTGCACGCATCCTGCGCGACACGGCACAGCTCCTGGAAATCGATGGAGCCATCATTGGGCGCTACCGCAGCTATGAGAAGGCCGCAGAACTGATCGATGGATTGCCGGAGTCCATTGAGCAACTGGTGAAAGAGCCGGAGAAGCTCGGGGAGCTGCCCGGGATCGGCGAGCGCATGGTCGAACATTTGCAGGAGATTGTGAAGACCGGCGACTACAGCCTGCGGAAGAAACTTCTGAAAAAGTATCCGGCGACAATTCTGGACATTCTGCAATTGCAATCCCTGGGGCCGAAGAAGGTGGCGTTTCTCTGGTCGAATTTCAAGGCCAAGACTGTGGGCGATGTGGAGAAGCTCGCGCGGGAGGGAAAGCTGCGGGACCTGCCCGGGTTTGGCGAGAAGAGCGAGCAGAACATTTTGAAGGCCGTGGAAGTCTTCAAGAAATCAACGGGGAGATTTTTGATTCATACGGCGGAAGCGGCCGCCCTGAGGATTGCGGAACATATCAAGAAAGCTGGAAAACCGGTGGATTCGATCACCCCGGCCGGGTCGCTGCGGCGCGGCAAGGAGACGGTGGGGGATCTGGACCTGCTGGTGACGCTGGCGGACGGACACACTTCGCAAAAACAAGTGGATGCGTTGGCGGAGCACATACTGAAGTTCCCGGAGATCGACCAGAAGCTGGCGCACGGGGAGAATAAAGTCAGTTTTACGCTGGGAGACGGCTTGCAGGTGGACGTGCGGCTGCTGGAGAAGGAGAACTTTGGCGCGGCGCTGCTGTACTTCACGGGTTCGAAGGAACACAACGTGGCGCTGCGCGGGCGCGCGAATGATATGGGCCTGACGCTGAACGAATATGCGTTGGCGACGTTGAAAGGTGAGAAGCGCGTTGCCGGGCGCACGGAAGAAGAGATTTACGCGAAGTTGAAACTGGATTTCATTGCGCCCGAGCTGCGAGAAAACACCGGTGAGATCGCTGCGGCAGAGGAGCACAAGCTGCCGCATTTGGTGGCGCTGAAAGACATCAAGGGCGACCTGCAGATGCACTCAACAGCCAGCGACGGTAAGAATACGATCGAGGAAATGGCGGAAGCGGCGCGGGCGCTGGGCCACGAGTACATCGCTATCACCGACCATTCGAAAGCCGTAACGGTGGCGAATGGCTTGGACGAAAAGCGGATGGCGGCGCACATCAAGAAGATTCATTCGCTCAGCGAAAAGGAGCTGGGGATTCGAGTTCTGGCGGGCGCGGAAGTGGATATCCTGAAAGACGGGGAGCTTGACTATTCAGACGAAATCCTGGCGCAACTGGATGTGGTGGTGTGTTCGGTCCATTCGTACATGAATCTCGATCGCGCCGCTATGACCGAGCGCATGCTGGCAGCGATCGAGAATCCTTATGCGCAGATTATCGGGCATCCGACGGGCCGGTTGCTGCTGCGGCGCGAAGCGTTTGATTACGACATGGAGAAAATCCTGGACGCTTGCGCAAAGCACGGCGTGGCAATGGAGTGCAACTCGTATCCCGACCGGCTGGACTTGAAGGACGTTTATTTGCGGATGTGCAAGGAGCGCGGCGTGAAGGTGGTCATCTCGACGGACGCGCACAGCACGGGGAATCTTTCCTATATCCGCCATGGCGTGACCATGGCGCGGCGCGGGTGGCTGGAGAGGAAGAACGTGATCAATACCCTGCCGGCGGAGGAGTTTCTGGCGGCGCTGCGGCCGAAACCCGGTGGGGCGAAGAAACAGCCAGCTAAGGGACACAAGTAAAAGGGCTTAGATACGGAACCTTTTGTTCCCTGCCCTCGTACCTTCTTATAGAACGCAGGATTTCGGAGGAATTTGCCAATGAGAGTTTCCCATCAACCGGTTTTCGGGTACCGCCTGGGACTGGTTTGTGCCGCCCTGCTGGCTGTTGCCACGGTGGCCCCAAGCGCTCGAGCCGAAGACGTAACCAAGAACTTTACTGTAACGGGGCGCGCCAACGTACACGTGGAGACCAACGACGGTAGCGTCCGGGTCACGACCAGCGACACGAAACAGGTGGAATTTCACGTGGAATACCAGGGCTACGAATTGAACAAGAATCTGCGCGTCGACACGCGCCAAGATGGTGATAAGGTTGAGCTTATCGCCCGAATCACCGGCCGCTGGGGAGTCCATATTGAGTGGGGTCACAATTCCCGAAGGCTGCACATTGAAGTGCGCATGCCGCAAAACGCGGACCTGGACGTCTCCACAGGAGACGGGTCCGTGGAAGCCACCGCGATCAACGGCAACATTAAGGTACACACCGGAGATGGTTCCGTTAAGGCCGATTCCCTGAACGGCACCATTGACCTGCACACCAGCGACGGCAGCATTCGGGTCGATAATTTGAAGGGCGACATGCGCCTTCACACGGGCGACGGTTCGATTGAGGCACACCAACTGGACGGGAAGGTCGACGCGGACTCCGGAGATGGGCATATCCGGATGACGGGAAGGTTTGAAGTGCTTAACGTCAAAACGGGTGACGGGAGCGTGGATGCGCAAGCCCTGCCCGGATCGAAGATGGCGACCAGCTGGAGCCTGCGCACGGGTGATGGCAGCGTTGACCTGACGCTTCCGGCGGACTTTCAAGCGGACATTGACGCCACTACCGGCGATGGCCACATCAGCCTGGGTATCCCGGTGACGGTGGAAGGCACGTTCAGCAAGTCGGCGATTCACGGAAAGATGAACGGCGGCGGGCAGGCCCTGACCATTCATACGGGTGATGGATCCATCCGGCTGAACAAGGCGTAGGCAAGCGAATAAGGCAATGCCGAGGTCTGTCGTGGTACCAGCAGTACCGTCGTAGCGGTACACCAAATGGCGTCCACTTTTGACACTTTTCCTGCACATCCGATTTGCTAAGTGATTGAACAATAAGGACATTAGAGGTTGGCGAGAGGCTTGCAAATCTCCGTGGCAGACTACGGAGACTCCCTTGATTGTCTACGTTCTTCTCGCCGCAATCCTCATGCTGATCGTTGTTACGGCTATCAGTTCGCTGGAATTCCCCAAGCACAAGCGCCGTTAGACGGCGCAACCGGCGCCTGGAGTGCGACAGGCTCCGCCTCCGCTCAGATCTCTTGCGAGAGACACAGCAAGAACCTGAGTTAGGACACGCGCCTGGGTTACAATGCCCGCTGCTAATTACGACTTTCTCCAAACGGGAGCACACACGCATGCCGGGAAAGGCCGCGCACGGCCGTGGACTGTGGGTCATCGCGGCTTTCAAGCTCCTGAAGGCGCTGGGCTTGATTGCCTTGGGCGTTGGCGCGCTGAGGTTGCTGCACAAAGACGTGGCAGCAGTGGCGGAACATTGGATCAACGTGTTCCGCATCGACCCGCACAATCACTACATTGACCTGCTGCTCTCCAAGTTGGCTATCCTGGACGACCGACGGCTGAAAGAATTCAGCGTTGGCACGTTTATTTACGCCGGCGTCTTTCTGGTCGAAGGGCTGGGGCTGGCATTCCGGAAGCGCTGGGCGGAATATCTCACCATAATTACGACGGCCAGCTTTCTTCCACTGGAGATTTACGAACTGGTGCGGCGGGTCAGTGTCAGCCGCTGCCTAGCGCTGGCGATCAACGTCGCCGTGGTCGTGTATTTAGTGTACGAACTCCGGCATTATCGGAAACTGACGTGATTTCTCTGGAGCGCATGGACCCGCTTCTTTGGAGACATTTGAGCAATCTGGCGTGGCTGGTGTTTCTCGCCTATTGGATTTACTCGGCGCAGAAACTGAAGGCCATTAAACACCGTGAGCCGGGGTCCGAACGCATCATCTACATCGTGGTGATGGCCAGCGCGTACTTCCTGCTCTTTAGTGATGGCTTGCCGTTGGGACAGCTGGATCGCCGTTTCGTCCCGGATTCCAGTTTGGCTGGTGTCCTTGGGGTTGCACTTAGCGCTCTGGGAGTTGGTCTCGCGATCTGGGCGCGCAAGCATCTCGGCGAAAACTGGAGCGCCACCGTCACGTTGAAGAAGGACCACGAACTGATCCGGACCGGGCCGTACGGGCGAGTGCGGCATCCGATTTATTCAGGGATGCTGCTGGGCATTGTTGGGGTAGCGCTGGCGTTGGGAGAAATCCGCGGCCTCGTTGCCTTCGGCGTAATTCTGGTTTCTTTCTGCTTCAAGTCCCGGAAAGAGGAACGGTTCCTCTCAGCAGAATTTGGCGCGGCGTTTGCCGAGCATGCTCGCAAGACAGGCATGTTTCTCCCGCGGCTTAGCTCATAACAGACCAGCAAGCCTGCAATGTTCGCGGCGTCTCAAGGCAAAGAAAGCGTGCCGCCTTCGGGAACAGCGGTGGCGGTCTCCATTCCCCGGTAGCTATAGACGACAATCAATACTTTGTTCGCGCCCACCGCTGGATCACCGCCGAGAGCGTCATTGCTCACCGGAAAGGTAAGGTTGCGTTCGCGGACGTTCCTCCGGAGGAGGTCGGTGACGTTGACCGTTCTTCCCTGGATGCCGTAATACGCGCGGATGATGCGCAGGCCGTTGTCGTCGCGATCCCGGTCGCCAGATGCCGGCGGACGGTCATTCCAATCGTCACGGCGCTCTTCTCGGCGCACGGCAAACATGGCGGCGTCGATAAAGCCGCCTTCTTTGAATTCGAACTCGTGTTCTTCGTTCCTATTGTTGCGGGCGATGATGCGCAGGTGTTTGTCCGCACCAACAGCGGGATCGCCGCCCATGGTTTGATTGTTGACAGCCACGTGGCCATTGACGCCACCGCGACCGATGAGGTCCTTGAGGATTTCGGTGACGTCATTGTGCTGGCTTCGCGTGCCGTACTCGGCGCGCACAATCCACCAGCTATCGTTCTGCGCCCTGGCGCCAGTGCTGAGAAACGTAAAGCCAAGGACGAGGACTGCCGTGGCGATCACGAAGATGGTGAATCGATTCGTGAACCTCATGAGAAATTCCTCCGTGGCGGAAGGCTCCGCCTGATTGGTTTCAATGTAAGCCCAGAACGGTTTCCGGGGCACGGCCAAACAGAGGATGATTGTCGTACTCGTCTACACCTTCACAAGACGAGCTTAGAGAGCAGAGATCGAAGACCGGAAATCAGGAGGGGGCAAGCATTGAAAGGCAGTCTCAGGTCGCGGTTAGGCGATTCCCGACGCGAGTGTTGATTGGTCTTATCGGGTGAGCGCATCCGCGGCGTTTGCCGCGAGGATGAAAGAAGTAGCCGTATCCACAACGTATTCGTTCTCGTACCAGAAGAACGGCCAGTCCTCGCTGAGCTCCGGGAAATCCGGCTGGATAATCACGACGCCGGGAATCATGCCGCCAGGAATAAATGTGTAGTCCGCGCGATTGTTGCCGTAAGCAATCAGCTTGGAATTGGCCCCGACGCCGGACACATAGGAGACGTTCGAGACAGGATGCCGGCCCAGGACATAGTCGAGCCCGCGCAATGTGTAGTCGGCCCCGATCATTTCCGGAAAGGCTTCATGGAAGAAGTACATTTGGACGGCCAGCCCCACCACCTGACCTGAGCCGCCCCAGGTTCCCAGCGCGATCGGCACGCCGTAAGGATTCTTGGAAAGCATTTCGTCCAATCTCGTCTTGTATTCGCGGAGCGACCCGGCCAGCGCTTCCTTGTATTGCGCGTCCATGTACGGGATAGCGCGCGCGGCGGTCCATCCGAGGAAAAAGAATCGTTTTTGGGTATTCGGCAGGAGCGCCGCGAGCCGCTGGCGGTACGGTTCGCCGCCTTTCGTGGCGATCAGCAGCTCGACAGCGGCCCTTGTCTCTTCGTCCTCCAAAAGTCCTCCCGTCGTGTTGAACGAATTGAAAGAAACCGGAGCGTGTTGATGCTCGTCGTCCCAGACCTTGACCGCGGTCTGAAGGCATTCCGCTGCCATTGCGTCGTTGAATTCGTGGAGCACGCGGCTGGCCGCGGCCAGCGCCGAAATCGCGTTGTAGTTCAGCGCAGTGATGTGCGTCGTAAAAGCCCAGCGGTCATCGGGCACGCCGGAGTGAATTCCGTCATTTTCGAGCGGTCCCATGTGTTCGGAATAGACGCGGCCGTCCGTTTTCGACGCGGCGTCGCCGAGGTGCGTGTACTCCTCGAGAGTCGGGTCGATGATGCCGGGAATGGCATGCCCAATGACTTTGTATTGCGCCAGCAGCAGGAGCACGCCATGTTCAATCTGCTGGATGGCGTCCGGGATGCCATCCGGCTTGCGCATTTCGACGTAGCGTGCTTTTTCGTCGACAGTCGTGTCGTCCCAGTCGAGGCCGAATTTCTCTCGCGCGAGCGCGAGGTCGGTAATCACGAGCGTATGCGTTTGGGTGCGCAGGTCAAAATCCCCAGCGTCGTACCAGCCGCCAACGTTGAGGCCCGGAATGTGCTCGCCCGGCTGGAAGGGAGAGTCGGTCGTTGGCCCTTGAGCGTAGCCGTCAAAGTGCGTGTAGTTGACAGGCGCCTGGCGTGCGTCGTCGAGGTGCGACGCGCCATGCCAGATGCGATAGCCCTCGCGGACTTTCACGTGATCCATCTGTTCGGCCAGGAAAGTATCCAAAGAAGCGTGCCAGATGCCTGCGTAGACATTTTTGGCGATGCGAAAGGGGCCGTTGCGATGGCCGGCGAATTCGATTGCATAGACGCCCGGCTCGCGCGCCGCAGAAAAATCGAACTGCGCATACTGGTAACGCATCCACTTGCCCCAGGGTTTCACTTCCCCACTGAAAACTTCCTGGTACTCGCCTTGCGGAGTGAGCCGCAGTACGCGCGCGGTCTTAGGTGCGTCGAAGAGCGGGTCCATTTCGATGACGGCAACTTTGGAACGCCCCGGCGTGTACCCCACCTGGTTGTAGCCGACCACTGGAGGACGCGTCCAATTGGGAATGATGTTGGGATGAACATGCCACACAACCGCGTTCTCTGTCTTGCCGGAAGGAATCAGAATACGCACGACGAACCATCCGTTCTGCGCCTTGGTGCGGCCGTCGAACAGGAGCAGCGGGCCGCTATCGGAGACGATGGTCACACGCGTGAGCGGGTCTTCGGGTGAAAGCACAATTTGGCGCGCGGTCGTTGCGAGCGGTAGCGGCTCGACGTCTCCACCGGACTCCTTCTCCATGGGGCCGTCAGAATGGCGCGGGAAGACGCCAGTTCCTTCGTCAAGAGCGAACGACTTGCCGAAATAGGCGGCCGGGAGAAATTCGAGATTGAATCCCGCCTTCCCGGCCAGCGATACCGGGAGCGGCTGGTCGAGATGAACCGCGACACGGAAGCCGCCCGGTTCCGGCTGGAGCTCAATCCGATAAGACAAGCCCTGCTTCGCATAGGTGCAATACGCCGTCACCTCATTCGGCTGCGGCCCGACTTTGCGTTCTTTCAAGTCGGAGATGGCGTCCCATTGCGCCGGTACCGCAGAAAGCCTAACGTCTCCGTTGGTGGCGATACGACGGTCGTGCAGAATGATTTCAACGCCGCTCATCTTCTGATCGCCGAAATACTTGTGATAGCGGTTATGAAACAGAAGCACGCTCAAGCCGTGCATCTCGAGGGTCTCCTGGCGGCTCGCTTGCAAACCGGCTCCCGCGGCACAGAGACAGCCCAGCAGAACTAGCGAAGAGAAACCGCTCACGCAACTTCGGAACAGAAATGAACTCCTCTTCATCGATTTCTCCCAGGGCGATCGCATTTCGCACCGCAGTGTAGCAAAGTCAGCCGGGAAGTCGATTTGCAAATCCGCGGCGCTTCCCTCATCATTATTGGTTTGTCTGGGGCCGCAGAGAGCTTCCGCTGCGGGGGCGTTGTCTGATTTCTGTCGAAGAGAGATTCCTCGCTTCGCCCGGAATGGCTATTTTTTGGAATCTGTTAAAGGAGCGGCATGGAAAAGCCTTCTAAGATCGCATCCGCCAGGGGAAAACTGGGAATCCTGCTGCCGGGCATGGGCGCTGTGAGCACCACGTTTATGGCGGGTGTGGAATTGATTCGGCGAGGAAAAGCGCATCCGATCGGCTCAATGACGCAGATGGGCACCATCCGGCTGGGCAAACGCACCGAAGGGCGCTCGCCGCTGGTGAAGAAGTTCGTTCCACTGGCTGATTTGAAAGACCTGACGTTCGGCGGCTGGGACATATTCAAGGACAACGCCTACGAGTCGGCCGCTAACGCCGGCGTGCTGAATCCGCAGGACCTCGAAAAAGTAAAGACGTTCCTCTCCACGATCAAGCCGATGAAGGCGGCGTTCGACCACGACTTCGTGAAGCTCATCAGCGGACCGAACGTCAAGAAAGGCAAGAACAAGTACGAGCTGGCGCTGCAAATCAAGGAAGACATCGCGAATTTCCGCAAGACTTCCCGCGTTTCGCGCCTGGTGACCTGCTGGTGCGGATCGACGGAATCATTTGTGAAGCCGGAGGAGGTCCACTCGACGCCGGAGAAGTTTGTCGAGGGAATGAAGTCGAACCATCCGGCGATCGCGCCGTCGATGCTGTACGCCTGGGCTTCGGTGACCAGCGGCGTGCCCTACGCAAATGGCTCTCCCAACCTAAGCGTGGACATTCCTGCAATTCAAACGCTGGCGCTCGAACACAACGTGGCCATTTGCGGCAAGGATTTCAAGACAGGGCAGACACTTCTGAAAACGGTGCTCGCGCCGGCATTCAAGGCGCGCATGCTAGGGCTGGATGGGTGGTTCTCGACAAATATTCTTGGCAACCGCGATGGCGAGGTGTTGGACGACCCTGGCTCGTTCAAAACCAAGGAAGAGTCGAAGCTCGGCGTGCTCGAATATATCTTGCAGCCGCAACTCTATCCCACGCTCTACGGCAAGATGCACCACAAGGTGCGCATCAACTATTACCCGCCGCGCGGCGACAACAAAGAGGGCTGGGACAACATCGACATCTTCGGGTGGCTAGGCTATCCCATGCAGATCAAGGTGGACTTTCTGTGCCGGGACTCGATTCTCGCGGCGCCCATCGTGCTTGATCTCGTCTTATTTATGGACCTGGCGCAACGCGCGGGGATGCGTGGGATTCAGGAGTGGCTGAGCTTCTACTTCAAATCGCCGATGACCGCACCGGGGCTTTATCCCGAACACGACCTGTTCATCCAGTCGATGAAACTCAAGAACACGCTGAGGTGGATGATGGGCGAGAATTTGATCACCCACCTCGGGCAGGAATACTACGACTAGCTGTTAGGCGTGGGCCGCGGCTGCCTTGGCTTCGACGGCGTCGAGGACGCGGCCAGAATAAATCAGCGCTGCGCCGGCGTTCATGCTGACGGCGACGCCAAGTGCTTCGGAAATCTCTTCCTTTGTAGCGCCGGCCTTGAGCGCGGCTTCCGTGTGAAACACGATGCAACCGTCGCAGCGCGTGGTGACGGCGACAGCCAGCGAAATGAGCTGGCGCGTTTTCTCGCCGAGCTTGCTGGTTTTGGAGTTCGCCGCGCCCAGCGTCTGATAACCCTTGACCGTGTCCGGCGAGAGTTTCGCGAGGTCGCCGATGCGCGCGCCGATTTGCTTCTGATACTCGTTCCAATCCATGACCATGTCGTTCTCTCCTCTCGGGATGAATCCTAAACGGGCGCGATTATACTCCGGGCCCGCGCGAATATGATATCTTGTCCAGTTCACCCGAGTGCCGTTCCAACAAGCGGGTGATGCGCATGGACAGATGCTTTTGGCAGCCTGTCAGGGTCAGCCGAGCACTATCTGAGCCTAGTAAGCTGGAACGGTACGAGCCTGCCTCGAATCAGGGCGGTTGTTGCGAGCGGCGCATCCCTTTCCTTTCGTGCCCGCAGAGCTGTGGAACTTCATCCAAGGAGCGGTGTTCATGAAGAACTCGTACAACGGGAAGGCTATCCCAGCGGAAGGAAAGCCCATCGGCTACAGCAACGGCGAACTGCAGGTGCCGGACGCGCCGATTATTCCGTTCATCGAAGGTGACGGAACGGGGCGCGACATTTGGAAGGCGTCACAGCGCGTGTTTGATACGGCCGTGGCGCAGGCCTATGGCGGAAAGCGGCGCGTGGCGTGGTTCGAGGTATTCGCGGGCGAGAAGGCCTTCAACACGTTCAAGGAGTGGCTGCCGAACGATACCGTGGACGCGATTCGCGATTTCCGCGTGGCCATCAAAGGACCGCTGACGACGCCGGTGGGTGGAGGCATTCGCTCGCTCAACGTGGCGCTGCGGCAGTTGCTGGATCTCTATTCCTGCGAACGCCCGGTGAAATATTTCCGCGGTGTACCTTCGCCTGTGCGCGAGCCGGAGAAGATGGACGTGTTCATCTTCCGCGAGAACACCGAGGACGTGTATATCGGGATCGAGTGGAAGTCTGGAACGCCGGAAGTGAAGAAGCTGCTCGAGTTCCTGAACAACGACATGTTAAAGGATGGAAAGAAGCAGATTCGCTGGGATTCCGGCGTGGGCATCAAGCCCATTTCGCCTACGGGAACCAAGCGTCTGGTGCGGCGGGCCATCAAGTACGCCCTGGCCAACAAGCGAAAGAGCGTGACGCTGGTACACAAGGGCAACATCCAGAAATTCACGGAGGGGGCGTTCCGCGACTGGGGCTACGAGCTGGCACGGCAGGAATTCCGCGCGCAGACGATCACCGAACGCGAGAGCTGGATTGTGGACAATCTGGACAAGAATCCCGCGCTGACCATTGAGCAAAACGCGGCCATGATCGAGCCGGGGCTGGAACAAGCCACGGAGGCCTTCAAGAAGACGGTATACGACGAGGTCAAGCAGACGCTCGATGCGATTTACGCCACGCATGGCAGGGGCCAGTGGAAACAAAAGCTGATGATTAACGACCGCATCGCGGACTCGGTCTTTCAGCAGATGTTGCTGCGTCCGGACGAATACAGCGTGCTGGCTACGTCGAACTTAAACGGTGACTACTTGTCGGATGCCTGCGCGGCGCAGGTAGGCGGGCTGGGCATTGCGCCCGGGTCGAATATCGGGGACGGCTATGGCGTGTTCGAGGCCACGCACGGAACTGCCCCGAAGTACGCAGACAAGGACGTGATCAATCCGAGCTCGGTGATGCTTTCCGGCGCGATGATGTTCGAGTTTCTTGGGTGGAAGGAAGCAGCGCGGCTGATCGAAGACGGCATCGCAAGGACGATCCAGCAGAAGCGCGTGACCTACGATCTGGAGCGGCTGATGCCAGGCGCGACAAAGGTGGGGACAGCCGCGTTTGCATCGGCCATCATCGAGAACATGCAAGGGGCGGCGGTGGCGCGCTAGCGAAGTCGAGGGAGTACAGGAGGTGGAGGAAGTAAAGGACTAGAGCTCCAGTTCTTGGCGCACGAAACGCGCTGCCCTAATACCGTTCCTTTACCTCCTTCACTTCACTTACCTCATTAACCTCATTTTGGCTACAAGGACAGATTAACGAGAGGATTGAACAATACGATGAGCCGAAACAAAGTGACGGTAGTAGGCGGCGGTTTTGTGGGATCGACCACGACGCAGCGCATCGTGGACATGGAGCTGGCGGATGTAGTGTTGACGGACATTCTCGATGGCCCGCCGGCAGGAAAAGGGCTCGACATGCTGGAGTCCGGGCCGATTACGCGAACGGATGCGCACGCGATTGGAATATGCACGGCGAACGGTGATTATTCGGCGACGGCGAACAGCGATGTGGTGGTGGTTACGGCGGGATTTCCGCGCAAGCCGGGAATGAGCCGGGACGACCTGCTGAAAGCCAACTACGACGTGATCAAGGCGGTGGTTGAGCAGATTGTAAAACATTCGCCGAATTGCATCCTGGTGATGGTGACGAACCCGCTGGACGCCATGGCACAGGCGGCGTTGAAACTGAGCGGCTTCCCGAAGCAGCGGGTGATGGGCATGGCGGGGGTGCTGGATTCGGCGCGCATGAGCGCGTTTGTGGCGATGGAATGCAAGGTCAGCGTCGAGAACGTGCATTCGTTCGTGCTCGGCGGGCATGGCGACGACATGGTGCCGCTGCCGCGGTATTCAACGGTGGCGGGAATTCCCCTCCCCGATTTGCTGCCGAAAGAGCGCATCGACGCGATTGTGGCGCGCACGCGCAAGGGCGGAGCGGAAATCGTGAACCTGCTGAAGACCGGATCGGCGTACTACGCGCCGTCGGCGGCCGCGGTCGAGATGGTCGAAGCTGTTTTGAAGGACAAGAAGAAGATTCTGCCCTGCTGCGTGTACCTCGAGGGCGAGTATGGGATCAAGGGCTTGTTTGTCGGCGTTCCCGTAAAGCTGGGCGCGAAGGGCGTGGAAGAAATCATTCAGATCAAGCTGACGCCAGAAGAAAACGCCGCGCTGCAAAAATCGGCAGCGTCGGTGAAAGAATTGGTGACGGTGCTGGGGTTGTGATCGTTGCCTGAAAAGCAGCGGCACAAGGTGCATACTGCACAATTCAGTCAGAGCGGTGACACGATGAAATACATTTCAGGTTTTGTTGCGGTGGGATTGCTTTTCGTCGTTGCGTGCATTTTTGCGCGAACTCCGGACACGGCTGCGAAACCAGTGAAGGTGGCGCTGGTGAAGATGCCCTACGTGGGCGAGCGCAACGTACCGGACACCTCCCGCGGGCCCGATTATTTGGAAGAAGGCGGAATCCGGAAGCTCCTGGAACAACAAGGAGTCCAAGTCAGGGCCACGGATACGGTCGCATTGACAACGGAAGAAGAGAAAGCGTACGGGCAGTGGAATCACCTGGCACTGGCGGCCGGGGACATGGCCAAGCTCGTGGCCGAAGAGCGGCGCGGCGGGTATTTGCCTATCGGACTCCTGGCGAATTGCAATGGATTGCTGGGAATGCTGAGCGGGCTGCAGCATTCCGGGCCAACCGCAAAGCCGCTGCGCGTGGGCATGGTCTTCGTCGATGCGCACGGCGATTTCAATACGCCGGAAACAACGTTGAGCGGCATGCTCGGCGGAATGCCGGTAGCCATCGCCGCAGGCCAATGCCTGACGAGGATGCGCATGAAGGCGGGGCTGGAGCCGGCTGTGCCGACACGGCACATCGTCGAGGTGTGCGTTCGCGATACGGATCCGCTCGAGCAGGAATTGTTGGACCGCTCGGATATTCAACAGCTCACGCTGGAAGACGTGCGGGCACGCTCCGCGAATTTGCACCGAGAGATGAAGCGGCTCTCAGAATTGACCGACGTGATTTACGTTCACGTGGACATGGACGGACTGGACCCGAGTGAAGTGCCTGGAGTCGCTTTGCCGGTTCCAAATGGGCCATCGAGCGCGGAGTTAGCCGCCGCGATCACGGAAATGTTCAAGTACGAGAAGGTTGGCGCGTTTGGCGTGGCGGCCATGCCGTACGACGACCGCGACAAGACGGGGATTTCCCGCAAGGCAGCTTACAACTTGATCCTTGGCGCCGTGAAGGGCGTGCAGCAGCGCAAGAGCGAATAGCTCGAGCAGCTCAGCTTGCAGCCTAGCGGTCCTACCACAATTTACCAGCCGAAGAGCTTGCTTGCACCGTAGACGAGGCCGAGGGTGAAGGCGGCAATGACGACTTCGCCGATGGCTCCCACCGCGAACGGACGAAGGCCCTGTTTGCGCATCTCTGCAAAATTCGTGCGCAAGCCGACGCCCGCGAAGGTCAGCAAGAATGCCCAGCGCGAAAGATTGGCAAGCGCACCGACCTGGTCCTTGCTGAAGAATTGATAGGTGGCGAGGACGGAGATCAGCAGGAAGCCCAGAACGAACTTCGGAAATTTCTGCCAGAGAAACGCGGCCTTGTTCCCTACCGCCTGGGCTTGACCCTTCCCTGCCCAATAGATCGCGTAGGCCAGCACGACAAAACCGATCATGGCGTTGCGTGTGGACTTGACGAGCACCGCCAGCTTGCCGGCGGCGTCGGAATACAGCGCACCGGCGGCGGTGGCTTCGGCTGTGTTGTCAACGCCGAGACCGGCCCACAGGCCGTACGCCTTGTCGCCCAAATGCAGGAAGTGGCCGATCACTGGAAAGGTGAAGAGCGCGAACGCACCCAGGGCGAGAATCGCGGCGATGGAGAACGAGGAATCTTCATCATCGGCGTCGATGGCGCCTTTGGTGGCGATGATGGCGCTGACTCCGCAAACGGCAGAGCCGACCGCAAGAAGCGACGTGAGCTTGGGCTTAAGCTTGAAGGCGCGGCCGAGAAAAGTCATGAAGGCGATGGAGCCGGTAATTTCGATGGCCACAAGGACCAGACTGACGCCTCCAAGCTTCAGGATGTCGCCGAGGAGAAAGCGCGAACCAAGCAAAACGATTCCGGCCTTCAGCCAGAATTCGTAAGTGGCGACGCCGCTACGGAAGATCTCCGGCACGCCGACCGTATTGGAAATCAACAGGCCAAGCAAAATAGCCCACAAGACGTATTCGATATTGGGAAACGTCCAGTGATGCGCCCTGGCGTATTTGCCGACATTTGACTCAAGGAGCTTGCCGGCGTATCCGATGGCGGCGAGCAGAGCGACGCCGGGGATGAGCCGCAGAAAACGCAGTGCGGGCTGTACCGGCTGGACTTGGGGAATTGTAACGACATCAGCCATGATGGATATTCTCCGTTTTCATTTGTTTAGACTCTTCACCAGGGAACGTGCTTGAAGACACCGGCGCGAACCAACAGCGCCGCCAAGAGAGCCAAGACGACGGCCCAGGAATCGAGCGAGAGGCGCCAGGCACTTCCCTTTTTCACTGCCTTTGCTTGCGTGCTCATTGCCATGCTCCTTCAGGCCACGCATTCACCGCGGCCGAGTTTAAGAGAAAACGTTTCGGTATCGCCCCAATCGAGGAAGACGTCTTCGGTCTCGTTCGAAACGTCCACGAGCGGGCGAAGTCGGTCGACAAGATTCGCATCAGGTGTGCGTGCCACCCAGGATTGGAACGATTCGCGCGGGCGGCGATCCTGCTGATAAAACGCAAGCATTTCGCGAACAATCGCGGGAATGGGACGCGCGGGGACAGAAAGGATTTGCCGGCCGAACTGCACGCCGTCCGAATTCACTTTGCCGCCGAGCAGAAGCTGATAGTACGGAGCCTGCTGCTCGCCGATTTTGCGGACGTTGCCATAGAAACCGATGTCGGCGATGTGGTGATGGCCGCAGGAGTTGGGGCAGCCGCTGATCTTAATGCGCAGCTTTTGGATTTCGGGATCGGTGAAGTCAGCGAGTTCGCGGGAGAGGACCTCGGCGAGGGTCAGCGAGCGCGTGATGCCGAGATTGCAGGTGGTGGCGCCGGGGCAGCCCGTAACGTCCGAGATGGTGCGCGCGCCGGGAATAGCGAGACCGAGCGAACGCAGGTCCTCGTAGATAGCACGGACGCGGTCGAAGGGCACCCAAGGGATCACCAGATCCTGATTAACCGCAATCCGCACACCTGCGAGGTCGTTGTTTTCTAGGATCTCTGCCAGGCCGCGCATTTGGTGGCTGTGAAATGTGCCCGCGGGCAGCTTGATCCAAATGACGCCGTAGCCGGCCTGGCGCTGGAACATCAGATTGTGCTCGGCCCAGCGGTCGTACTCGGGGTGGGAAGCAGGTTCAAGAGCAGAGGTGGTCAGCGGAATTGTGGCGATGGTGACCAACCGGGGACGGATGGGTGAGGGCACACTGAAAACTTCGGCGGGTGCCTGGGAAGATTTGCGTTTCTCGAAAACGAGGCGGCGAAGTTCAGCGATGCCTTTGTTACGCAACACGAATTTCAGGCGGGCTTTGAGCTTGTTCTTGCGATTCCCAGTCTCGGTGAAGACGCGCAGAATGGCTTCGATGGTAGGAAGCAGCTCTCCCTCGGGAAGAAAATCGACCAGCACGGCAGCTTCGGTGGGCAAACTGCCGAGCCCGCCGCCGACGAGCACCTTGAAACCGCGATGGGCGGTGCCGTTCGAGCCGCGAACCTGGGCAATCAGTCCCACGTCGTGGATACCGGCGACGGCGCAGGCACCATCGTCTTCGCAGCCGGAAAACGCGATCTTGAATTTCCGGGGAAGGTCGTGAAAGTCGGGATGGCGCAGCAAATAGCGCGAGACGCCGAGGGCGTAGGGCGTGACATCAAAGGCTTCTCCCGGGCAAATGCCCGCGACCGGGCAGGAGGTCACGTTGCGCACAGTATTGCCGCAGGCTTCGCGCGTGGTAAGTCCAGCGTCGGCGAGGCGCCGCATGGCGGTGGGCACGTTTTCCATCTTGACGAAGTGAAACTGGACATTCTCGCGGGTGGTGAGATGTCCGCGGCCAGTGGAAAAGTCGTCGGCAATCCCGGCGAGCACGCGAAGATGCTCGGGCTTCAGAACGCCGGCTGCCACTTTGACGCGGAGCATCTGGAAGCCGGCTTGGCGCTGGCCATAGGTACCGTGTTTCAGGCGAAACGGCCGGAATTGCTCTTCGGTGATCGCGCCGTTGCGCAACTGCTGCACGCGCTCTTCGAAGCGGATGATTTCCGCCTCGATGGCTTCGCGGCTGTGCCGCTCTTCGATCTCGGTGACTGTTGCGACGGTCATACTGCAACTCCCCCCAGGTCCGGTCCGAAAGCTGGCCCTAAAAACAAAAAAGCCCACGTGGCCAGGTGCTCTGGCTCGTGGGCTTCGGAACTTTAGATTGAACTACGCTAAGTCCGGAAACTCCTCTGGCCAGAGATGGGCGTCATGCAACACGCAGCGTTGCACGCACAGGGACAACACATCATCTGGCAACAGTTCATCATGAAGCTGAAGAATACTTTCCCGGGCCTTCGCTTGTCAAAGAAAGGCCGTCGCAAAGATTAGATGCGTTACATTCAAAAAAGTAATCAAACTCCCGCAATAAGTGCTGAGCCGCCGCCGGCTCCTACCGGAATGGCTTATTTAGGGGCCCCTGCCCCTGCTCCTACCAGCGATGCCGTCTTGATGGAATCGAGCTTGGGGAAATTCTTGTCCAGGTAAGG
>CAZGFL010000030.1:0-15336 GCA_964524985.1 uncultured Acidobacteriaceae bacterium
CGCCAATAGAGCATTGGAAGGTGAGACCAGGAAGATCGAAGCGACTTACGAATTTCCCTTCGCCGCGCATGCATCGATGGAACCACTGAACTGCACCGTGCATATCCGGCCAGACGGAGCGGAGGCCTGGGTTCCCACGCAGGCGCCGCAATGGGCGCAGGATGTGATTGCCGGCGTTTCAGGACTGCCTCATGAGTCCGTCATCGTGCACACGACGCTGATGGGTGGTGGTTTTGGACGGCGCTACCAGGCCGACTTCGTGATGGAAGCGGCGCAGGTTGCCAAGGCTACCGGAAAACCGGTGATGGTGCTCTGGACACGCGAGGACGACATGCAGCACGATTTTTACCGCCCTGCTTCGTATCACAAATTGTCGGGTGCTATAGAAAATGACGGCAAACTCGCTGCCTGGAAGCACTTTCAGACGTCCACGTCGATTGCAGCCATGTGGCAGGAAAAGGGGGAGGAAAAAGCGGAAGAGTCGGAGTTTGGGACTGCCGCGTTCATTCCCTACCAGACTTCAAATTACCGCGTGGAATATGCGCTGGCGAAGTCCGGAGTGCCGCGCGCCTGGTGGCGGTCCGTAGAGCACTCCTCGAGCGGATTTGTCGTTGAATGCTTTGTCGATGAGCTTGCGGCACTGGCTGGGGTAGATCCTCTGGAGTACCGGCTGCGTCTGATCGGCGACGATCGCGCCATCCCCGATTTCACCAATCCAAAAGCGGGAAATCCTTTGAAGACAGCTCGGCTGAAAGGTGTGCTGAAACTCGCCGCGGACAAGGGCGGATGGGGTTCACCGCTACCCAAGGGACTCGGGCGCGGCATTGCGGGATATTACTCGTTTGAGAGCTATACGGCTTGCGTAGCCGAAGTCAGCATCGAAGACAAGGCCGTCAAAGTACTTCGGCTGGTCTACGCGGTGGACTGTGGACGCGCGGTGAACCCGGATGGAGTGCGCGCACAAGTGGAAAGTGCGGCGATTTACGGCCTCTCCGCGGCGCTCCATGACGCCATTACAATTCAGCGTGGCCGAGTAGAACAATCGAATTTCAATGATTACGAAATGCCACGTATCGCTGAGACACCGAAGATCGAAGTGTATCTGGTGCCCAGCACCGAAGAACCCACGGGCATCGGCGAGCCAGGACTTCCCGTGGTGGCACCCGCGGTCTGTAACGCGGCCTACATGCTGACGCGCAAACGCATCCGGCAATTGCCCATTCGTGCCGAGGACTTAGCCTGAGGGGGCTCGCATGCCAACGACCGAAGCTGTGAATCGCCGTGAATTCCTGACGAAAAGCGCATCGGCCTCCGTTGGGCTAATTATCGGCTTTTACTTGCCCGGAAAATACGAGGCACTTGCGGAAGCCCCACCAAGAGAAGGGACGCCTGTCAACGCGTGGGTGAGGATCGCGCCCGACGATTCGGCAACCCTGCAGATCGACAAATCGGAAATGGGCCAGGGCGTTTCCACGGCCCTGACAATGATCCTTGCTGAGGAATTAGACCTCGATTGGACGAAAATCAAAACGGAATTTGCACCGGCCGCTCCGCAGTATTTCAACCCGGTGTTCGGGTTGCAAGGCACGGGAGGGAGCACCAGCATTCGAGGATCGTGGGAGCCACTGGCAAAAGCGGGAGCGGCGGCCAGGGAAATGTTGGTGGCAACGGCGGCGAAGCGTTGGGGTCTTGCCGCGGAGGCTTGTCACACCGAAGCGAGCACCGTCGTTCAAACCGCCACGGGAAAACGGCTGGGATATGGTTCGTTGGTGGAAGAAGCGGCGAAGCTGCCCGTGCCGGTGAATCCGAAGCTCAAGGATCCAGAGAACTACAAGTACATCGGGAAGCCAACCAAACGACTTGATTCGCAGGTGAAAGTGAACGGCAAGGCGGAGTTTGGCATTGATGTGCGCCGGCCAAAAATGCTGCATGCCGTGGTGACCCGGTGTCCGGTGTTCGGCGGGAAAGTGAGAAGTTTCGACGCCAGCAAAGCAAAGTCGGTGCAGGGCGTAAAGAGTGTGGCGCAGATTTCGTCTGGTGTAGCGGTGGTCGCGGATAACACCTGGTCGGCGATGGAGGGCCGGCGCACGCTCGAAATCAACTGGGATGAAGGTGGGAACGCAAAAAATTCGAGCGAAGCGATCCGCAAGCTGTATCACGAACGGGTCGAGCAGACCGGCGCGATTGCGCGGAAAGAGGGTGACGCGGATGCAGCGATGGCAGGTGCGGCAAGGAAGGTGGATGCAATTTACGAAGTGCCGTTCCTGGCGCACGCCACGATGGAGCCGATGAATTGCACCGCGGATGTGCGCACCGATGGCTGCGATGTGTATGCGCCGACGCAATTTCAGACCATCAATCAACTCACTGCGGCGAGAATTGCCGGATTGAAGCCTGAACAGGTTCGCATCCACACCACCTATCTCGGAGGCGGGTTTGGACGGCGAGCTGAGCAGGACTTCGTGACCGAAGCGGTAGAGCTTTCGAAGGCGATGAGCGCGCCAGTGCAGGTAACATGGTCCCGCGAAGACGACGTGCAGTCGGATTTCTACCGGCCGGCGGTGCTGGTGAAGCTGACCGCAGGGCTGGACGCCTCCGGAAACGTAGTTGCCTGGAAGAACCGCATCGTCGGGCCGTCGATCATGTCGCGGTTTTTTCCGGGGTCGGTGAAGAATGGCATCGATGAATCGTCCGTCGAAGGAATCGCCACGCTGAAGTACGGCGTGCCCAATTTTCTTGTGGAATACGTGATGACAGATCCGGGAGTACCCGTAGGCTTCTGGCGGTCCGTGGGCAATTCGCACAACGGGTATATCGCGGAATGTTTTGTGGATGAAATGGCCAAAGCTGCCGGAAAAGATCCAGTGGATTTCCGACGGGCGTTGCTGGCGAAGCAGCCGAGACTGTTGGGTGTGGTGAACCTAGCAGCAGAAAAGGCAGGCTGGAAGAACCTGCTTCCCGCTGGGCGATATCGGGGCATAGCCGTGGTGGAATCATTTGGAAGCTTCGTCGCGGAAGTTGCGGAAATCAGCCTGGATCGCAAGGGCGGAACCGTGCAGGTTCACAAAGTGGTGGCTGCCGTGGATTGCGGGCGGCACGTGAATCCGGAAACCATTCGCGCGCAAATCGAGGGTGGCATCGTCTATGGCCTGACCGCGGCGTTGAAGGGCGAGATCACCATCGCGAACGGCCGCGTGGAGCAATCGAACTTCAACGACTACGACGTGTTGCGAATCAATGAAACGCCACATGTCGAAGTGCACATCGCGCAAAGTAACGATGCTCCGGGCGGAATTGGAGAACCAGGTACTCCGCCAATCGCTCCGGCGGTCTGCAATGCCATTTACTCCGCCACGGGCAAGCCGGTGAGACGCCTGCCGATTAAGGCCTCGGACCTAGCCTAGCGGGGAGGCGAGTTTCGCGACACAATAAGGCGTGCCTTTGCTGGCGATCATTCTGGCTGGCCTTTCCCTGCTCCTCTGGGTTGTTCTCGCCTTTTTTCGCGGGGCTTTCTGGCAGCTTGGTGTGTTTGATGATGATGTCGCTCCGCACGAGTCGCTTGAATCCTGGCCGCGCCTTGTTGCGGTTGTCCCGGCGCGCAACGAAGCGGAGACTATTGCGCGCTCCGTGGAATCGCTGGTGGTACAGGAGTATGCCGGCGAATTCCGGATCGTAATCGTGGATGATCACAGCGATGATGCAACAGCAGAACTGGCGCTCAAGGCCGCGCGGGCAGCGGGTGCTGCTGAGCGCACAACTATTCTCCAGGCCGCGTCGCTGCAGCCGGGCTGGACCGGAAAACTTTGGGCGTTGCAGCAGGGTATCGCCGAGGCCGCATCTTCTTCACCGGAGTATTTCTGGTTCACGGACGCAGACATCGTTCATGCACCGAATGCGGCGAGCAGGCTTGTTGCAAGGGCAAAGAACCGGCGACTCGATCTGGTCTCGTTGATGGTGTTGTTGCAGGCCAACACTCTTCCCGAACGCCTGCTCATTCCTGCATTTCTCTATTTTTTTCTGAAGTTGTATCCACCGAAGTGGATTGCTGACCCCAAATCGCATACAGCGGGGGCTGCGGGCGGTTGTGTTCTCGTGCGAAAGGACGTGCTCGATCGCATAGGCGGAATGGCGGCAATCCGCGAGGAGGTGATTGACGATTGTGCGCTGGCTCGTGCGGTGAAAAGCAGCGGCGGGAACATCTGGATGGGGCTGACCCGAAGGAGCATCAGCCTGCGCGCGTACGCTACCTTTGCGGAGATTCGGGACTTGATCGCGCGCACCGCGTTCACCCAGTTGACATACTCGGTTTTGCTTCTGCTCGGCACTGTCGCGGGAATGTTGCTGACGTATCTCGTGCCAGTGGTTCTGGCGTTCCACAAGCAACCGCTGGTCTGGCAGATAAGCCTGGCTGCGTGGGGACTGATGATGCTCACGTATCTGCCGACGGTCCGTTTCTATCGGTTATCGCCACTTTGGGCCTTGTCATTACCCGCGGCTGCCGCGTTCTATTCCTATTCGACTTGCCTTTCTGCAGCGCGCTATTGGCTTGGCCGTGGCGGACAATGGAAGGGCCGCGCCCAAGCCCCCGCGAAACTCTGAGCTACACAGCAGGGCATTTCTGGCGTGATGAGTCCATCCAGCTCGCGAGAATAACGATTTTGCAGCAAGATTCGGGACAGGTCGGAGAACCCCCGGGCGAAAGCGAGGCGGAATGCATCCCCGGTGCATGCGAGGCGTTATCGGGTAGCGCAAATATTGGTGACCACCATCACTTTTTGCTATAGTAGGGCTGTCTGGAAGAGGGCTGTATCCCGTGGTTAGGGAACGGCACCGGAGGCCGACATGAGTATCCCGCCGAACCTGGGCAACGGAAAGATAACCGTACCCGATCTGATACAGCGCAAGGCCTTAGCTGCAAATTCTCCGAACAAAAGAATCACCTGTCTGACAGCATCCGACTACCCGACCGCGCGCCTGATGGATGAAGCGGGCGTGGACGTGGTGCTGGTGGGCGATTCCATGGCCATGGTGGCCCTGGGCTATGAGAGCACGCTGCCACTCACACTCGAAGAGTCACTTCATCACACCAAGGCTGTGCGGCGCGGCGTGCAGCGGGCATTGGTGATTGCCGACATGCCGTACGGCTCGTACCACGGAGAGTTGGGCGAGTCGCTGCGTAATGCCATGCGTTTCGTCAAGGAGGGTGGCGCAGAGGCTGTGAAGGTGGAAGGCGGCGAGCGGCGGCTGGAATTGATTGCGCGCTTGACCGAGGCGGAGATCCCTGTGATGGGCCACGTGGGACTGACGCCGCAATCGGTAAACGCGCTGGGCGGCTATCGCGTGCAGGGCAAAACACCGGGGACCGCCGAGCAAGTGTTTCGCGACGCGCGGGCCGTGGAAGCAGCGGGAGCCTTTGCGGTCGTCCTGGAGGCGATGCCGAGAGAACTGGCGACGGAGATTACACGCACTCTGCGCATCCCAACCATCGGGATCGGCGCAGGCCCGGATTGCGACGGGCAAATTCTGGTGCTGCACGATATGCTCGGGTTGACCTTCCAGGAACCACCGAAATTTGCCCGGCGCTATGCAAACGTCGGCGAGCTGATCGCAAATGCAGTGCGCGAATATTGCGCGGACGTGCAAAACGGCAGCTTTCCATCGGACGCGGAGTCTTATCATGCTCCTGCCAGCCTAAAAGGACGCAAGACCATCCCCATCGTGCGGTAAGCGGGGAAACGAAAAAATATACGCACAGGGGTGCTTTGCGCAGACCGGGGCGCCCCTATAATTCTGTCAAGAGAGGTGACTGCGATGAAACCAGCAGAGATGCGAGACCTGTTTGCGTTCAATGCCTGGGCGAACCAACGGATGCTGGGGGCGACAGAATCGTTAACCGCCGGGCAGTTCACGAAACCGCTGGGCTCGAGTTTCAGTTCCGTGCGCGACACGCTGGTGCACATCTGGGCTGTGGAATGGCTTTGGCTGGAGCGTCTCGAGGGGCGTTCGCCCGCCTCGTTTCCCGAAGCGAAGGAGTTAGTGGATCTGGCTACCTTGCGAACGCGCTGGGCGAAGACAGAGAAGAAATGGCTGGAATATGTGAGCCGGCTGGACGAGTTTGAGTTAGAGGAAGAAATCGATTACAAGACACTGAGCTTTGGACCTTCCCGGGACGCGCGTTGGCAGATGATACAGCACGTGGTGAATCACGGAACATACCATCGCGGACAGGTGACCACGATGTTGCGCCAACTGGGGGCCAAAGGCGTGGGCACGGACCTGATCACCTTTTATCGCGAACGAAAGGCCGCGGCGAAGACTTAGGCTCTCTCGACATGGAGATAATTCGCACGGTGGCCTGGATGAAGGAAAAAGCGCGGGAAGCGCGGCGGGAACAGCGCACGATTGGTTTTGTGCCCACCATGGGCGCGCTTCATAGCGGACATCTGGCCCTGGTCGAGCGGGCAAGAAAAGAATGCTCGCCGGTCTATGCTTCGATTTTTTTGAACCCCACGCAGTTCGGACCGAATGAAGATTTGTCCAAATACCCTCGACCGCTGGACGCAGACTTGGAAAAGTTAATGGCAGCGAATGTGGATGGGTTGTTCCTGCCCGATGCCGCGGAGGTCTATCCCCCCGGGTTTTCTACGTACGTCCACGTGGAAGGCTTGAGTGAACGGCTGGAAGCAAAGTCGCGCCCGGGACATTTTCGGGGAGTAGCAACCGTCGTGCTGAAGTTACTGCAGATTGTGCTGCCTCATTTCTCCTATTTCGGCAGGAAAGATGCGCAGCAGGTGCGCATCATCCAGCAGATGACGCGGGATTTGAATCTGGATGTAGAGCTGGTGGTCTGTCCGATTGTACGCGAGCCGGACGGCCTGGCGATGAGCTCGCGGAATACATACCTGGGAGCTGAGGAGCGCAAGGCCGCGACTGTGCTTTATCGGGCATTGCGATCCGCTCAGGCCGAAATCATGGCTGGCGTAAGAGACACGCTAGAGTTAGAGCGCACGATACGCAAAACACTGGAGAGTGATCCTCGGGCGCGGGTGGATTACGCCGAGATTGTCGATGCGGAAACCTTTGAGCCGGTGGTACGGATAGGGCGGCGCTGTTATGCGCTCCTCGCGGTGTATATCGGCAAGACCAGACTGATCGACAATATGCTGATTCAACCGACCGGCGATGAAATCGACGTACAAATCTGACCGCTGCGGATTCTCAGGCTGCAAGTCTGGAGAGCACTTCCGCGGCATGGCCCTTCGCCTTCACTTCCGCCCAGATATGCTCAATCGCGCCGTCCGGCCCGATGAGGACGCTGCTACGCGCAATTCCCTTGTAGGTTCTGCCCATGAATTTCTTGGTGCGCCAGGCACCATAAGACTCGATCATTTTATGCGTGGGGTCACTGAGCAGCAGAAAATTCAACTTGTATTTGGTCCGGAAGCTCTGCAGCAATTTCAGGGGGTCGGAGCTGGCACCGATGATGACGGCGCCGCGCTTGTCGAATTTTGCTTTTGCGTCGCGGAACTCGGACGCCTCGATCGCTCAACCCGATGTGTTCGCCTTGGGAAAAAAGAAAATTAGGGCACGCTTTCCCTTGAGGTCATTCAACGAAACATCCTTGCCATCGTCCGATTTCAGAATAAACTCAGGAGCCTTGTCGCCGATTTTAAGCATAAGGTCCTCGTTCAAATCAGGATAAGAGCTTGCGAAGCACGCCGTTAATCACTTGTGGATTGGCTTGCCCCTTCGTCGCTTTCATCACCTGGCCCACGAAAAATTTGAAGACGCCGTCGTTGCCAGACTTGAATTTCGCCACGTTATCCGGATTTTTCGCGATGACTTCGCGCGCGGCTTGTTCGATGGCCTCGTCACTGACCTGGACACCAAGGCCTTCTGCGGCGACGACCTCTACAGCGGAACGCCCACCTTCAAACATAGTGGCGAAGACCTTCTTTCCAACCGCGCCGGTAATTTTGCCGGACTCGACCAGGGCAACCAGCTCGGCGAGCCCTTTGGGAGAAACCGGGCTGTCGCCGATTTCTCTTCCGGAATCATTCAGGCGCCGGAGAAGTTCTGTCTGCATCCAGTTGGCGGCAGTTTTGCCCGGAGCGCCCGCTTTTACGACGGATTCGAAATAGTCCGCCAATGCCCTCGTATCTGTCAGAACTTCCGCGTCATAAGGAGTAATGCCAAATGCAGAAACAAAGCGAGCGCGTTTGGCGGCAGGAAGTTCCGGCAGGGAAGCGCGGACTTCCTCGCGCCAGGCGTTGCTCACGTGTACGGGAAGGAGATCCGGTTCCGGGAAGTAACGATAGTCGTGTGCCTTTTCTTTCGAACGCATGGCTTCGGTGTGGCCAGCGGACTGGTTCCAAAGCCTGGTTTCCTGAGTGATGCGTCCCCCGGATTCGATAACGCCAATATGACGCTCAATTTCGTATTCCAGCGCCTTGGCAAGGTAGCGGAAGGAATTAAGATTCTTGACTTCCACCTTGGTGCCGAACTCTTTCGAGCCGCGCAGCCGCACGCTGATGTTCGCGTCGCACCGCAGGGACCCCTCTTCCATGTTGCAATCGCTCACGCCGGTATAGAGAAGTATCTGCCGGAGCGTAGTGAGGTACGCGTAAGCCTCATCGGGCGAATGCATGTCCGGCTCGGAAACAATTTCGCTGAGCGGCGTGCCACAACGATTGAAGTCGACATACGTTTTCTCTTCGGACTGGGTGAAGCCGTCGTGCAGCGACTTTCCTGCATCTTCTTCGAGATGTAACCGCGTGATGCCGATGCGTTTGGACTTGCCTTGATGCTCAATTTCCACCCAGCCGTCCGTCGCCAGCGGAAGTTCATATTGCGAAATTTGGTAGCCTTTGGGGAGGTCGGGATAGAAATAGTTTTTGCGCGCGAAACGCGCATGATCATGCACGGTGCAATTCAACGCCAACGAAGCACGAATCCCCATCTCGACCGCTCGTTTGTTGAGCACCGGCAAGGTACCCGGAAGTCCGAGGCAGACCGGGCAGACATTCGAGTTGGGTTCGTCACCGAAACGCGCGGAACAGCCGCAGAATATCTTCGTCCTGGTCAGCAATTGGGCATGGACTTCCAACCCAATCACCGGCTCGTATTTTGCGAGAAGCTCGGGAGCGACGCCGGATTCTGTAGCGAACTTGGTCATAGCCTTTGGTAATGGTGAGTCAAAAAGTATAGCAGAGGGGCACCGTTTAACGCCCCCCTGGCCTCAATTGCGACCACTGAAATTGTAGCGCAAGCCAAAATAATATGTCTGGCCCAAGGCAGGATAGCCGAGCGCGTCCTGGTAGTGCTTATCAAATAAATTCAGAACGCGCGCGGTGAAAGCCAGGCTGCGCGTGATGTTGAAGCTGGCGGCCATGTCAAACCGTGCGTAGCCGGGATTGGTCGCCGGGCCAAGGGTAAAGAAGTTGATGTCTGTACGGACACCGCTGAAGTACCCAATGAGATTCCAGTTCGCGCGCGCCCAGAAAATGTCGAGTATGACAGAACCGGAATTCGCAGGGCGGCGCAGAAGCGGCTCGCCGGGATTGTAGGCCGGGTCAGATGGCGGTTCGTCGGTCTTCAGAACACGTGTGGCATCGTAAGTGTAAAACCCATCGATGGTGAACCATTTTTTCAGGCGCAGCTCGGTTGAGAGATTCAGGCCACGTGCACGTGCAAGATCGGTATTGAAAAAGGTGCCACAGAAGTTTGGGTTCGGCTGCGGGTTGGGAGCAAAACTGATAATGTCCGTGAAGCGGCTGGCAAAAAAGGTGAGTGAGACGCGAGCGCGCCCGGAGAGCAGAAATTGGTCCACGGTCGTGTTGAAGGTCTGACTCTGCTCCGGCCTGAGATTGGCATTGCCGGGATAACAGGGGTCCGAACCAAACGATTGCTCGAGGCCTGGTTCCTTAATGCCTTCACCGTACGAGAAACGCAAGCGCGTGTCGCCCCAGAATTCCTTACCATCGCGGGCAGCATAAACGACGCCCGCGCGAGGAACAGCGCGAACTCCGAACGTAGTGTTCGACTCAACACGGAAGCCGGCACTCAACGTCAGACGCGAGTAAGGAAACCAACGGCCATCGGCGAATCCCCCCTGATTGTTACGCCGCGCGTGCGTGCCCCCCGCGATTCCGCTTGGATAGGCGTTTTCCACCTCATATTGATAACCGAGTGCGAGCAGCCCCTTGACGAACGAATAGGTCGACTGTTCGTTGAATCCGGCCCGATTGTACTGGTCGATGAAAGGCGACCCAAAGGCGGGGATGAAATTGGAGTCCACAATACGGGACTCGTACCCGGCAAGATGATGCTGCCAATGAGCGCCGGTGTTGAAAAGCCAGGCAAGATTCGCAGTGAGATCCTGCAGGGCGTCGTACTGACCGATGGTAGGCGGCTCCAAGAGAGTCGGTCCGGGCAGAGCCGCCCAACTGGAATTACTGCGCGCCGTCAGACGGATCTGATTGGTATCTGAGAAGCTATAACCAAAATTCCCGGCGAACGTGCGATTCGTGAAACTGTCGTTTTGACCCTGCCCCGCCGTGCTGAGGTAGGAACCCGCGCCAGAATAATCGAAACGGCCGAATAGGCCGCTAATCTGGCCGCCTCCGCGCCCGGAGGACAGGTCACCGCCCTCAGCGTACACCTGGAAAGCAGGAATGCGCGTTGCGCCTTGATGCGAGAAAAGCTGGATGACGCCGGACATAGCATCCGAGCCGTACAGCGCGCTCTCTGCTCCATGTACGACTTCCACTTTGTCGACATTATCCAAAGAAAGGTTTGCATAGTTGAAGTTACCACCGGGCTCATTCGCAGGTGTGCCGTCAATAAACACTTTGGTGTAGTTTGAGTTTCCACCGTCAAGAAATATGGTGGTCAAACCACCCATCGGGCCGGTGCGAGCAACGCTGATCCCCGGCTGCGTGTAAAGCAGATCGGGGAGCGAGACCGCCTGGCGCTGCGCGATTTGTTGGCTTGTGAGAATGGAACTGGGCGCCGGCGATTCTCCCTGAACGACTGGCGCGGCCTGACCCGTTACCAGGACGCTCGAAGACATCGGGGCCAGGTCCATGCGTAGACTTGCTGAACGCGATTCCCCGGACAACAGCGTGAGATCGATCTCTCGCGAGACAAACGAATCCTTCGTAATGACGATGCGGTAGCGCCCAGGCGCAAGCACAAGCGAGTAGCTGCCATCCGGTCCGGAATCCGTTGTTAATACTTTCGCAGTGGCATCACTCTCGAGATGAGCTGTGATCCGAGCCCCATTGACGCTCGCGCCCGAAGGATCGGTCAACACACCCGTCAGATGGGCATCTGACATTTGCGATTGCGGAAAAGCAGGGAAAACGGCAGCAATACCGATCCAAGTAAGCAAACAAAAGATAATCTTGGGGTAGTTCATGGTTCCTCCGCTCCCTCACGCGCGGGAGAGTAAAGGTTGGCCCGTGCAGTAAAACTGTTGTACAGGCTGCAGACTTCGCCGGTCTCCTGGCTTGGCGGCAATTCGCTGAAGCGAAATGGATTCGCGGGCAGCAGGCCTACGGCCTTCCCGCAACGAAGAACGCTGCAGTGGCTCGCAGGCGAAAAGTTCGCCTTACAGTCGCGCGGCGGCGACGGTTTTACACCGTCTTCCCGAGCACGAAGTCTGCGGTTGGTGTGGAGGGGCGAAGCCCGCTACGGGTTGCGAATGCCGGCGGCGCAAAGCCTGCCAGGGGCAGACAGGCCACCGTGTTGGGTTAACGAGCAAGACTTCTATTTCTTCGCAAAGAGAGTGACGCGGGGCCGGCCGGAAGAGGTCATCTCCACAGTCAGAGGCGCCTGAAAAACCTGCTCGAGCAATTCGCGCTGGAAAACACTGGCGGGCGGTCCAACGCGCAGGCATTTCCCTTTCTGCAGCAAAACCACCTGGTCCGCGTATTCTCCCGTCAGATTTAATTCGTGCGTGACCACGACCACGGTGTAGCGACACTTCGCTGCAAGCCGTCGCAGCGATTCGAGCAGATCCACTTGGGCCCCGATATCGAGGTGCAGCGTGGGCTCGTCCAGGAGCAGCAAGAGCGGCTGCTGTGCAAGCGCGCGAGCCAGAATCACACGCTGTTTTTCCCCTCCGGAGATTTTGTCCATCCAGCGATCGCTCAGATGCAACGCTGCCACTTGCGCGAGTGCATTTTTTGCGACGGTGACGTCGTCCTTGGTTTCAAAATGCAGACCGCGCCCGTAAGCATGGCGGCCCTGCAACACAAATTCCCAAACACGCGATGGAAAAAGCAGCCTGCTCTCTTGCTGAACCAGCGCAATACGTTGCGCGCGCGTTTTCGGTGGAAGTGCATAGGTCGCAAATCCATTCAGGAAGATGCGCCCGGAAAGTGGCTCGAGCGTGCCGGCGATGAGCTGCAGCAGCGTCGATTTGCCGCTGGCATTCGGGCCAAGAATCGCGACGATCTCCCCGGGCTTTGACTGAAAGCTCAGGGCTTCCAAGGTGAACAACGGGGCCTGCGAAGAATTGGAGGCATAAACGTAGCTAGCTTGCTCGACGCTCAAGCGAATGTCGGGGTTGCCGCGCGGCTGTTCTCCCGAAGGTTTTGCCGCGGATGGCATGGGAATGCGAAGAGACGTGCTCATGTGATCCTCCGGCGAAGCAGGTAGATGAAGAGTGGCGCGCCAGCCATGGCCGTCATGGCGCCAACCGGCAACTCCGAGGGAGCAACGACGGTGCGCGCCAAAGTGTCCGCGATGACCAGGGCAATGGCGCCACCGAACGCGGACACCGGCAGCAACAGGCGATGGTCCGAACCAAAAATCAGCCGCATGACGTGCGGCACAAGGAGTCCGACGTAGCCGATGGCGCCGCTAACGGATACCGCAAGGCCCGTAAGAATGGAAGCGGCCAGATACACAACGATGCGCACCCGCGGCACATCAACGCCAAGATGCATGGCCTCCCTCTCTCCGGCAAGGAGGAGGTTCAGGTCTGAGGCCGTCGTGTAGATGACGCCGGCAGCAACGAGAAATCCGATGAACAGTAAACCTAGGAGCTTTACATCTGGGATAGTAGACAAATCTCCCATGAGCCAATACACCGCTCCGCGAAGACTGCCGCCTGCGGGAACCGTCAGGAGAAACATGATGACGGCATTGAGAAAGGATGCGGTGATGATTCCCCCGAGCAACAGCGTTCCGCTGTCAATTTGCCCTTGGCGCCGGCCCAGCACATAGACGGCGGCAATCGTCACGGCGGCGCCCGCGAATGCAAAGAGAGGGGTCAGAAGTCCGGCCAGTTCAGGAGAAAGCGAAAGCTGGTTTTCCAGGATCAAAGCTAGAATTGCGCCAACCGCAGCGCCGGAGGAAACGCCGAGAACATAGGGATCAGCAAGAGGATTGCGCAAGAGTGCTTGGAAACTGGTGCCGGCCACTGACAAGGAAGCGCCGACAACAATTCCAAGCAGAATGCGGGGAAGCCGGATGTCCAGTACGATCATGCCGTAATCCGTGGAAATCGCGCTGCTCTGCCGCAACATCACGCGAATCAAGTCCCGCCCGAGTCCGTAGAGAGAAACTTGCACGGCCCCCAGTTTGAGAGCAATCACGACAACGACAAAGAGAATGACAGCGAGTATTCCGCAGCGCAGGAACAATCGCGCGAGTGTCAACGGGCGCATGAAGACTCCAGGAAGCAGACCGGGGCCGCGGGATACATGGCAATAGGCTTCGGCTGCAGTTGATCTGGGGCATGGGAATTCGCGGGAGGTGCTTCTTTTTCCGTACCGGGTTCTTCCGCAAAAACTTCCGGATGTAACTGCCGAGCGAGATCTTCGATGACAGAAACAATGCGAGGCGCGGGACGGATGATGGCATCACTTACGATTGCAAAGTGGTGATCGCGCACGGCGTCAAGAATCCTCCAGCCAGGGCGATTCGCCAGTCCACCGACGTCACGCGCTGCGGTTTCCAAATGAGAAGAGGCGAACACGAGGTACTCCGGCCGCAGACGCGCCACTTCTTCCAGGCTCACCTGAGGCCAGTCCTGACTGGAATCAACGATCGAGACCGCTCCGGCTCGCCGAAGCGCGTCGGCGATAAAGGTATCCCTTCCGACGGACATCAGCGGCTCGGTCCAGACCACGAACAAAGCACGTTTGGGGGCTACGGCGCGGAGTTTCGCCTGCAGCGTTGCCAGACGATGTTGCAGATCATCGGTGAGTGCTTTGCCCGATCCAGATACGTTCAGAACATCAGCAAGCCTTTGCGTGGAAGAGATAATGTCGTCGACCGTGCGAGCGTCGGTGGCGTAACTGGGAATGCCAAGGGTGTCGAGAGAACGAACCGTTTCCAGCAGATTGCCTTCTTTGGTGACGAGCACGAGATCCGGATGGAGCGCCGCAATCTGTTCAAGATTCGGGTTTATGACGCCACCCACCTTCGGTTTTTTCTGCGCAGCCGGTGGATAGTCACAGTAATCCGTGTCGCCCACGAGACGGTCGTCCACGCCCAGCGCATAGATGGTCTCGGTTAAACTTGGAGCCAAAGAGACAATTCGCAAGGGATTGACTGGCAGGCGAACCGTGCGCCTGTATCCATCGATGACGTCGTGCATCATGGGTGAAGCGGGGGCCGCCGGCGAAGTCGCCTGGGCAGCCATTTCCAACGCGCAAAAGGAAAGCACGCTGGCAAATGCCAGCAGGGCGCGCGGCACAAATATCGATGTTGATTCGCGCACGCATCTCCCCTGATGAGAGTCCGCGAGATTGAGCCAATAAAAAAGCCCCGTGCGAGGCTGGGGCTGTTGCGGACCGTGTTCTCTCTCGCGAAGGACACGCGGCCACTGCAGCTTGGGAGGGCAGCCTGGCTTACGGCAACTTTGCCGATCACAGTGGCGGGACCGCGGCCGGTTTACACGGCACTTCCCCACTTCCCGAGCCTGCAAATTGTAAGTTCAGTGTACGGTGCCCGCCGAGGAGTGTCAATCAAACGAAAGCGATTCGTGGGAAGAGTTCAGCGGTTTTTCCAGTTGGGCTTGCGCTTTTCGACCAGTGCGCGCAACCCCTCCTGAGAATCTTCTAACCGATAGAGTTCGTTGAGGAAAATGTTCATGGAATTCTTCAGACCATCGCGTAGAGAAAGCCCCACGCCTCCGAGGATCGCTTTCTTGGCCATGGTCAAGACAGCGCCGGAATGGCTGGTGATCTGCGCGATCAGCCCGTTTGCCGTGGCCTCCAATTGGGCTTCGGGCACCAGGCGATTGATTAGCCCAAGTTCCAGAGCGCGTTCGGCAGTGACGGGCTCTCCCAAAAGCACGAGCTCCATGGCAATCTTGGGGCC
>CAZGFL010000031.1:0-13093 GCA_964524985.1 uncultured Acidobacteriaceae bacterium
CTCGGGTCCGCTCAGCATCGACTTCCGCCACATTCTGAATCTTTCCGGAGTCACGTCGCTTCCCAAGCGCTTCCAATTGGGACTCGTAATGACCTTCCTGAGCAAACCTCCCTTCTCTGCCTTCCTCGGCGGCCTGGACCTCAACGGCGATGGCACTACTGGCGATCTCCTTCCGGGCACCACCGTAAACGAGTTCAATCGTCGTCTAGGAAAAGCAGATCTGCAACGCCTCGTCGCACAGTTCAACAGAAACTATGCCGGCAAGCGCGACGCCAAGGGCGCCATCATCCCGCCGATCGTTTTGCCTTCTCAGTTTGCACTCGGAGACGATTTCTTGTCGCAGGATCTCCGTTTGCGCCGCGATTTCCACTTCGCTGACCGTTGGCAGCTGTCTCTGATTGGGGAGGCGTTTAATGTGCTTAACATTGCCAACCTTTCTGGCAGAAGCGGCAATCTGCTCGGTCCTGGATTTGGTCAAGCCACCAGTCGAGTCACGCAAATATTCGGTTCGGGTGGACCGCGCTCTTTTCAACTGGCCGCGCGCGTAAGTTTCTGACCGTGCTAGTTTGACAATTCTCTGGAGGCCGTGGTTACAGCCGGTGCTGACGAAGGTTGTAGGAGGTCACGCGACGGGACACTCTCAAACTCAGTCATCGCACTGGGAAATCACGGCCCACAGCCCTGCAAATTCGCGACTCGTGCGCGGGTGGTGGGCATGTTTCCCACCCCTTGCACTTAACTTATGACCCTTCAAAAAGATACGTTGGCAGGGGCCGGCGATAATGCCCCCTTATTGCCCCCGAGCATTTTTATCCCACTGAAGCGAAAGAAGTTTTGGTAGGGGCGGTGGGGATCGAACCCACGACCTTCGGCTTAAAAGGCCGCTGCTCTACCACTGAGCTACGCCCCTGGAGCAAGAACCCTTTATTGTAGCATGCTCGCGTGCCGCATCTGGCCGTGCGCAACGCTTCCCAGGGCGCTCTTTTTGCTCTTCGGGATTCTTCCCTTGCTCGCTAGGCTTGACGCGATTGCACGTAAGAAGCATCCAGCGCAGCCGCGCCTGAACAGCCCAGCAGCCGCAGCGTTCGCTCCACATCGTCGCGCAGAATTTCCAGCGCGCGGACCACACCGCAAAATCCGCCTGCTGCCAATCCGTACGCGTACGCGCGTCCAATCAGCACGGCGCGCGCGCCTAAGCAAAGCGCTTTCACGATGTCGCTGCCACGTCGGATGCCTCCGTCCATCAGCACATCGATCCGCCCGTTCACCGCCGAGACCACTTCGGGCAGTGCTCGCAACGTTGCGGAGACCGAGTCGAGCTGGCGGCCTCCATGATTCGACACAATAACCGCCGCAACTCCTTCATCGATCGCTCGCCGCGCATCCTCACCCGTCAGAATCCCCTTAATCAGGATGGGCCCGGACCAAGCTTTGCGAATCCACTGGAGGTCTTGCCAGGTCACCGCGGCTTCCGCCAACGCCGCCGAAACATCAATCAATTCAAGCGGTCCTTTCCCCGGGATCACGATATTCTCCAATTTGGGTACGCCGCCATCACCCAGGAATCCCGCCAGCCAGTGCGGGTGTGCGAGAATCCCTGGCACATAGGGGAGCTTCGCCAGCAGAGACTTGCCCACAAGCTCTTTCATGCCGTTCCGCGGGTCGCGTTCGCGCATACCCGCGACCGGAGTGTCCACCGTGATTACCAGCGCCGAATAACCCGCGAGGCGCGCTCTTTCGATCCCCGCCTCGGCGGCCTCGCGTCCGCCTACAACGTACAATTGATACCAAACGGGTCCTTTCGACGCGGCCTTAACGTCCTCAAGCTTATGGCCGGAGATGGTGGACAAAATGTATCCAGTGCCGGCCTCCCCTGCAGCCTTTGCTGCCGCGACTTCGCCGCCCGGATGAAACAGACGGCTATAACCCACGGGGGCCAGCAAGCCAGGGAAGGAGAACTCCTGGCCAAGTACCCGGACGCGCAAATCGCATTCTCCGAAGGCCACGGCGGCTCGCGGCCGAAAAATCCAATCCCCGAATGCCCGCACATTTTCCTCGAGCGTTCGCTCGTCTTCGGCTCCCCCGTCCACGTAATCAAAAACCGCTCGCGGCAGCCTCTTCTTCGCCAGTCGGCGTAGGTCGTAAATGTTTACCGCGCGAGGAGAGGCAAAAGGGTTGGATTTCGTTTCCATGCCGAAGTGTCCCAGGTGAAGGTGTCTTGTATCAACGGGATGGCGTTCCCGCAAGGGATTTGTGGCCGCAGCTATATCCCTGCACGCGGCCACACATGTCCTTCTTTGTTCTCAAGAGCTATGCTGTTTTTGTCGTCGTCGTTGCCGTTTAGAACGTAAAGCGCAGCGTCATCTGAATCTGCCGGGCGCTGCCGATGGTTTTGTTCACGATGCCCAGTCCGCTCAGCGTCGGCGAAGAAAAAAGCGGCTGCCCGTAGACCGGGAAATCATTGAAAAACAAATTCTGCGAGACATTGTCCACGGGGATGTCAAAACTAGGCGTGTTGAATACGTTAAACACGTCGAAGCTGAATCGCACGTTCACCCGCTCGGTCAGCTGCGTCAGCTTCACAGCGGACACGTCCGCGCGCTTTTGCCACGCTTGCCGGAAGATATTGCGCTGCCCGGTTGTGAAGTTTGTCTCAAACGTGTCTCCCGCCGGAATCGCTCCTCCCAAATCTCCCGGATTCAGCAGCGGGACCGTGAAACAGCTGGCATCCAAGGCCGGGGATCCTGGGTTTGCCCCGCTGGCTCCCGTCAGCGCCTTTGATGGAGAACAGGTGCCAAGTGGGACAACCGGATTCGTGATGCCATCCGATGTTCCATAGAAGATGCTGCCCACCGCCCCGGAGTAGTCCACGATGCTGTACGGCTGGCCGCTTTGGACAATTCCCAGCCCTTCCACGGCCCAGCCATCTGCGAACTTGCCCTTCAGCGAATTCAATTGATAGAAGTTAGGCAATTGATAGTGGTACGTGAAGTTGATGATGTGCTTGCGGTCAAAGTCCGACAGACCATAACCGCTGCGAAGATGCAACGGGTTGCTTCCGTTATAGAAGAGGCCCATGGCGCTCTGTTCGTCCGTGGCGTGCGAGAAGGTGTAGGAAAAGCCCACTTGCAGTCCATGGCTCAGACGTTTCTCAATGTGCGTTTGCAGCGCGTGGTAGGCGGAAATCCCTGCGGCCGTGTACGACTCCGACTCCGAAGAGATTCCCAGGTACGGCACGCGCATATCCACATTGCCGCCTTCGTAGGTTTGGATCATCGTGTCGTTGATATTGTCGGGGAGCCCCATGAATGTGCAGCCGCTGGTCACGCCTTTCGTGGGATCGCACCCAACCGCCGCGTTGTACACGCATCCCGGTGCGTTCAGGGTTGGATTGCAGCCCGGAGGCGCCAGCACGGTGTATCCGTACGTATAGAGCTGGCCATGGATGGGGTGCGAAGGCGTGGCGATCTGCGCTTGGTTGAAGGGAATCGGAATGACTTCATGACGCCCAAAGTTCCCGATGTAGCCGACCTCAATGGACAGATCATTTCGCGGCTGCCATTGGATATCCAGGATCTGGTTCAAAGTGTAGGGCAGCTTGTTGGCCCGGTTGTAATCGGCAAAAGCGAAGAGCGGCGAGCCACTCTCGATTTGTGCCACGCTCGGCAGCGTAATCGATGCCGGGTTGCCGGTTGGTCCTGGCTGAAGAGTCTTTCCCCACGGGTTGGAGAAGGAGCCACCATTTGCTTGCGTAGGATCACAGGTGGGGATGAAACCCTGATAAAAACTACCGATGGCCGTGCACACCTGCGAATTCACAAAGGGCAGAGCCTGGTTCACGCCAAAAGGTCCCCCTGTAACTTCGCCGGCTGCGACGCCAGGGGAAAGATAAGTGAACAGTTCGCCGCGATCGTAGTACATACCCCAGCCGGCGCGCACCACCACTTTGTTATCGAACTTTCTGGGACTCCACGCCAGTCCGAGACGCGGTCCGAGGCCCCATTGCCGGCCGGTCAACGTGGAATCGCTCACGCCCTTTGTGGCAAAGGCCTTATTGTTCCCAGCGATGATGATTCCGTTCGAGGTGACTGTTCCCGAAACCGGATCAAAGCTGTATCGCGAGGGATCGAAGTTGTAAAAACGCCCATCCTTTTCCGTCAGTGCCCCATGATCGTCAAAACGCAGCCCTGCCGTTATGCTCAGGTTCGGCCGAAGCTGGAATTTGTCCTGGATGTAGGCACCGGTATCTTTGGCCCGGAAGTAGCGGTTTGCGTCTCCTTGCAGAAACGCCGTGCTCACAAATCCATCGGAGCTGTAGGACGTCGGTAGGCCTTGCAGGAATTGGGAGTAATCGGCGAAAGAAATCATGCCCTTTCCGGTTCGCAGATCGCGCGTGTTGAGTTGCGTATACGCAAAGCTGCCCCCAAACGTCAGAGTGTGCTTGCCCTTGGTCCAAATCGCATTGGCCGACGGCATAAAGCGGTTCTGGAAAACGCCGGTGTTGGCGCTCTGCGAGTTCGCCCCTTCGCCAATGTTTGTCCCCGCATTGGTCACAAACGTCGGGTTGTACGGCGCAGAGTTTCCGTAATCGTCGACGATGGTGACGCCCGGGAAAAACGTCGACCCGAACGTGTTGAGCGCCATGTAGGCTTGCGAGAGACCGGTTTGCACCTCGGACGCCGGCAAGCCTGCCACGAGGGTTTGCGCATAGCTGCTGAACTGCTGAGGCGTAAACGGCTGCCCAATTGTGCTGAACACTTTTTCGCGAATGAAGCCAAAAACTTCGACGACGCTAAGGTTCGGTCTAAGCGTCTGCGTGTTGGTAATCGAAGCCACCTGGCTGCCCGCATCCAAGTGCTGCGGAAAACCGGGAGCACCGGAATACGCATAAGGGGCGGTGCTGGGATCGTGCTGGTAATAATATTTTAGTGCCAGCGTGTCTTTCTCATTGACGTTCCAGTCCAAATTGGAAACCGCCCGATGCGCCAGGAAATACGCTGTCCCCAAGGTGAACGTGTTTTCCGGGTAGTTGATCGATACATCGTTGTTCTGAGCGGAAGGAATCAGGAACTGTCCGTTCTTGAGCTTGTAGTTCATCAGCGCGTAGGCCAGGGGACTAATGTCGCCAGCAGCCGTCCCTATCACTGCATTCGTCGGCGTGGCCGCCGCGAAGCCCGCGTTGGCAAGTGCTGCCAGCGCCGCAGGACTGCGGTCACTCGTAAGCCCCGGTGGGACTGCCATTCGGGAGCTGCCGAGTTCCTGATCCGAGTTGTGAATGTGCTCGTAGCTGATAAAGCCAAATAACTTGTCCTTCAAAAGCGGTCCGCCCAGCGTGCCGCCCGCGTTGTAACGGTGCAGTTCGGGCACTTTATCCGCGGCGGGAATATTCGGGTCAGTCTTATAGAAAAACGGCGCGGCGTTCAGCGCGTCAGTCCCGCGATGCCCGAAAACGCTGCCGTGCCAGTCCTTTGTTCCGGAAGCCGTGCTCATATCGATGTGCGCCCCGCTCGTTGAGCCTTGCTGCGCGTCGTACATCGACGTGTTGACGCGGAATTCCTCGATCATTTCCGGTGCCGGGGTTGGAAGAGCCTCGCCGATGGCCAGGTAAGGTGACGCCGTTGTTTGGATCGGCTCCGCCGTCGTGCTGGAAAGTCCCGCGGCGCCGCCGATGCCCGTGTTATTCACAATACGCGCCGACGCTACGGAACTCGTGCTCTTGCCATTGAAGAGATTGCTTGCGTCGACGCCGTTCATTTGGAAAGTGTTGCTGGTGTCGCGCTGGCCGTTGGCCCAGATCGGTTGATTGCCCAAGCCGCTGTTCACGCCCGCGCCACTTGGCAATTCCGCGCTCACGCCCGGAGAAAGAATGGCCAGGCCTGTAAAACTTCCGGTCGGGAGCGGCACCGTCAGAATCTGATCCTTCTCCAAAATATATCCGTTCGTCGTGTCCACCGAGTTCATCAGTGGCGAAGCTTCTACCGTCACCGTCGTGCCCACTTCGCCGACCTTCAGCGACACGTTCAAAGTCGCCGTGCGGTCTGCCTGCACGGTGATCGACGGGATTTTCTGCGTCTGAAAACCTTCATGCGAGAACGACAGCGTGTACGTGCCAATCGGAAGGTTCACAAAATCGTATGCGCCAGCCTCGTTGGTCTTCTGCGTGCGCGTCAGCGAAGTTTGGTTGGCAACCAGCGTCACGGTCGTACCGGGGAGTATGCCACCCGACGTGTCCGTCACTGTCCCGGTAATGCCACCGAGGGTTTGCTGCGCCTGTGCGGGGGCAACTGCGAACGACACGAATAGGAAAAGCGATGAAGCCAGGAAAAGGGAAAGACACTTGCCGCTGATCTTCTTCATCCGTGACACGACCTCCAGCGCTCGCCGAGATTCTCTTGAACTGTTTCTCGCGATGCAGTTCCAGGCAGTTTATGTTCGTGTTCCCCGGATGTCGGTCCTGCCTCGCCCTGCTGTGAACAGCCCGAAATATCCGGGAAACTCTAGTCGAGTCTCCTGTGGAAAGGCAACGCAATATTTAGCTTTTGCGAATTTGCTTTTTGGATTTTCAAAGTTTTTCCACAGCCCTTCCTGCGTTAGCATGACCCATGCTCCGACGAGTTGTGTTGCCTCTTCTTTTTGCGATTCTCATTTTTCTGCGTGTTGCCAACTCCAACTCAGCCGTGGACGACCGCCACCAGACAAAACCTAGAGCAGCTTCGCATACAGAGAACCTTTGGCATGAAACGCGCACTTCGCCCCTAGACCTGGAACTCGGCGGCGATCTCGTCGGCCTTTCCGAAGGAACGAAGCGCTACGTCTCGCGTGAAGATTTGTTGGCGTTTCCCCAGGTCAAGTTCACCGTCACGAACGATCTCAATTTCGACAATGCGACGCGCGTGAGCGGCGTCGACCTGGACATACTCGCTAGAGCGTTCGCTGCCGAAGGCGAGAAAACGATGATGGTCGCCACCTGCGTCGATCTTTTTCGCGCGCACTATCCGCAAGCTTACGTACAGGCTCACCGGCCTCTGCTGGTCCTTGAAATCAACGGACAAGGCCCGGACGCTTGGCCCAAGAGCAAGGAAGGCATGTCCATGGCGCCGTACGTGATTTCTCATCCGCACTTCACGCCCAGTTTCAAAACTCTCTCGCAGGAAGACGAAGCCCAAATCCCTTGGGGCGTGGTGCGTCTCGAATTCAAGAATGAAAAGAAAGTCCTCGATGGCATTGCGCCGATTGGGCCCACGGCCGCAGATCCTTCGGTCCAGGCCGGATATCGCATCGCGCAGCAGATCTGCCTGCATTGCCACTCCGCCAACGCAGAACCGTTAAAAGGAAAGTGGACCTGGACGGCGATTGGAATGATGGCTGCGTCTTCGCCTCGGAACTTTGCTGCCTACGTGCGGAACCCGCGAAGCAAAGCGCAGTATGCGGAGATGCCTGCTTATCCCAATTATGACGATGCCACGCTACAGGTGTTGACTGCCTATTTCCGGACGTTCGACACGGAAAAGAAGCCATGATCCTGCGCGCCGCCAAAACTTCGCTGGTGTGTAGCGTCGCTGTTTTCTACACCATCCTTCTTTTTAACAATCTGACGGACTACGACTCCAACTACCAATTCGTCCGTCACGTGCTGATGATGGATTCGACCTTTCCCGGGAACCACGGCATGTGGCGCGCGCTCAACTCGTCCGTCTGGCACACTGCTTTCTATCTCGCGATCATTGCTTGGGAAATTCTCACCATGGTCCTTTGCTGGTGGGGAACAGTGCGGCTGGTCAAAGCTCTGCGCGGAACCGCAGCTGAATTCTGCAAGGCTGCCTCCATCTCGATTGCGGCGCTCACGTCCAGCCTGCTCATGTGGTTGATTGCTTTCTTAAGCGCTGGCGGCGAATGGTTTTTGATGTGGCAATCGAAAACGTGGAACGGTCAGGAAGCCGCCTTCCGCATGTTCACTGTCGTCGGAATCATTCTGTTGCTGCTTGTGCAGCCGGAAAAAGACGGATCCGTCTAACTGTCAGCGCCTTCGATGCTCTCCCCGTCTTCTACCGGAGCCACTTTCCTGTTCCTGCCGCTTGCGAAATACCACACCATCCCTGCCGCCAGGTAGACGAGGAAGATGAGCGGCAATTTTCCGTACGGTCCTTCGGGCACGGGATAAAGGTTGCCGGCCAGCGCCAACAACATCGCGACAGTCGCCAGCACAGAAACCAGGCGCGCGCTCGCGTGCACCGCACCGTGCGCACGCAAATAGCGCGGAAGCCCAAACGAGACCAGCGCATACGTCACGATGAAGCCGTACGTCGCGAGCGAGCCCAGCCAACCGTACACGTCCAGCCCGCTCGCCCCGCGTACCGCCAGCACCGCTACCGGCGCCACCGCCGCTATCCCCGTAACGGCAATCGCCCGCGTCGGCGTTTCGTGCTTTGCATCGGTGCTGCGCAGCGAGCCGTGCACCAGTTTGTTGTGCGACATGAGCAGCAGCACGCGTGCCGCCGCCGTGATGCACGCGAGTGTCCCGGCAAACAGGCTCACCAGCGCGCCGATATCGATCAGCAGTCCCAGCAGCGGAAATCCGCCGACGAACGCCAGCACGCGCATCGGTGCCTGGCTCGTTCCCATGTCTTGCCCCGTGCCGCGGAAGCCCAGCACTTCCGCATACGCGCATACGGTAAAAATCAGCCCTGCCAAGATCGCGCTCTGGATCACCGCGCGTGGAATCACCTGCAACGGATTTCGCGCTTCGGCGCCCATCGTCGTTGCGCTTTCAAATCCCACGAAGCTGAACAGAGCCAGCACTAATCCAAGTCGCAGCCCACTGCCGGTCATTCCGCTGAGCCGCAGCTGGTTCACATCCCAATGCGCGCCGTGCCGCGCCAGCACGAGAGTCACCAGGATCAGAATCAGCGACACGGAGACCGCTTCAATCCACAGCATCAAGCGCGCCGAGATCTTCACGTCGCGCCACGCAATCCACATCGAGATAGCCGTGACAACCAGCGCCAGCAGCGTCGCTGAAGTGCCATGGCCCGTCGCGTCGTGCAGCAGCACATTGCCGTAGTGATAGAAGCCTCCTATGACGCTCGATCCGGTGGCCACGTACGCCAGCAGCAGGCTCCACGCCGCGACGGCGCCGAGCCACGGTGGCAACACCATCGACGCGTACGTGTACAACGATCCCGGCGAAGACGAGTGCCGTGCATAGTGCGCCACGCACAACGCCACCAGCAGCACGGCGCAGGTGGCCAGCACGTACGCCAGCCACGTGCCGTTTCCCGACAGCGCAAACACCAGCGGAATGGTTGCCACCGGCGTAGTGGTCGGCGCCATCGTGGAGACCGACTGCGCCAGGGTCTCCATCGGCGAAAGCACGCCTTGGCGCAGACCGTAGCTGGAAGACGAATCGCTCCTCGCTGACACTGGAGTTCCCATTCCGTCCGGTGGCCTCTTCTCGCTTAAGTCAGAACAAAAGAATGCGCGCTACGATAGATGCACCGCGCGCGAGATGCAAGTGCCCGTGAGGGCCGCGTTACGGCTTTTGCGCGCGCGCATCAAACTGCTATGCTCGCTGCGAGGCGCAATCGTGGGGGCCGCGTTGGAGCTCGACACAAAAACTCTGAAAAGCTTGCCGAAAGTCCTCCTGCATGAGCATCTTGACGGCGTGCTGCGTCCTGAAACCATCATCGATCTGGCACGCAGCGCCAACTACGACGGACTTCCCACGCAGGATTCAAAACAGCTGGCGCTTTGGTTTCACCAAGGCGCGAACCAGGGCAGCCTCCCGAAATACCTCGAAGGTTTCGCCCATACCATCGCGGTGATGCAAACCGAAGAAGCGCTCGAACGCGTCGCCTACGAACAAGCCGAAGACCTCCATCGCGATGGCGTCGTGTACTTCGAGACGCGTTTTGCGCCGGTTTTCCATACGCGCGCCGGCCTCACGCATCAGCAGATTGTCTCCGCGGTGCTGAAGGGCCTCGAGTGCGGCAAGCAGGACTTCGGCATTGGGTCCGGCCTGATCATCTGCGCCATGCGTAACATGGACGTCTCGCGCGACATGGCTGAGCTCGCCGTCGACTTTCGTGCGCGCGGCGTCGTTGGCTTCGATCTCGCCGGCGAAGAAGGTGGCTTCCCGCCGAAGAAGCACGTCGATGCCTTCCACTACATCCAGCGCGAGAATTTCAACATCACGATTCACGCCGGTGAAGGCTTCGGCAAGGAATCGATCTGGCAGGCCATTCAATATTGCGGCGCGCATCGCATCGGGCACGGCACGCGGCTGATCGACGACATCGCCGTCGTCGACGGCAAAGCCGTCAAGCTCGGCGACCTGGCGCAATATGTGCTCGACAAGCGCATCCCGCTGGAAATCTGCCTCATCAGCAACGTCCACACGGGTGCCGCGCGCAGCCTCGCTGAACATCCTTTTAAGATTCTGTACCAGTCGAAATTTCGCGTCACCCTCAACACCGACAACCGCTTGATGAGCGACACCTCCATGACCAAGGAGTTTCAAGCTGCCGCCGAAACGTTCGGTCTCGGCCTCGACGACTTCGAGAAGCTCACCATCAACGCCATGAAGAGCTCGTTCCTACCATACGACCGCCGCATCGACTTCATCTACTCCGTCATCAAGCCCGGCTACGCCAAAATCCGTGCCTCCTTGCCCGCAAAGTGACCGCGGTTCCCGTTGAGAGGAGAGTCATGCGCCAGAAGAATCGACTCCGCAGTGCTTTGTGTTTGCTCGCTTGCTGCTTACTGTTGCCGTTTCGCGCGCGACTTGCGGCGCAGGCAGCGCCCGCCGCCAAGCCTATCCCGATCAGAGTGGTCGTCGTGGCCATGTTCGAGGTCGGCGAAGACACCGGCGACATGCCCGGCGAGTACCAGCTATGGGTCGAGCGCGAGCACCTCGATCAAATCATCGCCGTGCCCGCCGCATTTCATCACGTGCGCCTGAACAAAGACGGCGTCCTCGGCATTCTGACCGGCATGGGCACCGCGAAAGGCGCCGCGTCTGTGATGGCCGTCGGCCTCGACCCGCGCTTCGATTTTTCCCACGCTTATTGGATCGTCGCCGGCATTGGCGGAGGAGATCCCGCTGACGTTTCGCTCGGCTCTGCGGTCTGGGCCGAGCACGTGCTCGACGGCGACCTCGCCTACGAACTGGACGCGCGCCAAATCCCCGCCGAATGGCCCACCGGTTACGTGCCCTTGCGCCGCGCGACGCCGTACGAGCCGCCGGCCCAACCCGAGTCCGGCGAACTCTATACGCTGAATCCCGCGCTCGTTTCCTGGGCGCTGCGCCTCACGCAAGACACACCGCTCGCCGATTCCGCCGATCTGCGCAAAGCCCGCGAGCGCTACGCCGGTTTCCCGAATGCCGTCAAGCCGCCCTTTGTGACCAAAGGTGACGACGTTTCCTCCAGCACCTTCTGGCACGGCTCGAAGATGGACGAATGGGCCAACGCCTGGACTCGTTACTTCACGAACGGCAAAGGCAATTACATGGTTTGCGGGATGGAAGACACCGGCACGTTGCAGGCGCTGACGTTTCTCGCCCAATCCGGCCGTGTCGATCTTCAACGAGTTCTCGTGCTGCGCGCCGTCAGCAACTACGACCAGGAACCGCCTGGTTCCAGCGCCGCCGACAGCCTGAAGAGCATCGTGGACCGCAAGTACTCCGCCTATTTTCCCGCCCTTGAAGCCGCCGAGACCGTCGCCGACCGCGTCGTTCGCGATCTCGTCGCGCATTGGCCCGACCGTGCCTCCTCGCTGCCTGGCGCCACTCAATGAATGCACTTAGCTCGGCACGTCCTGTGCCTGGGAAGAAGCCGGCGCCATCACCGAATCAGCCCACCGGCCACATGTCCGGTTACCGGCTTACCGGAGGTAACCGAAAAGATCTAGGATTCGCTTGGTGTGTGAACACGGGGCTCGCCCTATCTAGAAAATGGTCGAAGTTCCTTTTCAGACCCTCCACCTTTGTTATGAAATTGATTTTTTCAGCTTTGTGGTGGTACGTTGACGCCCCACTCTAGTAGACTTCGCCTCGACAGGACAACGAAATGAGAATCAGACGGTTTTCACTTGGGACCATCCTGATCTTTGGAGCCGTGAGTTTATTTTTTTGTCTGGGGCCTGATGCCAAGATCAAAGATCCAAGCGAATATACGTTGCGGGTGACCATCCTCAAAACGACTCAGAATGAAAATGGAGGCCCAGCCGGGTACCACGGTTGGGGCTATGCAAACGTCACCGAGGGTAATTCGTTGGAGGGAGTTTTCTATAAGTTCGAGGGTGCCCTTTCTACGTGCGTCCCTCGTCAACGAGTTACATGGCGCGATGGAAGAAGGAGCGCAAACAGCTCGCGATCGTCGTCAACGGCGAGGGTAAGCAACAAGTAGAGTGTGCGCTAAAGGTCAGGATGGACGGAGTTGTGTATAGTATTTCTCCCTGAGGGATCGTAATGTCCCATGAACAGAAGTAAGGGCCAGTAGTTGGCGTGCTCTCAAGCGCAAAAGAGAACTATAGAATCTTCTTTTCACGCTGAACAAGAGTCCGGGCAGGATTTAGCGAGTAGACGGTTAACGAGCCGTTCTACTCATTCCCGCCGGATTGGCTTCGAGCGACGGCGGTAAGGTTGCCCGCAGCCAGCTGAAACTCATTGCACTGAGACGTTGTCGATCGTAGCGTTGGCCAGCAAGGAGTTGCTGTCGCTGCTCACGGCCAAGCCTATGTACACGTTCTGCGCCATCGGGATGGTCTGCGTCGCCCCCAGTTGTGTCCAGTTCAGGCCATCGGGCGAACCGTAGGCGCTGAAGTTATGCCCCACCGTAACTCGTTTAGAATCAACACCTACGAAGGTGTATAAAAATAAACAACTTTAAGTACCTTTAGAATCAACACTTCAACACTTACAAAAAACGGGGGGAGGGGTACATGTGGTTTCTCGAGACGTTGTACCTGCGGAAGGAGTTCGGCTGATGGGCGGAGCGTAGCCGAGACTACCATGTGGACGGGAGAAGTTGTAGTGCCGGAGCCAGGGAGAAAGTTGTTGGTCTCGTTCTTCTGACGATGCGTAATGGCGGGCGTA
>CAZGFL010000032.1:0-30178 GCA_964524985.1 uncultured Acidobacteriaceae bacterium
CGACCAAAGGAGCGAGGCCGCGGTTGACTTCCTGCGCGCGAGCTTTGCCGCCCAAGGATTTCCAGAGGGAGTCACGATAATTGAGATCGTAGGAGACGACGGTGCCGTGACGCTTCGCGGCTTGCATCGCTTCGCGCGCGACCTCGCGGGAGGATTCGGAGAGCGCGCAGAAAATGCCGCCGGTGTGAAACCAGCGGGCGCCTTGTTTGCCAAAAATGTTGTCCCAATCTATGTCGCCCGGTTTCAGTTGCGAGGCAGCCGAATGGCCGCGGTCGGAGCAGCCCAGAGCAGCGCGCACGCCAAAGCCGCGCTCCGTAAAATTCAGGCCATTGCGAACGGAGCGGCCGACACCGTCAAAGAGAACCCACTTCACGAGAGACTGGTCGACGCCGCCCTGAAAGATCAAGTCCTGCAAGAGGCGGCCAACGGCATTGTCGACGAACGCGGTGACGACGGCGGTATCCAGGCCGAAGCACTTTTTCAGACCGCGCGCGACGTTGTATTCGCCGCCACCTTCGTACACATCGAAACTCCGCGTGGTCCAGATACGGCGCTCGCCGGGATCGAGTCGGAGCATCACCTCGCCAAGGCTCACGAGATCCCAGCGGCATTCCTTCTTCGCCTTAATCGTCAGCGCCATCTGCTTCTCTCAAACGGAACATTCACGAGCAACTTGCCCGAAAACGCGTGAATTCTTTGGAGTGCGGCTACTTGCCTTAAGTTTCTCATACGTTGCTTATTCAATTCTGGCAGGCTCCAACCGTGGCGCCAAAACATGGATCACCGCCAGTGCCACCAAATACGCGCACCCCGCCATCGCAAAAGGAACCATGTAGCTCCCCGTCCACTGCAGCACATGCCCCACCACGTCCGCAATAAGCCATCCCCCAATCGCCCCTGCCATACCTCCCATTCCGACCACCGAGCCCACGGCTCGCGCAGGAAACATGTCGGAGGTTATGGTGTACAGGTTCGCGGAAAATCCCTGGTGGCACGCCGCCGCAAGCCCGATCAGCAAGACCGCCGACCAGGTACTTTCCACGCGATACGCAAACACCACAGGAATCACTCCGACGGCGCAAAGCAGCATGGCCATTTTTCGCGCCACGTTTACGCTTTGTCCGCGCTTAATCAGCGATGACGAGATCCAACCTCCCACCACGCTCCCCACATCCGAAATGAGATAAATCACCACAAGGGGAAGCATCACGCCCGTCAGGTTTAAACCGTGTTTGTCCTGCAAAAATCCAGGCACCCAAAATAGATAAAACCACCAAATTGGGTCGGTGAGAAATTTCCCTAACGCAAATGCCCACGTCTGGCGAAGTGGAACCAATCGCGCCCACTTCGTTTTTCCTGCAGGGACTTGTGGATCGCTCCGAATGTACTCCAGCTCCGCTTTCGAAACCGCTACGTGCTCTTCCGGCTTCCGATAAATCGCCAGCCAAATCACCAGCCACGCGAAACCAATCGCGCCGATCCCCACAAACGCCCCTCGCCAGCCCCAGTGCACCACAATCCACGGAACGATCAGCGGCGTGATGATCGCGCCCACATTCGTTCCAGCATTAAAAATCCCAATCGCCAGCGCCCGTTCTTTCCTCGGAAACCATTCCGCCACGGCCTTGATGCTCGCGGGGAATACGGCCGGTTCCCAGAAACCCAGGCCATAGCGGGACAATCTGAATCCGCTCAGCGAATTCGCTAGCGCAGTTCCCATCGAAGCCAGGCTCCAAAAAATCATTGCCAGGGCGTAGCCCAATCGCGTGCCGACGCGATCGACAAGCCAGCCCATCACCAGCATGCCCAACGCATAAGAGGCCTGGAACGCCTTCACTAACTTCGCAAAATCAATTTCATTCCAGTGGAATTCGTGCAGCAGCGTGACCTTCAACACGCCCAGCACTTGCCGGTCCATGTAGTTCTTCGTCACTCCGAACAGCAGGAGCGCGCAAATCACCCAGCGAAAGTAGCCGACGGGGCTCGGAGTGCGGGGAGAAGGCGCTGAGGCGAGCGGTTCTCGGGCGCCGGGTGGAATATCGTGGTTGTTTTCGGTATGGTCGTGTGGCGCCATGAGTGGTTGGACGCGGAGCCGCATAGTATCACGGCGGTTGCGACGCACAGCGGCAAAGCACTAGACGTTTTTTCTCAGTGGGCCGGGACGAAGCCGGAGGCGGGATGGAGTTCATTCACGAAGATTTCCTGCTGGAGACGAAGACGGCGCGGCGTCTCTACCATGAATACGCCGAGGCGGAACCGATCCTGGATTACCATTCGCACCTTTCACCCGAGGACATTGCCACTGACCGGCGGTTTGCAAATGTCTTTGAGATTTGGCTGGAAGGGGATCACTACAAGTGGCGGCTGATGCGCGCCAACGGAGTCGCGGAGCGCTATTGCACGGGCGATGTGGCGCCGTATGAAAAGTTTTTGGCGTGGGCGCGCACGGTGCCCGCGACGCTGCGGAACCCCATTTATCACTGGACGCATTTGGAGTTGAAACGCTATTTCGGGATTGGCGAGCTGCTGAACGAGGGAAACGCGGAATCCGTGTGGCAGCGCGCGAATCAAATGCTTTCATCAGGCGAGCTGACGACAAAAGGAATCTTGCGCAAGTTCCAAGTGCGCGCGCTGTGCACGGTGGACGATCCGTGCGAAGACCTGCGGAATCATCGCGCGATTGCCGCGGCGGGCGGCTGCGTGGTTCTCCCGACGTTCCGGCCGGACATGGCGCTGGCTGTGGATGCCCCGAAGGAGTTCAACGCGTGGGTGGGGCGATTGGAAGCAGCGGCGAACGTCCACGTAACGAAGTTCAAAGATTTTCTTGCGGCATTGAAGCAGCGGCATGACTTCTTCCATGCGAACGGAGGAAGGCTTTCCGACCACGGGCTGGAGCATTGTTATGCGACGCCGTGCACGGAGGCGACGGCCCGGGCTGTGTTTGCGAAGGTACGTTCGGGGAAAGGAGCTTCGGCCGAGGAGAAGGAACAGTTTGCGTCGTATCTGATGCTGTTTTTCGGGCGGCTGGACGCGGAGAAAGGGTGGACGCAGCAATTGCACATCGGCGCGTTGCGCAACGTGAACACGCGCGGGATGCGGGAAGTGGGGCGGGACAAAGGATTTGACAACGTGGGCGACTGGAACCAGGCGGCATCGCTGTGCGCGTTTCTGGACGGCCTGGATCAAGAAAACGCGCTGCCCAAAACGATCCTCTACAATCTCAATCCCGAAGACAATTACGCGTTCGCGACGGCGGCGGGGAGTTTTCAGGAAGGACCGGCCGGGGGGAAAATCCAGTTCGGAAGCGCGTGGTGGTTCCTCGACCAAAAGGATGGGATCGAGTGGCAGGTGAACGCGGTATCGAATACGGGGCTGTTGTCGCGGTTCATCGGGATGCTGACGGATTCGCGGTCGTTCATGAGCTTTCCGCGGCATGAGTATTTTCGGCGGGTGCTTTGCAATTTGGTTGGGCGGGATGTGGAGAGAGGCGAGCTGCCGAATGACGAGAACCTCGTCGGTGGAATGGTGCGAGATATTTGCTTCAAAAACGCGGAGCGATATTTGGAGCTGGGGGTTGCGCCGCAACTGCGATAGTCCGTTCGCAGAGGAAGAGAGATTCTTCGTCGACGAAGATCGCCCCTCAGAATGACACGCCTGCGCGTTATGCGAGAGCGTCACCAGCTGTGCATGGTGCCGTCGAGCTTGCGGTTGATTGGCAAGTACGCCTTCCGGTACGGATATTTCGCCGCGAGCGCTTCGTCGATATCCACGCCTAGTCCCGGCTTATCACCCGGATACATCATTCCATCCGAAAAGCTGTACGCATGTGGGAACACGCGGTCCGTCTCTTCGGTATGCCGCATATATTCCTGAATTCCGAAATTGTGGACGCTGAGGTCGAAGTGCAGCGCGGCCGCCATGCACACTGGACTCATGTCCGTCGCTCCGTGGCAGCCCGTTCGCACCTGATACAGCTCCGCCAGGCTGGCGATTTTTCGCAGGTGTGAAATCCCTCCCGCATGCACCACTGCGGTCCGAATAAAGTCGATCAATTGTTCCTGAATCAGCTGCTGGCAATCGTAAATCGAATTGAATACTTCCCCGACCGCAATCGGAGTCGTCGTATGCTTCCGGATTAACCGGAAACCCTCTTGCAGTTCCGCCGGAGTCGGATCCTCCAGCCAGAATAGGTGATATGGCTCAAGACTCTTCCCCACCCGGGCCGCTTCGATGGGCGTGAGCCGGTGATGGACGTCATGCAACAGCGGAACGTCTTCGCCAAATTCCTTCCGGAGCCGCGCAAACAACTGCGGCACAAAATTCATATACCGCTCGGAGTCCCACACATCTTCCTGTGGCGCATCTTGGGTCGCTGGCTCGTAGTACATTTTCCCGCGCGCCACACCGTACGTGCTCGGTATACCCGGAATCCCGCTCTGCGCCCGAATCGCCTTGTATCCCAGCTTCTGGTATTCCGCCACCGCCTTGACGGTGTCCTCGATGTCCTTCCCGCTCGCGTGCCCATAGACCAGAACACCTTCGCGGGACGCGCCTCCCAGCAATTGATACACTGGCACACTCAGCGCTTTGCCCTTGATGTCCCACAGCGCCATGTCCACGGCTGAAATCGAGCACATCGTGACCGGCCCGCGTCGCCAATAGGCCCCTTTGTATAGGTATTGCCACGTGTCCTCGATCCTGCGCGCGTCGCGGCCGATGAGCAGGGGAAGAATGTGATCGGTGAGGTAGCTGGCGACGGCGAGTTCGCGACCGTTCAGCGTGGCGTCGCCAAGACCATAGACGCCGTCTTGGGTGGTGATTTTGACGGTGACGAAGTTGCGGCCAGGACAACAAACAACCAGCCTGGCGTCGACAATTTTCATTGGTGAACGTCCTCCTGGCAGTGCACCCGGCAGCACACTGTATCACCTTCAAAGCGTCTGAGGCGAAAGTGCGCGCACTGAAATGGCGTGGGTTTCTTCTTAGGTCCCCGAGGACAATTGAAAACTTTTCTTGACAAAATTGGAATGTGGGTCCATATAGTTCGTGACACGAATTTAATTCTTGACCGCAGCTCCATTAACGTTGCGTAAGTGCCCGGCTTTCCGCCTGGCCCGAGCGACGAAGGAGTGAGACGCGGCGATATAGTTCGGCTCAAGAACTAAATGAAACGACTCGACTTCACCAACACGCAAGTGGCGTCCAGCCAGACAGCTCGCGACATCAATCGCGGCGTGGTCCTCAACCTGATTCGCCGGCGGCAACCGATTTCGCGGGCAGACCTGGCTCGCGTTTCCGGACTTCAACGAAGTACGGTTTCGCTGATCACCGAACAGCTCATTGAGGAAAAGTGGGTAGTCCACGGACCTATGGGGCGGCTGCCGCGAGGCAGGCGACCGACTTTTCTGAGGCTGAATGACCGGCGGGCGATCCTGGTCGCTGACCTGCGCCCCACGCAGACCACGGTGGGGGTCGCGGACGTCAACGGGAATTTCTTGTCGCAGGAAACGATGCCCACGACGAACGATCCGAGAGCGACGGCGGAAGAACTTGGGGCGCGGATTCGCCATTTGATGGACGTGCATTCGCACTTAGTTTTTGAGGGAGTTGGGATCAGCCTGCCCGGGCGATACAGCGAGGAAACACAACGAGTTGTATTTGCTCCGAACCTGCGCTGGCAGGACTTCGACCTCAAGGGCGCGCTGGAGAAGTCTACGGGAATGCGTGTGGAACTGGAGAACGCGGCGAATGCGTGCGTGCTGGCGGAAGTGTGGTTTGGGCATACGGAGAGAGTTCGCGACATGGTGGTGGTCACCGTTTCCGAAGGTATTGGCACAGGAATTTTCCTGAATGGCCAGTTGGCGCGAGGGCGGACGGGAATGGCCGGCGAGTTCGGTCACGTGTCTTTCGATCCGAACGGACCGGCCTGCACGTGTGGCGGCCGTGGATGCTGGGAAGTGTATGCGTCGCATCGCGCGGCGTTGCGCTATTACCACGAGTCTGGCAAGGGCAGCGAAGGATTGACCTTCCAGGATTTGCTCACACTGGCGGAGGCGGGTGACGCCCTGGCGCTCAAGGCGCTCGACAAGATGGTTCGCGCGATTGGCAGAGGCATCCGCATGCTGGTGGCCGGATTGGCGCCGGAAGAGATTGTGGTGGTCGGGGACATTACGCGGATGTGGAGGAGATTCGGCCCAGCGATAGAAGAAGAAATGGCAGCAGGCTTGGTCGTGGGCAAGCCGCCCCGGATCCGTCCCGGGGAAGGAAGGATGGCGCGCCTCCGAGGAACCGTTGCATTGGTTCTTCAAAAGCATTTTGGTCCGTCCGCGCTTGAGGCAAGAGAGCAAGGCTCGCTTTCTGAAAGGATCGCCGTGTGACCAGCTTTTTCTTCGAACCGTCGCGGTAGGGGTGCCGTGACGGCCGGGATGTTTTTTTCCTATCTCGACTTGGGTAAGGGGGGTGTTATGTCCATTCAAACTGCGGTTCAGGGTAGAGGTCAGATTCGCAAAGCATTAAGACTCATTAAATTCGTTTGCGCGATGTCGGCGCTGGCACTATGTGTTTTCCCGGGCGCGGCGAAAGCGCAGGTGCTGTATGGGTCGCTAACGGGGAACGTTACAGATCCTTCAAAAGCAGGCGTGCCCCGAGCGCAAGTGGAAGCGCTAAACGTTGCCACCGGCGTGTCACGTCAGACCACGACGGATGACGGCGGAGTCTATCGGTTCGAGGCGCTTCAACCGGGCATGTACAAAGTTACGGTCTCGGCCGCTAATTTTGGCCAGAAGGCTATCGATAACATCCGTGTGGATGCGAACAATGTCATCCGCGTGGACGTGGAACTGGCGCTCGCACAGCAGGCAGTGACCGTCACGGTGACGGAAGCCGCGCCACTGTTGCAGACCGACAAGGCCGACGTCCACAGCGACTTGACACGCCGAGAGGTGAACGACCTGCCCTCGGCAGGCAGCCAAGGACGAAATTTCCAGGCGCTCCTGCAGCTTATTCCCGGAGCGGGATTGACCTCGGAGACGAACTCGCTGGCGGGCAATCCGGAGCGAGCGATGAACACAAACGTAAATGGGCAATCCAATCAAGGCGTCAACACGCGAATTGACGGCGCGCAGGATGCCTACCCGTGGCTGCCCGCCAACGTAGCCTATGTTCCGCCGTCGGATGCGATTGAGGAAGTCAACGTCGTGACCAACTCGTTCGATGCCGAACAGGGCATGGCCGGGGGTGCCGCCGTCAATGTTCAGATCAAGTCGGGGACGAACCAGTTCCACGGCACCGCCGACTGGTTCCATACGGACCAGAATTTCGCCGCGCTCAACTACTTCTCGCGCCCTGGCACGACAATTAACAGGAACAACCAAAATCAGTTTGGAGGCACGTTCGGCGGTCCGATCAAAAAGGACAAGCTGTTCTTCTTTGTAGACTACGAGCGCACCACGCAGCGAGGAAAGGCCGGACCGGATATTCGCACCTTGCCCACTGCGCAGATGGCCACCGGCGATTTCCGCAATCTCCCGGGAAACCCCATCATCTACGATCCCGCCACGGGCGATGCGCATGGCGTCGGAAAGCAGCAGATCTCCTGCAACGGCGTGCTGAACGTGATCTGTCCGAACCGGATCGATCCCGCGTCCACGGCGCTGATCCAGTTGCTGCAGCCTTCGATCGCAAAGGAGGTTGCCCCTAATAACCTCGGTCTGAATAACTTCTTCGGGAGCGGAACAGCGCTATTCAACCGCGACAATGCCGACATCAAGATCAACTACGTGCCGACGCAGAAATCTATGGTATTCGGCCGCTACAGCTTCTCGCGGATTCTCGTGTTCGATCCGCCGCTGCTGGGAGACGCCGGGGGTGACGCGACGAATGGCGGCCAACTTGGCAACGCTCCCGGCTTGATCCAAAGCGTCGGTCTCGGCGCTACCTATGCGTTCACTCCGAATCTGCTGTTCGACTGGAACTTCGGCTACACTCGGCAACGACTCGGAGCGACATTCGATCTCGGCTCGCCCAAGGGGCTCGACCTGCTGAAGATCCCAGGGACAAACGGGGCCGGCGTACCTGCCAGCAACTACCTTTACAACGGCTTGCCTGCATTCCAGATCAATTCCGCCGCAGCAAACTTGAATCTCGGAAACCCGAATACCGGCAACCCCTATCTGTTCCGCGATAACCAATTTGTGAGCGGGGCAAACCTGAGTTGGACGCACGGAAAGCACAACATCCGCGGCGGCATGGAGTGGAACCACACCCAGATTAACCATTTCCAGCCGCAGGGTGGCAGCTTCCAGACGGCGCGTGGCTCCTTCCTGTTCAACGGAGACGTCACCTCTCTGCCTGGAACGACCCCAACCTATTTCAACTCCTTTGCCGACCTCCTGCTTGGTCTGCCGAGCCAGACGGGCAAAGCCTACCTACTCTTCAACCCCGTTGGGCTGCGCTGGAACCAATGGGCCTTGTACGCGCGTGACCAGTGGCAGGTGACTCCGAAGCTGACCCTGAATCTTGGCGTTCGTTGGGAGTATTACCCATTCGGCTACAGTGACAACGGCAAAGGCCTGCGCTGGTTCAATCCGGTGAATGGCAACGTGTATGTAGGCGGGTACGGCAACGTACCGCAAAATGATGGCGTAGATGTGGGGCACGGTCAGTTCCTGCCGCGGCTTGGTGTTGCCTATCGGCTTACCAAGTCGACGGTCATCCGCACCGGCTATGGCATGAGCTTCGACCCGAACAACTGGCGCTACTTCCGGAACTCGTACCCTGCCGCGGTGGTCTCGAGCAACCTGAACCCGACGGCGAACTCGAAGGACTTCACCGCCGCGGCCAGCCTGACCGGGACGAACGGAACCGCGTTGGGGAGCGGAAGCTACTCCGTCCCGACTGGCCTCGTGCTGCTACCACCACCCAACATCAGCAGTGGGGTGATACCGCTCCCAACGGGCGCGGGAACAACAACCGTCCCGAGTCCCTTTAACCGGGGGTACATCAATTCGTACAACCTCACGGTCGAACAGGAATTCAAGGGGTTCGTCTTTGAGACCGGATATGTCGGCGCACGCGACGTTCGGCCGTTAGTCAATATGAATCTGAACGCCTCGGCACCAGGAACCGGAGCCGCTGGAGGGCTGCTCAGTCAAGCCCTCGGAAAGACCTATACGGGCACCATCAACGGGGAGGTACCCTTTAAGAGCAACTCGTATGACTCTCTGCAGACCACGGTTACGCGTCACTTCGCACAAGGGTCTTTGGTTAGGTTCGTCTGGACCTATTCGAAGGCACTCGACTACTCCGACGACGAAGAACTCAACTTCTTGCTCTTCCCGTATCCCGCGTACTGGCAAAAGGACTACGCGCCCGCAGCTTTTGACCGTACCCACGACGTCGAGATTTATGGTGTGCTGAATGTGCCGTTCGGCAAGGGACAGCGCTGGGCGACCAGAGGGGTGGCCAACTGGATTCTAGGCGGCTGGCAGATTAGCCCGACCGTCAGCATGATGACTGGCCTACCCTTCACAGTAACCGGGAACGGGAGTGCCTTGGGCGCGAATGGCTCGACGCAAACGGCGGACCTCGTCGGCCCCTTTCACTTGACCGGCGGACAGCCGCCGACGCCGAACGCCACGTGTAAGGCAACGGACCTCACTTGTCACTACTTCGACCCGACAGCATTCGCTGAACCTAACCCAACTGGAACTCTCCCCCAGAATTTGCGTTACGGAAACACGGGTCGCAATGCGTTTCGCGGTCCAGGATACTTCAACATGAACCTGAGCGTGGCGCGTCAGTTCAAGCTGACGGAGCGGATCGGACTTCAGTTCCGGGCCGACGCCATCCATTTCACAAACACGCCTCACTTCAATAACCCGAACGCGACAGTGGGCGCCTCGAATTTTGGCGAGATTACCAGCACCCTCTCCCCGCCGGGGCAAGGCTTCTTCGGCAATGATTCCGGCAGCCGCGTTCTCTGGCTTGGGGCGCGCTTGACATTCTGATGAGGGACTTCTCCCATGTGCGCAAACACGTGGCACCTGCAGACCCTAACGAGTCGAGAGCGGGGACGCTTACACCCAATCGGAGGGAGCAACGGAAAAGGAACTTTCCTCGTTATAAGGTAGAATCCGCGTCCGATTGAGATCCGACGCCCGCCGGGCATTGCTTTCGCCTCGCGATACCCGGCGGGATACGTCGCAGAATGTCCATTGAAGCGATCACACATGCCGGCGCCATTGAATTCTGTCGGAAGGCGGAATCGTCATGTGATCGGCCTCTTCATGACGATCCTGGTGGCCACGGGCGGCTTCTGGCCCGAGTGGATAATTTGGCCGTTGCCCAATCGGCAAGCCCCGACCCACCTGTCTCGATAGAAGCGGATCTGCCATCTCTGTCTCGAGCGCTCGCAGATGATTTTCCCATCGGCGCGGCCATTTGGAAGGGCGATCTCGCCGGTCCGCACAGCAAGCTACTCAAAAAGCACTTCAACAGCATCACGCCGGAAAACGACATGAAATGGGCGCGGCTACGCCCTGCAGAAGATACGTTTGACTTCGCCAACGCCGATGTGTTGGTTGCCTTCGCCAAAGCCAATCACATGCGCGTACGAGGCCATACCCTGGTGTGGCACAAGCAGAATCCCGCATGGCTTTTTAAGGATGTCTTGGGCAACGATTTGCTTCCTACTCCGGAAAACAAAGACCTGCTGCTCCAAAGGCTGGAGAAGCACATTCGCAGCGTCGTCTCCCATTTCAAGGACGACGTGTACGCCCGGGACGTGGTGAACGAAGTCATTGATCCGAGCCAGCCTGACGGCTTTCGGCGCACCCCCTGGTTCTTGATTACTGGCACGGACTACATTGAGACGGCGTTTCGCACGGCACGCGAAGTTGCACCACGCGCCAAGCTATTCATCAACGAATACGACACCACGGCACGGGTCAAACGCAAATTTCTGTACAACCTTGTGCGCGACCTGAAGGCACGGGGAGTGCCGATCGACGGAGTGGGCCATCAGATGCACGTCAATCTTGCCAAACCGCCTGTCGGGGACATGACCGAAACCATCCAAATGTTTTCCGAACTTGGTTTGGACAATCAGATCACCGAACTGGACGTGAGTCTGTATACGAATGGTGTGGACCGCTGCGCTAGCATTCCGCAAGAGATGCTGACTGAACGGGAATACCGGTACCGCGACATCTTTGCGGCGCTGCGAAAGTTGAGGGGCAAGGTCAGTGGAGTCACCTTTTGGGGCGTTGCTGACGACCACACGTGGCTGAAAACTCTTCCAGTGGCACGGCTCAATCTTCCGCTTTTATTCGACGAGCAATCTCGAGCCAAACCCGCCTATTGGGGCATCGTTGAGCCCTCACGGCTGCCTTTGCAGGCTTCTTCAGGCTCGCCCCCCGCTCCTTGCGTGCCGCTCCCGAAAGTTGATTCATCTCCGAAGACTCCCTAGTGAAAAAACTCGAAACCTTTCTGGAATAGCAGTACCCGAAAGGCTCCCGGATGATGTATAAGAATGCGCGGCAAACCTGGGTAGTAAACGTTTACGGTCCCAAGAAACGTAGAGAATGGGCAGTCCCGAAAATCCGGCAAAAGGACATGTGAATGAATAGCCTAGCGACGCTGTTTCTTGTGGGGATGGCGAAATCGCGCATCACCGGTGTGGATTGGGTGGTGATTGCCATCTACTTCAGCATTCTCTTGTGCGTGGCCTGGTGGGTGGTCACGCGGCGCAAAGATTCCGCGGCGGATTACTTCCTTGCGGGCCGGAATTTGAGCTGGTGGATTATTGGGGCATCGATTTTCGCGTCGAACATCGGGTCGGAGCACGTCGTGGGCCTGGCGGGAGCCGGAGCGACGAGCGGAGTTGCGCTGGCGCACTACGAATTGCACGCCTGGTGCCTGCTGGTGCTGGGCTGGGTGTTCGTTCCGTTCTATATGCGCTCGATGGTGTTTACGATGCCGGAGTTTCTCGAGCGGCGCTTCAGCACCAACTCGCGGTACGTGCTTTCGATCGTTTCGCTCATCACGTTCATCGTCTCCAAGATTGCCGTGGGCATCTTCGCGGGCGGCGTGGTTTTCGGCACGCTTCTGCCAGAGCTTCATCTGCAGATCGGAGGATGGAACATTGACAGCTTCTGGATCGGCTCGGTTCTGGTGATTGCGCTGACCGGCTTGTACACAGTGCTGGGAGGCATGCGCGCGGTGGCGTACAACGACGCCGTGCAGGTGATCATTCTCATTCTAGGGTCGGCGTCGCTGACTCTTTATGGGTTGCACGCGCTGGGCGGCTGGAGCGAACTGCGGCACTGGTGCGGCTCGGACATGTTCAATTTGTGGAAGCCGCTGATTCCCCCAGGAGTGGAGGGCACGTGGTCGCCGGTGCTCCAAACCAATGCGGCGGGACACGTGGTCAAGGAAGCGTGGTACTTCAACGACTATTTCCCGTGGCTGGGCATGTTGTTTTGCGCGCCGATCATCGGGCTGTGGTATTGGTGCACGGACCAGTACATCGTGCAGCGCGCGTTGGGAGCCCCCAATGAAGCCGTGGCGCGGCGCGGCAGCATCTTTGCCTCCTTCCTGAAGCTCGCGCCCGTGTACCTCTTTATCGTTCCTGGATTGATTTGTTTTGCGCTGGCGAAGAGCGGGAAGATTCCCGAGCTCGCCGCCATGATTGGGCCGGACGGAAAGGCGATTCCGCTGGTCGCGCAGGGGGCGTTTCCCATGCTCGTGCAGTATTTGCTGCCGCCGGGGTTGCGCGGATTGGTGGTCGCGGGGTTGCTTTCGGCGCTGATGGGTTCTCTGGCCGGGGTGTTCAACGCCTGCTCGACGCTGTTTACGGTGGACCTGTACGAAAAGTGGAAGCCGGGTGCGACGCAGCACGAACTGGTGCGGATGGGGCGCATCGCCACGACGGCGATGGTGTTCATCGCGTTTGCGTGGATTCCGGTCATCAAGAACGCGCAAGGGCTCTACGGCTATTTGCAGGCGGTACAGGGGTATCTGGCGCCGCCGATTTTTGTGGTGTTCTTCTTCGGCGTATTTTTCAAGCGACTCAATGCCGCCGGCGCGCTCTGGTCGATGATTGTCGGTTTTATGCTGGGCATCTTCCGGATGCTCGTGGATACTCCCGTGACGCTGGGCCTCTCGGGTCTTCAGAACGGATATCCGGTGGGGTCGTTCCTCTGGGTCATCAACAACATTTATTTCCAGTATTGGAGTGTGCTCATCACCGTCGTCTCTGCGATAGTAATGGTAGTAGTGAGCCATTTAACGGCAGCGCCCGACGACACCAAGATTCAAAACCTTACATTCGAAACCACGACCGCTGAAGACAAGGCGAATTCGCGGGCGAGCTGGAGCTGGCGAGAAGTGGCGGCGTCCGTGTTCGTGCTGCTGTGCATCCTAGGCTCGTATCTCTATTTCCGGGGGTAAGCGGCGCCGCGAACCGGGCACCAAGAAGTTCCTATACAAGCCCGCGCCGGAATCAAAACATTCCGTGTGCGGCCAGACCAAGCCGTCGCGCGCAGTCACTCAGGATTTCTGCTTCCCAGGGAGGCCGCGTGGGGCTTTGCGGATGCGTCCGGTCCGTAGGGATTCTTCTTGTAAGGTGCAGAAACACGGCGGCGGAATGCTTGTAAGCCGGAACCGGAGTTCGAAAGGCGACATTGCCCAGGTATTGGAGCGCGTCAGAAAGCGCGTAGTAAGCCGGATCAGCAGACTCCCATAAGCGGTCGCGCTCCGCGAATTTTTCCGGCGCAAATGTAGCCAGCCCCAGCAAATAGTCGGAGCCGTACTCGATCATGTTGATGCCCAAATCGTTGCCGGTGTAAATGCGAAATTCCGGCCGGTGGGTGTCGCGCAGTGCCAGGCGCTCCAACTCGATCAAGCGGTCGAGCGAAGAGTGCTTCATCCCTTGGATCTCAGGAATGTCCATCAACCGCCGAATCATTTCTTCCTCGAAAATCTCGCCGTTCGGCGCAAACATCCGGCCCAGTTCGAACGCCAAGACATGCGAATAGCCGCGGCATGCTTCCCGGTAAACCGCAGCTTTTTCCGCGGGATTCTTGCCGTGCAGCGCGCTGGTCTGGAACAGAATTGGAATTCCACCCTGCGCCACGATCGCGTCCATCTGCTTGCGGTAGAGCGCCACGAGACCGCCGGACTGTCCTTCAATATAGGCCCCGGCAACAAAGGGCACGCCGGAGCCCAGCGCTTCTCGTGTCCACCGCAGCACGTCCAGCTTCTCGGCCTCGCTGAGATAGTTGATGTACCCGGTGTCCATGTTCACGGCGTTCAGGAGGCCTGCGCTGTGCGTCGCGCGCAGATGCGCCTGAAATGCTTCGACCGCTACGCGGCCATCGGTTTCGAACGGCAGAAGCGCTGCGGAGATGCCGTGCACTTTGCGTCCCGGGTGCTGGCGTCGAAGGATGGCTTCGATGTTCATCGCCTGGCTTTCACGACTTTCAAACGATCCGCAAATTTGGAGTCCTTGTACGCGCGGTCCAGAGGATAGCATCCGGAGGGCAGACCGTTGCGCGGCGCGGTGGTGCAATCGCTGAACGTGCGGCAGATTCGCCTATGCTCGATGGCCCTTCCGCAACTCGCATCCCACAGAATCTCTGGATACGTCAGGATCATTCTGCCAAGCCCTACCGCGTCCACCCATCCTTCACGCACTGCAGCCTGAGCTACGTAAGGCAGAAAGTCTTGCAAGTAACTGTAGGCCGTGCCGACGACAATCAAATTCCGGAAACGCTGTTTCAATTGCCGCGCGACGTTTAGATGCAGGGCGACTTCAATCAGTGGATCCTCCGGAGGCTGGTAGCCATCTGACGGCGGATAGAACGCCGGCCTTTGAATATGCGGGTTGTAGTAGGGACTGCCGGCGGTGAGGTTGACGAGAGGAATTTCCAGTTCTTCGAGCAATGCAAGAAACTGAACCGTCTCGCTCAGGTCCGGCTCGGTGGGGCATGCCTGGTTCACGCCGAATCCCCAACGATAGGGCACGAGCCCGTTGTTGAGCGATTCGGGAATTCCCGGCCCGAGCTTACCGTTTGCCGATTGCGACGGGTCTGGACGAAATGGAACGGTATCGAACGCCGATAGGCGCACTCCCATGCGAAGTCCCGGCGCTGTCGAGCGAATGCCTTGCACGACCTCGCGGAGGAATCGGGTGCGATTCTCGAAACTTCCTCCATACCTCCCTTCCCGAGTGTGCGCGCTCAGAAATTCGTGCCCCAGATAGCCGTGACAGTGCTTGAGGTCTACAAAATCGAAGCCCAATTCGCGAGCCATTCTTCCCGCGCGATGAAACTCCTCGACAATTGCGCCAATCTCCCCATCCGTCAGCAAAGGATAGTCGCTTGGGAGCCCCCATTTGCGATCGAGGATGGGATGATGATAGAGAATTCGCGGCTCCGCCTTCCCGCGAGCATTGGGACAGCAGAAGCGCCCGGAATGAGTCAACTGCAGCCCGATGAAAAGCCCTTCGTCTGAGCCTGCGGTCCGTCTGTGCTCTTCCAGCAGAACATTTCGCAATTCGCCCAGCGCTTTTTGTGTGTGCTCGGCAATGACGAGTTGATTCGGATTGGCACGACCCTGGTGGGAAACCGCGACCGCCTCGCCGCCCCAAATCAGTTTGCCGCCGCTCCGCCCGAATCTTCGCCAGCGGCCGATAGTCAGATCGCTTGGACGTCCGTCAGGCGTGCCATCCCATCCTTCCATGGGCTGCACGGCGATGCGGTTTCCGATCTGGATGCCTCTGCGAGTGAGAGGCAGGCGAATCGGCGAGTCCAGTCCTTGCACGAGTTCATCGTCGCAAGGGATTTCCAGACCCAGCGAACGAACGTCGTCTTTGAACTGCGTCACTCGCTTCAGAGTGCCGAGGCGCAGAATCGGACGCGCGCTCATGCGGACCTTGCTCCCTTGGGCAGCGCCGCCACAGAGCACGCTCCGAGTAAGGCCATCCCGACCATCACCGCGAAACCCTCCGCATAACTTCCCGTCGTGTCCCGCAAATGTCCGACCAGCCACGGCGCAAGCCCTTCCGCAACGCTTCCCGCCGTCAAAATCACGCCGAGCAGGCGTCCCAAGCCTTGCAAGCCAAAAATTTCCGCCGTCATCAACGGCACGATCATGTAATCACCGCCGAGGCCGATCCCAAATACGACGGCGAACGCATAAAGCGCCGACGGCGCAGTGCGCAGGTAGAGCAAAGGGATCGCACCTGCAATCAACAGATAGATAAGGAGCATGACGTATTTCTTGGGAATCTGGTCCGCGAGCCATCCCATCAACAGCCGCCCCGCGATGCTGAAAGCCAGGACCAGCGACAACAGCCGCGCCGATTGGTTCTGCGCGTAGTGCAAGTCGAGACTGAGAAACAGCTTCAAGTTCTGTTGCGTACCGCTAACCGCCGCGATCGACAGCATGCTTCCCACGATGAGCAGGAGGAAGGGCTGCGACAGGAACGCTTTGCTCAGCTTGGGCGGCGCGACTGTACCGACGTTCTGTTTCTGTGGCGCATACTCTTTGACCACCAACGCCGCCGGGAAAGCAATGAGAACCACCAGCAGCCCAATGCTACGCAGGGCGGTCTGCCAGCCGAGTCGTTGAACCAGTATCTGTGAAATCCATGGGGCCGCAGCGCCACCGAGTCCGATTCCCAGATACGCGATGCCCATGGCCTTTCCGCGGGACTTCTGAAACCGCCGCGACAACAGCACTTGATTCGGCAGCGGGCCGCCGCAAACGTAGCCCAGCGCGTTCAACATGTAGAAGAAGTAGAACAAGCCGAGAGTCGAAATGGACCCGAGTCCCACGAGCGCGGTTCCGGCCATCAGGATACCCACCAGCATGAGCCGCCGGGGACCAAATCGATCGATCAGCCAACCGGCGAAGAAGCCAAAGAGGGGGCCAATGATCAACCTGCTGAGCGCATTGCCAGAGGTCACCTGCGCGTGCGTCCACCCGAACTGCTGCACCATGAAGTCGTAGTAGAAAGGAAGGCTCCAGACCGCTATGCCAACGATGCAGAACAACACGAGGAACGCTGTCGCAGTGAGTTGCAACGATTCGCGATCAAACTCCGTTTTCCCCGCCGAACTGCGGTCGCTGGAATCAAGCGAGTTCGATGCGCTGGATTGTGTGGTCCGAACAGATTCGCTCAAGCCAGGGCCATCCCCACGTCAGGCTTCAAGTTCGTGTGTTGACAAAATGGAGGCATGCTAGAGATTCCTTACCGCGATGTCGAGTTGCTTTTGGCGCGACTGGTCAGCGTTGTGGCGCCGGGCAGAGCTGCGTTAGGGCTCGACGATGCGATGAATTTGATTGGCGGGCAAATCCTTTAGCACTTGGCGCACGCCGCTGGGCCAGCGCACTTCGACCTGTTTCACGGTTTTGAAGGGGCCGAGACCGAAGTGAGGACGGGAGTCTCGTGAATCGGCGAAACCCGCGCTGGTCGAAACAATGTCGTACTGGCTGTTGCCGTCCTCAGTCGTCACTTTGACTTGCGCGCCGATTGCCATGCGGTTGCTCTTGGTCCCTACCAATTGAAAGGTGATCCAGTTGTTGGCATTGGAGGTCACATTGCGCAGAATTCTTGCCTTGCCATTCAAGACGGTAACGACCATGTCCATCTTCCCGGAGTTAAACAGGTCGCCGATTACCACGCCGCGGTAGGGTTGTTGCACTTGCATGTCCGGACCTGCTTGCGCTGTCACCTCTTCAAAAGTCATCTTGCCCAGGTTGCGGAAGATCGAGTTAGGCTCGGCGTACGTCCGGTTCGTGAACTCCGCGACGTTGTCAAGAACGTTCCCGCGCGCCACAACCAAATCCTTCAAGCCATCGTTGTCGAAATCGGCGACCCCGTTGGACCAGCCAGACATTTCCAAAGTGGGCCGGGCGAGGCCACTCCGGCCGGTGACATCGATGAAGATGCCGCCGCCGCGATTGCGGAACAGCGGAAAGGTCTCCAGTTCGGTGGCCGTGTGCCAGATGTCAGGCAGGCCGTCATTATCGAGATCGCGAAATTCGGCTCCCATTCCTGAGATGGCCTTGCCATTCTCTGAATAAGCCACGCCAACGTCCATGGCGACCTCTTCAAAGGCCTTGCCATTAAGATTGTGGAAAAGCTCGTTCGGCATGTTGTCGTTGGCGACGAAAATGTCAATGAATCCGTCCCCGTCATAGTCGTTGAAGCCGACTCCCATTCCTTTTCCGAATTTTTTGGAGATGCCGGTTTCATCGGAAACATCCGTGAAGGTGCCATTCCCGTTATTACGGTACAAAGTGGAGGGCAAGGGCTCGTAAAACTTAGGATGGCAGTAGGCTCGCAGCCGTCCCCCGCTCAGGCAGACGGGATCCTTGTTAACTTCCCATTTGCAGTAGTTCGAGACGAACAGATCGAGTTTGCCGTCGTTGTTGTAGTCGAACCAGCCGGCGGCCGCGCTCCACATCTTCTTTCCGTCATACATGGGTGTGCCGACGCCAGACTTGTCCGTGACATCCGTGAAGGTTCCGTCGCCATTGTTGTGATACAAGTGATTTTTGGTTACGCTGGCGACATAAATATCCTGCCAGCCATCGTTATCGAAATCCCCGATGGCGACCCCCATGTCGTAGCCACCCCCCGCGAGTCCAGCCTTCTCCGTTACGTCCGTGAAGGTACCGTCATGGTTGTTGTGGAAAAGGCGGTTGTAGTACTTCGGGGATTCTTTCTTCAGGGAGGGAATGGCCGCGCCATTAATGAAGAAGATGTCCAGGTATCCATCATTATCGTAGTCGAGCAGAGCGACGCCCGAGACCATCGTTTCCGGCTGGTTCTTGTTTGGAGTTGGACTGCTATTGGTCACGAAGTCCACACCGGAGCGGGCAGTGATATCTTCAAAACGAATAGTGCTGTTCTTGGCCGTCTGTGCCTGAATTCCGATGACCACGGAGAAAGCGACGATCGCCAGCATGGAGAAGACTGTGGTAAAGAAGGGTCGCATCATCGCGGAAGGTCAGTTTAGCATAGCGCAACCATCGAGATGGCTTTCGCTATTGACCGGCGTCCGTCACGGCTTTTAATCGCTCGAACTCTTCGCGCTCGCGCGCGGCCTCATCCTTTAGACCTGCCTCGGACAGAGCTCGAGAAAGCGCAAAGTGAGCGTCCGGGCTTCCCGGAGCCAGCTTAACCGCAGTTCTTAGTTCTTGGAGCGCAGGAGCGGTCTTTCCGAGCGCCAACCATAACCTGCCGCAGGCCACGTGCGCGACGAAGTTTTTCGGTGCCAGCGTAATGGCTTCTTTGCCGTACTTCAGTCCTTGCTGGTAATCAGCCGTGCTAAGGAATTCGAGAGCGAGTTGAATTCGCGCCGCGTAATGTGAGGGAGAGATTTCGATTTCGCGGCGAAACTCGTCCGTGGCGAGCGCGGGATTGTCCTTGAGCAGATAAACTCCGTACATGTAGTGCACGCCTGGCGTGGACGGGTAGAGTGCCAACAATTGTCTGAACTCCGGTTCGGCCGCCGGACGGTCTTGCAACGCGATCAACGCCTGCGCGCGCCCTGCTTGGCGAACCACAGGAATCTGGTCGGCGGTCAGGCCGGAAGGCAGCTTCGTGATTCGAAGTGCGGCAATACCGAGTGCGTCCAGCAGTTCGGGATGCGCGAATACCGCGTCCTTGGGAGCTTCGGGGTGCTCGGCAGCGATCTGGTTGGCGCCCAAAGTCAGGCGCTGGATCGCGATTTCCGGGTTGCCCAGCAACGTATTTAGAATGCCGTCCTCATACAACACACGGCCGGCGAAAGCGGGATCGTTTCCAAAGCCCAGCTTGCGGCTGCGATCGAGAGCCTTAAGCGCAGCAGCGTAATGCTTTAATTCAAATTCGGTCATCCCGAGCATGGCGAACCCGGGCCCCGGCTGTTCCCTCTCCATCGTGGTGAAGTGCGCGAAGGCATCGCGGGCTTCTAGAAACCGCCTGGAATCAAACAACAGCGTGCCGAGATGCCACCATCCCTCCGGCCAGCCCGGCCGGAGCTTGGTGGCACGCTTATAGAGCTGGATCGCTTCCGGGACGCGGTCGGCGTCCAACGCTGCTTGGGCTCGTTCCGCCAACTTCTCGAACGACTCCGGATTGGCGTTTCCCTGTGCCTGGTTGTTACCGGCTGCCAGGAACGAATCTGCGGCTTGCAGGAAAAGAGAGGTCCCGTACGGTGTCCCGCAGAACGCGAAAAACAGAACGAGAACAGTTCCTTGGATCACGACTCAATTATGTCAGAAGTTCGCCGTCCCGAGGTGGGAGCGGACCTATAACCGCCCGTGAACTATGCTCGCCTAGAGTTCCTGCCACTCAGAGATCCAATTCAGCGCTGTTAACGGTGATTGTGAAATGGGACTAAAATGTTTACGAAGAGGCAGACTACGGACGAACCACCGTAGCAATACGATGCGAAGTGCGCCACGTGGAAACGGCTGGAAAAGAACGTTCTTGCGTATTACAGTTGGACCGTAAACGTTTCCGCAGGAGGTCTGAACTATGAAGCAAGCAGCCGCTTTTCTTCTCATATTTCTGCTAAGCGCATGCCTGGCGGCTCAGGGGCAGCCCCAGCAAAACACCTCGGGTCAGGCTACCTCCCCAACCCTACGTTCGACCTCGCAAGAGGTAGTGCTGGATATGATCTTCCGCGACAAGAAGGGCAAAACGATTCGCGATATTCGGCCAGAGGAAGTCCATATTTATGAAGATGGCGTCGAACAGAAGGTGACATCCTTCCGGATCGTGGAGGGCAAGGCGGCGGCCGAGGCACCGGGCGCCCCCAAACCCGCGGAGAGCGGGGCACCTGCACTGGATCCCATGCGGGAAGTGCGTCTGGTCACACTCGTTTTCGAGGGATTAGACCAGGAAGGAAAGCGGTTCTTCCGGCAGGCTCTGAAGGACATTCTGGACATGACCCCGGAGCAGAACCTGTATTTCTCGGTCTTGACCATCGACCAGAAGCTGCACGTGATTCAGCCTTTCACCGCCGATCACTCCGCGCTGCTGAAGAGTGTGGATAAGTCGGTGATGTGGTCGTTTATCCAGTACGAGACCCAATCCACCCAGGTAAAGGCCGAACTGCAGCAGACTCTCTCTCAAGGTGAGCCGTCACTGCAGAGTACCTCGGGAGCCGGTGGGGGCGGCCCAAGCCAGTCGCAGATTCAAAGCGCCATCAATTACAGAATGGCGAAAATGCAGTACGACATGCTGCAGGCTGCAGAATCTGCCGACCGCGAGTACAACGCCCGCGCCACGATCGACGCATTGCTGACGCTGGTCAGGGCCCAATCGCAGTTGCCGGGTCGCAAAGAAGTCCTGTATTTCAACCCGTGGCTGTTCATTCCGGAGACCGCCAAGGAGCAATACGCGAACCTCATCAGCGTGGCGAACCGCGCCAACGTCACCTTCTACACCGTAGACCCTAAAGGGCTCGTGACCTGGAGCCAGGGTGATAACGGCCGCCAATGGCTGGGCGATGCGACAGGGGAAGTCCGCTCGCAGCAGATGCGCGGGGGCACCGGCGAGGTATCCACATCGCAAGCCCGCGCCGGCGAAACAGCCGAAAGCGCCCTGCGCGCCAATCCGCTGCTCTGGCTGCGTGACCTGGCCCAGAAGACGGGCGGCACTACGATTGCCGAAACGAACGATTATAAGGCCCCACTCCGGACAGTGATGGAGGAAGTGCGGACTTACTTCGAGGCTTCATACTCTCCGCATATTGCGGTGTATGACGGAAAGTTCCGCAAGATCACGGTGCGCGTGGATCGTCCCGATGTGGTTGCGCGCACCCGAGACGGCTACTTTGCCGTGCCACAACTCAAGGGCGGGCAGCAGTTGTACGCCTACGAAATGCCGCTGCTGAATGCGTTGGGCTCAACGCAAGCTCCTCTGGATGTGGCCTTTCAGGTTGCAGCAGAGCGGTTCAATGATCATGGGCCGAAAGTCGAGTACATGGTGACGCTGGAAGCTCCGCTCAAAGGATTGACCTTCACACCGCAGCCCGATCAAAAGACCAGTGCAGTCGATGCGGCATTGCTTGCCATCTTGAAGAATTCCAGTGGCGAGATCGTTGAGAAATTTAGTAAGGACTTCGCGGTGCAGGTTTCTAGCGACAAGGTGAGCGCGTATAAGGAAGGAAACCTGGTGCAGACCTTCCGAACCGAGTTACCTCCAGGCACCTACAGCTTAGAGGCCGTAATCATGGACCGCGGCGACAACAAGCTCGGGGTGAAGAAGTCCTCGGTTACAGTCCCGCAACCTTCGTCGAAGCTGTCGATCAGTGATGTTGTCGTGGTGCGCCGAGCGGATGCATTGAAGGACAATCAAATCCTGGATGCTTTCTATTTCCCAGGCGGCAAGGTCACGCCGACGCTCGCCAGCACGCTCAAGGGCGGTCCCGGGAATATTTTGCCTTTCTACTTTGCGGTCTATCCCGATCGCAGCAGCAAGGATGCGCTCAAGCTCACGATGTCCTTTTACAAGGAAGGACAGTATCTCGGTGCGGCCGAAGCGCCGTTGCCGGCAATGCTGGCAGACGGACGAATCCCCTACATCGCAAACCTGCCCGCGGACAAGTTCACGCCAGGCACGTACGAGATACGCATGGGCGTCACGCAAGGCGGTTCCAAGGTGGAGGAGAAGATTTCATTTCAGGTGAACTGAAGAGCGGCACGGGGCGAATTTGTCCAGGAGTCGCATGAGTCTCCTGGAAAGCGTCGGCCAATGACCATCACGCGCCGCAGGTTTGCCCAGTTGGGGATGGGGACAGCGTTTTCCCTCGGGAGCAAGTGGCTCTTTGCACAGGGCCTTTCCACACACACCGCCAAACCGCTGCCGAGATCGGCCCCCTCGGGCCGCCCGTTTAACGCGCGCTTTGTGGATGTGGCGCGAGACGCCGGTTTGCGCGCGCCGGTCATCTACGGCGACGTAGAACAAACGAAGTATATTGTCGAGACAACCGGTTGCGGCTGCGCATTCCTGGACTATGACAATGACGGGTGGATGGACATCTTTATTTTGTCCGGGACGCGTCTTGAAGGGGCGCCACCGGGTGCTACTAATCGTCTCTACAAAAACAATCGCGACGGCACTTTTACTGACGTCACGGAGAAAGCGGGACTGCACTTCGTTGGCTGGGCTTGCGGTGTTTGCATAGGGGACTACAACAACGACGGCTTTGACGATATTTTCTGCGCTTGCTTCGGACAGAACATTCTCTACCGCAATAACGGCGACGGCACCTTCACGGATGTGACCAAGCCGGCGGGGCTGTGGAGTCCAGAGCAACGCTGGGGCGCCGGCTGCAGCTTTGTGGACTACGATCGCGACGGGCACCTCGACCTGTTCGTCTCGAACTACGTGCGATTCTCTTTCGAGCAAGCTCCCATTCCCGGACAAAACAGCGGCTGCCTGTGGATGTCTGTTCCTGTCCCGTGCGGGCCACGCGGGTTGCCCACAGCCAGGCATTGGCTTTATCGAAACAACGGCGACGGGACGTTCACCGATGTGAGCGAGAGCGCTGGCATCGCGCAGGCCGCTTCGAGTTACGGTTTAACGGTTGTGTCAGCCGATTTTGACGAAGACGGCTGGCCGGACATTTACGTCGCTTGTGATGCCACCCCGAGTTTGCTTTTCATGAACAACCACGATGGAACGTTTCGCGAGGAGGGAATCCTGCGGGGCGTTGCATTGAACGATGACGGCATGGCGCAAGCGGGCATGGGCGTCGGAGTGGGCGATTACGCTCTGGAGGGGCACCTCGATATTTTCAAGACCCATTTTGCCGACGACCGGAACGTTCTTTATCACAACGATGGAAAGGCCTACTTCCAGGACGCTACGACCTCCTCGCGGCTGGGTGTCGAGACCAGGTACGTGTGCTGGGGCGCCGGGATAGTGGATCTGGATAACGACGGCTATCCGGACCTGTTCATGACAACAGGGCATGTTGACCCGAAGATTGAGAAAATGCTCCCGCGATACCCGAACAAGACGCCGCGGGCAGTTTTCCGAAACTTGGGGCAAGGTGTATTTGAAGAGCTGATTGAAGAAGCTGGTCCCGGCGTCGCAGCCCGCCATTGCAGCCGCGGCTGTGCCTTCGGAGATTTCGACAACGATGGCGACGTCGACATCGTCATCGTCAACCTCAACGAGCCGCCTTCGCTGTTACGAAACGACCTCAAAGGCAGGACAAACTGGATTAAGGTCAAGCTGGAAGGCGTCAAATCCAATCGCTCTGCTGTAGGAGCTCGCGTGGTGGCACACTACGGTGGGAAGACGCAGGCGCAAGCCGTTCTCAGTCAGTCCAGCTTCTTCTCTTGCAACGATCCCCGATTGCACTTCGGCCTGGGGACAGCGCTCGCCGCTGACCTCGAGATATTTTGGCCAAACGGCCTGCAGGAACGCTTCAAGGGAATACCGGCCAATCGGCTAGTCACCATTCGCGAAGGCGTAGGCCTGGTGCGCAATCGCGGTTGGTCCCGATCCTGACAGAGATACTCGCTGATTCCGTGCCGATGGATCCTCCTCAGCAGCGCGTCGACTGAATGTAGCAAAGGCAGCGCATCGGGCCATGCTTCGTTTATACTTGCCTCAGGGGCTAGAACAGTGACGCGGTTGTGCCTATTAGCGTGCTTGCTGTGGGGAACGATGGCGCAGGCACAGGACGATTCCGGTCAACAGGCACTGAGACACGCGGTCGAGCTGCATCAAACGGGTCACTACACCGAGGCCATCACCGAGTATCAAGCTTATTTGAAGAGCCACCCAGAAGCCGTTGCGGTTCGCTCGAACCTGGGTGCGGCGTTGGCTCATGAAGGCCGTTACACCGAAGCCATTCAGGAATACACGCAAGCCCTCGAAGCACAGCCATCGAATTACGGAATCCGCTTCAATCTGGGACTCGCCCATTACAAAATGAGCGAGATCAGGCAGGCCGTCAAAGAGTTCGAGGCCGCCTACGCAATCCAGCCGGACACCGACCCCGAACGCCGGCGCCTCATGCTGTTGTTATCGGAATGCTACCTGCGCCAGGGCGAAGATGACCGGGTCGTGGCGCTGCTCGACCCGGTGGCCGATTCGGATCCAAACGATCTTGCTTTGGCGTACCTCCTCGGCACCGCTTTACTGCACCTCGGTAAGGATGAGCGCGGTGCCCTCATGATTCAGCGTATTCTGCAAACCGGCGACACCGCCGAGGCTCACATGCTCATGGCTTTTACACGCATGAAGGCCAGCGACACGAAAGGCGCAAAAGACGAGGTGGACCGCGCTCTCGCGCTCAATCCAAGTCTGGCCGAAGCGTACAACCTACGCGGGAGGTTGTTTCTAGCGGCGGCCAACCTGGATAACGCCGAGGCGGCCTTCCGCAAGGCTTTGGTTTTGGACCCCACCGCTTTTGAGCCGCTTTTGTGGCTGGGAACGATGCTTCGAGAAGAAGGGAAACTCAAGGAAGCGCGGTCCTGTTTAGAGCAAGCCACCCAGTTGCGGCCAAAGGAAATCCGGGTTCGCTATCAGTTTGCTCTCTTATCCTCGGGAGAGGGAGATGACCAGCACGCAGCGGAGCTGTTGGAAGCTCTAGTCAAGGATGCACCCGACTACACGGAGGCGCATCGTAGCCTCTCGCCGATTTACTTTCGCTTGGGGCGCGTGGCGGAAGGCCGGCGGGAGAGAAAAATCGCGGAAGAGCTGGACGCTGCCATTCAGGCGAAGAACCAGGAACGGGCACGGAGCATGCAGAAGTGAAGTGTCGAGCCATCGTTCTGCTATTGCTCGCTACCACCACAGCAGGACAGACCGCGCCTCCCACATTTGATGAGCTCTCCGCGAAAGCGCGTCAGGCATACGAAGGCGACCGCCCCGAAGAAGCCTCCGAACTTTTCGCGCGTGCCGTCCAAATGCGTCCTGATTGGGCGGAAGGTTGGTGGGCGCTCGGAATGATTGCATACGAGCGGGACCGCTACCCGGAGTGCCGGGACGCGTTGACTCGCATGGTCGAACTGGACGCCTCGGCCGCACCGGGTTGGGCATTGCTCGGCTTGTGTGAGTTTCGCACGAAGCAATACGACGCATCATTCCAGCATCTGAAGAAGGCCCACATGCTGGTGCCGATATCGCAGCCGGGCGGGCCGTTGCTGGATATGGCCGATTACCACCTATCCTTGCTGCTGACCCAGCAAGGTGCCTTCGAAGTCGCGCAGGAAATTCTCATGAAAGTGGCGCGCAAGATTCACAACAACACGGAGATGATGTTTGCCGCGGGATTGGCCGCGCTGCGCATGCCAACCCTGCCCTCGGAAGTCCCCGCGAACCAGCGCGACGTCGTGACGCAGGCGGGCAAAGCGTTCTGGGATTTAGTGAATAAGCCCCCCGAGGAAGCGGAAAACGACTTTAAGGAACTGGTCTCGAAGTATCCCAAATTCCCGAATGTCCACTACTTTTATGGAACCTATCTCGCGGCACGCCATCCCGAACAATGCGCTCCGGAGTTCCTGCAAGAGCTGAGCATCACTCCGGACAGCGTGCCTGCCCGCGTTCAATTGGCCTTGCGGTACGTTCTGGAAAGCAAACTGGACAAGGCTCTGAAATTGGCGCGCGAGGCGGTCGCGCTAAGTCCAGATTCGGTAGGCGCACAATTGGCCCTTGCAAAGACACTCCGAACTCGGGGTGATGATCAGGGGGCTCTGACGGCTTATCTGGCCGCTGAGCGCCTGGACCCCATCAGCCCCACCATCCGGCTGCAGATTGTCAACGCCTACCGGGCGCTTGGCCGTATCGAAGACATGAAGCGGGAAAACGCCGAGTACAATCGCCTCAAGGCCGAGCAGGCAAACTGGCCTTAAAGGGCCATGCAAGGCCAGCTCTGACGAGCCTTTGGTAGGGTCTCCTGAAACCCCGAGCCTTGAAGTCCCAGATGCCTCCCGTCTCCAAGCAGCGCTGCCTCTTGTGAGCCCCCAAAGCGGACAAAAACCCATAAAATCGATAGGCAAGATGAAAAAACCAAAAAAGGACTTGACATTGGCAACGCGACGCAGTAAATACAGCCCCAACGTAAACGTTAACGGTGGCGCGGGGCCTTCGGTCATCGCGCTTTCCGTGCAGTTTGGGGTAAGTGGTGGTCCAAAGTCTCAAGCAAAATGGGGGTATTTTCTTTATGGCTCGAAGTGTGCGGATTTCTTTATGCAATATCGATTTTCTGCGCAAAGGCTCGGCTTGGACAGTTGCGCTTTTGGCCGCTGCCCTCTTTGCCTTGGTTTTGCCGTTTCAGCCGCCCGCGCTGGCGCAGACAACCACTGCGGCCTTGAGCGGAACGGTTATGGACGCATCCGGCGCTGTCGTTGTCGGTGCGACCGTGACCCTGAAGAATGAAGCTAGCGGAGACCTTCGGAACACGACCAGCAACGGCGAAGGCTTTTTCACCTTTGCTGCGGTTCCGCCGGGCACCTACTCGGTCATCGTCGAAAAAGAGAACTTCAAGACGTGGGAAGCGAAGTCGATCGTACTGAACTCCGACGACAAAAAGAGCGTTGCGGGAATCAAGCTCCAGCCCGGCATTAAAACGGAGACCGTGGTCGTGGAAGCCAGCGCCACCTCGATCACCCCGACGGATTCCGGCGAGAAATCCACCCTCATCAATGAACACATCCTCCAAAACGTCGCCATCGTGGGCCAGAACGCCGCCGAGTTCATCAAGATTATGCCAGGTATGGCGTTTACCGGCGGCGTGGCGAATCAAAGCTCGTACGCGGCATCCGATGAACGGACTGGTACCGGCCCGGTTGGAAACTTCTCCGCCAACGGCACGCGCACCGCCGCTCTCGACATTACTTCGGACGGCGCCCACATCATCGACCCCGGCTGCAACTGCGGCCAGGCCATGAACACCAATGCGGACATGACCGCGGAACTAAAAGTGATGACCTCGAACTTCGGCGCGGATGAGGCCAAGGGGCCCGTGGTCATCAGCGCTATCGGCAAGTCGGGTGGCCAGCAATATCACGGCGAGGTATACGTCTATGGTCGCAGTTGGCATGCCAATGCCAATGATCCGCAGAATAAGGATGCTGGCCTTCCTCGTCCCGAATCGAAGTACTTCTACCCGGGCGGCAACATTGGCGGCCCGCTCATTATCCCGGGAACGAACTTCAACCACAACCGCGACAAGGTCTTCTTCTTCTTCGGAACCGAGTACTACAAGCAGAACGTGGACAACGGCGTGTACCATGCGGTCGTTCCAACGGCTGCCATGCGGCAGGGCAACTTCACGGATGCCGCCTATTTGAAAAGCCTGAACGGTTCCTCCATTAACAACGTGCCGAACTCCCATGGGTTTACAAATGGGATGCTCACGGGAACGGCTGATCCGAACGGCAAGGCGCTGATGAATCTGTACCCCCTGCCCAATGAAGATCCAGCGACATTTGGTCATTTCAACTACGCGAATGGCGAAACGCGGTTCTCCAACATGCGGCAGTTCCGTGGCCGCATCGACTACAACATCAGCCAGTCGACCAAGCTGTATGTAACTTACAACCACCAGAACGATAATGCCTTGAACAGCTTGGACGTTCTCTGGGGCCCGGGCGGGACCAATAGCTGGGCTGCGCCGACGACCCCGTACCCGACGCCGATCGTCGAGAGTTCTCAGTCCGACGTCGTGACCGCGAACCTCACTAAGGTGATCAGCCCGACTCTTACCAACGAGGTGATTTTCAGCTACACCTACCTGAACCTCCCCAATAGCTTCCAAGATCCGGCCAAGGTTCAGCGCGGCACGCTCGGTCTCAATTACAGCCTGCTCTTCAGCCACGCGAATGCGCAAAACCTGATCTTCCCCGAGATGACCGGCTGGGGCGATGGCATCTCCAACATGCTCAACACCGGATTTGAGCTGAACGGCACCGTTTACGCGAAGAAGACTTTGCCGTCCGTTGCGGACAACCTGATCAAGGTTTGGAAAACGCATACGACGAAGTTCGGCTTCTACTGGGAGCGGACTTGGAACGAACAGCCCGGCAACGGAAACGTCAACGGTACGTTGGTCTTCAGCAACTGGGGATCGAACAGTACCGGCAACGCCTACTCCGATATGCTCATCGGCCAGACCACGCAGTATTCGGAACTGAATTTCGACGTGGTTCCCGCCTTCCGCTACATGACGGCGGAATTCTATGGTACGGACTCCTGGAAGGTCACGCGCCGCCTAACCTTGGATTACGGTTTGCGCGTGTCCCACTTGGGCCCCTGGGTCGATACCACAGGCTACGGCTTTGCTGCCTGGTATCCGAATCTCTACGCGCAAGACAAGGGCGGCTCTGTAGGTGGGGCCACGTTCCCCGGCATCGAATGGAACAAAGTCAATTCCTCGACGGCGCTCTCCGGCTCGGGCAGCCGCCTCTTCTTCTACAATCCGCGCGTGGGCTTTGCGTGGGATGTGTTTGGCTCGGGCCGAACGGTGTTGCGCGGCGGCTACGGCATGTATCACTACCACGATGAACAAAACGTGCAAAACCCAGCGTACAGCGTCGTGCAGGGATCTTTCTCGTCTCCGACGCTGTGGAGCCCCACACTCGCTTCGCTCACTCCTAGCACCAGTGTGAGTGCCCCGAGCGGACTCACAGCGCTAGTTCCGACAGATGACCAGGAGCCGCGAACACAGACCTATAGCTTTACCGTGGGCGAGCGCATGCCCTGGAAGAGCTTGTTGGAAGTTGCCTACGTCGGCAGCAAGTCCGACTACCTCAGCAACTACAACAACAACTTCGACCAGATCAATGATCTCACGGTCGGTTCACTATTCAGCAAGTACGGTTGGCTGCCCGATTGTTACCCATCGGGAAATCCCGCGACCGACGGAGGAGCGTGTAGCAAGGGTGGCGCCGATACTGGATATTCGACCAGTGCCGTGACGAACGCGCGACCACTTACCGCTGGTCCTTGCGTCGCCGCAGGAAACTGCCTGGGCACGTTGAAGCTGATTGACCATAAGATGTATTCCAACTACAACGCTTTGCAGGTGACGTGGAACAAGCAAGCGGGGCACCTCACCTTCTTGAGCAACTACACCTTTGGCAAAGCACTGGGGATTCGCGGCGAAAACGGAGCTGCGACCGGCGACCCCACTATCCTCGCCAGCAACTACGGGAC
>CAZGFL010000033.1:0-16869 GCA_964524985.1 uncultured Acidobacteriaceae bacterium
GAAGCTGCGAGCGTCTTGCGGCGCGGCACCGAGGCCGCTGTGTATCGAATGAAGCAAAAATATCAACACCACTGCGTCGCCAAACCAGCGCACCGACACACGTTTGGCCACGATTGCTCCCTCGCACTAGCTAGGATTTCCAAAACGCAACGATGGTAACGCAGCTGGTTTTCGATGAAAAGCCACTTTACAGGCGACAGAACTAAGCGGTTGCTGCCCGAGCCTTGGCGCGCGTTCCCGAAGCACTCCGGAAATTCCAAAGCTTGTGGTTTACGCAGACGGAAGCCACTTCTTCCGCAGAAAAGGGAATTTCCTTGAAGCCGCGAACCTCGATGATGTGACCCTCACTGGTCACGACCTGATCGAACTTTCGGCCGTCCTGCAGCTCCACCGATACCACCTGATATCCTATGCCTGTCTCTCCGGCTCGCTTCAGGTGGTCGACAAGACTGCTGGGTATTGGAACTAAGCGTTTCATGATACTCCTTAGGGTTGGGAGCAATGCGGACAGGCTGATACTACATCTCTGGGGGGGCGGTGTCTACCTCGTCCTTGCGAACAAAAAGCGAAGACAAGTCTCGGTTTCTCCCCTGATTAGGCCTGCGCCAAAATGACTTGCCTTTGAGGAAGTAGAGGAAACCCCTGCATCCCTTGCCCTTTTCCGGTGGACCGGCCTACGCGATCACTTTTTGGACTACCTACGTATTGTGGCTGGTCCTGGAAACCATAGGTGCCAGAACGAAGCGATCCGGCGACACTTCCAAGGCCCGCGATAGAGGCTCCTACAGGCTCCTCATGATTCTCCTCTGGGTTGCTCTGGCGTTCGGGTTCGCCCTCCCCTTCTTCCTCCCCCAGGCGAACATCCATTGGCACCGATCTGCGTTCTTCTTTAGCGGGATAATCCTGATGCTCGCGGGAATGGCTTTTCGTTTCTATAGCATGTCGCTTTTGGGACGGTTTTTCACTTACCACGTCGCGGTTCATCCGGGCCAAACTGTTGTGGAATCAGGACCTTACCGCTTCATACGGCATCCCTCCTACACTGGGGGCCTCATTACTTTGGCGGGGCTTGGTCTGGCCCTCGGAAACTGGGCTGGCCTTCTAGCGATTCTGATTTGTACAGGAACTGGCTATGCCTATCGCATGCATGTCGAAGAGGCAGCGCTGGTAGCGGCCTTGGGTGACCCATATCGGGAATACATGCGGAAGACGCGGCGCCTCGTGCCCTTTGTGTTCTAACAAGGACTTGCCCCGCTTCAGGGAAACCGCAGCCGCCGAAATCGTTGGGCGAACGAGCGACTTTTTCAACACCTCTGGGTTTGGGTCCGGCAACCGTGGGGCGATGTCCGAGTGTGTCCAGTGGGGAGCTTTCGGACGTTTCTGCCGGTGGAAACGGCTAGCTCGCCTGGCCGTGGATAAGACAGATCACGACAATCTGGAGGTTTATCATGAAACGACTCATCGTTAGTCTGGTGGGTGCGATGGCGCTACTGGTGTCGGCAGGGGGGATCCGTGCTCAGGATCAACTCGTTCCGGCCGGTACGCTGCTGCAATGTACCTTGGACGAGCCGAATTTCTCTTCGGCGACGGCCGCAGTCGGAGACCCGGTGCTGTGCCATCTGAAGACCACGCAGGAGTTCGGCAAGCCGCTGTTCCCTAGGGGCAGCATGCTTGGTGGACACCTGGAAGCAGATAAGGAGCCAGGGCATTTCGTCGGCAAGGGCTACCTCAAGATCACCTTCGACCGGATAATTCTGCCGAGCGGCGATCTCCCCGTGCCCGCGAAAGTGATTCAAGCGCGCGGCTACAAGGTGGACAAGGAAGGCGACATCGATGGCAAGGGGCACGCGAAACGCGATGTGGTCGAGTGGATGTTCCCACCGCTTTGGCCCTGGAAAGTGATTAGTTTGCCGCTCCGCGGCCCCAGACCAACGCTGAAGGGCGAAGAGCCCCTCGAACTCCGGTTAATGGACGATATGGTCCTGCCGCAAACGCTGCTCCATCCAGACCGTCCACCCTATGCGGCCTCGCGGCAAAGCTCGTACAACGCAACGCCGCAGCCCAATGCGATGCAGCCGGCCGTGCAGAAGCCCGCGAGTCCCGCGGCCAAGCCTGTACCCTTGCAAATCCGCCCGCCGCAGCCCGGCGAGACAGGAACATGTGAACGAATTATTATCCTGGCTCTCAAGTCGAGCGAAACCTACGAAATCACCAAATACCAAAGAGACGGCGACTTGTTGATGTTCCAGGATGTAGACGGCCGTAAAGGCGGCGTGGACGTCAACGAAGTCGACTGGCGTAAAACGTCAGAGATGACAACGGCCGCCCGCTCGGCGGACAAGCCGTTGCTCTCGCGCCAGACGAATTGATTAACCAACTCTGAGGGACATAGGGTCGTTTGACTACAACTGTTGTTTTTCGCGACAGCGGCTCTGGGTGTGCGGAGAGGTTGGCGAGTCTGCGGGAGCGGCTGCCATCGGCCGCCCATTGCGAACCTCTTCGTTTGGTTCATTCTCGGGATGGATCGATACTACGCAAACTACCAGCAGGTCTAACCGACCCAGCTATTGCGGCTTCGGAAGCTGCAGGATCATCCCGCTGCCTTGGCCTGCTTCGACCGTCGGCAGCCGGCCATCCCATTTGTCGATCAGCGCGCGGCTGTTCTCGATGCGGCGCAATTCGAGGAGTTGGGGCGTCAGCGAATTTTGCCGGATGCGGTTGGCATCCGCTTCGCCTTGCGCGCGCGTCACCAGGGACTTGGCGTCACCTTCGGCTTCCGCAATTTTCTTGGCGGCTTCGGCCTGCGTCGTCTGCAGTTCGTTTCTGGCTTGCTCCGCTTTTTGAATGGCCTGTGCTTTTGCCGTGATCGCCGTCGCAATCACGCTGGGCACGCGAGGTGCTCCAATGAAGCCGAACTGCTGCACGCTTACGCCGACCGGTGTCATTTTCTGTTCGATTTGTGTCTGCACTTTGCGCAGAAATTCCGCTTTTTTCTCGCCGTAAATGTCTTCCACAACGTAGGTAGAAGCCACTTCGTTCAGGGAATTTCGCACAACGTCGCGCAAGATGCCGTGCGTGAACATGTCCATGTCCGACACGCGATACTTCACGTAAAAGTCCGGCACTTTCGACGGCTCGATGGCATAGGAGAGTGAAACGTCCACAAAGATTTCCATGCCTTCCTTCGAGTTGAAGCCCATCTCTTCGTTGATGGGATGGCCTTCGTTCGTGTCTTTGGTCCATTTCACTGTTTGCACGTAGGTCGGGAACTCGATGATCTGTGTGCTCAGCGGGGAATACACGACCCAGCCGGTCCGCACCGGTATCTCGGACGCTCCGCGCTGCTTGCCTGCCAGGTTGATCTCCACGCCGACGTGCCCCGCCTCAATTCGCGTCACGCGAACAAGGAATAATCCCAGCAACAGCAAGACGAGAAGCGCGCCAATCGCAATCACGCCTAACTTCAGGAACGGGCCCGCCTGCTTCATCTCGAACGCCGCGTCATCCCGCCGGCCGCCCTTATTGAACATATCCATACAATTGCTCCCTCCGCGAGAGACCAGATTTGCTCTTCGCTATGTAGCTTGAGTTTGTCACCCACCACGTAAGGAAGTCATGATGCTCTAACTCGAAGATAATGAATAGCTTTTACATGGTTCACGTGCGCTCTCTGCCTTCGCGGCATTCGGAGCGTATGACGCCGCCGGGGCGCGGGGAGGCGTTCTCCGAGATTAATTCGGGTTGTCGAGAGCGCGGGTAATGTTCCAAAGAGGATGCTCGTCAGCACGGTCACTGAAACAAGGAAAGCCAGGACGCTGATATCCAATCTTGCATCCTGCATTCGAGGGACATCTCCGGGATCAAGTTTCAGAATTGCGCGCAAAAAAAGAAAGGCCAACCCGATACCAACGATGCCCGAAGCAGTGCTCAGCATCAAGCATTCCGTGAACATCTGACGTACAAGACGCATTCTACGGGCGCCTAGTGAGGCACGCACTCCCAATTCGTGCGCCCGGTCAACGGCCCGCGCCAAAAAAAGACTTGCTGCATTCGCACATGCAATGAGCAGAACGAAGCAAACTGCTCCCAGTAGAAGCCGCATCAGCGGTCTCACTGGACCAAGAGCAGTCTCAAGAAACGGTTTGACTAGTGCACTCCACCCACGCATGTCTTCGGGATGCACCGAGTTTAGCCGAGACATGATCGTACTCATTTCCGTTTGCGCCTGTTCTAAGGTCGCACCTGGGTTCAAGCGAGCGATCGCAACGCCACCGAAATCCTCCCGATCGGCGCTTTGTTCCGGAGTCAACGCAGAAGGCAACCAAACATCGGTCCTATCGATGTGCCCGTTCCCGTGTGCAAGATCACTCTTGTGCGGGAATCCAAAGTCCGCGGGAGTTACGCCGATCACCTGGTATGGCTTTCCATTCAGCCGCAGCGTGCGCCTTAGAATTTCGCGCGTTCCTCCAAACATGGACTGCCAAAGAGCATGGCTCACCACGACGACGCGCTCACTTCCGGGTTGCTCATCTCTTGTGTCTATCTCACGACCGATTTCAGGGGCCACATGCAAGGTCCTGAAGAAGTCCGCATCGACCTTTGCCCCGCCAATTCTTTCCACCCGATCGTCCACACCAAGGTTATAGATCGCTTGTTCAAAGTGGGTCATCTCCGCAAAGGAATGGTTCTGGCTTTTCAAATCAGAGAAATCCGCATTGGTTGGCCCAAAGACCCCTACGGGAAGATCAACATGCGCGAGGGGAGTGAATATGTAAACCAACCGACTCGGTTCGCCATACGGCAAGGAACGAATTAGAACCGCGTTCACCAAGCTGAAGATTGCCGTACATCCTGCTATTCCGAGAGCAAGCGTGACGACGGTAACGACCGTAAAGGATCGATATTTAAGGAGCGTTCTCAAACCGAAACGAAAGTCTTGTAGGAGGTCTGCGCTCCAGGCTGCACTGCGCTCTTTGTTGTGGCCTTCGGCAGTCTGACCCATGTAAGTTGCCTACGAGGTTATCGACGCTCCGCCGCCGTATGGTATCACCAGCACGACGGCCTAGGTCCTTCCATAAGAAGGCGGGTTAGTGTCAAGTCGGTTTTTTCCTTTCCTTTCCTGCTGGAGTTTTTGTCCTACCCCCTTCACCTGTTGGAGCAGTCTGACTTCCGGGTGGTTCTTCTTGGCGATCTGCTCGATCCGCCGATCGTATTCCTTGATGCGCTCGTTCAGCGATTCGCTTCTACCTGGCGGGGAGTTCGATGGTGAGAGCGGCGCCGTTGGGCTCGAGGTTTTGGGCATGCTAGCTGCAAAGGCGCACGCACAAGGAAGCGGGGGCCGCGAATCCACCGTAATAAAACCTGAAACGTTTTGCCGGGGGGACGACACTATCCAGCCAAAGGATCGTAAACCACTAGCAAAGTCACCTTTCAAGTCCGGTATGCGGCCCGGAATTGTCGTTTGCCAAATCCGGCGCGAAACGAGCGAAGGAGGGAACGTGAGCCTTACTCTTCGTGAATCCATCGGGACCATTCTTCTGGCGTTAGCGTGCTTCCAAGCAGGCTGTCAGAACGAGCCGGAACGCGAGAGTACGCCGCTGCTGGCGGAGGCCGGTTCGGGCGAGTCCAAAGCTTCTCCGGCAGCGTCGCAAAATCCCTACAAGGAAGTTGCAAAGAATCTTCTGGAGCGCACCGTCTTTGAAACGGCCGGGCCTGCGGGGACGCAGATCGAGCTTCGCGACGTGTTCGTGGCCCCCGGCACAAAGGTGGAAAACGTGTCACTGCCCGGTCCAGCCGTACTGCGAGTGGTGAGCGGAGAGGGAAGCGCAACCATAGCCGGCAAGTCTCAGGAACTGGCCATGGGCACAGCGGTGACTTTGCCACAAGACACTTCGTGCGCGCTAGAAAGCCGAGGAATCATGCCGTTGGTTTTGCGCGCGCACATCGTTATTCCTCAATAGGGGATTCCCCGGGTTCCGGAAAAGGAGGCGAACGTGAAATTCGCGGCGATGGCAAAGGCCCTGGCAGTTCTGGCGGCAGCCGGCACGGCGGGCGGCTGCGCTCACAGAAATTGGGAGACATTCCGGCATGACCAGGAGCGATCCGGAAATCAAAAAAAGCGCTCGGCGCTGTCCGATCCGGCGAAGGTAGGCACCCTGAAAGTGGCCTGGACGTTTTCGCCTTCCGGGGCGCAGGGGTTTTACAGTTCGCCGATCGTGCACGACGGCAAGGTCTACATCGGGAACGGCAATGGGTATTTTTATGCGCTGGATGAAAAGACCGGCGCGGTTTTATGGCAATACCCGACTGGCACCGCGCTGACTTCGACGTTTAATTGCAATCCTTCAAGCTACGGGATCGCTTCGGCCGCGGCGTTCGCCCGTGTAAAAGGCAAGGAAGCCGTAATCTTCGGAGCACCAGACCTTTCTTCCGCGCCTCACCTGGGCGACGGGCATCTGTTCGCGGTGGACGCAGAAAATGGCACACTCCTTTGGGAATCCCCAACTATCGCCCGGGTGACTGGAACGGGCTTCAACGATTTTCACGAGCAGATTGGATATTCGGCGCCGCTGATTTTTCACGACCGCGTCTACATCGGGGTGGGCGACCACTGTGACAACCCCATCCAAAACGGCCGGGTGGTGGCAGTCCACCTTCACGATGGTTCGATAGACACGGGCTTCAATTACTCATCCACGAGCACGCGTGGGGGCGGAATCTGGAATTCGCCGGCCGGCGGGGAGGACGTGTTCGTCACTACCGGCAACACACGCAATGGAAACCCATCGCAACCCGCGGTCAATCACGGGTTGAGCATGCTGCGCCTGGACAAGGACACCGGCGCCATCAAGTGGCAACACCAGCCCGTGCCGTACGACATGGACGATGATCCCGATTGGTCGGCGGGGGCAGTGGTAATGGATACGAGTTGCGGACGCTTAGTGACTTCGCAGCAGAAAGACGGCTGGGCCTGGTCTTCGGACACGCACACGGGAAGCGTGAAATGGGCGTTCCCAACGGGCCCGTGGGCGACGAGCGGCTTCCATCCCCCTGATGGGACGGTCCACGGCGATACGGACTATAAGCGGCCGGGCGCCAGCTGGGGAGATGTTTATGTTGCGGTGGTGGGCGGGCTGGACACGACCACCAATCTAACGGCCGGGTACACGCAGCTTCACGCACTGAACGTGTGCGCCCCGGAAAACCGCCGTGTGCGCTGGATTAAGGATGTTCCCCACACGAGCGGATTTGCAGGATATCCACTGGGGCCGCCGACCATCACGCACGGCATAGTGTATGTGGGGACGGTGGAAGGCCACCTGGTCGTGCTGGCCGATCCGCAAGTGGCGCCGCCGGTAGGCTGGCGTTGCAGCGACCCCAACGTGGCAACCCCCATTTGCGCGATTCTGGGTTTGCTGGGGTCGGTGGTTCGGTTGGTACCGGATCCGGCCGTCCTGAACGACATCGCGCTGCCGGGGGCAACGGCGATTTTCGGCGAACCCATCCTGGTTGGCGATCATGTGATTGTCGCGGACCAAGGTGGAAAGGTTTTCATGCTAGAGACGAATTAATAGGAGGGGAGATGAAAGTCGCGCGCAGATGTTTCCTGGCCTTCATTTTTTTCGCGATGGCGTATGGAACGGCGCTGCAAGGCTTCGGGCAAGCACAGAAAGAGAGCAAAGAGGCCTTCGCGGATCCGGCAAAAGCGTTTCGAGCCGTGGAGGGCTTTCAGTCGCTCCTGTCGCTCAAGACAAAAGCGGGGAAGACCGCGAAGCTGAACGTGGGTCTGCGCAGGTGGTCCATTGATGGAGCACGGGGGCGGCAGAATATTCGCGTGCCTGATTTCACGCTGTTCCATGTGCGCGGAGGCAAAATCCGCGTGTTCAGCGGCGGAAAAGAAGATATCAAGACGACGGATATGTACTGGACTTTGCCGGCTGACTCAACGCTCACTTTGCAAGTAAAAGGGGAAACAGCTTTGTTGGATGTCATGACGATTTCGCCGAAGTAGTTCGGGCAGAGCGGCTGGTGGATCAACACATCCCTTCACTGAATCCCGGTGGCCGTTGAGTTCTTATCGGAGCTTTAAGCGGCGGGGAGTTCGATGGTGACGGCGGCGCCGTGGGGCTCGAGGTTTTGGGCGTAGATCTTGCCGTTGTGCTCTTTGACGGTGCCGTAGCACATGCTGAGGCCCAGGCCGGTGCCCTGGCCGACCGGCTTGGTGGTATAGAAAGGATCGAAGACGCGGTCGAGGTTGCTGAAGCCGGGTCCGGTATCGCTAAAACGCAGAACGATTTTCTGGGCTTGGAGATTTCCTTCGACCAGGACTTTCTTTTCCGGGGCCTGCTCGACGGCTTGCGCGGCGTTGGTGAAGAGATTCACAAAAACCATTTTGAACTGGCCCTCGTTGATGGGAATGCGCGGCAGGTTTGGCGGAAGGTTCAATTCAAAACAGATGCCCGCCTTTTTCCATTGATACTCGCAAAGCATGAGGGAATCGCGCACCACGGTGGCGATGTCCAAGGCCTTTCGGCCATCCTGCAGGGGGCGGGCAAAGCTAATCAGGTTGTCAATGATGCGCTTCATGCGGCGCGCCTCGGTTCCCAAGCGCTCGAGCTTTTGGCGCATGCCGTTCTCCGGAGCCTGTTCTTTCAGCAAATCGGAGTAGCCCATGACGGCGGTGAGGGGATTGTTGAGTTCGTGCGCAACGCCGGAGACCAATTGGCCGATTCCGGCGAGCCGCTCCTGTTGCACCAACTGGGTTTGCGCATGCTGCAGGCGGTCCAAAGTGCTCTTGGACTCGTGCAGCAGGCGAGTCAGTTCGCGGGCGAGCAACATCTGCCGTAAGAAGACGCACGCGCCGATGAGCAAAATCCCAATCAGCGTGACGGTGACGCGAAAAGGCCGCAACTGACTGGCCGCCGGGACCAGGAGCAGAACCCACAGTCCAATGACCGGCATAGAAAGCAGCGCCAGCACAGCCAAGAAGCCGGAGACATCCGCTTCGCGTTCGCGGCCGGTTCCGGCCAACTTTTCCGAAGGCACGTGGCGCGCGCGCGCGGCGACCAGGATGAACCAACAGATGGCGGCATAGGCGGGCACATCGTAAATGCTTCCGCTGTAATATTCATTGCGATTTAGCGCCGAGTTCAGCGACTGATAGGCCAACAAGTACAGCGCGCAAGCGCCGAAAAGATGCCAATAGATTCTGCGCCAGGCGCCTTCCGCGAGCAGCGCCATGCCACCCATCACGACCATCAGCGTGGCGAACTCGAGGATGAAGAGCGAGAAATAATACGCGTTGTAGATCAACTGATCGGTTTGAATGTATTCGTTGGGGTACACCAGGAACATGTACAGATAAATCCACCACAAAAGAAGGATTAGGAAATTGAGCGAGCTGAGGAGAAATGTTTGTTCGCGCTGGCGGGAGCCGGGACGCAGCGCGGCCGCGGCCATCATGGGGACGGGCTGGAGGAAGAGAGGGATGTCAGCCCAGAAGGGGTTCGGCGGCTCACGGCCGGTCATCACTTCGTAGTAGAACCAAGCGGTCAGGTTGGTTGCAACGAGCGCGGCGCCGAAGGCCATGAGGAACCAGAACCAGCGCGTGCGCCCGGTGTTGCTGAAGCCGGCCCACAGCATGACCGCAATCGTGAGGAGCCACAGGCCCACTCCGCTCATGTCGGAAAAAGCGGTGAGCGCCGCTCCCGGCTTTGCCAGCAGAGAAACGATGGTGTACACGAGCAGAAAGCCCGCGACGGTGCCCCATTCCCAATACGTGAGCTTTCTCATTCTTTCTTGCGTTACTCCGAGCGAGAACCGGGGAACTCGCCTGCCTCCCTGAAGGCCCTCGAGCAGGTGGCCACCACGGTACGATTACTTTCCAGCTTACCGGGGAAACCGGCGAGTCAACCTGACCGTGCTGAAAATTTGTTGTGACGGTAACGGCTGAAACCACCGGGCAAAAAGCCAAAAGGAAAGTCTCATCCAGGATGGATGGATCAGCGCGTTTTCTTGACCCTGCTCTTTACGACCTGTTATCGTGAGAAGTTATTGTGGGCTCAGTGTAACTACTGGGTGGCGGAGTTTGCATAGGGAAGCACGACTGCTGGGGAGGGAGCGCTTTCAGCTTATGGGCCTGACCAAACTGGTAATCCGGGGCGCGCGGCAGCACAACCTGAAAAACATCAGCGTCGAAATTCCCCGGAACACCCTGACGGTCATCACCGGGCTCTCCGGCTCGGGCAAATCCTCGCTGGCATTCGATACGATCTACGCGGAAGGGCAGCGGCGCTACGTGGAGTCGCTGTCCGCGTACGCGCGACAATTTCTAGATCAGATGGAACGGCCTGAAGTGGATGTGATTGAAGGGCTTTCGCCTTCGATCGCGATTGAGCAGAAAACCACCACGCGGTCGCCACGGTCCACGGTCGGGACGATCACAGAAATCTACGACTATTTGCGTGTGGTGTACGCGTCGGTGGGCGTGCCGCATTGCCCGAAGTGCGGGAAGCCGATTACCCGGCAGTCGAGCGAGCAGATTGTACAAGCCATCCTGCAGGGAGAAATCTGCAAGCCCGACGAGCGCATCATGATTCTGGCGCCGATTGTGCGAGGACGAAAAGGCGCTTATCGCAAAGAGCTGGAGAAGTTTGCGCAGGACGGCTACGTGCGCGCGCGGATCGACGGTGAGCTCGTGCCACTGGATGATATTCCGGCGCTGGACAAGCGGAAGAATCACACCATCGAGATTGTGGTGGACCGTTTGCTGGTGAAGCAAGGCATCGCGGCGCGGCTCGAACAATCCATTACCACGGCGCTGAAGCTGGCGAGCGGCCTGGTGACCGTGGCCGTGGTAGGCGGCAAGGAGCACACCTTCTCCGAGAAACTGGCGTGCCCGGACTGCGGGATTTCGGTTCCGCTGCTGGAGCCGCGTTCGTTCAGTTTTAACTCCCCCTACGGCGCGTGCCCGGCATGCAACGGGCTGGGCTCGAAGTACGATTTCGATCCATCGAAGATTATTAATGACTGGTCGCGGCCGCTTTTCGACGGGGGACTGGGGCCGGGATCCGGTTCGTCGTTCCTGAAGCGCACGTTGGAACTCGCAGCCTTCGCACATCATTTCGACCTTAATACGCCGTTTGAAAAGTTCCCGGCGCGCATCCAGAAGATGCTGCTATACGGGTATCCGTCCGGAGAAGACGGCGGCTCTAAAGAGCGCGGGATTCAGGCCAAGAAATTCAGATTTCAAAAAGGCTTCCAGTTCCAAGGCATTCTGAAATTTCTGGAGACAAATTTCGAAGAGTCCGGCTCGGACACCTATCGCGAGTGGATGACGCAGTACATGTCGGCGACGGTATGTAGCGTCTGTCATGGGAAGCGGCTGCGGCCGGAGTCGCTGGCGGTGAAGCTTGGAAGCTGGTCGATTGCGGACTTCACGGGGCTTTCGCTGAGCGCGGCGCGGCCTGCAGTAGACAAGATGCTGGCGCAACTCAGCGAGCGGCAAAAAGAGATTGCGGCGCGGCCGCTGGAGGAGATTGCCGAGCGCATTGATTTTCTTCTTGCGGTGGGGCTGGGCTACCTCAGCCTGGAGCGGTCGGCGGCCACACTCTCGGGTGGTGAGGCGCAGCGCATTCGCCTGGCAACGCAAATCGGCTCGCGGCTGCGCGGCGTGCTGTATGTGCTGGATGAGCCGAGCATCGGCTTGCACGCGAGGGATAATGCGCGGCTGCTGGGGTCGCTCGAACACTTGCGGAATCTTGGAAACACGGTGCTCGTCGTGGAGCATGACGAGGATACGATTCGCCGCGCGGATTTTGTGGTGGATCTAGGACCGGGCGCGGGCAATGCGGGAGGTTACCTGGTTGCGCAGGGCAAGCCGGAGCAAATTGAGGCCACGACAGAATCGCTGACGGGACAGTATCTGAGCGGGGCGACAAAGATTCCCGTTCCGGAAAAGCGGCGCAGCGAGAACGGCAAAGCGATCCAGGTGATGGGCGCAACCGCGAACAATCTTAAAGAGATTGACGTTACGTTTCCGCTCGGACTGCTGACCGTGGTCACAGGCGTTTCGGGGTCCGGGAAATCCACGCTGGTGAACGACATTTTGTATCGCGCGCTGGCGCAGAAACTTTACCGTTCGTCGGAAGCGCCTGCGCCACACCGGCAGATTCTTGGCACGGAGCATATCGACAAGGTCATCGAGATTGATCAGGCGCCGATTGGACGCACGCCGCGGTCGAATCCCGCAACGTACACGGGAGTGTTCGCGCCGATACGCGATCTGTTTGCGATGCTGCCGGAATCCCGCGAGCGCGGATACCGGCCGGGGCGGTTCAGCTTCAACGTGAAAGGCGGGCGCTGCGAAGCGTGCCAGGGCGACGGACTGCGGCGCATCGAGATGAATTTTCTTCCGGATGTGTACGTGATGTGCGAAGTTTGCCGCGGGCGGCGCTACAATTCGGAAACGCTGGCGGTGCGCTATAAAGGACACTCGATCAGCGACGTGTTGAATTTGCCTTGCACCGATGCGGTGAAGCTGCTCGAAAACATTCCGCAGATTCAGCAGAAGCTTTCGACGCTGGTGGACGTCGGGCTGGGGTACGTCACGCTGGGGCAGTCAGCGACGACGCTTTCGGGCGGGGAAGCGCAGCGCATCAAACTGGCGCGGGAGCTTTCGAAACGGCAGACCGGGCGCACACTCTATATTTTGGATGAGCCGACGACGGGGTTGCACTTCGACGATGTGCGCAAGCTGCTGGACGTTTTACAGCGCTTGGTAGATCTCGGAAACACCGTGCTCATCATCGAGCATCATCTGGATGTCATCAAGCAGGCGGACTGGATTATTGACTTGGGGCCGGAAGGCGGGGAAGGCGGCGGGCGCATCGTGGCGCAAGGTCCGCCGGAGCAAGTCGCGCGGACGAAGAAGTCGTATACCGGCCAGGTGCTTGCGCGAGTGCTGAATCTTAACGGCGGCTCCAACGGTAAGGGCACGGACCCTAAGTGAGTTAAATCTTCGCTCTTGTTGACAGCAAGACAGCGTCGCGATCTGCTTGCGCCTTAGGGCGTTTCCCCCTACAGTAATCGCTCAACATGAGTATCTACTCGATCGAGCCTTTGGTCCTCGGAGAAGTGCATACGTATCCGCTGGCGTCGCGCAAAAGCAAGGTCAACGTGCGCGAGTTCTCGAAACCGGTGTCCACCAATTCGTCGCTGACGAAGTTTCTCGATTCGTTGCCGCACATTCTCGCAGCCGAGAGCCTTCGGCAGCTTCTGGGCGCAGTGCATGCGGCGCGCAAGCAACGCAAAGCGATTCTCTGGGGCATGGGCGGACATGTCGTCAAAGTTGGGCTTGGGCCGGTTTTGATCGACCTGATGGATCGCGGGTTCGTTTCGGGAATTGCAATGAACGGCGCGGCGCTCATCCACGATTTCGAGATCGCGCTGGCGGGGAACACTTCCGAAGACGTAGAGGCCGCCTTGGGCGAAGGCCAGTTCGGCATGGCGGAAGAAACGGGCAAGTATCTGAATGAGATTGCCAAGCTGGCGCAGCGCATTCGCATTGGCTACGGCGAAGCGGCGGGGCAATTTCTGAACAGCGGCGTCATTCCAGCCAAACACGCGGACTCGAGCGTTCTGGCGGCGGCGCACAAGAGGCGGATTCCGGTGACCGTGCATCTCGCCATCGGCACGGACATTCCGCACATGCACCCAGCGGCAGAAGGCGCGGCGCTCGGGTACGCCACGCATCGCGATTTCCGCCTGTTCTGCGCGTTGACCCAGCAGATGCATCCGGGAGGCGTTTATCTCAATTGGGGATCCGCTGTTTTGCTGCCGGAAGTTTTCTTGAAGGCCGTTTCCGTGGTGCGGAATCTTGGCGTACCGCTTTGCCCCATCACCACGGCCAACTTCGACTTTATTCAGCACTACCGGCCGTTGCAAAATGTAGTGAAGCGTCCCACCGCTTCCAGCCGCAACCACAAAGGGGCGGAGTCCCACGGCTTTGCGATTACGGGCCATCACGAGCTGATGTTGCCGCTGGTCGCCGCAGCTTTGGCGGCAGGATGGCCGAAGAAACGGTGACAGGAAAACGATGAACGTGGTTGACGACAATTCACAGAATTCGCGGGGAGGCGCCAGCGATTCGATGGCGCCTTCCCGGGCGCATACCGAAACGCCGTCCTCGGAATCCAATGTGCTCCTTCCGGGTGACCCGATCTCTTATGCGGGAGCAGTTCCTCCAGCCACATGGGATTGCGTTCCTGAGGATTTGCGAATCAGCTGGTCGTGGGCCCACCTACTGGTTTTCGGCGCGTTCTTTTTTATCATCCAATTTGCAATCGCCGGGGCCGTCATCGGCTACTATTCCGTTTACCACCATGTGACTCAGAGACAGCTCCGTAGGCTGCTGGAATCGGATCCGAAGCTCCTGGTGGGCACGAGCGTGGCCTCCTTCGCGCTGATCATCCTCTTTCTTTACGTGACTCTTTCGGTGCTTCGCGGCATGCCTTTCTGGCGGACGCTCGGCTGGAAAAAACTGAACCCCGACCCGCTCGCCGGGAAAGGGAGGCCGTGGATGTATTTCCTCTCCGGCTGCGGACTTTCGCTTTTCGTCGCGCTCGCCAGTTCGCGCGTTAAGGACGCGGAGCATGTGCCCATCCAGGAGTTCTTCAAGAGCCGCAACGGCGCGATGCTGCTGATGGCGATGGCGGTGTTCGTCGCCCCGCTGGCGGAAGAAACTATTTTTCGCGGATACCTGTATCCGGTATTCGCGCGGATTATTTCGACGATTGCCCGGCACTTTGGGATGGAGTGTTCCCAGGCCATTCGGACCGGCGTGGCCTCGAGTATTTTGGTCACGGGCATTCTGTTTGGCCTAATGCATGGACCTCAGTTGGGCGAGAACTGGGAATTGGTCAGCATGCTGATTCTGGTTGGCGTCATCTTCACCTTTGCGCGGGCGTGGACTGGAACCGTATTGGCCAGCTTCCTTCTCCATTTAGGCTACAATTCGATGATTGCGATCAGCGCAATCATCACTACCAAAGGCTTTACGCAAATGCCTCCGCACTGATGGATTCGTGTTCCGCCGCGCCTCCCGTTAGAATAAATAGCAGGATTTTCATCAAATTCCACGAGGCATAAGCGAATGTACGTAGCCCAACCCATTGAATGGACGGACCGTGGCGTGGTGATGCTGGATCAGCGGCGGCTTCCCGCGGAAGAGATCTCCTACACCTACACGGACTACCGGGAAGTCGCGAAGGCGATTCGGGAAATGGTGATTCGCGGGGCGCCGGCGATTGGGGTTGCTGCGGCGATGGGCGCGGCGCTAGGCACGCTGCATTCTTCCGCGAAATCGGTGGAGGCGCTTCGCAGTGAATGCAGCGAGATTTGCGATGTTCTGGCGAAGACGCGCCCCACGGCTGTTGATCTGTTTTGGGCGCTCGAGCGCATGAAGCGGCGCTTCGCCGAACTTACATCGCAGACTTCGGATCTCGAAAAGATCAAGCAGGGAATGGTCGAAGAGGCGAAGCAAGTGCACCTCGAAAAAACGGCGACGGATGAGGCCATCGGGCGATTTGGGGCGGAATTCATGCCACGCGAAGGCCAGGTGATGACCCAATGCAACGCTGGCGCGCTGGCCACGGCCGGGATTGGCACGGCGCTGGGCGTGATTCGAGTAGCGTTTGAGCAAGGCCGGAAACTCCATGTGCTTGTGCCGGAAACGCGGCCGTATCTTCAGGGAGCGCGGCTGACGGCCTGGGAATTGCACAAGGGCGGGATTCCGCTGACGCTCATCACGGACAACATGGTCGGACATTTTTTGAAAACGGGGAGAGTCGGAGCGATCGTTACGGGCGCGGACCGCATTGCCGCGAATGGCGATACGGCAAATAAAATCGGCACCTATCAAATCGCCGTGCTTGCTAAGGAAAATAATGTGCCGTTTTACATCGCGGCGCCGGTTTCGACTTTTGATCTATCCATCCCAGATGGCGACCACATTCCGATTGAAGAGCGCTCCGCAGGGGAAGTAACACACTTGCAGGGAGTGCGGATTGCACCGGACGTCCACGCGGCGCACCCGGCATTTGATGTGACGCCGGCGAAATACATCGCGGCGATCTTTACAGAGCGCGGCGTCGCGCGCGCGCCGTACAACAACTCCCTTCGTGCGCTGGCTCTAGCCTCGCAGCAGCACGTCGCCTCACGCGGGTAGCGGCCCAAGTTCGAGGAATTCATGCGGGACGAATGATAAAAACGGTGCGCTCGCGCTTGCGGAACCTGGCGAAGAAATCGAGCAGTTGCTTCCAGGGAACATATTTTTTATTCAACAGCTGCATTCCGTGCGCCGCTTCCGTGCCGGAGAGAATCTCCGCGCGCGCAGGAACCCAATCGCCCTGGACATCGCCGCGCATGTTGCACGGCGCAATCTTTACACTTGCATTGTTGCGAATGCGCTTCACTTTTCCGGAGACACCGATAGTGTAGACGTATAGCTTCGCGTCGTTCGACTGGAGTTTCGCGGACGGATCCGCCGCGAACCAGACCGGCGTCTTCACGCCTTCGCCGCTCTTCTTGAAGGTTTCGAGATTCAAGTACTTTTGGCCGGCAAACCCCGCGAATCCCATGGCACCACCCCACGTCGCAAGATGATAGCGCGACAATCTTTGGATGCCCGCCATTCTAAACGAGTCACAAACACAAAGGGGCGTAATCACCGCGCGGCGCTTGCCGCTGAGGGAGCCGCGCCGTACCTTTGCGTGGCGTAGCCTACGATCATCCCAACAATGCTGCCGGGCAGGATGATATCAAGGTAGTAGCCGTGCTGCATGTAAGCCACAATAAACGCCAGCACAAATC
>CAZGFL010000034.1:0-43438 GCA_964524985.1 uncultured Acidobacteriaceae bacterium
ACATCGCCGCTCAATGGATTGCCGAAAGGAAAGGACCTCCCAAGTATGATTTGTGTTTGATCTTGGCTGACATGTTCGACAAAGTAAGCCCCGACGTGCAGGAGGCGATCCTGGCGGCTTTACAGCATTCTTACACCCCCTCGACGTTCTTCACGGAAGACATCCAATTCCTGAACCTTGCGCTTTCGCGTGTGGGCCCTCCTGCAGTTCCCGTTTGGCTAGCTCTCGCAAACCACCAAACGAAGTTTGTACGGTGCAACATCTCGGGTCTCCTGACGAGTCTAGGCACCCAGCTCAGCGGCTCCGCGGGAGGAAAGGTGCCCATTCCCGACGCCCCGGTAATACCATGTACAGGGTCTGTAGAGCAGCGACGCAAAGCATTATCCTCGTGGCAGCAATGGTGGGAGACACAGGGCAGACTTAGGCGATTTCCCAAGACGGAGAGCCTATACGACTGGGCGGGTGGCACGCCCTAAGTGCTTGGCTCTCCATCGGGGGCCTTCGCTCTTATCGAGGGGCACCCTCGTTTCCTTCACCTCGCTCTGAAATGCAGAGGTCAGTCAGTTACGAACTGCCCAATTTGCAAGTTCTTTGTTTTGCTATCGATGCGAACTGGGGGTACCCCCCTCCCCGACTTTCAACTTGTCGACCTCTTCACTTGTGTTCACGCAACTTTTTTGCGATCGACACTCACATCAAAGAAAGGGGAAAGGGGCCTGGGGTTCGACCAGTCACGAGTCACCAGTCACCGAATTCCTTGAGGCTAGTTCTTCCGCAGCAGCTCATGCACCGCGCGGAGCAGGGCGCTCCGGCTGAACGGCTTCGTCAACATCTTAATCGAGGGATCCATCTGCATGGACTCCGACGCCGCGCGCTCGCTGTACCCGGACATGTAGAGCATCCGCAGCCCCGGCTGCTTCTCTTTCAAGCGCGCGGCCAATTCCAGGCCGGTCATCTTGGGCATCACCATGTCGGTGATCAGCAGCTTGATCGCACCCTCATGCTTCTCGGCCAGCGCCAGCGCTTCCGAGCCGTCGCGCGCTTCCATCACCGTGTAGCCGCCGGATTCCAGGAACTCGCGAGCCACCTCGCGCACATCCTGCTCGTCCTCGGTGAGCAGAATCGTTTCGCTTCCCTTCGGAGCTTCCGCGACGGCCGGTCCCGAGGAAACACGGTCCACCGGCTGGTCCACGCGCGGCAGGTAAATCTTGAACGTGCTCCCGTGGCCCAGTTCGCTGTAGACCCAGATGAAGCCGCCGCTCTGCTTCACCACGCCGTAGACCGTGGCCAGGCCGAGCCCCGTGCCTTTGCCCTGCGGCTTGGTGGTGAAGAACGGCTCAAAAATGTGCGCCTGCGTCTCCAGGTCCATGCCGGTCCCGGTATCGGAAACGGTGAGAAGCACATAAGGTCCGGGACGAACGATGGGGTGCTTCGTGCTGTAGGCTCCGTCCAGATCGGCGTTGAAGGTCTCGATCGTCAGCCGGCCGCCCTCCGGCATGGCATCGCGCGCGTTCACCGCCAGGTTCATGATGATCTGTTCCATTTGGCTGGCATCGGCGCGAACCGCGCCGAGATCTTTGCTGGTGCCGATGGCCAGCTCGATGTCCTCGCCAATGAGCCGCGGCAGCAGCCGGCCCATATCGTGCACCACGTCGTTCAGGTTCATCACCTGGGGCTGCAGCATCTGCAGGCGGCTGAAAGCCAGAAGTTGCCGCGTGAGCCCGGAGGCACGGTCGGCGGCGCGGTCGATCTGCTCGATTTTTCGCGTGTATTGTTCCGACTGCGGCAGCGACTGGATCAGCAGTTCGGTATGTCCTTTGATCACCATCAGGAGATTGTTGAAGTCGTGCGCCACGCCGCCTGCCAGGCGTCCCACGGCTTCCATCTTCTGCGATTGGCGGAGCTGCTGTTCGAGGATCTGGCGCTCGCTGACGTCTTGCGCGACGATCAGCCGCACGCGCTTGCCCGAATATTCGAGCTCGTGCACCGTGGTCTCGACCTGGATGATCTTGCCGTCTTTCTTCCGGTGCTTCCAGTGTCCGTGGTAGAGCCCGTCGCCGGAATTGCGCTTCAGGTATTCGAGGAACTTTTCTTTTTCGTCGTCCGGCCGGAAATCGAGGACCGTCATCTGCCTGAATTCTTCGGCGGAGTATCCGTAAACGCGCGTTGCCGCTTCGTTGACTTCCAGAAACCGCAGAGTGTCGCGGTCGATCACCCAGGTGGGCAGCGGATTGTGGCTGAAGAGCAGGCGGAACATCTCTTCGTTCTTGCGCAGCGCATCTTCCGAGCGGCGCCGCTCGATCGCCAGCGCGATGTGCCCGCCCACGGAGCCCAGGAACTCCAGGTCGCGCTGATCGTAAGCATTTTCGTTCTCGTAGTGCTGCACCACGAGCACGCCAATCGTCGCGGTCGGTGTCTTCAGCGGAACACCAAGCCACGCCGGCGAGGGCGCTCCCACCAGTTCCACGTCGCCCGCTGCGGCCAGGCGGTCGAATTCAGTTTGTGGAATCAGCATCGGCTGGCCGGTGCGAAACACATATGCCGTGCAACTGTGGCCGATCCGCAGAGGAGACGGCGCTACGTCAAACTGATCGACAAAGAAGGGAAAGCTAAACATGTCGGTCGCGCGATCATGCAAGGCCACAAAACAGTTTTCCGCGGACATCACTTTCTTGAGCGCCTGATGGATGCCCGCGAGCAATTCGTCCAGATTCGACGTCTGGTTCAACGTCTGAATGACTTCGGCGATGACCTGCCGCTCCGCTTCCATGCGCTGGAGGGCGGTGACGTCCTGGAAGCTCACCAGAATCGCTTCGACGCCGGGTGTACGCGTGCAGTCTCTCCCCGATGTGTCGAACCAGCGCCAGCGCCCGTCCTTCCCCTGAAGCCGGCATCGGTTGGCGCACACACTGGTGTTGCCCGTCGCGAGATTCTCCAGACGCTGGCCGGCCCCACTCACGTCAGCAGGATGAACGAGAGAGAGAACCGGTTTCCCGATCAACTCCTCCTGGGAATACCCGAGCACCCGCGTAAATCCGGCGCTGGCGTAAAGAATATTTCCTTGCGGACTCAAGAAGGTGAAGAGTTCTTTCGCCGAATCCAGCAAAGTGGAGAGCTGTTCGGGGCTGATTGCCGCGACTTGCTCGGAAGTGGAACGTTCGGCCATGTTGTCGCTGCTCGCGAGACCCTCCCCGGCAAATACTCGCCCGGGACAAGGCGGAGCGTACCTTCCCCCATCTGGTGGTGTCTGCTTTTTTCGGCTTTGCGGGCCTCGGGCACGACCCGTTCTTATTTTACGAAATGCCTGTGGCGCTGGTATCGGCCGCATGTTCCGGCGTCACCAAAGGATGACTGCCCCGCCGGACAGCATTGCACGCGCCGAGGCTCTTTCTCCTGTGCTGGACGGCGTGCTACGCTCGCAGCGCTTCTTCTATTTTAACTGCGGCAACGGACGACCCGGGTTCGCAACACCACATTCAGGAGGCCGAATCGCAATGCATGACATCTGGAAAGACATGTTTGTCCTGGGGCTTCCCCTGCTGGAGAAAATCCTCCGCCCGGTCATCGTCTATGCGTTCCTGGTGGTGAGCCTGCGGCTCTCGGGCAAGCGGGAACTGGTGCAGCTCAACCCGTTCGACCTCGTGGTGCTGCTCACACTGTCCAACACCGTGCAGAACGCCATCATCGGCGACGACAACACCGTGCTGGGAGGGTTGATCGGCGCCGCTTCCCTGCTGATCACGAATTACCTGGTCGTTCGTTTCCTCTACAACCACCACAAACTCGACGAGATCGTCGAAGGGCGCGCCGATGTTTTGATTGATAGCGGCAAAGTGCGTACGCAGCACCTGAAGCAAGAGCTCATCACGATGGCCCAGCTCGAGGCGGCGGCGCGCAAACAAGGCTTCGCATCGCTTTCCGACGTGGAGCAGTGCATCCTCGAGCCAGGTGGCACGCTGACGTTCATCGGGAGAAAGCCATCCGGCGAAGACGTGCGCCACCAGGAGTTGCTAGGCAGGCTGGAAGGGCTGACGAAGGAAATCGCCATGCTGCGTGGCTCTCGTCCTCCGGCCCGCGCCTGAGTTAGTGCATGAAAAAGCCAGAAGCGGCGACGGCGAGGCCGGTTGCCGCGACAAGGACGCCGCCAACCCAGAAGATCTTCTTTTTTGCAAGCAAGGTGAGTGAACAGATGACCAGGCCAATTTCCAGGAGTACTTCCCCGAGATCGAAGCGGTCCGCGCGATGCATGGCGCGATCGCGCTCCGCTTCCAGATCTTCGGCAACCTTGCTCACATCCTCCTTGTCCGAGGCGTAGTGTTCCACTTCTTTCTCGTATTTTTGGGCCAGCGCCTCGCCTTTCTCTTTGTTGAGCGGCGCGACCTCGCTGACGATATCCAATCCGACCTGCGTCATGCGCTGGCGAATGCTCTTGGCCTGATACTGCTCCCAGCGGCTGGCCGCCTGCGTTTCGCGCGAAAGTTCTTCTGTGTGCGCGCGATGGCCCATCAATGAAACGACGGCGACGAGCACGGCCAGAATAGAAATGGTCACGGAGACGGGAATGATCAGAGGATTGTCTTCTTCGTGGCCGTGATGCGCTTCGGGTAATTCGATGCCTTCGGACATGCTTCTTTGCTCCCTTTTTTGGAATGATTGAACTTCGCAGAATATAGAGCAGACGGGCGGGAAAGAAAAGTGGCGTCAAGCTTGCCTGCGGCAGGCAGGCCGCCCTTCGTTCACGCTTAGGATAAACCGCACTCCAAATAACTTGGCCCTGTACTTTGACGGGTTCAGCGGCAGTCACTCGCCGGCCATGGCTTGCAAAGACTCGCGCGCGGCGGCAATGGTGTGGTCGACATCCGCGTCGGTGTGGACAGCAGATACAAAAGCGGCTTCAAATTGCGAGGGCGCGAGGAAGATGCCGCGTTCGAGCATTTCCCGGAAGAAGCGCGCGTAGCGTTTGGTGTCGGAGCGCTTGGCGTCAGCGTAGTTCCGAACGGGTTCGCCCGTGAAAAAGATCGTGGAGAGCGAGCCCACGGCGTTGATTTGCACGAGAATGCCCGCGTCGGCGAATTCCTCGCGCAAACCCAGCACCAGGCGCTCGGCCCTTTGCTTGATTCCCTCATACAAACCGGGCTTCGAGAGCTGCTGGAGGGCGGCAATGCCCGCGCGCATGGCCAGAGGATTTCCCGCAAGCGTTCCGGCCTGATATACGGGCCCGAGCGGGGCCACGTGATTCATCAATTCCGCGCGGCCAGCGTACGCTGCCACAGGCACGCCGCCGCCGATGATTTTGCCCATGGTGGTCAGGTCCGCCTCAATGTCGAGAAGTTGTTGTGCAGAGCCGTTGTGCAGGCGGAATCCGGTGATGACTTCATCGACGATGAACAGCGCGCCGTTGCGATGGGCGATTTGTTCGAGGCCTTTGAGGAAACCCGTTTCGGGCGGGACGACGCCCATGTTGGCAGCGATGGGCTCGACGATGATGGCGGCGACCTTGTCTTTGTGCCGGGCAAAGACTCCTTCGACCGCAGACAAATCGTTGAACGGCACGTTCAGCGTCAGCGCTGCAAGCGCCTGCGGAACGCCAGGACATTCCGCGATGCCGAGAGTCGCGAGACCCGAACCGGCTTGCGAGAGAAAACTGTCGGCGTGGCCGTGGTAACAGCCTTCGAATTTGACGATGAAATCGCGTTTCGTCACGCCGCGTGCCAGGCGCACTGCACTCATGGTGGCTTCGGTGCCGCTTGAAACGAAGCGAATCTTTTCGAGGAACGGAATCGCGCGGGTAATCAAAGTGGCGAGTTCGAGTTCGAGTTCGGTGGTTACGCCGAAACTCGTTCCCTTACGGGCCTGGTCGGCGACCGCGTCGGCGATGGCCGCATTACCATGGCCCAGGATCATGGCGCCCCAGGAGCAGACGAAATCGAGGAGTTCATTTCCGTCCGCGTCGTAGAGATGCTGGCCGCTGCCACGCTCGATGATGAGCGGCTCGCCACCGACGGAGCGGAAGGCGCGCACGGGGCTGTTAACGCCACCGACCAATACTTTTTCTGCGCGCTCGAAGATTTCGCGCGAACGGCGGCGCTCGCGCTTCAGCTTGGTCTGTGCTGGGGTCATGGGGTAGGAATTAAGTTAGCACGCCTTCAGCCAGCGCGCGACGTCCTTAGCGTGATAGGTCAAAGTAATGCTCGCACCGGCGCGCTGGATTCCAGTCAGGATTTCGAGTACGACGCGCTTTTCGTCCACCCAACCGTTGCGCGCGGCAGCTTTCACCATGGCGAACTCGCCGCTGACGTTGTAAGCGCCAACCGGAACATCAAAGGTGTCACGCACTTGGCGGATGATGTCGAGATACGGCAGCGCGGGCTTGACCATGACCATGTCGGCGCCTTCTTCGAGGTCCAAGCGCACTTCTTTCAGCGCTTCGCGGGCGTTGGCGGGATCCATCTGGTAGCTGCGGCGGTCGCCGAACTGCGGGGCGGACTGCGCGGCTTCGCGGAAGGGTCCATAGAAGCCGGAACAGTATTTCGCGGCGTAGGAGAGAATGGCGATGTCCTGAAACTTGTGCTCGTCGAGGATCTCGCGGATGGCGCCGACGCGGCCGTCCATCATGTCCGACGGCGCGACGATGTCGGCGCCGACGCGCGCATGCGAAAGCGCCTGCTGCGCAAGAATCGTGAGCGTGGGGTCGTTGGCGACTTCACCGTGCTCAATCACGCCGCAGTGACCGTGGTCGGTGTACTCGCAAAGGCAAACATCGGTGATGACGAGCAGTCTGAGATTGGCCTTGCGGATTCCTTCGATAGCACGCTGCACGACGCCGTGGGCGTCGAGCGAACTCGCGCCGCGCGGATCCTTGGATTCCGGCAGGCCGAAGAGAATGATGCCGGGGATTCCCAGGGATTCCACTTCCCTGCACTCTTCGACGATCTGATCGGCGGACTGCTGGAAAATTCCGGGCATGGAGCTGACTTCCTGGCGCGTCTTCGTGCCGGGACAAACGAACATGGGATAGATCAGGCCTTGCGTGGTGAGGTGCGTCTCGCGGACAAGACTGCGGAGCGCCTCGGTGCGGCGCAAACGCCTCGGCCGTTGAGTAGGGAAACTCATCGTGATTTTGCTCCTGCGGGTGCTGCCTTCTCCGTCGCGGCAAAGTGTCTTTCAAGGGCTTCGATGACCGAAGCCGCGGACGTATCCGACGCCACCACAGCGCGCGCGACTCCGGCTTCGCCCAAGGCCTTAGCGGTCACCGGCCCTACCGCGGTGATGGCGAGTGTCTCACTTAAGGTACGAAATTTCTTCGCTCCGGTGAGTTCCACGAAGTTCTGCACGGCCGAAGGACTGAAAAACAGAATCGCTTCGGCTTCCCCATTGACAATTCTCTTCAGGAGGCTGGCGTCCTGCTCCGCGTGGCGCAGCGTGCGATAGGCAATCACTTCTGTCACGTGCGCGCCGAGTTTCTTCAAGGCGGCGGGCAAATCGGGGTTGGCGCGATCGCTGCGCGGCAGCAAAACTTGCGCTCCCGCAAGTTTAGTCCCCAATTCTTCGGTGAGCGCCACGCCATTGTGCGTCACGGCCACATAGGCTACAGGGAGATTCGCGCGACGCGCGGCATCCGCGGTGACCGGCCCGACGCAGGCCACTTGGAGACGGCTACCGGCCGGCGGAAGAGACTGCCGGAGCGACGAAGCGCGGTCCACGAGAGCACGCACGGCTTGGGCGCTCGTGAGAATCATCCAGTCAAACCGCGCGATGCCCGCGATGGCGCTATCGAGCGGAGCGAAGTCCTCCGGCTCGGCAAAGGAAACCAGCGGCAAAACGACGGGGATGGCGCCGCGGCGAGAAAGCTCTCGAGCCAGGGCTTCGCTTGGTGCCGCTGCACGCGTAATGACGATGCGCTTGCCAGCGAGTGGATTGGAGCTTGTATCAGCCACGCTGCCGCCCCACTTCTTCGAGGATGGATTGAGCGCCCGCTTCAATGAGCAGCCGCGCCATGTGCTCGCCGAGTTGCGAGGCCTGGTCGGGCGGCGCGGACGCGCGCTGCTTGACGTACTGTCCACCATCGACGGAGCAGACGCAGGCGTCCATGACCAATTCGCCGCGTTCGAGGCGCGCCCAAGCGCCCATGGGCACCTGGCAACCGCCCTGGAGTGCGGAGAGGAGCGCGCGTTCGGAGATGATCGCGGCACGCGTTTCGGCATCGTCGAGGGTCGCGAGGAGATCTCCGGCTTCGTTATCGCGCAAGCGGCATTCGACGGCAATGGCCCCCTGGCCGACCGCCGGCATGCAAACCTCCGGCGCCAGCACTTCGGAAATGCGCTGGCTGAAGCCCAAGCGGTCGAGCCCCGCTTTCGAAACCATCACGGCGTCATACTCGCCGCTTTCGACTTTGCGCAACCGCGTGTCAACGTTGCCGCGCAGGTCGCGCAGGTCCACGTCGGGGCGCAGATGGCGCAACTGGGCCTGACGGCGGAGGCTGCTGGTGCCGACGCGCGCGCCGTGGCGCAAATTGGCGAGCGTCGAGCCGACCAGGCAATCGCGGACGTCGTCGCGCTTACAGACGGCGGGAAACATCAGACGCGAGGGAATTTCAGTCGGAATATCTTTCACGCTGTGGACGGCGAGGTCGATGGTTTCTTCGAGCAGCGCTTCCTCGAGTTCCTTAATGAAAATGCCCTTTCCGCCAATTTGCATCACGGAAGCTTGCTGCATCTTGTCGCCGGCAGTTTTGATGATGATGATTTCCGGTTCCATCCCCGTGGCGGCGAAGAGTTTCTTGCGGACGAATTCCGCCTGCCACTTGGCCAGCAGGCTTCCGCGGGTGCCGATACGCAGGGTCCTCACGATTTCTCCCGGCCGTTCAGGAAAAGATCGCGCAGCGCTTCGACATTCTGAATTTTTCTCCGGAGTTCCTTTTCACCGCGCAGGCGCTGCGCCGGCTCGAGGATCAGCTTTTCGAGCATGTCGTCCATCAGGCTCTCCACCTGGGCGCGATCGGCTTCGGTGAGATGCCGGATGGACTCAACGCGGGTTCGAACGAACTGGGCGCGCTCCTCGCGCATCTTGTCCCGCAGGGAGTTGATCAGGCCGACGAGCTCCACGCTGGCTTGCCAGGAAAGGAATTTGCCGACGTGCTCGTCGACGATGGTTTCCGCCTTGGGGACTTCGTTTTCACGCGCGTGGCGGTTCTGCTGAACGATCTCGCTGAGGTCGTCCATGGTGTAGACATAGGTGTTGTAGAGTTTGGAGACATTGGCGTCGATGTTGCGAGGCATGCCGAGATCCATGAGGAACAGGGCGCGATTGCCGCGTTTTTGCATAGCTTGCTCGACGAGCTCGCGGCGAAGAACGGGTTCTTCGGTAGCCACCGATGAAACAATCACGTCTGGGACCGGCAAAGCCTTGTCCCATTCGCCCCAAGCAAGGACTTCGCCGCCATATTGTTTGGCCAATTCCTCGGCGCGATCGCGCGAGCGGTTCATCACATAGAGGTGAGCGATAGAGCGGTCGCGGAGTTGTGAAACCACTTGCTCGCTAATGGTGCCAGCGCCCAGGACCAGCGCGCTGCGCTCGTGCAGCTTGCCGAAGATGCGCTCCGCGAGCTTTACACCAGCGGAAGCGACGGACATGGGGCGCGTGCCCAGCTCGGTTTCCGCGCGGACGCGCTTGCCGACTTCCAGCGCGCCCTGGAACAAGCGGTTGAGCACGGGGCCGGTGGCGCCGTTTTCATGCGCGACGCGGTAGGCCTCGCGTACCTGGCCGAGGATTTCCGCTTCGCCCAGCATCATAGAATCGAGACCGGCGGCCACGCGAAAGAGATGACGGACGGCTTCGCGGTCGTAGTGGTGGTAGAGCGAAACGCCGAGAACGTCGAGGCGCACTTCGTGGAATTCGCTCAGAAAGGTGGAAAGGCCGCGCGCGCTTTCATGAGAAGTTTCCGGCGGGACGCCGTAGACTTCACTGCGGTTGCATGTCGAGAGGACCAGCGTTTCTTCGAGGATGCCGCGCGTGCGCAGCTCCGCCGCGGCGCGACGCGCCTGCTCCACGGTGAAGGACACCCGCTCCCGCACCTCTACGGGCGCCGTCCGGTGGTTCAGTCCGACGAGAACAATCTCCATGTCGCGGCTCGAAGGCTCCTAAAAAAAGCGGTGGTTGTGCGAGAGATACAAATTGACCACCGTGAAACTCAGAAACACGAGAACGAAATTGAAAATGCACAGCTTGGAGGCGCGCGACCCACGCCACGAGGCTGTGCGGGACAGCCGGAAGTACGCTGCATAGAGAATCAGGACGAGAAGCGTGATGGCGTACTTCGGGTCGTAGAACGAATATCTGTCGCTCAAGCGGTACACCCACAGGAAACCGAATGTCGTGCCGATGGTGATGGACACGAGGCCAATCAGGACGCTGGATTGGCTCATGCGCTCGAGCAGTTCGAGGGGCGGGAGGCGCCAGACAACGTCGCCGAGATTATGACTGCGCAGAACGCGCTCTTCGATGAGGAAGATGAGGCTCAGAACAAACGAAAGCGCGAAGGCGGAGTAGGCGAGGATGTTGAGCGTGACGTGAAAGGCAAACGTCGGGCCCTGAGCGGGAGGAGGCGAAAACTTGTCAGCCGGCGCAAGGTGAGCGGCCAGAAAGAAAACGATAATGAACGGCAGAATCAGAGCGCCCACGGAACGCTGGCGATGATACAGCTCGAGACCAAGATAGGTCAGAGCGAGCAGCCAACCGAAGAGAGACATCGCGCCGTATAGATCATGGTAAGGAACCGTGCGTACTCCGTTTGCACCACGAGAGCGCTCCAGCAGCGCAAAATAGTGCGCCACCAGGCCGAGGGCGAGCAGGACGGTGGCCAAGCGGCCAGAGAGTTCTTTCCCGACCTTCAAGAAAAGAACGTAGGACGCGAAGCTCAGCGTATACGCCGCAACGGTCGCAATGATCAGAAACTCATTCACATTCGGTACCCAAGAACCCAACAGACCGGACCAGCTGCGCGTGGCGCGCTGGACCCAAGACTGTTGAGTCGTTTCGAGTATAACTTACACCGTGAGGAACCCGCACCGAGTGATGCACGTCACCGTTCCTGGACCGACAAGAGCTGCTAAGATTTGTTATTCTGAGACGGCACACCATGCCTATAGAAACCACATCGGTCAATCGAAAGGACTTATTCCTGCGGGCCTGCCGTGGTGACGCCGTACCACGCTTGCCGGTGTGGATGATGCGGCAAGCGGGCCGCTACCTCCCGGAATACCGGGAGATCCGCGCGAAACACTCGTTCCTGGAGGTCTGCAAGACGCCGCAACTGGCGCTGGAAGTGTCGATTCAGCCCTTCCGACGGTTGAATCTGGACGCGGTGATCGTGTTTTCGGACATCCTGATTCCGGCTGAGGCGATGGGAATGGAGCTGGAACTTGGCGACGCGGGCCCGAATTTGCCGAATCCGGTGCGCAGCAAAGCGGACGTGGACAAGCTGAAACTCTTCGATCCGGAGAAAGAAACGGGATTCCTTCCGGAAGCGATCCGGCGGATCGCGAAATCGGTTGGCCCGGATGTGCCCGTCCTAGGTTTCGCCGCTGCTCCCTGGACGCTGGCCTGCTACATGGTGGAAGGAAAAACGAAAGAAGGTTTTGCCACCGTCAAGCAATTCCTGTATCACGAGCCGAAAGCGTTTCGGGAACTATTGCACCGCATCGCGCTGGCGACGATTCCATACTTGAAGGCGCAAATTGCGGCGGGCGCGGCAGCGGTGCAATTGTTCGATACGTGGTGCGGCGAACTGGATCTCCATGACTACAATCGCTTCGCGCTTCCCGCCGTTCAGGAAGTAATTGCGGGAATCGCGGGGCTGGCGCCAGTCATTTATTACACCAAAGCTTCGCATCATCTGCTGCCCGCGATTGCACAGTCGGGAGCAAATGTTTTGAGCGTGGACTGGCGCGTGGACCTAGCGGAAGTTCGGCGCACGCTTGGTCCCAAGGTCGCGCTTCAGGGGAACCTTGATCCCGCAATGCTTCTTGCGCCGGCTGCGAAAATCCGCGAAGCCACTCTGGACATCGTCAACGCGCTCGGCGGCCGCGGGCACATTCTCAATCTCGGCCATGGCATCCTGCCGAATACGCCGGTGGAAAACGCGCAACTCTTTATTGAGACCGGGCAGCAAGCTTTGTTGCAGGATGCCCGGCCGATGGCACAATCACGGTAAGGGACCCTTGTAATGACGCTCGCCTATCCCACACTCCAGCAAGCGCGCGAGGAACTGCGCATCGGCGAGGAATTTCTGAATCGCTACAATCGCCCGGGCCCGCGGTATACAAGTTACCCAACCGCACCGGTGTGGAACGATTCTTTCGGTCCGGATGACTACGAGAGAGTTTTGGAACAGGCGGAAGCGGCGAAGACGCCTGTTTCGCTGTACATGCATATACCGTTTTGCGAAAGCCTGTGCCTGTTCTGCGCGTGCAACGTGGTGATTCAGAAAGATAAAAGCGTTGCGCCGCCCTATCTGGATGTGCTGAAGCGCGAAATGGAGCGGGTGAGCCGCAGCGTTTCGAAAAATCGCCCCGTCGTGCAGTTTCATTGGGGAGGCGGAACTCCGACGTATCTAACGCCGGAACAGATCGAGGACCTTTTTGGATTCACGCGCGAACACTTTCACTTCGCTCCGGACAGCGAAATCGGCATCGAAGTCGATCCGCGGGTCACTTCGCGCCGCCATCTCGAAACGATTCGCAAGATGGGCTTCAACCGGCTGAGCATGGGCATTCAGGATTTTCAGGCGGAAGTCCAGAAGGCGGTTCACCGGATCCAGCCCTATGAGATGACGCGCGACCTGATTCTCTCCGCCCGCGAACTGGGCTTCGACAGCATTAACGTCGACCTCATCTACGGTCTTCCCTACCAAACGGCGCAGACCTTCGCGCACACGGTTGACCAGATCATCGGGCTGGCTCCCGACCGCATCGCTCTTTTCAGCTACGCGCACGTTCCCTGGCTAAAAAAACAGCAGGGCTCCTTCGTGGCGCATCTCCCAGAAGGCATGGTGAAGTTCGAAATTTTCCGCACCGGGCTGCTGAAGTTCATAGAGGCGGGCTACCTGTACATCGGCATGGACCACTTCGCCAAGCCCGGCGACGAGCTTGCTGTCTCGCAGCAAAACCGCACGCTGCATCGCAATTTCCAGGGCTACACGACCAAGGCCGGCGCGGACCTCTACGGCATGGGCATCACGGCCATCAGCGGCATACAGCGCGCTTACGCGCAGAATCACCGCGACATTCCGTCGTGGCAGAAAGCGGTCGGCGAGCGCGGCCTAGCCACGATGCGCGGCTATCAACTCTCCGACGAGGACCTGCTCCGCCGCGCGGTTATCAGCCGACTACTCTGCCATACAGTCATTTTGAAGGACGAGATCTCACGCGAATTCGGCGTGGACTTCGACGACTACTTCGCCGAGGAGCTACGACGCTTCGAACCGTTCCGCGAAGATGGCCTGGTAATTCTGGATCGCAACGAAATTCGCGCCACCTGGCTCGGGCGGATTTTCATCCGCAACCTAGCCATGGTTTTCGATCCCTACCTCGAAAAACAGCAGCTCGCCGCCAAGCCGCTTTTTTCGAAGACGCTCTGAGCCTGCGAGGATGCTCACTTCTCCGTGACCCGTCACGTTCAAGCCCTGGTGGTTGGCGGTGGGATCTCCGGACTGGTTTGCGCGTATGCGCTACAGAAATCCGGCATCGAAGTGTTGCTGGTGGAAGCGTCGCCACGACCGGGAGGAGTGATCAACTCCGTCCAGCGAGACGGATTCCTGCTGGAGTTGGGTCCCCAGAGTTTTGCAGGCACATCGCAATTACGAGCGTTGTGCGCGGACCTGGGCATCGCAGATCAGCTTCTGGAAGCGGCGCCCCGCGCCCCCCGTTATGTCCTTGTCGATGGGAAACTCCAGGCTGTGCCAATGAGTCCGCCGGCGTTTATCCTGAGCTCGCTGATTAATGGCGCAACAAAGTGGGCGCTGGTCCGCGACATTTTCGGAAAGAGCGTGCCGCCCGAGGCTGACGAATCTGTCGCGGCTTTTGTTCGGAGAAAATTCTCCGAGCAGCTGTTGGATCGCCTCGTCGGACCTTTTGTATCAGGCGTATACGCGGGCGACCCTGACAAATTGAGCATTCGCAGCTCCTTTCCGATGTTGCATGAGGCAGAGAAATCCGCGGGCAGCATCGTTCGCGGGATAATGCGTCTTGCCAAGAAGAAGAAAGGCCCTCGGGAGCGCGCCACGCTGAATACGTTCCGCGACGGCAACGAAACTTTGGTGCGCGCTTTGGACGAAAAACTAGGCTCTGCCGTTCTCACGCAAACGAGCGCCGCGCAAATCTACCGGCAAAACGACGGCTCATTCCATGTTTCTCTCGAGGGGGGCAACGCCGAATCCGTCTCCGCAAAATCTGTAATCTTCGCCACGCCGACGAACATCACCGGCAAGCTGCTCGCTCCTCTGGATTCCTCATTCGAATCGCTGCTCAGCTCCGTCGAATACGCTGCGGTCGCCGTCGTTTCTCTGGGGTATCGCAAGGGCAACGTCGGCCACAATCTCAACGGATTCGGCTTCCTCGTTCCGCGCTCCTCAAATCTCCGCGTTCTTGGCACTGTTTGGAATTCTTCTCTCTTCCCCGGCCGCGCTCCCGATGGCCAGGTGCTGCTCACGAGTTTTGTCGGTGGGGCCACCGACCCGTCTGCAGCTAAACTAAGCCCTTCCCAACTCACAGACCTCGTCCATCGCGAAATCACCCCGGTCCTTTCAATCCAAGGCGAGCCCGCATTTTCCAACGTCACCATTTGGCCGCACGCGCTTCCGCAATACAACCTGGGTCACGGCGGCCGCCTCGCCTCTATCACGGAAAACCTGTCTCGCTTCTCCGGCATATTCCTCGCGGGCAATTATTTGAGAGGGCCCGCTATCGGCTCCTGCGTGGAACAAGCGTTCGCCGTCGCGCAGGAAGTGGCCAGTCATCTCGCATCGTAGGACTTCGTCTTCCTTTGCAGTCAACTACATCCCGTACCGCAGTGCCAGCCGCACCTCGCGCCGTTCCCCGGCCTCGTGAAAACGCCGCTGCTCTTCGGCGGTCTTCACGATGAGAGGCGGGACGGCCTTTGGCTTTCGCGTATGTTGATCAATGGCCACAAAGGTTACATATGCGGTCGTAGTGTGCTTCTTCTCGCCCGTCAGCGCATTCTCTGAAAATACTTCCACGCCGACCTCCATCGAGGTGTGAAACACGCGGTTGACCTGCGACTTGAGAATGACCATCTCTCCAAGATTCACGGGATTCCGGAAATCGATGTAGTCCACGGAAGCAGTCACCACATAGCTGTTCGAATGCCGATGTGCGGCTATCGCCGCCGCCATGTCCACCAGGTGCATCACGTGGCCGCCCAGTAGCTTGCCGAGCGGATTGGTTTCCGCCGGCAGAACAATCTCGGTCATCTCCGAGCGCGACGCGCTTACCGGCTTGCCTGCGAGTGGGATGCCCGCTGGCTGCGTATTTGCTCTTTTGCGTGTCATTTGGATTTTCATCCTTTGGCGTGTTTGGCTGCGCTATCGCGCCCCCGTATAATACGGGACCATCCATGAGCGAACCAACCACCGGCTCCAGGAAATCGCGCCGCCAAATGCTGGAAGAGTTTGTGGCCCAGAAGCCGGACGACGCGTTCGGTCGCTACGGCCTGGCCCTCGAATGCATGAATTGCGGCGACGCAGCGGCGGCCGACGAGCATTTTCGCGCGCTGCTCGAGCGCAACGCCACCTACATTCCTGGCTATCAAATGTACGGACAGTTCCTGGCACGGGAGGAGCGCATCGAGGAGGCCCGCACGGTTCTCAACGCGGGTATCGCCACCGCAGACAAAGCCGGCAACTCCCACGCGCGCTCGGAGATGGAAGCGTTTTTGAACGAGCTCGCGTAACGGCCCCGTGTCCAGATCGAAAGTTGAATTTTCCGCACACTGGTCCAGTAAAACTCATTCCGCGGGTTTGATTCCTACCGCCGCATAGACGGCATCGCTCCTGTAAAGAGTGCCGTTCTTCCCCACCAGCCGGCAGAGCCGGATGTCGCTGATGTTCTGGGCGGGATTTCCATCCACCAGCACAAAATCGGCCTTCTTCCCGGCCGCAATTGAACCGAGATCCTTTTCCTGTCTCAACAATTTCGCCGCATTCCAGGTGGCGATTTGCAGTGCTTTGGCCGGAGGAATGCCCGCCTTGACCTCCAGCTCCAACTCGCGATGCAGCATCAGGCCTACCAGCGCATCCGTTCCCGCGAGGATGGGGACGCCCGCGTCGTACATTTTCTTGGTCATTTTCAGCATCGCCGTATAGGAATCTTGATACAGCTGATCGTTCTCCGCGGTCACGGGGAGTCCACCGCTGTACGCCGAGCGTTGCACCTGGGCCGGCAAACGCGCAAGCACGGGCGCAAAGTCCGGCGAAACCTTTCCCGGCCTTCCCGTGAACATGCCCTCAAACGTCGCCATCGTCACATCCACGGTGGTGTGATGCTTCAGTAGCAGCGCGATGAAGTCTTTCACTTCTTTCGAATCCAGATCCATCTTCGCGGCGTACGCGCCCACGGCCGTAAACCGCTCCGGAGTGCGCGTGTCTTTCACTTTGTCGGCCAGGAAATTCAGGAAAATAAAATTGATGTGCTGCAGTTCATCCGCTCCCGCCTCCACAAACTGGCTGGCGATCATCCCGTTGGGAACGTGCCCGCTCACACGCAGCCCGCGCTCGTGAGCCAGCTTGGTAATTCCCGGCACCAGCTCCGGCTTCAGTGAACTGTACAGCTTGATCTGGATGTACCCCAGATCCGCGTACTTGTTCACCGCCGCCTGCGCTTCTTCCGGAGTCGTGACGTAAATTCCGGTGGGCGCTTGAAACGGACCGGGCCCATCGATGAATCCCGACTTCCAGAGTCGCGGCCCAATCGCTTCCCCACTGTCCCACTGCTTTTGCAGCCGCCCCAGCTCCTCGATGTCGTTCCCCATGTCCCGAGCAGCAGTCACCCCGCTTGCGATGTTGAGCAGACCATCGAGAGGCTGCAAGTGCCCGTGCATGTCAAACAAGCCAGGCAGCAGCGTTTTCCCTTTTCCGTCGATCTCTTCCGCGCCCTTAGGGATTTGCGTCGATCCGCTGGGCCCCGCTTGCGCGACGCGCTCGCCGTCAATTACGACTGTCTGATCCTCGCGGATCGCTGCGTTTTCCGAATCAAACACGCGGACATGCTCAATCGCCGCCGGATGCCCGGGATGACGCGCCAGTTCCTTGGCCAGCCGCGCGTATCGTGCGTCTTCCGCCTTCTTTTGCAACGCGTAAAGCTCATCGTTCTTGCCCTCCCAACCTTGCCGGAGGAATGCGAACCATTTCCCGGGCGTGCCGAAAAACCGCAGGTTGTCGTCCAGCCAGACCGTTTGCGGTTCGAACGACAGCCCCGTCACCGCGTATTCCGTTACGTGCAGGTTCTGTCCGTGATCCTGAATCGTGGTGTCCGCGAGCTTCTCGAGCCGCGCTTCGCCCGCGGGATACAGTTTCACCGGCACGCCTTTTGCCTTCACCAGCGCGGCCACGAGCATCGCGGATTCCACGGCAGGGCCATTATTGGCGACGTAAAACCCGCCCGCGCTCGCCGACCCGTCTTCCGAGGTGCTCTTCCAGTGCGCGCGCCCGTTCTCCACCGCGAAGTGTTCGTCTACCGGCGCCTTTAGATAGTCGTTGCCCGTAATATCCGTCTTGGCCGGCAGCCCGTCCTGTCCCAACACGTAATGCGCGGCAATCTTCGGGCCCCGCCCGCGGTCGTTGAACTCGAACGTGCTGTCCACGCTGCCGCCGAGGCCGAATGTGTCTACTTCATTTCCCGCCGTCGCTCCGTTCGACACAATCGAGTAGCGCAGCGTCTCATGCTCAGCCGCGTTCCCCCCGCGCACCGGCACTGCCACGTGTAGGACTTCAAGGAACAAAAGTAAAGTGAGGACTGAGAGTATTGGCTTACGCATAGTAGGCGGATTCTCCCACCATTCTCTTCGGCATCCAACATCCGTTTTTCGGCGGGAGGGTCGCTGGATTGAAAACCTAGACCGACTTCCTGAATCGGGAGTGACAACGGGTCGTCTGAGAGCGAAAACGACGAGCTGACTCCTGCGGATTTGCTTCTCTAATCTTCAAGCGTCGGCAGCGTCTTCAAGACTTCCGCGGCTCTCGGGCGATTCCGCACCGGCTCGTCCTTGCGGATTTTGCCGTCGCGAAACACGAGCACCCGCTTCGCGAACTCGGCGATGTCGTGCTCGTGCGTGACCATCACCAGCGTCAGTCCGCGGTCGTTCAAATCCTGGAACACTTCCATGATTTCAACTGACGTGCGACTGTCCAGATTTCCCGTGGGCTCGTCGGCCAGCAGGATAGATGGCTTATTCACCAGAGCGCGCGCGACGGCCACGCGTTGCTGCTGTCCACCGGACATTTGCGAAGGAAAATGTTGCGCGCGATCCGCGAGCCCCACTAGCTTCAAGGCTTCTTCCGCGCGTCTCCGCCGCTCTACTTTGTCCGCCTTGGAATAAAGGGTTGGCAATTCCGTATTTTCGAGCGCCGTCGTCCGCGCCAGGAGATTGAATCCCTGAAAAACAAACCCGATCTTTTGATTGCGGATCAGCGCGAGAGCCCGTTTGTCATGCTGCGAAACGTCGATGCCTTCCAGCAAGTAGCGCCCGGAGCTGGGCTTGTCCAGGCAGCCGAGAATATTCATGAACGTGGATTTCCCGCTGCCGCTCGCCCCCATCACCGCAACGAATTCTCCCCGCTCAATCGCCACGCTCACGCCGCGCAGCGCGTGCACGCGCGTCTCACCCAGCTCGTAATACTTGTGGACGTCTTCGACGCGGATCACTGCGGTTTCCGCTTCGGCCATTTCCGCCATTGTGGATTGATTGACTGCCGACATGGATTCCAGTGTGGAGATCGTATCGCTTACCACGCAACAAGAACCTAGCGCGGCCCTCCGGGAGCCGCCGACTGCGGCATCACCGTGCGGACGACCAGATCATCTCCTTCCTTCAGCTCCCCGTGAAGGACCGCAGTTATTTCCGTATAGGCGTGGTCGGTGATGCCGAGCGACACTTTCACTGGCTCCATCGTCTTGTCGGCATGGAGTTTCCAGATCACTGCGCTGTCTGCCCGGGGCGTGCGGGGCTGAATTGAGTTTGGACCGGCGGCTGCCGACTTTTCCGCCGCGGCAACTTCATTGCTTCCTAGTTTTCGCTGCCCGCCTTCAATTCCGTATTGCTTGTACAGCGCCAAAATCTCTTCCTGGGGCATGGGCGGCTTGTAGCGCAGCGCCGTGTTGGGCAGCTTCATCACGTTTTGCACGGTGGCCACGGGAATGGTGACGTAGGCGGTCATCCCCGGAAACAGCTTCAATTCCGGATTGTCGAAATCGATGATGGTGTCATAGGTCACAACGTTCTGAATCGTAGTCGCGTTCATGCGTACCTGACTAACCACCCCGCGGAAGGTATCCTTGGGAAAGGCGTCGACCTTAAATGTCACTTCCTTGCCTACCTTGATGTTGCCCACGTCCGATTCGTCCGTCTTCGCGTAAACTTGCATTTTTTTCAGGTCCTGCGCGATCGTGAAAATCGTGGGGGCTTGCAAGGAAGCGGCCACGGTCTGGCCGACGTCCACGTTGCGAGCAACCACCGTCCCGTCAATCGGAGATTTGATCACGGTATAGTTCAGATTGGTTTGCGCCACCTCGACCGCCGCTTTCTTCTGACTCGCTTGTGCATCGGCCTGCGTCACGGCAGCATCCGCTCCACCCACTCCCGCTTTTGCCGAGTCATAGTTAGCCTTGGCAAGATCAAGTTGCTGCTGGCTCATGACCCCGTCTTTCGCCAAGTCCACAGTCCGGTCGTAGTCGGCTTTGGTCTGCACCATGGAAGCCTTGGCCTTGTCCAGATTGGCTTTTGCTACCTGAAGGTTGGCCTTGGCGTTTTCATAGTCAGCGGTGGCCTGAAGCAGCGCTCCTTGCAAAAGCGCCGGATCAATCAACGCAACCACCTGACCCTTGTGGACCTGGGAATTGAAATCGACATAGAGCTTCGCGATGACGCCAGATACCTGGGAGCCGACTTGCACCGTAATCACCGCGTTGATCATCCCGGTAGCTTCGACCACGTCGTGGATTTCGCCACGCTCAACTTTGGCGGCGAAGTGCTGTGGCTGGGCGCTGCGGTTCATCACGATCGCGACAACGATTGCAATCCCAGCAACGATCCCAGCAAGCACCAGCCATTTGGTTTTTGTTTTCATGTCAAGTCCAAGGGTTTAGCTTCCGGACGCATCATTCATATCGCAGCGCTTCGATGGGATCCAGATGCGAAGCCTTTTGCGCCGGGTAATATCCGAAAAACACGCCGACCGCGACCGAGAACAATGCCGCAACCACCACCGCTTCCAGCGACATCTGCATCTGCCATTTCAGCGTCTGACCCACCAGGTAGGAACCCACAATTCCACCGAGGACACCGGCCGCGCCTCCTACCAGGCTGAGCATCACGGACTCGCCCAAAAACTGTAGTTGGATAGCTCCTTCGGTTGCGCCAACCGCGACGCGTACCCCAATTTCGCGGGTGCGCTCCGTGACGGAAACGAGCATGACGTTCATGATGCCGATGCCGCCGACAATGAGCGAAATCGACGCGATGGCAATCAGCAGCACCGTGAGCGTTTTGCTGGCTTCGAGCTGCGCCTGAATGATGTCCTCAGGATTGCGAATATTGAAATCGTCCTCTTCCTCCGGCCGCAGATGATGGCGGTCCCGAAGTATGGCAGCCGCTTCCTGTCCCGCCGGCTTCACGGCGTCCTGCGAAACCGCCGAGCACAAAATGTCATCGAGCCAGGAGTTGCCGCTGATCTTCTTCATGGCCGTCGTGTACGGCATGAGAATCGTGTCATCTTGATCCTGACCGGAAACGGACAGCCCTTTGGGCAGCAGCGTGCCCACAATCTTGCAAGGCATGTCCTTGACGCGCATCACCTTTCCGATGGGGTCCTCTACTCCGAACAGCTGATCCCGCACGGTCCGGCCGATCACGCAGACGTCCGCCGATCGCTCGACGTCGTCCTGCGTAAAGCCTGCGCCTTGGTCGATGTACCAGCGCTTGATGTCAAAGTATTCGGGCGACACACCGCGGTACCCGGTGTACCAGTTCTGATTGCCGTAGATGATCTGGACCGTGCCGTCGACGTTCGGAGAGACGCTCTTAATCAAAGACAGTTGATTCTTAATGGCCACCGCATCACCCATGACCAGCGACTTCGTGCCATGCGTTCCTGTGCGTCTGCCGTTGACGGCCCGGCCGCCGGCTTCAATCCATACGAAATTGTCACCGAGATTATTGAGCTGCTGCTCGACGCGCGCCTGGCCTGCCTTGCCGATGGCCACGACGCAAATCACCGCCGCGATCCCGATGGTGATGCCCAGGACCGTGAGCACGCTCCGCAGCTTATTACGCAGCAGCGCCACGAGAGCCGAGCGTAACAACCCAGCGTAATTCACATCTCCTCCAACCTTGCTCCAGCCCGCATTCTCGGGCTTTGGAGATAAATGGAAGATAAACCTGAGACCTGCGAGAAAGGCCTATAGTTAGCATCTTTCCACGAACGACGCGGCATTACCAGTCTCCCCGCGGTCTGGTATCATTTGGACTGGGACCCATGAGGCCTGAACGAATCGCGTTGTTCCCGCTAAACGTCGTTCTCTTCCCCGGCGCTCCCCTGCCCCTGCATATTTTCGAACCGCGCTACCGGCAAATGGTCAAGGACTGTCTCGAAGAGAAGACGGAATTCGGAATGCTGCTGGCGATGCCCAAGGGTGTGGCACGCGTGGGCTGCACGGCGGAAATTGTGGAAGTTGCCAAGCGCTATTCAGATGGACGAATGGATATTCTTGCGATGGGGCGCGCGCCATTCCGCGTGGTGGAGTTCTTTGAAGAAAACCCGCTGCTTCAGGGGCACGTGGACTATCTGGAAGATCGCGAGACACCGGGAAATTGTTGCGCGCAGCGGGACCTCGTCCAACTCTACGAAGCCTGTCACACGCTGATTTTTGAGGATTATCCAAAGAACCTGGAGCGCGCCGCCCCTGAGGACTTGTCGTACGTTGTGGCCAGCACGCTTCCCATGGACCTGCTTTGGAAGCAACAGATTCTGGAACTGCGTTCGGAGACTGACCGGCAGGAACGGTTGGTGGCGTATCTTCGGGAATGGGCAACGCATCTTCAAAAAGCAAAGGTGATGCGGCAAAGCGCGGGCGGCAATGGACATGGATTGAACTAGGTGGCGCCTTCCCCCAGTAGGGAGGCGCAGAACGGGGCCCCATGACAGGAAGTACTTCAATGCAGTCTTCCGCAGGACATCCCAAACCACGCACGCTCGGTGAACTCAAGCGCATTCCGGATTTTGACGCGCGCGGCGCTTCGCGTTCGGTCAAAACCGAAATCCGCCAGAACCTGCTGCGCGCCATCGAAAAGGGCGAACCGCTCTTCGTCGGCGTCCACGGCTATGAGGACACGGTGATTCCGCAGATCATCAATGCTTTGTTGTCGCGGCACAATTTCATCTTGCTGGGACTGCGCGGACAGGCGAAAAGCCGGATCCTCCGTGGGCTGATTGGTTTGCTGGATGCGGAATTGCCGGTCGTAGCGGGCTGCGAAATCAACGACGACCCCTTCAAGCCCATCTGTCGCGCCTGCCGCGAGAAGATTGCGGCAGAAGGCGATAACACGGCGATTGCGTGGATGCCCCGGGAGCAGCGTTACGTTGAAAAACTGGCCACCCCGGATGTCACCATGGCAGACATCCTCGGCGACGTCGACCCCATCCGCGCGGCTCGCGGCGGGCGCGATCTGTCCGACGAACTGACCATTCACTATGGACTGCTGCCGCGCGCGAATCGCGGCATTTTTGCAATCAATGAGCTACCTGACCTTGCGGGAAAAATCCAAGTTGGGTTGTTCAACATCATGCAGGAAGGCGACATCCAGATTAAGGGCTACCCGCTGCGCCTGCCGCTGGACGTGCTGCTGGTGTTCACGGCGAATCCGGAAGATTACACGGCGCGGGGAAAGATTATCACGCCGCTGAAAGACCGCATTGGAGCGGAGGTTCGCACACACTACCCCTCGACGCTGGAAGAAGGCATGACCATCACGGCGCAGGAAGCGTGGGTGGGACGCGACGCAAATCGTAAGGTGGATGTGCCTGCGTATTTGCGGCAGGTAGTGGAAGAAATTGCATTCCAGGCACGTGAGGACAAGCGTGTTGACAAACGTTCTGGAGTGAGCCAGCGGCTGCCGATTACAACGCTGGAGAGCGTAGTCAGCAGCTCGGAGCAGCGCGCGGCACGCAATGGCGAGAAGACAGTAGTTGCGCGCGTGGCCGACGTGTACGCGGCTTTGCCCGCCATCACAGGCAAACTGGAATTGGAATACGAAGGTGAATTAAAAGGCGCTGACACCATTGCGCGTGAGCTGATTCGTACGGCCGTGGGGCGCGTATTCAGCAAGTATTTTGCGGACGTGAACTTTCAGCCGGTGGTTCAGTGGTTCGAGCTGGGCGGCGAGTTGAAACTGCCGGAACTCGCAACCACCAGCGATCGCCACCAGCAGCTCGCGAGAATTCAAGGACTGATGGAGCACGTCGGCAAGCTGGGCGTGCAGGATCGCAAGGACGCAGGCGCGGCGGCGGCCGCAGCGGAAATGATTCTCGAAGGACTCTGGGCACACCGTCGCATCGGGCGCAGTGAAGAACGCGGTTTCTACGCAGAAAAGCCGAAGCCAGTGGAGCATCGCGAGCGAGATATTCCTGGACGTCCGCCGCGGCGACAATTTAACTGAGACATGAAACGACACTGAGGCGCGATGAAGTTCGTTAAGTACGGAAAGTATACGGGCGAACCTGCCGATGCCGTTGACCTGGAAGAACTGGTGAAGCGGCTTGGTGATTTCTTCCTGCAGAGCGGCTTCGAATCGCAATTTTACGGGGTTTCGCAGATGGATCCGCAAAGATCCATGGAAGCCTTGCGGGAGGCGATTCTTCGCGCATTGCAGGAGGGCGACCTGCTGCCGGATAACGCGATGAGCGACGAGCTTCGGGAAATGTTGAATGACCCAAACGCGATGAACAACGAAGCCATCAAGGACCTGCTCGACAAGCTCACCGAGCGCCTGGCAAACGAAGGGTTCATCAATCCACAGCAGCCTCCGCAAGTAACTCCGCCTCCGCAAACTTCGGCGCGCGGCCAACTCGGGCAGCCGCAAGACCGCACCGAGGCACGCTTCGAGATCACCGACAAGACCATCGACTTTCTGGGCTTCAAGACGCTGCAGGATCTGCTCGGATCGCTCGGGCGCAGCAGCTTCGGCCGGCACGACACGCGCGACCTGGCAACCGGCGTGGAGTCCGGAGGCGTTTCGCGCAGATACGAATTCGGCGACACACTAAACCTGGATATCAGCGGGACCCTGTTTAACGCCGTGCGGCGCGAAGGCGTGAAGGTGCCCATCGAGATGACCTACTCGGACCTGATGGTGCACCAGTGCGAGTATCAGAGCTCCTGCGCAACCGTGGTGATGCTCGATTGCAGTCATAGCATGATTTTGTATGGCGAGGATCGCTTCACCCCGGCGAAGCGCGTGGCCATGGCCCTGTCGCACTTGATTCGCACGCAGTATCCTGGCGACACGCTGAACCTCGTGCTGTTTCATGACTCCGCGGAAGAAGTGCCGCTGGGCGAGCTGGCGCGCGTGCAAGTCGGCCCGTACTACACGAACACACGCGAAGGTCTGCGCATGGCGCAGCGCATTCTGCTGCGGCAGAAAAAAGATATGCGGCAGATCGTGATGATCACGGATGGCAAGCCCTCGGCGCTGACGCTGGAAGACGGGCGGATCTACAAAAATGCATTTGGGCTGGACCCGTTCGTGGTGGGTCAGACGCTTGAAGAAGTGAACAAATGCAAGCGCGCGGGGATTTTGATCAATACCTTCATGCTGGCGAGCGATTATTCCCTGGTGCACTTCGTGCAAAAGATTACGGAAATGTGTCGTGGAAAGGCCTATTTCACGACTCCTTACACGTTAGGGCAGTATTTGCTGATGGACTACATGTCGCGGAAAACGAAGCAAATCCACTAAGCGACATTGAATTTGCCGCCTGAGGCAGCGATCAGAAGCGGAGCACGACACCAGTCGCAAGGCGAAAGTTGCTTTGCGTTTTGCCGAAGAAGCTGGTGTTCAGGTCATCGACCTGAACACGCCAGGCAAGCCCCTTCACGAGGTGATAGTCGAACCCACCCCCGACGGCCCATGCGTGCGAGGTGTCCGAGAGATTTGATAACCCGGTGAGACTCGTGTGGGCCAGGCCAGCAAGCACCTGGACGAAGGGCGTCGCTTTGCCGACACTCGCGGAAAGACGTGCGCCGAACAGAGCTGTGTGAAGGTGACTGCTTGCATTAAAGGGCGGCGGCGGACAGGGAACGATCGCTTCACAACCGAGAGTGACTTGCTGTGTGCCATAGGTTCCCCCGAAATCTGCAACTCCGCCGAGCCAGCGGAATGGCTTGAACTCCACGGAACCGTTCCAGCCGTTGAGGTTTCCAGAAGCAATGGATGTAGGCAAGGGGGGACCGCTGACGGTGGTCGAAGGTGCATGAGCGAATGAGTAGCCCCCGAAAACATCAAATTTCGCGGATTCCTGAGCGCAGACACTGGTCGCGAACAAGAGAACAGTGAGAACAGGGACGAGTAGTCGAAGCATCGGAGCGCCTCCTGCGAGCTCGGCATGGTTAGGCATTAAACAGATTCGCGCAGTCTCGCGCAAATCGCAGCATTTCGCTGGCATCCGTGTGCGATGGGATGCCACAGCCAAGTTGCGGCGTTGTATCTCGAAGCGCGGGAACGTATACTGCGCGGCGAGTTTTAGCGGCGGTGCATAGAACCGCATTGCGAGAGGTCTTGGCGATGAACAACGTGAAATTCGCGAAGTGGATGTTTGCAGTTGTTGCAGTGTGCTCCGCAGTGGCAATGATACCTGGGTCTGGGCGCTCCCAGGAAGCCAAAGAGAAGCAGGAAATGCCTGTAGCGCGGAGCCGCGACGGAAAGAAATTGGTCGGCACGATGGAAGCGCTGCGCGTGGCTCGCGTTTTCTCCCCGCGAATTTCGCCGGACGGAACGCGCGTGGCGTATCTGGTCTCGGAGATCAAGATGGAGAAGGACAAACCGTGGAAGAGCGTCACGCAGCTTTGGCTAGCGCCCACGGCGGGCCCAGCGAGCGCGGCACGGCAATACACGCGGGGGGATGAAGATGTATCCGAGCCAAAGTGGTCGCCGGACGGGAAGATGCTGGCGTTCCGCATGAATACCGGAGAAGACAAAGATAAGAAGTCGCAGGTCTGGTTCATGTACGTGGATGGCGGAGAGCCGTGGCAGGTGACGAAGCACAAGTCCGGCGTACGGTCGTTTGAGTTCTCACGGGACGGCAAAACGCTGCTTCTAGTTGGCACCCTACAGGAGAGCGAGGAGAAGGAGAAACGCACGAAGAATAAGGACGACGCCGAAGTAGTAGACCACGACCTGAAAATGGCGCAGCTCTGGACATGGGACATCGCGGGAGGCCAGGAAAAGCAGCTTACCAAAGGGGATTCCACGGTGAGCGATGCGCGATGGTCGCCAGATGGAACGCACGTTACGTTTACAAGCAACCCAACGCCAAGGCAGGACGATGGGGCTTTGCAGACGGCGTGGGTGATGGACGTAGCGAGCGGAAAACTGCGAAAGGTAGTGGAGACGAAGGATTTTACGCACACAGCGCGGTGGTCGCCGGATGGGAAATGGATTGCGTATCTGAGCAGCCGTGGATTGGAGCTTGAGCAGACCAACTTGTTTGTCGTGGACGCGGAGGGCGGCCAGCCCAAAAAGTTGACGAGTTCGTTCGAGCTGAATGCTGGCGAGCCAATGTGGTCAGCGGATGGCAAGACCATTTATTTCAGCACCGTGACGCGGGAGGCCATGGAGGTTTTTGCCGCGGACGTAGCGTCCGGATCCGTGCGGCAAATTTCAAACAAATCCGGAGTGCTCAACCTGAGCGAAATCAGCGCGAACGGGCAGACGGCCATCGGCACGTGGAGCGACCCGGAGCACCCAGCCGAAGTGTTCCGGAGCGATTTGAAGTTCAGCGAGATCCACTCGGTGACGAATCACAATGCGTGGCTGGCCGAATACGCTTTGGGCGGCACAGAGGTCGTGAAGTGGAAGAGCACCAAGGATGGGATGGAAATCGACGGCATCGCCACCAAGCCGGTGGATTTCGATTCTTCCAAGAAGTATCCGTTCCTGTTGAATCCTCATGGTGGTCCGACAGGAGCATCGCTGCTTACTTTCAATCCAACGGAACAGATTATGGCGTCGAACGGCTACCTGGTTCTCGAACCGAATTTCCGCGGCTCGACGGGGCGCGGAGAGAAATTCGCGAGCGCGAACCAGAGCGACTGGGGCAACGGGGATTACAAGGACGACATGAGCGGTGTGCAGGCGATCGTCGACAAAGGCTGGGCGGATCCCGACCGGCTCGGCGCGTTTGGCTGGTCGTATGGCGGCTACATGACCATGTGGATTGATACGCAGACGGACCGCTTCAAGGCGATCTCGCCGGGAGCCGGTCTGCCCGATCTGTATTCCATGTATTCGCAAACGGACATTCATCGTTACATGACGGTGTTCTTCGACATGAAGGCGCCGTGGGACAACTTCCAGGAATACTGGGAGCACTCGCCGATGAAATTCGTGGGAAACGTGAAGACGCCGACGATGATTCTCCACGGCCAAGCGGACACGCGCGTGCCGATTCCGCAAGCGGAGGAGTTTTACCGCGCGCTCTACGAGCGGCATGTTCCCGTCGAATATGTCACCTATCCGCGGGAGAACCATGGTTTCGCGGAACCACGGCACATCCAGGATCGCTGGCAGCGCTACCTGGTGTTCTTCGGAAAATATCTCAACAACGCACCAAAGACAGAGCCGAAGGAAACCCTGGATCGTTTGAGCAAGGACTTGCCGTAGGCCCTAGTTCTCGCACCTAGCGAGAACTGTTAGCGTCGGTGCGGTTGAGCTGGATTCTGAGCAGTCGCCGCAGGTGAAGCGGCGTCTTTGGACCGCTGAAAGGCCGCGCGTTTCAGATAAACATCTCCGTCCACGTAAGCTGTGATTTCCATTCCGTGCGTGAAGACAACTTCCTTGCCATGAGCCAAGGGGTTGACCGCGCCTGCGCTGGAGTTTCCACCACTGCTTTCCTGGAAGGACCGCACAGCTGCCCTTTCTTTGTTCGCCAGCTGGACGAAGTTAACTCCCAAACCAAGCTTGCCGCCATGACCCATGCGCTTTTTGGGTTCAGCCTCCGTCACAATGCCGACGGCAGAAGAACCAGTGGGAATCACGCAGAGACCATCCACGAGAACGTCTTCTTCCACGGTGAGATCGACGACGTCACCCACATGCGCCGTTTCGGAAGACAGGGTCTTTCCGAGTTTCAAGTGGATCGGCGTGCCATTGGCCAAAGTGAGGTCAAAACCTGCGGGCACCGGATTTGCGGGAGCGGGAGGCGGCGTGGCGGGTGCGTCATACGCGGTACGAGGACGCGCCGCTTGAGCAGGAGCGGCCTGAGGCGCCTTGGGGCCGGGCTTGTCTTTCAGCAAGAACACGCTTCCCTGCGGCACGTAGCCGATCTCGCCCTTCGAGGTGCGCACGCCAAAGTACCCGTCGTACCTGCCGATGATGTCCAAAGGTTCGCCGCACTGAAGAGTCCTAAGGACGTCCAAGGTCGTCATGGAGCTGTAAAGATAACTGTAAGTGTCCGAACGTGTGCAGGCCACCTGGCCGGTGCTTTGCGCACTCACCAGCACGGGACATAATAGGGAAAAGACAAGAAACGCGTACTTCACGGCGAATTTCATCGTGCACCTGCCAGGAAAAGACCTCGACGACGCTACCTTATTATTTCAGCGTAGGAAGCCGTCTGCGAAAAGTGGGACAAAGGACAGGTTTGCATAAAGAGATACGTGGACCTTACACAGCCAGCTTTATTGCGTAAAAAGAATCGTAGGCTCGCCATGGTAAGACGTGCGCAAGACCTCCTGGAATCCACATTTTTGCGCGACCCGGATGGAAGGTACATTTTCAGGGTCGATGAGGCAGACCAGGCGGGCCGAGAACAGGGCCGGCTCGCGACCAGCTACGGCAAGAGCATCTGTTTGATTAGAATTCGAGCCAAGGTGCTTGCGGCCCCAGGCAATGGCAGCCCGAACGGCCTCTGTGGCATACCCCTGGCCATGAAAGCGCGGGGCAAAGATCCATCCCACTTCAGGGATGCCGTGAATGGAAGGGCTCAAGTCCCGCTTCCAGTCGGAAAGACCCATCTCACCCACGAAACGACCCGTAGCCTTCTCCTCTACCGCCCAATAGCCAAAGCCCATCCACGCCCAGTGGCCGACGTAGCGAAGAACCCTGGCCCACACTTCTTCTTCCGAGAGCGGCTTGCCACCAATGAACCGGGTTACGACGGGGTCGGACCAAAGCGCGAAAGAATCGCGGAAGTCCTCCGCACGATGACCGCGCAAACGAAGGCGTTCGGTCTCGACAACCGGCACTCCCCTGCCAGGCGAAAAGAGAGTCGTCATGCAATCCTCGCAAAAGCCCACAGAGATCTTCGGAACAGGCGAAGAAAGTCTACAGCGAAGCGAGATGTGGGTGCTCCTGAGAACAACGAAGCCGGACGTGCAAACAGAATTTGGCGCCCGGTTACTTCAAGAAGTCCAGCAGCGTCGGAAGGCTAAGGATTCTGCCCGTGGCGCTCAACGTGGCCTGGTTGGCAATCTGTGCCTGCGCCAGGTCTGTAGCCGATTTGGCCAGGTCCGCTCCCACGAGGGAGTTTTCCTGCGTGCTGAGGCTGATCTTGTCCTGGTTGAGAAAAGTTTCGCTCAGGTTCAGCTGATTCATAGCGTTGCCGTAGAAGACACGCTGCGTACTCACTTGACTCAACGCCGACTGCACCTGGCCGACAGCGGCGCCGATGCTGGCCCCGTTTCATGCTTCCTGGTCGCGCACTCCGTCTCGTGCCGATGACTCCTCAAATCATCCTGTGTGGATACTGCGTTTCCCGGGCTTAACGCTCATCCATCGTCCATTTCCTAGAGAGTTCTAACCTCCCGGCTTCGGTCCTGTTCGCTCGTTCACCCTTTTTGTGACTCGTGTTTCCACATCGGGACTCCCACCCGTTTTGAATTCACACTCAGTTTAATGCACTCATTTTGACTTCGCGTTGTTTCGGGGTATGTTTGAAGAACGAATTTTCCAGCCCAACGGAGGATTTTGATGATTCATCGCAGATCTATGATTCTTGTGTGCTCCTTCTCTTTCAGCCTCCTGATTGCCGGCTGCCAGAAGCCCGCGGACCAGCAACCCGGCGCCGATGCAAACGCGTCTCCTTCCATGACCGAATCAGCAAAAACGGCCGTCAAGAAAGTTCTTGAACCAAAACCAATCGTCGTCCCTGGCGACACGGTTCTGACTGTTGCCCTGGATCAGACTCTCAGCTCGAAAGCCAACAAACCGGGCGACAAGTTCACCGCGACTCTTGAATCGCCTGTGGAAGTCGAGGGCAAAGTCGCCATCCCGAAAGGCTCGCGTGTGGAAGGCGTTGTGAAGGACGCCAAAGCCGCCGGCCGATTCAAAGGTGGCGCCGCCCTTTCACTTGAACTCACTAGCGTTGCGGTAAACGGCAAGGATCACGAACTGCAGACTTCCGACGCCTCGATGTCGAGCAAAGGCAAGGGCAAGCGCACCGCCACCATGGTTGGCGGTGGAGCCGCCGGCGGCGCAGCCATCGGAGCCGTCGCGGGCGGAGGGAAGGGTGCTGCGATTGGTGCCTTGATCGGAGCTGCAGCAGGTACCGGCGGCGCAGGTCTCACCGGCAATCGTGATATCACCCTCGCTGCAGAGACCAATCTCGACTTCAAGCTGCTTCAGCCCGTGAAAATCAAGGAAAAGTAGCTTCTTCAACTCCACTCATTAGTTGCGCGCTCCGTGGACACCTTCCGCGGAGCGCGTCGTTTCTCATGGGTGTGCATTTCTATTTTCCAATTTCAATTTTCCATTTTTGCAGGTCGCCGCGTTTCGCCCATATGCTGATTCCATATAAGATAGAAGTCGTTCGCTGAGGATCACCATGGAAAACGCCTACATTTGTGACGCCATTCGCACGCCCTTCGGCCGCTACGGTGGAACGCTCTCGGTAATTCGCACCGACGATCTCGCTGCCATCCCCATCAAATCCCTCGTTGACCGCAACCCCGGCGTCGACTGGAACGCCCTGGACGACGTCGTCTTCGGCTGCGCTAATCAAGCCGGTGAAGACAATCGCAACGTCGCCCGCATGGCCCTGCTTCTCGCGGGCTTGCCAAAAGAAATCCCCGGCTCCACGGTGAATCGCCTTTGCGGTTCCAGCATGGATGCGGTCGCCACTGCCGCCCGCGCCATCAAAGCCGGGGAGGCCGATCTTGTCATCGCTGGCGGCGTCGAAAGCATGTCCCGCGCTCCCTTCGTCATCGGCAAAGCGGACAGCGCCTTCTCTCGCTCGCTCAAAATGGAAGACACGACGATTGGTTGGCGCTTCGTCAATCCGTTGATGAAAGCGAAATACGGCACCGACTCCATGCCCGAAACCGGCGAGATCGTCGCCGAAGAATCTCACGTCTCGCGCCAGGACCAGGATCTTTTTGCGCTTCGCAGCCAGCAGCGCGCCGCCGACGCCATTCGCTCTTGCCGCATGTCTCAAGAAATCGTCCCCGTCCCCATTCCACAAAAAAAGGGTGACCCCGTTCCCTTCTCCGAAGACGAGCATCCCCGCCCCGACACAACCATAGAAGCGCTCACGAAATTGAAGCCCATCGTGAAGTCCGACGGCACCATCACCGCAGGAAACGCTTCCGGTGTGAACGACGGCTCCTGCGCTTTGCTTCTCGGCTCCGAGAGTGCCGCGAAGCGTCACGGCCTCACGCCCAAAGCTCGCGTCGTTGCTGCCGCAGCCGCCGGCGTTGCTCCGCGCATCATGGGCATGGGCCCCGCTCCCGCAACGCGTAAAGTCTTAGCCAAAGCCGGATTATCTCTCGCGCAAATGGACGTCATCGAGCTCAACGAAGCCTTCGCTTCGCAAGCTCTCGCCGTCCTCCGCGAACTCGGCATCCCCGATGACTCGTCCCACGTAAATCCCAACGGCGGCGCTATCGCCATCGGTCACCCTCTTGGCGCGAGTGGCGCGCGTCTCGTGACCACTGCGCTCTACCAGCTTCTCCGCACCAAAGGCCGCTACGCCCTCTGCACCATGTGCATCGGCGTCGGCCAGGGCATCGCCCTCATCCTCGAACGCGTCTGAGCTTCCCGGGGCAAATTCGGCACATTCTTAACGAGAAATTTGTTCAATTGACTCAACCGTAGTATTGTCCGTTACAAGAACTACAGGTGCCGTGCGCATTCGCAAGCTTATTGCGTAGGGCTCTTCTTCACGACCGTTGGAGTCGAGGGAGATTGCCAATGCGGAAGCTCGCTGCTTCGTTGTCCGCGATTCTGATTCTCTTAGTGCAACCGATGAATTCGCCAGCGCTTCACGCCGGTCATTCGTCCCTTGCTCCTCAAGACGCCCCTGCCCGCGACTGGCCCGAGGAAAAGCCTGCCGTCCTCGGTATCGACGAAAAGCTTCTCGACGCCTTCGATGCCGATCTGGCTGCCGGCAAGTACGCGCTCGTGGACAGCTTCGCGCTCTTTCGCTGTGGCCGCGAAGTCTACGAAAAGAAGTACACTCGCGATTACGCGAGAATTTACGGCAAAGAAGCCAGGACGCGTGGACCGCTCAACGCCCACCTCACCGGCCCTTACAACTACTTCGATCCGGTTTGGCATCCTTACTATCACGGCACCGACCTGCACACCATGCAGTCCGTCAGCAAAACCGTCACTTCCGTCATTCTGGGCATCGCCATTACGCGCGGCGACTTCAAGAGCGGCCTGGACACCCGCGTACTTCACTATTTCAATCCAACCAAAGTGAAAAACATCGACGAGCGCAAGCGCCACATGAACTTGCGCCACGTTCTGACGATGACCACCGGCCTCGACTGGATTGAGGACGTGCCTTACAACGACCCGCGCAGCGATTCCAGCCTCATGGAAGCCACCAACGATTGGGTGCAGTACGTCATCGACAAGCCTATGAAGGAGGAGCCGGGAACCGTCTTCAACTACAGCAGCGGCGCCACGGAATTGCTTGCCTACATCTTCCAAAAAGAAACCGGCCAGGACATCGACGCCTACGGCGAAAAATATCTCTTCCAGCCTCTTGGCATGAAACATTTTTGGAAGCGCACACCGAAAGGAGTCATCGACACCGAAGGTGGCCTTTACCTGAACGACGGCGATCTAGCCAAAATCGGCTATCTCTATTTGCACCACGGTATGTGGAACGGCCAGCGCATCGTTTCCGAATCCTGGGTCCTGGATTCGCTGGCGCCGGTCATGCAGGGTCAACCGGGCGGCGGCTACAAGTATGGCTTCAAATGGTGGCTCCTTCCGGAGTCGCCGACAGGCGCGCCCCAATACGTTTGGATGGGCAGAGGCTTCGGCGGCCAACGCCTGATGGTATTTCCGGAAAAAGATTTGATCGCTGTCTTCACGGGTTGGGAAATTCTCCACGATCCCGCTGCGAGTCAGGATCTTTTCAGCCGGATCCTGCCCGCGGTCAGCCCACAATCCTGCCCCGCATCTCACTGAAAAGAGATTGTCGGGAGCGCCCGCCTCGTCACCGCACTCCTTTCCCGGCGAGCGATCTCTGCAAGTGACGGTCGCCGAAGCCGCCGATGCCTTGGCATCCTCCATGGCGTCGCGAATCCCATGTTGGAAAGGCAGTCGAAGTAGTACGGTCAATACATCCGGCTGCATTGATACTAGCGAGGTGACTGAGAGGGTAAGAGGAACAAAAGAGCAGCACATGTAAGGGCAAGAGTCCCACACACATTTAGGCCGATGTAGCAGAGAGCAAAGAGTTGCCTTGCCAGCGCCCTTGATTCCCTTGTCCAGACTAAATCCGGATCGTAGGCTGCGCCCTGAAACAACCTTTGGATGCTCCCCACCCTCGCGAGGGCTTCTTTGGCATCCATAGTCAACTCAAACCCGCCAATTATCTTCTCCTGTTTGCTCTTGTTTCGACCTACAGAGGTCTGTTTCTCATACGTCAGCCGCGCGATGAAATACCCATAAACAAGGAAACAGACGAGAGACGCGGCCCCGAGTGTTATTGCCGCCTTTGCGATGGACCATCTGTAGGATGCAAAGGCAAACTGCGTCCAGATCACTGCAATGATGATCGCTGTCAATAACCCTGCAACACGCGCCGGACCCTTGGGAAGATCCTCCTCTGAAGGCTCCCAGTTCGCTTTTCTCCGCCAGGCCAGTCCGATAGCGCCCGTGGCTGAAATCAGCAAGCCCGAATACTTGACTAGATCTGTTAATGGCCCGTAGTCCTGCGATGTCATAGTCGTTAGACAACTAAGTGAATTTGCGTGGACGGTGGAATCGAATACTGGCCGGGATCGAAAAACACGGTTCCAACGGTCTTCATGACACTAAACGTATAGAGTCCCGGCTGAATCCATCCGGTAACGGGTGTGGTCGGGGAACCCAAAACGGTCGATATCTTTTGAAAATACGCCGGTGAATAATGGACCCGCTCTCCGGGTTGCAGAGTATGCACCTCTATTTTATAACCCGGACTCTTGGAAATATTTGACTGGCGCGCCGAAAACCTAGCCGTCAGAAAATCCTCAAGGCGGCTCCTAAAGAAAGAGATGGCATCTTTGGAAGGCGCAGACGTCAATTCAATTCGATTGATTTTCTTAAGTACATCCTTCGGGAGCTCGTCCGGCAAAGGATACCGGGCAAATTTAGAGTCCTTAGGCTCACCCCAAAGGGGCCAAGCGTCAAAAATGTCAATTGGGATCGCTGGTCCGGAAGGTACTTTCCTACATAAGACCTCGCGCCCCGTTGCGCGGCAGTACTTAAGGACGCTGCGGAAAGACTGGACATCCGCCTCGACATCCGCTAAGGGCACTTCCGCCGGCAAGGACAGATATAACTGCACTCCCTCCCAAGTTTCCTCCCCTTGACCCACACCGAAGCCGCTCATGATCCTTTGAGCAGTGGCCTGCGCGAGCTCACGGGCTTCGTCGCGTGGAGGAGGTGCCGCGGAACTTGCCATCGCTGTACCTTATCTTCCCAGGCGATATCTATAACGGAGACTTAACGAAGTCAACCCTTAGTTAGTCAAAAAGGTGTAAACGAGCTTTGGACAGGCCGCTTTCGTGTTTCCGTCTATCCCTTGAAACTCATTGGTTTGTCCGCCCTTCCTGATTACACTCTTCCCCATGAATCTTCTTGATCCCCTCTTCCGCTCGCCCGCCGTCGATGCCGTCTTCTCCGACCGCGCCACTTTGCAGGGCATGCTCGACTTCGAAGCCGCCCTCGCCCGCGCCGAAGCCCGCGTCGGTGTGATTCCGCAAGCCGCCGCCACTGCCATCGCCGCCAAGTGCCGCGCCGAGCTTCTGGACGCCTCCGCCATCGCCCAGACTGCCGCGCGTTCCGGCAATCTCGCCATCCCTCTCGTCAAGCACCTCACCGCGCTCGTCGCCAAGAAAGACAAGCACGCCGCGCACTTCGTTCATTGGGGCGCCACCAGCCAGGACGCCATTGACACCGGCCGCATCCTTCAACTTCGCGCGGCCTTCGACTTAATCTCTCGCGATCTCGACAGCCTCGCTCAGCCCCTCGGCTCGCTCGCTCAGAAGCACCGCGGCACTCTCATCGCCGGACGCACCTGGATGCAGCAGGCTCTCCCCACCACGCTCGGCGTCAAACTCGCCGGCTGGCTGGACGCGCTCGTGCGCCACCGCTGGCGCTTTGCCGAAACCCGGACTCGTTGCTTCGTGCTTCAATTCGGCGGCGCCGTCGGTACCCTCGCCGCTCTTGGCACCCGCGGCCCGGACGTTGCCAGCATGCTCGCCGCCGAGCTCAAGCTCGGCCTCCCTGATCTCCCCTGGCACAGCCATCGTGATCGCATGGCGGAAATCGGCCTCACCCTCAGCCTCAGCGCTGGTACCGCAGGGAAGATCGCGCGCGATATTTCGCTTCACATGCAGTCCGAGGTCGCCGAAATCTTCGAGCCCGCCGGCGAAGGCCGCGGCGGCTCTTCCACCATGCCCCACAAGCGCAATCCTGTCAGCTCCGCTGTAATCCTCGCCGCCGCCATTCGTGTCCCCGGCCTGGCTTCCAGCCTGCTTTCCAGCATGCTTCAGGAAGACGAGCGCGGCCTCGGTGGCTGGCACGCCGAGTGGGAAGTCCTGCCGGATATCGTTCAGCTCACCGCCGGGGCCGTCCACCATCTCGCCGCCATCATTCCCTCTCTCGAAATCGATGTGCCGCGTATGAAGAAAAATCTCGACCTTACGCACGGCCTCGTCTTTGCCGAAGCTATCACCATGGCTCTCGGCGAGAAGATCGGCAAGCCGGACGCTCATGAAATTGTCGAAGCCGCTTGCAAGCGCGCGCTCCGCGACAAACGCGAGCTGCGCACCATTCTCAGCGCCGACCCCAAAGTCAACGCGCACCTCTCCGTCGCCGACCTCGACGGGCTCTTTGAGCCGCGCAACTATCTCGGCGCCGCCGAGGAGTACGTCTACCGCGTCGTCGCCGCCAGCCGCGGCAAAATCCCTGCCGGAGAAGAATGAACTCATGCCCTTCGCCAACACCAATCACGCGCAAATTCACTACGCCCTCGAAGGCTCACAGGAAAAGCCGGTTTTGATTTTCTCTAACTCCCTCGGCGCCAACCTCTCCATGTGGGATTCGCAAGCCGCGGAATGCCAGAAATTCTTCCGCATCCTTCGCTATGACACGCGCGGCCACGGAAAATCCTCCGTCACTCCCGGTCCTTACTCCATCGAGCAACTCGCCAAAGATGTTCTCGCCCTGGCGGATTCTTTGAAGATCGGTCGCTTCCACTTCTGCGGCCTATCGATGGGCGGCCAGACCGGCATGTGGCTTGCTGCCAATGCGCCCGAGCGTTTGCATCGGGTGGTTCTCTGCAACACCGCGGCACAAATTGGCTCCAACGAAATGTGGAACACCCGCATCGACACCGTCCGCAAAAACGGCATGAGCCACGTTGCTCCCGCCGTCATCGAGCGCTGGTTCACGGCGGCCTTTCGCCAAAAATGCCCTGCGGTCATCGGCAACATCAAGAGTGCCCTCGAGCAAACCAGTCCTGAGGGCTACGCCGCCAACTGCGCCGCCGTTCGCGATTTCGATTTCCGCGAACAGTTGCATCGCGTCCGCACGCCAACCCTGGTCATTTCCGGCGCTCACGATCCCGCCACCACTCCGGCCGACGGCCAATTCCTCGCCAAACACATTTCCGGCGCACGGTACGTCGAGCTCGACGCCGCCCATCTCTCCAACATCGAAGCAGCCGACCGCTTCACTCGCGAAGTCGTTGCATTCTTGAACTCCTGAGGAGGACCGTCCATGGACGAACGCCAGCGTCACGAACAAGGAATGACCGTCCGCCGCGCCGTCCTCGGCGAAGCCCATGTGGACGCCGCACAGAAAAATCGCAACGCCTTCAACGACGAATTTCAGGACCTGATTACCCGTTACGCGTGGGGCGAAATCTGGACCCGCCCCGGCCTTACCCGCCAGACCCGCAGCATGATTGTCCTGGGCCTGATGGTCGCTCTGAATCGCCCCGACGAACTCCGCATGCATCTCCGCGCGGCCCTGAACAATGGCGTCACCCCCGACGAAATCAAGGAAGTGCTCTTGCAATCCGCCATCTACTGCGGCGTTCCTGCCGCCAATTCGGCTTTTCACATCGCCCAGGAAGTCTTACGCGAATCTACGAAGTAACCTCAGAGCCGCCACGCCTCACTCGGGCGTGATCCCGGCAGGTGGGCCTCGCCCCCGCTATATAGCTTTTTGGGCTTGTCTGGCTTCTAAGATGTGATTTATAAAGGTAAGAGCTCTGTGGCTAGAGCACCGCTCGAGAGCCGCTCGACTACGCTGACCGCGGTGCGGGAACCCTGCTTTCATTTCCCGGTTAGCCAAGGTTGCAATTCGCTCGTCGTTCTCGTATCCGGCTCAGGTGCACTGGATGCCTTCGAACAAAAAGTCTCGCTCTTCCCTTGCGCGCTCTCGGGCCAGGCCTGCCGATGGTCTTCCTGCCTATCAGCGCATTCAGAGCGCCATCCGCAAGCGCATCGATTCCGGTGAATTGCACCCCGGTGACCCCGTCCCCTCCGAGCGCGAACTCGCCAAGTTGCACCGCGTCAGTCTGATGACCGCCCGTCACGCCCTGACTTTCCTCGAACGCGAAGGCTTGGTCGAACGCCGCCGCGGCATCGGCACATTCGTGGCTCCCCCCAAAATCCATTTCAACAAATTGATGAGCTATACCGAGCAGATGTCCGCCCGCAGCCTCACGGCCGGCTCCAAAGTCCTGTTCGCCAAGCTCATCGACAATGAAAACGAAGCCGCCGCCCGCCTTTCCCTTCCTCCCACCAGCAGCCTTCTCAAGCTCGAGCGCCTGCGTCACGCTGCGGGCGAGCCTTTTGCCCTCGAAACGTGCTACCTGAACGCAGCCGAATTCGCAGCTCTACAAAACGCCCCCATCGGCCGCGACTCCCTCTTCGGCATTCTCGAACGCGACTTCCAAGTCGAACTGGGCTACGCCGACGAGGAAATCGACGCCACCGCTGCCGATCCCCGGATCGCCGACCTCCTCGCCATTCCCCGGCGCGATCCGCTGCTGCGCATTCGGCAGATCATCTACTCGACCAAAGGAAAAGCCATCATGTATGTTTTGGGATTCTATCGCTCGGACCGGCACAATCTCGTGATTCGCCGCTTCCGCTAAGCGCTGCCGTTTTGTTTGATCGAGGCTTTTCTGAACTTTCTTGTTCGACGTTGTCAGATCCTGGTTCGTAACCCAAGAGGCCACCAGTGCTCGTTATCCTCAAACGCGACAAGGATGAGATCAACCGCCAGGCGGCTCAGCTCATCGCCAGCGCCATCAAGAAAAAACCCAGCCTCGTTCTCGGCCTCGCCACCGGCAAAACCGTGGTCGGCCTTTACCAGGAACTCGCGCGCCTGCACAAAGAAGGCTCCATCGACTTCTCCCAGGTCGTGACCTTCAATCTTGACGAATACCTCGGCCTTCCTCCCTCGCATCCCCAAAGCTTCCACCACTTCATGCACGAAACTCTTTTTCGTCACATCAACATTCAGTCCCGCAACATCCATATTCCCGACGGCACCATCCGCGGCGACTACGATCGCTGTTGCGCCTCTTACGAACAATCCATTCGCGACGCCGGCGGCATTGACGTCCAACTTCTCGGCATCGGCCGCAATGGCCACATCGGCTTCAACGAACCCACCTCCAGCCTTGCGTCCCGCACCCGCCTGAAAGTCTTAAGCCTGGAAACGCTCAACGACAACGCCAAATTCTTCTCCCCCGGCGAAGAAAGCCCGCAGTGCGCCATTACTATGGGCATCGGCTCGATTCTCGACGCGCGCAAAATCCTTCTTCTCGCCACTGGCGCTTCCAAAGCCGACGCCGTCGTCAAGGCCATTTCCGGCCCCGTCACCGCCGCCGTTCCCGCCTCCGCGTTGCAACTCCATCCGGACGTCACCTTCCTCCTCGACGAAGCCGCCGCTTCCCAGCTCACCGAGCGCGAATACTACCAGCGCGTCTTGAAAATGACCGCTCTCCTCACTCCCGAAAAACTCTCGTAGAATAGCTTTGGCTGCTCTCCGATGAAACCCGCACCGCTCTTCCCCATGTTTTTGAAACTCGCCGGGCGTCCCTGTCTCGTCGTGGGCGCCGGCTCCATCGGTGAATCCAAAATCGCTAGCCTCGTGGACGCCAGCGCAGACGTCCGTGTCGTCGCGCCCGAAGCCACGCCTCAAGTCCAATCCTGGGCTGGCTTGCAAAAAATCACCTGGCTCCAGCGCGCCTGGGAACCCTCTGATTTGGAAGGAATGTTTCTGGTCGTCGCCGCAACTTCTTCGCCCGACCTGCATCAGCGCATCTACGACGAAGCCCACCGCCGCGGCGTCCTCTGCAACGTCGTTGACGTCCCCGATCTTTGCGACTTCTACTACCCCGCCATCGTGCAGCGCGGCGCGCTGCAAATCGCCATCTCCACCGGCGGCCAGAGCCCCGCCCTTTCCCAGCGCCTTCGCAAGGAACTCGAAGACGAATTCGGCCCCGAGTACGAAGCCTGGCTCGCCCACCTCGGCGACGAACGAGAAAAACTCTTCGCCGCCAAGCTCGACCCCGAGGAACGCAAGCGCTTTCTCCACGATCTCGCCAGCGCTGAAGCCTTCAAAGCCTTCGTCCGCAAACTCAAAAGATCGAAGAAGTAACTCGGAGTCCCCTGAAATACATCTAACTCGTTTCCCTCTGCGCCGCTTTCTTCTCTTCCTCCGTCGCCCCCCACTGAAAGCAGATGGTGTAGCCGTCCGGATCGCGCAGATACAACTGCTTCATCCCATACGGCGCCACCTTGGGCTTCTTCGCCGCGATTCCCTTCTCGCAAAGATGTGCGTAAACCACCTCGACGTCGGGGGCGCTGAAATAGAGGCTGGTGTCCTCGTGTACCGCGTTTCGTTTGGCATCGGGGAACTGTGGCCGCCTGTCTCTCTCATACGCCGTGTTCAGCATCAATATCTCTTCGCCCTTGAGCGTGAGCAGCACCCAGTCGCAATCCGGCACTGGCGCCGAGCTCATTTTGACTTCAAATCCCAGCACGCCACAGTAAAACGCCAGCGACGTCGGCATGTCGAAAACCTGCAACAGCGGGCACATCCCGCGAATGTCCATCGTCAACTCCGCTTACCGAATCAGGCCTTCGCCGCGCGCATCTGCGCCATAAGTTCCTGGAACCGTCGCGTCAGGTGCGGCACGATCCCCAGTTGCCGCTCGATCAGCATCAATTGTCCGCGGTGGTGCATCTCGTGCTCCTTCGCGCTCAGCAGCCGCTCCAGGCGCGACTTCACGCTCTTGCCGTCCGGCTCAGTCACCTGTTCGGCAAGAACTTCCGGTGACAGCGCCTCCAGCCAACCCGCGAACTTCTCGCCTTCACTCCGCAGCAACTCCAGAATTTCCGCCTTCGTTCGTGGCTTGGCTTCTTCCGCGCGCGAGCGGTCCATAATGCCGAAGAAATCGAATCCCTCAAACGAGGTTAGGCCCGGCTTGTTCACTTCTTGAAAGATGCGCGTGGAGACGGCTATGTGCGTGAGCATGGGCCCGACGGAGCGGACCTCTGGCGCCGCCACGAATCCGTAACTCGACTCCGGAATGTCCTCCGCAATCTGAATCGTATTCTTCCTCACCGTGCGAAACGCGCTCGCCAATTCTTTGCTGCCGTAGTTGCTCATGCCTTCACCTCGTTTGGGGTATCTCCGCCAAGACCTGGCGGACTTCCATTTCGATGCCCGCCCTCCCTCGCACGTCACGCGCAACTTCTTCCTGTCTATATGGGTTTAAACTAAGGGGCATTGCGTAGGGGCAGTGCGCCGGAGGTCCGGCCATCCCCGGCGCAACTGTCAGACATCCAATAGATTAGCGACGTTGCGGCGCTCCAACGGGCGCACAAGGTAAGGAGCTTCCAGGTCAGGGAGACCATCCATGAGAGTCCAGCCAGAGCAGTCGAGGCGGTTGCTTTACTTCGGGAAGTTTGCCGGTGCTTTCCTTCTGGCGCTATTCCTCACTGCCGGAGCCCGCGCCCAACAAGAACAGCAGGGGCAGCAGCAGGACCAGGGTCAGCAGCAAGCTCAGTCGCCCGACCAGCAAGTCCCGCCTCAGCCGCAACAAGATCCCAGCGCCAAGCCAAAATATCCTTCGCAGGACGCCGACAAACCTCCTTACTCCAACGACCGCTCCAGAAGAGGCATGCCCCCCGCTCCCAATGCACCACAAACGCCGGATGCCCCTCCCGCGCAAGCTTCGCCCGCGCCGATGACCACCCCCCAAGTTCCGCCTTCTCTCGTCATCCCCAAAGGAACGGTCCTCTCCATTCGCACCACCGGTTTCCTCTCCAGCGATCGCAATCAAGTCGGTGACCAGTTCACCGCCACACTCGACCAGCCCATCGTCGTGAACGGCTGGGTCGTCGCGCGCCGCGGCCAGACCCTCATCGGCAAGGTGAAAGCCGCCCAGAAAGCCGGCCGCGTCAAGGGCGTCTCGCACTTGGGACTTGAGCTCACCGAGGTGACCCTCGTCGACGGCCAGCAGGCGCCCATCCTCACTGAATTGTGGAATGCTTCCGCCGGAACCTCGCACGGCCAAGACGCCGCGACGGTTGCCGGAACCACCGGTCTCGGCGCCATCATCGGCTCCGCCGCGGATTGGGGCCGCGGCGCCGCCATCGGCGCAGGCGTGGGAGCCGTCGCAGGCATCGGTGCCGTTCTCCTCACGCGCGGCCACCCCACCGAGCTTCTCCCGGAAACGCCGCTAAATTTCCAGCTCGTCGATCCCGTCACTGTCGACACGACCAAGAGTCTGCAAGCCTTTCGGCCCGTGACCCCGCAGGACTACAACCAGGGTGACCATCGCCGCCCGCGCCTCGTGCGCGCCCATCCCTATCCCGGCCCCTGGTTCGGTCCGTGCCCTTACGGCCCCTGCTACTACCGCCCTTAATTAATTAATCCCGTAGCGCCGGCTTTTGGAGTGCGGCGGCTTGCCGCCGCCTTTCTTTCGCCGAGGCTTGCCTCGGCGTCCTTTTCGTCCCCGATGGTTTTTGCGTAACCGTCTCCCGGAGCGCCAGAGGCGCGTCACACTTTAGCCCAGCCCTGTAAGGGCTGGGCTAACAAGCGCCATTAGCACCAGCACCGTAGGTGCGGCAGGCTTTCCCCGCGGGCTCGCTACGGATCTCCTGTACGGCCACGACATGTCGTGCCCTCTTTGCTCGCTTTCCTCTTCCCTACGCAACCCCGGAATAAAATCCGCGCGCCCTCGGTCTCCTCAACAAGCCGGTGTTTTTTCTAATTACAGTTTGCCTTAGCTTCGCAATTCAGGTACAAGTCGAGGCACAACAAGAGCATCCCGCGGTGGACGGTTTGCATCGGAGTAAGCATGCCGCGGGTGGGCGGGGATCAGGTCCGCCAGGTCATGTTTCCGCCTTCGGTTCGTCGTCGTGATGGCTGAGTACTAGAGTGACTTTGCATCGCTTGTGAT